>JAUSID010000286.1 GCA_030648295.1 Opitutaceae bacterium | reverse complement strand
TTGCGAGATTGCAATGTTGACGGGCGGGTTGGTCGAAGCGGCGGCGCGGCGCATCGTGTTTGTGAGCGACGTGTTCATCGTGACGGCCGACCTGCTCGTAGCGGCAAAGCTGCGGCCAACAGTGCTCGATTACTGTGTATTTGCGCACAGTTCCGCGGAAACCGGGCATGAGCGCGCTCTCACGGCACTGGGCGCGCGGCCACTGCTCGAGCTTGGCTTGCGGTTGGGCGAAGGCACGGGCGCGGCGCTCGCGTGGCCGTTGCTGGTTTCGGCCGTGAACTTCTTGCGCGAAATGGCGACGTTCGAATCGGCGGGAGTGAGTGAGCGGGAGGGCGCGCGTGTGCCGGCGTGAGCGATTGGCGCACAGAGATCCGGGCGGTGCGGGCAGCCGTGATGTTTTTCACGCGGCTGCCGCTGCCGTTGTCGTCGGCGTGGAACCCTGGCGATCTGCAGCGCGCGGCGGCGTATTTCCCGTTCGTGGGCTGGCTCGTGGGTGGCGTCGCCGCGCTCGTGTGGTGGCTTGGCGTGCAGGTGTGGCCGCCGACAATGGCGAGCGGAGTGAGCCTTGCGGCAACGCTTTTGCTGACGGGTGCATTTCACGAAGACGGCTGGGCCGACGTGTGCGATGGATTTGGCGGTGGAACGACGAAGGACCGCGTGCTCGAGATCATGCGCGATTCGCGCGTCGGGGCTTTTGGCGCGATCGGCGTGGCCGTGATGCTCGGGTTGAAATGGCAGAGCGTGGCTGCGTTGCCGGTGGCGCTCGCACCGGCGGTGCTCATGGCGGGACACGCATTGAGTCGCGCGGCGGCGATTTCCCTGATGGCGACGCTGCCGTATGTGCGCGAGGGATCGGCGAAGGCAAAACCCATGGCCACTGAGCTGGGCGGCGGGAGGCTGGCAGTGGCGTTGCTCGGGGGCATGGCGCCGCTCTCGCTGCTCCCATTGAGCGCCGCAGGTGGCGCGCTGGCCGCGGTCATCTTTGCGCGTGTCGTGCTGGCGCGATGGTTTGCGCGGCGCATCGGTGGATATACCGGCGATTGCCTCGGGGCGGCCCAACAGATGACGGAGCTGGTGTTTTATTTGACGATTCTCGCGCTCGCATGAACGCCGTATTCATCCGACACACGCGCATCGTCGCGCCACCGGGCGTTTGTTTCGGACGGAGCGACGTGCCGCTGGCAGACACGTTTCCAGAGGAGGCGATCGCCGTGCGCAAGTGGCTGCCGTGGGTGCCAAGGGAGGTGTGGACGAGTCCGGCGCCGCGTTGCCGGGCGTTGGCGGACCGTTTGGGGACAGTGCGGGTGCGGATCGAGCCGAGACTGCACGAGCTGAATTTTGGCGCGTGGGAAGGACGGTGCTGGGAGGACTTTCGCGGCCCCGCGAGTGAGGCGTGGGCGCGCGATCCTTGGAACGAGCGACCGCCCGGAGGGGAAACGGCGGCGGATCTGTGGGCGCGGGTGAGTGATTTGCGCGCGGATTTGATTGCGTGCGACGCGGAACGCATCGCGCTCGTCACGCACGCCGGCGTCATCCGCGCCTGGCGTGGGCTGACGGCGGGACGAACGCTGCGCGATGTATGGGCCGAACCGGTTGCGTTTGGCGGAGTCGAGATGGCGATCCTCGCGGGCGACCCTTTATTCGGGGATCGGAGCGAGCGGCAATAATTCGGCCGCGGGCTGTTGGCAGGGTCGGTTCAACCGACCTGTTGCGAACCAATGGGTGCTAGCCAACGTGCACCCAACGCCGACGTTTGCGTTGCGCTCGGCCGCAGCGCGGTCGGCGAGCGCGTGGGTCGTCGCAATCTTGCCGAAACGGGCATAGATCAGCCGGTAGTTTGTCATGAGCCGGCATTCGCTTCTGACGATTGAAGCGCGGCGCGAACGAGAGCCCGCACTGCCCAGCTCTTGATCTGCCGCGCCGTCTTCTCGTCGATACGTATCACGTCGCGAGCTACAATCATCGACTCAGGGCCGAAGATCAGTGCGAGGGCGCCGCAGAGCCTCTCGTAGTCTTCGTCGCGGAAGCGATGTCGCGCCGGCGCCAGCGCGGCTTCGATCAGTGGTCCGCGGCGGTTCTGTCGGCTGGGCAGGGAATCGGCCTCGAGCGCTTGCGTGATGGAATTGGCGAGTGTGATCCTCATCTGCGCTTCGTTCTGATACATGATTCTGTGGACGAAGGCCTCGGCTTCATCCACCCGGGCCTCGGCGTCCGCGGAAGTGTTGTTGGCGAATAGCTCCTCCGGATTGAGCATCGCCGCGTCGATAGGCGCTTCCAGTAGCAAGGTGTCGACGCTCCGAAAGTAGCGATACGCTGTGGCTCGCGAGACCAGTGCCTCTTTCGCGACGTCGTCCATCGTCGGTTTGCGGCCTTGCTTCAAGAGTCGACTGGCCGCGAGGAGCAGTTCCTTGCGCGTGCGCAGCTCCTGATTGCTCGGCTTTTGCTGGCCGCTCATTCGCCTTGCGGAAGCTGGTGGATGATGGCGGCCACATCGAGCCACACCTGCTCCTTTTGGATCTGGCCGGTATCGGCGAAATCAACGACGTGAAGGAGGCGGAAAGAAAGCGGGCGCCCCTTGCCCTTGAGGCCGAATGGTCGTCCTTGCGCCCGGCCCTCCCAGAACGATTCGTCGACGAGGAAGTTGTCGCCATAAAGGCGCCGGATCGGCGTGACTTTGCCCTCCGACAAGTCGGCGAACAGGCCCTCATAAAACGGCCGCGCAGCTTCGCGACCGCGGAGCTGCCCGAGCGGCGATCCCACGACGTCGTGGACGGCATCGGGAGCCAGGGTGGCGAGGACACCGTCGACGTCGTCGCTTTCCTCGTAGCCGAAATGCTCGTCTATCTTCTGGTCCATTTGTGCGTGTGTAAGGGACATGGCTAATCTTATTGGGTTGTTGAGAACGAACGACGCGTAACGAGACTATAGTCTCATTTCAATACCAAAGTCTCACACATGAGTTAAGATACCATTTGTAAATTATATGAGGAACCGAATCCAGGGAGGGCGCCTCATCTTGGCAACGACGACGCCCGTGCCGTTGGGCGGAAAGCCCGACCCAATGCGCCGCTTCGCGGATGTCGCTCTCGTTACGGCGAAATCGCGTGGCGCACCGCCTGTCTGCTTTTCAACATCCTGCACTGCGCGAAGCCAGTGGCCATATTGCGTGAGGCCCGCGCGTGTCACGCGGCCCGGCGGTCGAATCCTCGTGATCCAGGCGTTCGGACATGCCAACGCGGCGTGGGCCGCCATTGGCGATTCGGCCCCAGTCCGCGCAGATTCAAGAGTGGGCACGTGCCGCTGAACTGGACCGGCGATTCCGGTGGAGCTGCCGCCGTGGCATTTCGGCATGACGCTGAAGAAATAGCTTGGTGTTCCGCTGTTTTTCAACCTGCTCGCCGAGCGGCATGCTCGGCACCCGGCGCGCGGTCGACGAACGCCAAAGGGATCGACAGTTTTGGGTAACCCGCGTCGTTGACCTTTCTCCGCGCCGGCGTCATGGCTTCGTTCGCTTCAGGAGAGTTCGCCGCTACAACCTACCGCAGCCATGGCCAATCAACCCAGTCGGAAGCCCAGCGCCGCATTCATGAAACCCGTTACGCCCGACGCCGCGCTTGCCGTGGTCGTGGGTCCGACCCCTTTGCCTCGCACCGAGCTCACCAAAAAACTTTGGGATTACATCAAGCAACGTGGGCTCCAAGACCAGCAGGTTAGAACCCGAATCAATGCCGACGACAATCTCCGAGTCGTATTCAATGGCCAAACACAGGTCAGTATGTTTGAGATGACCAAGCTTGTATTGACCCACGTGAGCTGAGGGTTAAAGCGGCGAGCAGGAGAGAAGGAGGAACTGCGCGGATGCCCTCGCGCCAGCGGGTCTGGCATCGCGGGACGGAAATCAGGCCGTCGTTCTCGATGGCGTCCAGCAACGTGAAGAGTAATCGGGCTGGTTGACGAATTTCGTTCAAGGCAATCGAGCATCGCATGAGCAGCTTACCTCTTGGCCTAAATGGTCCCCGGAAAATACGCTGCGTGGATTTTGCCCTGAAAGGCGTGATGCACAACGGCGTGGCGTCCGGTCGAAAACCTGTTTACGGAATTCGCCAGTCATGGCTCCAACATGAGCGAGGTTCATCTATCGCCCTCCGAATTGCGCACGCTCGCTTTCAACACGGATGCGGACAGTTGCTCACGGCTCTACGAGATGTGCCGTGATGTCGCCTACGCAAATGCGTTGTTGGACGCTCTCGGCGGAGTGAAGGCATCGAATCCACGAGTGGTTGCGATATGGCCATCCGCCTTGGCGGAAATGCATCCAGGAATCGCTCAACGCTGAAGTAATGCTCGCCGCAATCGCTGCACATGGCTTTGACGAAGGCGCAACGACTTTGTAACGAACGCCGCGACGCTTTGCCTTCTCCGCCGGCTCGGTAACTTCACTCCCATGAAAGTGCCGGAGAGCGGAATGCCCGAAGAAGCATATTGGGAATCGTTGTTCGACATCCCATTGATCTTGGATCGGCTGAAAATCGACCATAGCGTCGAGCACGTCGCTGAATTGGGCTGCGGCTACGGCACGTTTACGCTTCCGGTAGCGCGCCGAATCCAGGGCATCCTGTTCACGTTCGACATCGAACCCGCGATGATCGCGCACACGCTCTCACGCGCCGAAAACGAGGGCGTGCGCAACATCAACGCGGCGCTCCGTGATGTGTTGGCCACGGGATTTGGGCTCGAATCGGGATGCTGTGATGCCGTCCTGCTGTTCAATATCCTTCATTTTCCAAAGCCCGAAGATTTGATCCGCAAAGCCGCGGACGTGCTCCGCCCCGCCGGCCGGGTTTTGGCGATTCACTGGCGATCCGACATCGCAACGCCACGTGGGCCACCGATGCACTTGCGACCAAAACCATCCGATGCCGAACGCTGGGCGAATGCTGCGGGGTTAACGGTGACCGTGATGACAGAATTGCCGCCTTGGCACTTCGGCGTGGCGCTCGCGAAGTAACGATTTCCCGCGTCTTGCTGGCGGAGCACCTGGTCAATCGGTCGCGATGGCAGGTTGTGGTGCGAGCATGTCCGCAACAACTGTGCCGACCCGGATCCACTCGTTTGAGCTGAGGAACATGGTCGCTCCCGCCAGAACGAGTTGCTTCCTGCGATCGTTTCCCGCGACCGCGAGCAGTGGCACATTTCGCTTCTGCTCGCGAATCGCCCGGACCAGTTTCTCTGGGTCGGCTCCGATTGCACGGTGGGAGACAACCGCATCAAATTCATGAGTCACGAGGAGGTTCACGGCCGTCTCCAGATCCTGGCACTCAACGATTGCGGCTCGTGGGAACACTCTGAGCAGCGTTCGCGCGAGCAAGACTCGCCCATCGGCATCAGCGTCGATGAGAAGGAAGTCTTTGTGAGTCGGAGGTGTGGGCATCATTTTTCTGATATTTCGTTCCGAAGACACCGTGCCATCAACCGCAACTTTCTTGGAAGGTCTCGCATTTCTGCATGGGGCTTTTCCCGGTGTTCTCATGCACTGTAGCTGCGGTCGGAAGGTGATGCGAAAATCCGCCCGAACCGGATTCGTGACGGGGTGATCGATTATCCTTTTGCAAAAGAAATGGAATTCACGCTACGGCGCGTCGGCGGGTGCCGATGAGATGAACCGCCATGGCCTGCCACGGTTTATCGCCTGCCCGACCTCGCACCAGCTTCGATTATGAATGCGCTTCCACCTGTTTTGCTGGTCGATGACGACGAAGAGTCGCTCTTTCTGATCAAGAAACTCCTGGCACAGGCCAAGGTGGCAAATCCCATTCGCACCTTTCGCGACGGCGAGGATGTCATCGAACATCTCAGAACCGCGTGCGCAGCGGCGGCGGGCCACTTGCTGCGCTCGGGGCTGATGCTGCTCGACGTCAAGATGCCGCGCCTTTCGGGCTTCGATGTCCTTGCGTGGATCCGGAAACAACCGCTGCTGAAGAACCTCGTCGTCGTGATGCTCTCTACGTCGGAAGAAGCGAAGGATTTGGAGCGCGCTACAGAACTCGGTGCACACACCTACTTGGTGAAGTATCCAACCGCGGCGACGCTCGCGGCGCTGGTGAGATTGGTCGACGATGGGCCGGCACTGACCGCGACGCCGTCGTGACGCGCGTAGGAGAATTCCCGATTTACCGGCGTGTTATCGTTTCGTAGCTCACACGAAACACTCTACGATTTTTCTTTCTCGGATGACCGATCCCGACGAACTCTCCCGCCTCGCCCTCAATCCATTGCCATGGCCATTGGATGACATCACATTCGCCGCTGCCCAATTGCAGCAGGAGTTCCCGACCTCGCCCAAAGACCGGGTATTCACAGCGGTGAATTCAGCCGCGCCGTTTGTTTTGCCCGCCGAAGGCCGGGTGAAACTGATGAGCCGTGCGCGGGATTTTCTTCGCACGCCTGCCTGAGCAACATCGGCCTCCCTGACTCCCGGGGATTTTCCCATGAACGCGGAAGAATCGTCCCGATGTTCATGTTGTTTCGGTCAGCCTAATGTGCGGTCGCAATGGAACCGTCCAAGCATAGTCCAGCGGGTGCGGAGTCGCCGACGCATCCCACGCACGAGGAGATTTCCCGACGGGCCGAGCAGATTTGGGAGCAGTCTGGCCGGCCAACCGATCGGGATGAGGAGATTTGGTTCGAAGCCGAAAAACAACTGCAACGTCGCGAAAACACACTGTAACCCACCGCTCATGACTCGTCGCGTCGCGGAGTGGGCTCCGCGGCTGCCGCGCAGAAAAAGTAATTCACGGCACTCCCGAATCGCATTGCGAGATCGGTCCGGCGCGTCGACGGTAGGGTCGTTGGCCATGGCGATCGGATGGTTATTCGCCCCGGTGTCTCGAACCGCGTTCGAGGATTTGCTCTGTGCGCATGAGCAACGACTCACGCGCTTGCTCCGTTGCCGCGAGAAATTGCTTGCGCTCAATCCCAGCTCCACAGTGACAAAGCTGCTGGAGCAAAACTCTCGGATGATCATCGATTGCGAATCGGGGATCGAAGCCTTGACACGGAAGATCACTGCGTCGGACCTAACCGCGAGCCGATGATCGCGCAAAATGATGGGGCCGGCAGAATACGCCAACGTTCAAGTCGTGGCGCGGTCGCTTACATTCCTCGTCGTCGATGACGATGAAAACAGCCGACACCGCTTGGGGCGCGCGCTCATGAAGAAAGTTTGCGACGTGCGGAGTGATCGCGTGTTCATCGGCTAAGAACGCGCAGACCTGGCTCAGTCGCATCGCGATGGATGCGATTCTCACGGACCACAAACTGGACGGGGAAAGCGGCATCGAGTTCATCCGCGGATTGCGGCAACAAGGCGTGACGGGCCCGATTGTCATGGTGACGGCGAGCGCCGATCCCGAAGTGGAGCGAGCCGCGTATGAAGCCGGCGCCAACAAAGTATTTTCCGCCGGTCGCGGAGATTTTTCCGCTTACCTGCACGAGGTGCTGTCACGGGTCTGACATTAAACGATCGAAGCGGCGACAAACGGATTATCTGCGTCGAATTCAGGCGGTCACACGCGTGGCATCGCGGGATTATTGTCCCGCCGCGTTTTCAGATCCTGAATGAATGCCTCTACATCAAACGGCTTCGCCAAAACGCCGAGCGCTCCAAATTCCGCGGCGCGACGCCGATGCTCCGACGTGGGAGCGCCGCTCATCAAGAACACCGGCAGGTCACGACCGGCTTGTTGTGCGCGGGCGCACAATTCCCGGCAGAGATCGAGGCCGTTCATACCAGGCATAAAGATGTCGATGAGCGCGGCGTCGACGACGAGTGGATTGTAGAGCGCGAGCGCCGACGTGCTGTTTTCTGCGAGCACCACGGTGAACCCTGCGGTCGAAAAGAGATAATTCAGCGTGAGTCGCACACCCTGCTGATCATCGATCACGAGCAAGGTTGGCATCGGATTCGTTGTTTCTTGGTCTCAGGCGCAGCAGCGAAGTGCTAATCGAGCTACGGCCGTTTTCAACGCGTCGGCAATGGGAAAACCACGAGTGGCACGCTTCCCGGCTTGCTGTGCAGGGTCGGTTGTTCGGTGTTTCGAATGAATCAGAGGGTGATGCGCACCGCCGGTCGGACTACGGACGAGTTCAGCACCGGAGCGTCGTGCTTCGATGCGATCACTTTTCGAGACGATTAAACGGTGACTTTGCTGGCCCGAAGATATCCGGAGGAACTCCGCAAGGCTTACGTCGGGCGCTGGGCTGCCGAGGAAAAACTCACGAGCCCGTCGGCGGTAAATTCCACCGAGGCGACTCCCGGCCAGTGAGGCGAATCGCCGCCCCGGAGGCGCGGTCAAGGAGGAACGCCGCAGGCGTAGTGTCCTTGACGGCGCCGGAGGGGCCACAATCGCGGGAAGGTTTGCGGCCATCTCGCACGCCTCGACGAGCAGGCCTCGGGAAACGCACCGGTTCCGCCGCGCAAAGCGGGCGAAAACACCACCGCCGCGAACCGATAATTGAAAACCTGCACGACCCCGGCGGTGAGCCGCGCCCAGCGTGAGAACGCCTTCCCGATAATCTCCGAACAGGTCCTGGACACGCTGTCTAGCAGCCTGTCGGACTTAGAAAATGAAGGCCCACTGGCATCGATTATTCGCGAAAAAAAATTCACGCGAGGTCAAATATTCATCTATAGACGCCTTCAGACACCTAAGTCCGACAGGCTGCTAGCCGATTCCCACGGCATGATTGCGTCAGCCCATCGCTCGAGCACGCTACGCTAATGGCCAACAAAGAGGCTGAAGATCTCGAGGACACGCGCCTCATCGTCCGGGAAGTTGCTCGGTTCTTGGCGATGCCGATCGAGCGGTTGATGGCTCATTTCAAATCACACAAGCACGACTCGCTCGCAACCATACCCCATCCAACTTGTGGGACGTGTTTTTGCGGTTTGGCAGGGTCTGACCGCTTCTGGACGATCGCCCGCCGACATCTGAAAGCAAATCCTGACCAACGGTCACGCGTCGAACCATCGCAGTTCGTCGATGACCTGAAGGCCGCTTTTTCAGCCAATTTTATCCCGACTCTTGCCAAGCCCACAGAAGAACTCGCCGAGCCTACCAAGATTCTAGTGAGAAAAATGCTGGCCGATGCTTCCGACGCCGCGGAGAAGCGATTTGTCGCGCTGACTCACTACATTCCTTGCGCGATATTTTTGTCCAAGGCGGTCAAGCGGTTCTCGCTGGGGCCAGTGGAATTCGTGCACGAATCTGAATTCTGGGCGTCCCACGACGCAGAACTCCAAGCTATGCGGGGCGATCTTGCCGCTCGGTATGCGAAACAAAATGAACAGCAGCCTGCCGGTTTGCCGGCCGTCACCGCTGAACGGGCGGCGGAAATTGCCAATCGTCAGATAGACGAGGTTACGACGTTCTTCAGAGATTTTAACTGGCTCGCCGTCGTGAGCATTGATAGCTGCGACGATTCGGTGTCTTACGATCGCGCGATCTATCTCACTCGGCGCGCCCTCGACGTCATCAAACTGCTCCTCGGGGAGTATTATACGCAGCGGTTGCGCACGGCTGCGGACCACGGACACGCCCGAAAAAGCGCTAAACTTTTTCGCGGTCCCGCCCAAGACCTGCAGTGGTCCCTTGCCTCGACGCCCAACGACGATGTCGTGGGCGATAATTGGCTGCCTGCACTCACACAGAATGAACAGTTCGAACTGGCCGCGAAAGCCCTGACTTTGGTTGCGAGCCGGTCGGATGCTCCGCTGTGCATTCGGTTCATCGACGCACTTGCCTGGTATGGCGACGCCGTTTCCGAGCGCCAGCCTGGGGCAAAGATTGTGAAGTTTGTTACGGCGATCGAACGAATCGCCGGCACTGGAAAGGATGACCCCAGAGGCATCAATCAAATCATCAAGAGTCGCGCCGGCATTCTCTACCACCTCTACAGTGAAAAACCGATCGAAGAGGCAACCAAGACCGTCACACGGGTATATGGTTGGAGGTCGGGATTAGTCCATGGTTCGACGTCTCCGTTCGATCCGTCATTGAATGATCAGCTTCATGAGGTGGCGGCAGTGACGCGGCTCGTGGTGCTAGCGGCACTCGATTTCTTCTCTCAGCTCGGTATCGCCAGCCCGGGCATGGACAATGAGGCATTGCGTGCGGAATATCGCGCGCTCGAGGCCCATTATCCTATGCTCGCGAAGGCAAACAACCTCGATGAGCTGTTCCGACGATTCCTCGCAGTGCTGAGCGAGTCTCTGGAGCAAGTGCCCGAATCTTATTTCGCTGTTCCGGTGGCCGGGCGCGCGGATCCAATTTATCGCGAGCGTGCGTTTTGCTACGAGCTCTACCATCAACTCCGTCTCAAAATCCCGCAGGACTCACGGTTCGCGTATTGGCTCACGGGAGAACTCGATAAGCGCGGACATCCGTTAATCAACTCCCGCGTAGCGCCCGATCTGGTCCTACATGAGCCGGGCAGCATGAATCAAAATTTCTGCGTGATGGAGATTAAGCCGATCAACGGGAAGGCGGCCGGAATCAGAAAAGACATTAGCACTCTGATCGATTTTACAACCAATCACGGTTATCACGCAGGAATCCTCCTATTCTACGGCGAACGCCGCGCCGGATCGCGAAAGACGAAACTGCTGTCCACAGAACTAGCTAAGCTACGCGCTGCGAGGATTACGGTCGTGTGGGTCAAGTCCCCCCACGGCAAAATGGAGATCCTGAATTAGCGCCTACCACCGGGGCCAACCGTAAATTAAGTCAGGCGGCTGCACACCGCTTCGTAATGTTTGACGGTTGCCCGCGTCAGGCGGTGAGGAAAGCAGAGCAGGAAAAGCCAACTGAAGTCGTATTCGGCGAGGAGGACGGCAGGCAACGAGGCATTTTCCGGTCGGCGGGCTTCAGCCAACAACTCGGCCCAGCTTTGCGGCGTCGCGAAATTACGCGAATCGTTAGAACCGCATTGGTGGCGCCAATTCCATAACAGGAGATCGCGCGGATGATCCGCGGCGAGGCGCACGAGTGTCGTTTTCGAAATTTCGGACCAGAGACCGGCCAAGGTGTTTCGCCAGAGACGGCGCGCGGCGAGCGTCACCAGCGGTTCCAAGGTATACGCCGCCGCGGCCTGAACCTCCATCACTGGTTTTTTCTCCAACATCCGCTGAAACAAAACTTCGATCGCGTCATCCGCCGAGTCGTGGGGAGGGGCCAGCTTGTAGTTTAACCGGGCGCTATTCGTGTTGGCCACGCCGGCTAGGATCGAAAGTAGAATTTGATCTGACCAGCGATCCGCCCGAAGCTTGTCCATCGCCCACATGATGGAGAGAAACATCGGGACGGCGGACTCTCCCCACACCGTTAGCCGGCCACGCTGTTGCAGATCCTCCAGTTTTTGCTTGGCCTTCGCTTCTTCCGGCCAGCATTCGCCCAGTCCACGCCCGATCAAGACGCGAGCGGCCATAACCCCAGCGCAGATCGTGCACCGCGACCGAGTCAGTTCGTCGAGTTCGAACATGGGTCCCGGCGCCAGCGCGTGCGGCTCCAAGCTTTCGGCGGCGAGCGAGTTCAGCGCATCGAGCGCGGCGTCGACCGCAAGGCGAAATGTCGAGTGCCACGCTTTGCGCGGCAGGCCGGCACAATCGGCCGTCCAGGCAATTTGCGCCGCGGTGATGGTCCAGGCTTGGACGAGCTCCCAGTAATTCGCCGAACTGTAGAACGGCGCCAGCGCGTAGCTGGCAAAAAGATTGGCCGCGGCGAGGCGCCGGCTCGTCTCGCTCCGGGTTTTCGAGGGGGCCGTGACGCCGCCGATCAGGAGGGCAAATTCATCGCGATCCAGCGTTCCTTTGCCATCGGCGAGGTAAAACGTGAGCAACCGACGCGAGTCCTCCGGTTTCTGCGGCCAGAAATCGCCGGCCATGCGACTGAATTTCGCCACGAGCTGCGCGCCATTGACGAGCTGAACGGTGCCATAGCCGCGTTTCTTCCACCCCAGATTCTGCACGCGAATCCGGTCAGCGACCGGAATTGATGCCTCGCCTGAGATCACCAACCATGACTGATGCTTCGGCTGCCCCGTGAGTCCCGGGTGTTCGACTTGCGTCTCAACCAACGCGGACAACTGACCCAACCCCGCTTCGTAGTTCTTAATGTCGAGATTCCCGTCCTTAAGCTGATAGACGTGAACTTTCCCTTTGGCATCGACGGCGATGATGTCCTTTCCGTGCTCATGCGCGCTGTGGCCGACGCGCAATACCTCCATGCCTTCCGCGAGGAGGGCTTGGGCAAAGGGAGTCTGGAACGAACGCTCGCTCGCCTTACTCAACCAGTCTTCGACGAGCCTCTCGTTCATCCCACTCCTCTTTTTTTCGCCGTTTGATGGTGGCGACCTCCTCGACGAACGTGGGGTCCTGCATCCATTCCGCGTGTTGCATTTCGAGCTTCTTGCCGGCTTCCGGGGTAAGGATGAACGCGTTCGTCGGCTTGCCCTGCTCATCGAAACCGTGCGCGGGTTTGGTGAGCATTTGCAGGTAAGCCGCGCGGGTGATCTCGCCGTTCGTGATCTTGACCTCATTGCCTGTCTCCGCGACGGCCTCGTTGACGGCCGCGAAAAGTGTTTCCCAAAACTGTCGGCCCAAGCCCACGCCCATCTCCTTTGCGGTGGCGTCGAAACTTTCGAGCGACATGCCCTTTCCGTCGGCGACGCTATAGGAGGATTTCACGACCTGCTTCTTTACGCCGAAATCCTTGATAAGCCCGTCGTCACGCTGGAAAGAACTGCGCTTTGCCTCCAGAATCGGATGGACCGCGGGATGAACGGCAAGCGGGACAATTTCGGCTTTTGCCGCGAACATTCGTTGCTGCCATACGTTCGACGCGATTTTTTGTGCCTTTGGAAATTGGGGGAGCACGGGGACGGTGGTTGCTTCGGGAAGCCGACTTCAACCCGCCGTTGGGTGCACTCTTTTTCGGTGCCCATCACATCCGCGCCGGCGGCCACGCAGAACCGTGGAACTCATCTGTCGCCCGTCTGAGCGAATTCTAGTCTAGACTGCCTGAGGCTTCGTTTGCCCAAGGTGTCAGGCCGACGAATCTCCTTGGTCGCACGAACGATAACCTCGGACAGGGGAAGCTCCGCTGCTTCCTTGAGCGCCAAGGCGATCTTCGTCTGAAGCTCGGTCCTGTATTCCTGCGCTTTCGCTCGTCGTTCGCCGGAGAGTCCGGACAGGAACACGATCACCTCGTCCACCGTGGGACACCGTCCATCTTTCTTGCCCCAGCGCGGCGGAAGGGACGTCCACAACACATTGGTCGCGTCACGGCCGTCGGCCCATGCCGCCAGTCCCGGAATATTTGGCGGATCCTCCGCGCCCACTTGCCAGTGGCTGATCATGTGGGGGATTTCCACCGCACACCCGCCGCGTTTTGCTTTCCTCCGATAATCTCCCCGACGAGCGTCATCGCGAGGGCGACTCGACCGATGTCCTCTTCCATCGGGACGGCGAAATGCCGGGCGCGTTCGATGGGGCGGAGCCCGCAGGTTTGCGTCCAAGCGGCGGGTGTCAGTTTTGCGAAGGGAGCCTCGATATTCATGCGATTCGCGCGACGGACCAGATGGCTCTGGAACGGAACCAGCCACGCCGACCAACGCGAAGCACGAACACCCTGCGTTTCCGATTGCCTCTCCGCCACAGCACACCCCGCCGCAAACCGATATTCGCCGCCTTGCTTTCCGAGATTGAAACTCCCCGCAAAAGTCATTCCGCATTCTCGCGAGCGTGGGGTAATAGATGACGCCCGGGCCGGTGAGATGTATCCGTGCATTCACCACATCGATGCTCGGATGGTTGTGACGTTTCCCGTCGGCCGAGTTCTGTTCGCCGCATAAGGCGCAACACGACACATAGGTTCCGCCAGGGTTGGTGAGGATTAACGCCATCGGCAGGTTGGTGTGTCGTTGAAAATCTCCGGGATTCACGAGCGCTTTGCGCGCCATCAGTTCGGCCCGGCGGCATAGAAACGAATGCTGGTGAGACGCAAAGGCACTACCAGCAGGGATCGCCAAGGTCGCATCCTCGTGCCGGAATCACTCAAGATATTATGGGATAATAGCTTGCCGTGTCATTCCTAGGATCGGCATTTCTAAAGCTGGGAGCATGAAGGCCATTTCAACTTATCCCGACGGTGTTTTTCGCTTCAAATAAGTTTTCGCTTGCATCGCGAACAACCGAATGTTCCCTGATAGGGAACATTCAGTTGTCGATGAGGAGTTCTATGAAAGGCACCAAGTGAAAGTCGTCGGGTTGCCAAAGCTGGCGTCGTTTGCCGATCACCATGCCGATGCACGCATGGCGATCCAAGCCTGGGTTGCAGAAGCGCAGGAGGCCACTTGGAAGACGCCCGCCGATCTAAAGGCGCGTTATCCTTCGGCCAGCATACTCGGCGACAGCGGAGTGATCTTTAATCTAAAGGGGACACACTACCGGTTGCAGGTTTCAATTCACTACAGTTCTCAGCTCATAGTGGTGAAACGCATGGGAACGCATGCGGAGTATTCCAAATGGAAGTGCTGACAGCGCGAGATGCATAAGATCATCAAAACAGACGCCGAGTATCAGGAAGCGCTCTCGCGATTGGAAGCGCTGGTGGATGCATCTCCCGCGATAGGCAGCTCTGCGGCCGAGGAACTGGAACTCCTCGGTTTGCTCGTCGAGAACTACGAAAAGACGGTGGTTGAAATCGAGCTTCCCGATCCGATTGACGCGATCGAGTTTCGTATGGAGCAGCAGAACCTGTCGCCGCGGGATCTCATCCCGTATTTGGGCAGTCGCAGCAAAGTGTCGGAGATCCTCGCGCGCAAAAGGCCGCTCACTTTGGCAATGCTGCGCGCGCTGCACAACGGGTTGGGGATTCCTGGTAAGGTTCTCCTGCAAGCCGAGAAAAGCGCGCCGGCCGAAGAGGAGGAGGACTGGGGCAAGTATCCACTCGAAGAGATGACGAAGCGCGGCTGGATCACCGGCTCTCTCCAGTCGCTTCGCGGCTTATTTGCGAAGTTACCGCCGCTAGTGCGCGAACAGGTGCTTTGTCACCGAACCGAATACATTCGCTCAGCGCGGACCATGGATCGGAACGCCTTGGCGGCTTGGACCGCGCGTGTGATTTTTCAGGCGCAGGCGATGAAGGCGGTCGGCGTTTACAAGACGGGCTCGGTTACGCCGGCCTTCATGCGCGAGTTGGCGAAACAAAGCCGTCGCCCCGACGGTCCCTTGGCGGCCCAAAATTTTCTTCGCTCAGCCGGCATACCACTGATCATCGAGGCACACTTGCCTTACACCTACCTTGACGGCGCCGCGATTCTGGTGATCGAGGAACGGCCCATTGTTGGGCTCACCTTGCGCCACGATCGTTTGGATAACTTCTGGTATGTATTGATGCACGAGGTGGCGCACATCGCGCTCCATTCCAACCTCGGCGAAGCCGAGTTTATCGACGACCTCGACATCGAGACGAGCGGCGATCCAAAGGAAATTGAAGCTGATGCCCTCGCGGGTGAGATGCTGATTCCGGCCGATGAATGGAAAAAGAGTGCCGCCAGCCGCTCCGGCATACCGATGGCGGCTGAGAGTTTGGCGGCGAAATTAAATATCCACGCGGCGATCGTCGCCGGCCGGCTCCGGCACGAGAAGAAGGCGTTTCGACTCTTCAACAACCTCGTTGGGCACCACGAGGTGCGAAAACATTTTCCAGACGTTGTCTGGCCCGACTAAAATGAACACGGTTCCCAAATACGTCCCGGCACTTCGGTGGAAAGGGGCGGAGATAGAGGCGGTTCGTGGTTTGGATGCCGCAACAAAGGAGCACATCCAACCGCTGTTTGAACTGGTTCCGAAGGATTTTCAGACTCCCGACAAACCGAATGCGGTGGCGCCTCCGGTGGAATACGTCATCGCCAAAAACGCGAAGCTCATGGGTGACAATTGGGGCTTGAGGGCGCCTTTCTTCATCGACTTCGTGCACCTCGACAAGGTGATGGTCCCGACAGCCCTGGAGGCGTTCGATCGCAACGCGAGCCACTATGGGCTCAAGGCGATTCTTGTCACCACGCTCACACCCGCCGTCGAGGTGATGATGCTCCGCAAGCTCAATATCGTCAAAGAGCATGGCCTCTGCATCCGCATCGACGTCTTTGAGTTTCGTCAAGGCGGGTTTCACCGGGCGCTTATTGGGCTGGTGAAGAACCTGTGGCTCATTCCGGGGAATGTCGACCTGGTGATCGACTTTGGCGTCAATCCGGAGGGGCCGGAGGGCATCCAGAAAATCCTGGATATGATTCCGACGGCGGAGGGCGATTGGCGAAGCGTGACTGTGCTCGGCGGTTCGTTGCCGAAGAACCTGAGCAAGCTCCGCAAAAACGAGATTCACCTGCTGCAACGCACCGAGTGGCTTGGCTGGCGCCGCTATGCACTCGCTGGAGGAACAGCGTGGTTTGGGGATTACACGATTCAGCATCCGATTTTTGAGGATGCCGAAGGGAAACATTTCAACTTCAGCGCGAGTATTCGTTACACGAGCGAAGCCAATACCGTGATTGTGCGCGGTGAAAAAGTGCAGGGAGACGACGGACTCGGTTATGAGCAGTGGCCCGCGAACGCACAGATTCTGTGCGGACTGGAGGAGCACTTTCGCGGCGCCGAATTCAGCGTGGGCGACCGGTTCATCAAGGAAATGGGAGAGCAGCAGGCAAAGACGGGAGGGCCTAAGGATTGGCTCTTTGCCGGCATCAATCACCATCTCACTTTGGTGGTCTACCAGCTCACTCACATCGAAGCGACGGTGGACCAGGCGATATCATTGGATGCAGACCAACCCGATTGGCCGGCACGCATGGGGTGAAAATGCGTCAATTTTAACCGATGAAAATCAACGTCTCATCGATCAACAATCGCGGCACCTATGAGAAGGAATACGTTTCGTTAAGTGTGACCGCGGACTGCGACGCCGGCCGGTTTCTACTCGCCGACACCACTTACAACGACGACGGCACCGTCTCGAGCAAGCTTCGCCATTTGTTTTGGTTGCCAGATCAAAAGGTCAAAGCGGGCGATTTTATCTGGATCCACACCAAGGCAGGCACAGTGAGCACGAACGCCAATAAGGCGAAGACGACCACGCACCACTTTTATTGGGGCCTCAAGGTCAGCGTGTGGAACGACGAAGGAGATTGCGCGATTCTCCTGCATTCCGATGAGTGGGAGTTCAAGCGGGTGGCGTGAAGCGCAGCTCGCATGATCCGTCGACGGAGGAAAGCTCCGGCGAAATCCTTGCCTGTGATTCGCTGGATTTGACACGATCCCGGCTCGAACTCCAGCGCTTGATCGCGCATGATTTCCACGATGGAACGTAATCTGAAAGGAAATCCTGCAACTCGGCTCGCGCCCGGACTCCCATGAGAAAACTGCGAGTGTTTGTGAGTTCCGTGCAGAAGGAACTCGAGCTGGAGCGCGCAGCCGTCGCCACCGTCATCTCCACCGATCCCTTTCTCCAAAAACATTGCGACCCCCTGCTCTTTGAGCAGGAGCCGCCTCCACCGCACCCGGCCCCACGCCCCTATCTCGAAGCCCTGCGGTCCTCTCAAATCTACGTGCTCATAATCGCTCACGAATACGGCGCGCCCGACGGCGATCTGTCGGCGACCCACCACGAGTATCGTCTCGCCCAGGAACGGAAGCTGCCGACTCTTGTATTCCTGAAGGATCAATCCGGCGGATCGCGGCACCCGCAGACCGACGCGCTGATCCTGGAAATCAAGAACGCCCACCACACCTACAAACGCTTCCACGACCGCGAGGATTTGAAACCGCTCCTGCAGCGCGCGCTTCTTCGCATTCTGCAGGAGGATTTCTCGATCAGCGCGAGCGTGGCAGAGGCCGCCGAGGGCGTCCACTTGATCGACATCGCCTCCGCCTTCGAGGCGCGAGTGCTGCCGGACGTTCCGGCTACCTCGTTCCAAAGTCGCTGGGTCGACCAGTTCGCCCTGAAGATATTGCCGAAGCCGGAGGCGGCCATCTGGGACGGTCTCTCCGGCTACGCCCTCGCGACGCGTGGCCTGGCCACCTTCGATCCCGACAAGAAGATCTACCATGCCACAGTCGCGGCGCTCCTGATCTTCGGCCAGCGCCCAGCGGATCACTTCCCCCAGGCAGAAATCCTCCTCGACGCGTATGATCAGGATCGCGTCACCGGCAAACCGAAGGGCCAGCTTACGCTCAACACTGGCCTGCCCGATGCCATCACGGTCGCGCTCAAATTCATCGACGACCACACATTCCATCCCCGCCGGGTCGTTGGCGTGAACAACCTGCGGCTCGATGAGTATCCGTCCCGCGCCTTGCGCGAAGCGCTGGTTAACGCGACCGCCCACCGCAGCTACGACGACGGCGCCCGGAAGATCTTCGTCCGGGTTTTTTCCGACCGAGTCGAAATCGCGAGCCCCGGCTATCCGCCCAAGCCGCTCACCCTCGCCAAGCTCCGCCGCGGCGACTATCGCCCGGCCTCGCGCAATCCACTCATCGCGCAAACCCTCGCCACACTCGAACTCATGGAACAGCGCGGCAGCGGCTTTGCCCGTATGCGCGATGCCATGCTCGACCACGGCCTGACCGAGCCCGCCTATTCGGAACAGGACGGCTATTTCGTCGTCACGTTCACCGGCCCCAACGGCGAGTACGATCGCCTCAAGCTCCCGCCCGGCACAACTGGCCTGATCACCCCCGCCGTCGAGGCGCAGCTCAACCGTCGCCAGAAACGGATCATGATCGAGGTTCAGAAATCCAGTTCCGTCACCAGCGGCTGGTGCAAGAAAATCTTCCGCGTCACCTACAACACCACCTACCGCGATCTCTCCGATCTCGTCGCCCGTGGACTCCTGGTGCAGGTGGGCGAAGGCCGGGGCACTCACTACCGGCTCAAAGTGGGACCTGTCTGATCCATCGATAATCTATCGATCATCAGTCGGAATCCATCGATTCCAACTGATCCGCCGAATCTATCGGCAATCTATCGAGGTGTTCCCTGAATCTATCGATCTTCGCTCGGGAAACCCATGGCGACGCCAATCGCTCACACGCGAATCTGTGCCCAATCTCCACCCGCGGAGAAATGCCCCTTATTCAGATCTGATGAACCGAAGAGGAGAGGCATAAAAATCGGTGGCTAACGAGGTCTTCCAAAGCCGAAATGTGAATTATCGGAACTTAATGAGCACAAAATGTGAAGTATCGGTATTGAGCGAGTTCGAATGCCTGTTTGCGACAGCCGCATGGAAGCAAATGCGGACCATGGCTAGACTAGAATGCCGTCCGCTCAGAGGATGCCCGCATTGCGGAAGCTAAAAAATCCCACGCCCAGTGGGTCCGATTCGCGACGGCCGATGATCACATGATCAATTAGCTGAATATCAACGGCTTTCGATGCCTCGCGGAGCTGACGCGTAACCGCCACGTCGGGCGCGCTCGGAGCGGGATCACCGCTACTTGGGTGATTATGCACGCACACCACGGCCGTCGCTCCCTCGCGAATGGCTATTCCTAAACACTTCTCTTGGATGGGCTAGCGCAGCCGTTGCGGTCCCGGATGTCGCTTCGACCAGCTTGATGAGCCGGCTCTTCCGATTGAGGCACAAGACGTAGAACTTCTCCACCGCCAGGCCGAGGACGATCGGCGCCATGTGCGCCGCGATCAGCTCCGCCCGGTTGAGAAGCGGCAACTGCTGCTTCGGCCCCCGCATCATCCGCCGGCCGATTTCCGCGATGGCGGACAACTGGCATCCCTTGACCCGTCCGATGGTCTTCATCCGCCGGAAATCCGCCGGCTGCCATCCGGCGAGTGCCGCGAGCGATCCCGCCTCCGCCACCAGGCTTCTTGCCGCCGCCAGCGCGTCCCGCGCCCGAACCCCGTTGCCCTGAAGCATCATCGCAATCAGCTCCGTGTCGCTCATGGCGGTGACGCCAAAGTTTTCCATCCGCTGCTGCGGTTGCTCGCCGCAGGCGATTGCCGGCGAGTCGTCGGTGAAGGAGCTCCCTGCTCCGAAATTAAATAATGATTGTTGCATCGTGCCAGGCGCACGTGGCGCCGCCCCGGCCGGACAACATGTCCGGTTGTCGAGGTGCTCCTCGCGCGTTGGCCCGTGAAGGCATGGTCAGTCACGCCGGCGGAGCGCAGCGCAGCGCGGCGGGAAGGTGTGCGGCGAAGCACGCACCACCTTGACGACCATGGCAAAATCGGAGACACGCGCGAACCAGCAGGCCAGTGCCGCCGGCTCCTGCCGTCGCGAGCGCATAGCGCCGTACGGTTTACGCGACGCGCAACCTCACGCGCCGCACCGGGGCCGCCACCCCATTGGTCAGCTTCGGATCAGCATCGAGTCTTTTCCCCCGCGCGAAGCGACACACCTCGCCCTCGTGCGTGTAACCCTTGGGCAGCGCAAGTTGGTAGGTATCCGCCGCTGTCGCCGACACCGGGCGATGCTCGGTCAGGGCTTGGGCGACAATCGCCCGGTGCGCCGACAACACCGTTGCTTTGCCCGCCGGCGAATATCCCAACGCCGTCGCGTGCCAATGCCCGTGCTCCATCATCCAACGCACAAATTCCCGGCCGATGCCCTTGCCCCGGTGCGCTGCGGCGAGGCCCATCCCGCCGCCGCCGTGCTCGCCGACCGGTGACCAGTTGAATTTCAACGCGCCGTCGATCGTGCGGATACGATGAAACACCAGGGGCACGCGCTCCGCGCTCAATCCAAACGCATATTCGCTTCGCGCCTTCTGCGCGATCCCGTGGAATTTTTTCCACTCTCCCACGATCTGCTTGCTCGTCGGTTTCCCTTTTGTCTTCACGCGCAGAAATCCTTCCTCGTCCCAGTTCGCCGCACTCTCGCTCACGCGATGTGCGTTCGGACCAAGCATATCCTCCGGCGTCCTCAATTCCGGCGGTCTTTCTTTCGTGGTGTCGTTTTTGATTGTGTCGCCGACCGCGGCCTTGGTGCGGTGCGCGCCCGCCTTTGGGGCAACGACCACGGCCTCACGTTCAACCGGAGTCTCCTCCTCCCCGTTTTCGGTGGTCGGCGTTTCGACTTCCTCCGACTGCGCGGCGAGCCGCTCCGACGCCTGGTTCTTCGTGATGTCGAGTGCCTGCACCAGTTCGGCCTGGCGTTTGACCAATTCCCGATAGCGCTCCTCGTGCTCGAAAGTCTTCTCGGCCAGCACCGCCAATTCCGTCCGCTCCCTCTGACTGCGACGCAGATTCTCCTCCGCTCGCGCCAAGTCCTCATCAATTGATCGTACCGCGTGCTCCAGCGAAGCAATGATGCCCACCGGCGACGGTGTCACGTTCGCGGAATATTCCATGACGCCTTTGATCGTGAGCTTGTCGGCATTGGTGGATCGGAACTCGATTTTGAATCCGGCCAATTCGCCCACGACGACCGTCGCCGGGCGACCGAGCAGATGATCGCGCCGATGATCTTCGACCGCGTAGATCAACGCCGCTCCCGCCTTCGGACGGTCCGTAAACTTCTCTCCGACGACGACGACGCTGAAATTTTCTCCGCGCGTATCCTGCCGCACCGCCAAGTCCTGCTTCATCGCGGCGATCCAGCGTTCATAGCGTTTCGCATCCTCCTCCGCCATCCGCACGCGGACGCGAGCCGAATACTGTGACTCGGTATGCTCCGCCCGCAATCGCGCCAGCCGCATGACCTCGGCGTCAACCTTCGCCTTTTCGATGACGAGCGGATTGCCCGAGGCGATCGCCTTCACCTCGGCATACGTCAGTGCCGGCGTATCCAGGTCCTCGATCCGTCGCGCTGTCGATTCGCCCGTCATGATCTGTGCGATGAATTTCGCCTTGGTCTCGAGCGTCTGCCACATGTAGGCGTCGAAACTCCCCTCGGTGACATACCGCATAATCTTCACCGATGGATTCGTGTTGCCCTGTCGCAGAATCCGCCCCTCGCGCTGCTCGATGTCCGCCGGCCGCCACGGTGCATCGAGATGGTGCTCGGCGACGAGCAACGCCTGCACATTGGTGCCCGCGCCCATCTTCTGCGTGGAACCCATCAGCACCCGCACCTTCCCGACACGCACATCTTTGAACAGAGCGAGCTTTGACACGTCGCTGTCGTAATCCTGGATGAACGCGATCTCCTCCTTCGGCACGCCAAGTGTCACGAGCTTCGCGCGAATGTCCTGATAAACCGAAAAGCCCTGTCCCTCGGGCTTCGGCGTCGACAGATCGCAGAACACCATCTGCGTGAGCTTTCGGCCGCGGTTCTCCTGCCAGACCGAAAAGATTTCCCGCACCGCCACGTTGACCTTGCTCGTCGCGTGGTCGGGCGCATCACGCCGGATCAACCGCAAATCGAGCGCCGCCTTTCGACCCTCGCCGGTGATCTTGAGCATGTTGTCCTCCCACGGGGGCACATGGTTCGTCTTCAATTTCTCTGCGCGCTTGGCCAGCGCCGCGACCATCTCCTTCAACTCGGGTGAACACGGCGCCTGCACAATGCGCGCTTTGCCGCCCTCCAACTCCGGCACCGGCAATTTGAGCATCGCGGCGGTTTGCACGTCGGCTGTCTGCCGGAACAAGTGCATCAACTCCGGCACATTCACGAACCGCGCGAACCTTGTGTTCAGCCGATAGCCCGCGCCATCCGGCGCCAGCTCCATCGCAGTCACGGTCTCGCCGAAAGTCGCGGCCCACGAATCGAAGTGTTGCAGCCGTTTCTTCACGAGGACGTCCATTTGCAGGTAACGCTGCATCGTGAACATCTCCGCCATCGTATTCGTGATCGGGGTCCCGGTCGCGAATACCACTCCGCCGCCGCCGTTCAATTGCTGGATATGCTGCACCTTGAGCAGCATGTCGAACGCCCGCTCCGACGCGGACTGCGGCAATCCCGCGACGCGGGTCATTTTGGTCACGTAAAACAGATTCTTGAACGCCTGCGCCTCATCGACGAAGAGCCGGTCCACGCCCAACTCCTCGAACGTCAGCGTGTCGTCCTTCCGGTGCTCCGCCGCGAGCGTGTGCAATTTGAATTCCAGTCGTTTTTTCGCGCGCTCGATTTCCTTCACCATCCGGGTGCCACCGCCGCTTTTCTGCTCCCGGATGCAGTCCTCCAAATCCGCGAGCTGCGCCTTGAAGAATTTCCTCTGCGCCGCCGTGGAAATCGGCAGCCGCTCGAAGCCCGAATGGGTGACGATCACCGCGTCCCAGTTGTTGGTCGCAATCCGGCTCATCAATTCGCGCCGCCCGGCGCTCGCAAAATCATCCTTTCCCGCCACGAGAATGTTCGCTCCCGGATACAACAACAACAGCTCTGACGAGAACTGCCCGAGCATGTGATTCGGAACGACGAACATCGGCTTCCGCGCGAGCCCGAGCCGTTTCAATTCCATCGCTGCGGCGGCCATCGCGAAGGTTTTTCCGCCGCCGACCGTATGCGCCAGGAGCGTGTTCGGCGTCTGCAGAATCCGCCACACGCCGGCCTTCTGATGCGGTCGAAGCACGATGGCCGGGCTCGCACCGGGCAACCGCAGATGGTCGCCGTTGAACGTGCGCAGCCGGGTGTTGTTGAATTCCCGGTTGTAGAACGCCACCAGCCGTTCGCGTCGGCCGTCATCCCGCCAGATCCACTCGGCGAAACGGTCCTTCAACTTCTGCTGTTTCTCCCGCGCCGCTTCCGTCGCCGTGGGATTGAGCTGCCGTCCACCCTTTTCGTCGGCGTCGTAGACCGTTGGCGTGCGGAGATTGAGCGCGTCCTCGATCAGTTCGTGAGCGGGCACCCGGGACGTGCCCCATTCGCTGCGATTGGCGACGCCTGTTCGCGCGTAGTGGCTGGCCTCGACCGTCCACAGTCCGAGCTGAGGCACGTGGCTGACCGTGATGTCGTTTCGGCCGGGGGCGCGCAGCATCTCACGCGCGAAGTCGGCGACATCCTCCGCGGGAATCCAAACGGTGCCCAACCGGGCATCGATTTCCGAGGCCTTCAAATCGATCGGTTGAACATCGCGCAACGCCGCGACGTTTTCCTCAAAGCTCGGGTCGATCGCAGCCGCTTTCTCCGCCGCGGCCAAGTTTTCGCGAACATTGCCGGAAAGGTATTCGTCAGCCGTTTCCCATCGCCAGTTCTTGACCGGGGTCGGAAGGCTGAAGATGGGGCTTTGATAGCCCTCTTCTGTCTTCCATTCCCAAATCTTGGCCGGGTCGCGGAAGATGATTCCCTTCAATTCCGGGAGGAATTCTCGTTCCGGCCGGCCGAGCAGCTTGCTCATGTGGTGGAGATCAACGTGGCCCTTTTCGCTCAATGTAACGAGCAGTGCCTCCTTGGCTCCACTGGCGTGCTCGACGGGCCGCGGGCGCTCGATTGTGCGTTCGCGAAAAATCGCCGTCTTCGCCGCCGTATTCGTATCTTCGTCGTAATTCTCCAGCGACATCACGAGCGGCGCGTCGGGATCGCCCGCGAACGCCCGCACGTTGGCCGCATTCGATACCGGCCCAAACTGGCCGACGAAGTAATCGTAGTCCTGATTCAACCGGAAGCGCGCCGCCTCGATCTCGGGCTCGCTTCGATCCTCGACCTGCGTCCGCAGGCAATCGCGCGCCGCATCGCGCACCTGAATCAACCGCCGGAGCCGACGCGCGATCGACGCCGGCAATTCGGTCAGCAGGCGGAGTTCGTCGCCTTCACGCCGCGCAATCGTGCCGCCCAGCTCCTCAGTCAGAACGTAGGCGTTCGGCTTCACGCCGGGCGGCGCGGGGATGGTCTGGCGCTCCGCAGCGCGGGCGCTTTCCGAGGGCGCTTGATAGACTCCCTCCGGGAGCGTTGCCACCGATGTGGCGAGTGCCGCGCTCAATTCTCGCCCGTCATCGGCCAGCCGCACTTCGTCGCGGCCATACATGCCGTGCTCGGCGCGCTCCAGCCGGCCGAGCATCATGTCCGGCCGGGCATGATAGTATTCGTTGAGGAAGATTCCGTTGTCGCTTTCGCGCTGCCGGCTCTCGCGCCAGGGAACGCCGCCCGGTTTCTCCCCCGGCGCGCGTTTCCGCAGGAAAAGAATATCCGTGGTCACCTCGGTGTTCGCGATCTGCTTGAACGCGGTGTGCGGCAGACGGATTGCTCCGACCAAGTCGCACGTGCGCGCCACCGCCTCGCGCAGATTCGGATACTGCTTGTCGAGCGTGCCGCGCGAGGTGATGAACGCGATCAACCCGCCGGGTCGCACGACCTCTGCTGTCGCCACGAGAAAATAATCGTGGATCAGAAATTTCCGCGGATTGAGTTTGGTGTCGAACGGCGCGTAGTCGCCGAATGGCACGTTGGAAATCGCGAGGTCGAACGAGTTCGTCGCCAGCACCGCTTTCTCGAATGGCTTTTCCCGAATGTCGGCGTCCGGATATAGCGCTTTTGCGAGCCGCGCGGTGACGGAATCGATCTCGATGCCGGTGAGCGTCGAGCGCGCCGCCATCGCCTCCGGCATGAGGCCGAAAAAATGTCCGAGGCCGCACGCCGGCTCCAAGACGCGACCGGCGGTGAAGCCAAGGCGTTCCACCGCCGCATACATTCCGCGAATCACGATCGGCGACGTGTAGTGCGCATTGAGGACGGTCGCCTTGGCCGAAACATGTTCGTCCGACAAAAGCAGCGCCTTCAGCTCGGCTTGATCCGCGGCCCACTTCGGCGCCTCCTCCGCGGTCGCGAAAACCTGCGGCAGTCCGCCCCAGCCGACGTATTTGACCAAGACCGCCTTCTCGTCGGCCGTGGCCGGCCGGCCTTCGGCTTCGATCTTTCGCAGCGCGACAATCGCCGCGATATTTTGCCGAAACTTCTGTTTTGGTCCGCCCTGGCCGATTTCGTCGGCGTCGGAAAGCCGGTAGTTGTTCCGGTTGAGCTCGGGCGCTACGGCGACTCTGGCGGCAGGAGCAGATATTTCTCGCGGACCAGTTCCCACGCCTGCTGGTGCGCCTGGGCCGAAGTGGACCCACTCCGTTTCAACTCCCGTTGCAGCGTCTCCATCTCTGTCAGCGTTTGCGCCTCCGCGTCCACCAGCGCGGATTCCAGCCGGCCCGTCGCTTCCAGTTCGCGCACCATCCGCGGGCAGTGTTCCTGCCAGTGAGCTTTCGCCAGATGGGCGTATCCGAGAAGCATGGTCGTCGAGGGTCGAACCGAAGAGATCGAGTTGCCGGGGATCGTGGGTTCGCTTTTGCGCCATGGGACGAACGAATTCAACGCGGAAAATAGTTCGGCGACCGTGGTCGTGCTCATGGCCACCGATAGCCGAGGCGCTCCTTGCGGGTCAGCGGCAAGCCCTTCCCCAGCGGAAGCGATGGCACCGCCAGTTTGATCGCCTCCTCTTGCAGATGCTGCTGAATCCACTGTCGCGCGGTCGCCACCTGGGCCACTGCGGCCTTCAAGCTGTCATGCGCCGGTGTCGCTTTGAGCACCTCAAAGTTCGCCGCCACACGCAGCTCGAAGGCCCCCGTGGTCAGGTGATCGAGGATCGCTTTCCGCGTCGCCGGAGTAACCGCCACGGTTTACGCGACCGACTGCCGGACCGGCAGCGCACTCGGTGCCGGTGCATCCGGCGCAGGTGCCGCGGGTTTCGCGGCGAGGTCAGCCTTGGTAATCGGCGAGGTCATCATCCGCCGGTTCTGCGCCATCGACTGCCGGTTGAGCTCGCCGAACACCGCCGTCACGAATCGCTTCGTGTGGTTGTACTTGTTCACGTTCTCCAGCCGCTCCTGCACGCGCTCCTGCGACTCCGGCGACATCTTGTCGTAGATGGCCTGGGCCTGCGGCATCTGTCGCATGGCGGCCTTGGTGTCGGCGTCGTGCTGCCGCTGCTTTTGGAGGAAGTGGAAGTTGACCGCCCGCTCCGGGTTCTGCTGCACGAGCTTCGTGAAATACTCCGTCTCGCGCGGGTTCGCCTCCTTGTATTCGGCGATTTTCTTTTCGACCTCGGGATTCGTGCGGAGCTGCATTTCCTCCTCGACGTGATTTTCCGGTTCAGCGCCCTGGCCATGCTTGTTGGCCGCTTCGGGCGATACGCCCATCGACTGTTCCTCGACGGCGTGTGCGGGCGGGCTCGGTTGCTCGGCCGCGGACGGCTGAGGCTTTCGTGGTTTGAGACTTGGCATGTTTTTGTTGGAAGGTGCCGGTCCGAAAAACGGTGCGGGCCGGCGGTGACACCGGGCGAAAGGGTCTTCGCCAAGAAGACTACTTGAGGACGGGATTCATCGGCGCCTGCGCCTGGCCGGTGATGATGCGCATCGCCAGGTCGAACTGGGCGCACAGTTCGCGGCTTTCGCTCCGGGCGAGCGCGAACGCCATGAGCGCCTTCGCGTCGACCTTCGGTTGCGGGTTGCCGAGTTCGTGGTTGATTTCTTCGGCGGCATCGTAAAACACGGCCGCGGTTTCTTCAGGGATCTGCAATGTGAGCGTGATCATGTTGGTTGAGGTTCAGACAAATTCTTGCGGGACCGGGCGCGTCGCGGGTGGTCGGGCCGGGCGGAGTGCAGACCGGACGGGAGCCGGAGGCTCGGCGGAGGCGGACGGGAGGCTGCGCCCGCATCGCGCCCGACCTTCCGCGAAAGTTCCCGGCCAGACCGGCCCGAGGAGAACACGGTCCCGCCGGACGGATTCCGGCGGGACGGTGTTCCCCGTGCCGGCCTCCGCCCATTGGAGCCGGACATGAATTTCCACCGCCGCGAAATTTCGCGCGGTGCGCGTGCCTGCGGTCGCGATGGTGATTGCCTCCACCGTTGCGCCTGGAGCCGCCTCCAAGGCGGCGAGCACTGCAACGACGGCGGACCAAGGCAGGGACTCGGGAGCGACGGCGTGCAACGCATACGTCCGGGTCGCGCTGTCGTCCGCTGCCTGCACCCAACGCCAGCGCGAACCGAACTGGACCTCCAACGCCGCACGCGCGGAAGCCGTCCATCGTTTCGCCAACAACCCCGCGTGCCGCTCGCGCCAGCGGGCGAGTTCTGCCGCGTTCGGCGCCATCAGCGACGCGAGTTCAAGGCGCATCGCCGGCAGATCGGCATCGTGGCCGACGCCGTTGTGCGTCCCATGCATTCGCGCGACGAGAGCGCCGGCGAGCAACGCCAGAGTCGTGGCAAACAGCAGCCACAGGCGGACGGAAATCGTGGCGGATCGTTTCATTGGGGAGCGTGGGCGGTGAGTTGGAAGGCGGCGACCGGCAGCGGCGGTCGTTCTTTCATTTGCCAGCGGGTTCCGGGAGCCGTGATGGCGTCGAGCCACTGACGCCACGCCGGGTCAGTCATCGGGCCGGTGACTCCACCTTCGACGGCGATGCGGCTGCGAGTCGCCGCCACGCGCGTGAGGACCGCCTCGCGTGGGAGTTTCGCGGCGAGTTCGCGCAGCCACGGTGCGAACACCGCGGTCGCCGGCTCCCCGGCCTCGACCGCGGCGCGCAGTGTCGCCAACTCGCGCTGGGCATCGCGTCTCGCGGCGATCTTTGTCCGCAGCGCCGCGGCCTCGCTGCGCTGCGCCGCTGCCGCTGTCCGCTGCATCCACGTCAAGCGTGCCGCATCGGCAAAAAAGCCGAGGGCGGCGATGGCCGCGAGACCGCTCGCGGCGAGCAACGCACGGCGCGGGCTCCACCGCGATGGGATCGGCAGCAACTGCGTCGGATGCGAGCGCGACAAGGTCGAGGCCGCGCGCACAAGCGTGCTCCACGACAGCAGACGCACCCGCGGCACATCGGGAGCCGGCAATTGTGCCGCCAGACGCTCGCCCGCCGGGTCGCAGCCGACCAAGTAGATCGCCGTGTCGGTGCGGGCCAGCGCGGTGCGCAGAGCATTTAGCGCGAACACTGCCGCGTCCGCTCCGGTTGCCCCGTCAACCTCGCGCCGTCCATCGGCCATGTGACGATAGGCAAGCGTGCGATTTTCCGCGACGGCCACGACGGTGAGCACGCCGGTGTCCGGCCAATCGTCCGGCACCAGATTGAGGACAGTGCCGAGCGGCCATGCGCCCTCGATCTCAATGCCGCCGTCGTGCAACGCCTGCACCAGGGCAAACAGTCCCGCCTGGGTTTCGTGATACAGGATGGTGGCGAATTGATCGCTCCCGCCCACAATCGGTTCGAAACCCCAAGCGAGTTCGTCGTTGGCGAGCACCGGGAACTGCTCGCTCAGGGCGAGCTGCAGCAGATCGCGATTTCCCCGGGGGCACGCGACACTGTGGGCGAGGAGGGACTCCGGCTGAAAGATCAGCCGGAGTCGGGCGGGCTTCCCGCCGTGGACGAAGTGCGCGAGCAATGCTTCGGCGGCAAGGTGCAGATCACCGAACGGAACCGGTTCGTCGCGTCCTTCGATCCACCAGCGGTCGCCCCACAGGAGCGCGGTGAGTGTTTTAGATTTCACCGATGTAAACATAGACGTCGGTGATGCCGTTGCTGGGAGCAGCGTAGGCGACTTGGCCGATGTCGCACGCGGCGCCTTCCACAGGCGCGAGCTGGGGCGCATTCATCGAGAGCGCGAGTTCGTAGGCATCCTTTGCCGGCACCGCCGGGATGACGAGATAGGCCACGACCACGTTCGCGTTGCGGTTCGTCACCCCATCGAGCCGGAAGTTGCCGCCCTGCGCAGCAGAGGGTGCTGTGGCCGGCACCGCAGTGCGCGCCTCGACACGCGTCACCGCGGACCAATTACGCTGCGGCGCGGCATCCGGAGTCATGACGAACGCCTGCAAGGCCTGATTCCACGCCATTTCGTTGCCCGTGCCCGTGGACACGTAGAACTGGCTGCCCATCCGCAGGCTGAGCGGCCGGTCGAGTTTGCCAACCGCGAGGAGCACGGTGTCGAGCCGCGCGCCGTTTCCCTTGGCGACGTCAGTCGCACCGGAAAGGGCCGCCCCGGAACACGGGACGCCCGTGCCTTCGGTGCGCGGCAAACTACCGTTGCCACCCGGGAGCGTGATATAGTCCGTGATCGCCGTTTTCAGCGTCTCTACGGTTTTTTCGACCTGCTGGATTCGCGCGTTGCGCAGCGCGTCGAAGCCTTTCGGGAGCAGGAGGCCGACGAGCACGCTGACAATCGCGAGCACGAGGACGAGTTCGAGCAGGGAGTAACCCTGCGAGGACCGGACAGTTTGTTTGGTCTGCATTCGTTTGGTTGATTGCGCCGTGAAGCGCGGAAACTTTTTTGTTCAGAGCACGCGGGCGACCTCTTCGACCGTCGTGACACCCCTGGCCGCCGCGAGCACGCCGCGCTGCCAGAGCGTCGGAAATTTTTCCTTGTCCCGCAGGGTCGCGAGATCGCCGAGCGGCGCATCGGCCGCGATCAGCGGCAGGAATTTCTCGGCGGGGATCACTTCATGGATGGCGATCCGCCCGCGAAATCCCCGGTCGTGACACGCCTTGCAGCCGACCGCGCGGAAGAACGTCGCCGTCGGCATCGCGTGTTGATCGCACAGCCGTGGGTTCTCCGGGTGCGGCGCCTTGCACTCGTCGCACAACCGCCGGACCAGCCGTTGCGCCGCGACCAGTCGCAACGCCGAGCCAAGGAGGAAACTTTCCGCGCCGAGATCGCGCAGCCGCGGAATCGCCGCGAGCGCGTCGTTTGTGTGCAGCGTCGAAAGCACCAGATGCCCGGTGAGCGCCGCGCGGACGGCGAGCTGTGCCGTCTCGGCGTCGCGGGTTTCGCCGACGAGCAGAATGTCCGGGTTCTGCCGCAGGAGTGCGCGGAGCGAATTCGCGAACGTCAGGCCGATTTTTTCGCGAATCTCTGTCTGCCGGATGCCCGCGAATTCATACTCGACCGGATCCTCGAGCGTGTGGATCACGCGTCCGCGATAATCGAGTGCGTGCAGCGCGGAATGGAGCGTCGTCGTCTTGCCCGAACCCGTCGGTCCGGTGAGGTAGATGAGGCCCGCCGGCCCGGTCAGCGCGCGGTGCAGCGCCGCCGCCTGCGATGACGCCAGCCCAAGATCCTCGAACGACTGCGCCGGCATCGACTGATCGAGCAATCGAATGACGAGGTTTTCGCCGTGCACGGTCGGCAGCGTGCTCAGGCGCAGGTTCAGGCGCTTGCCGGCTTGGTGCAGCGTCGCGCGGCCGTCCTGCGGCAGCCGCTTTTCCGTGATGTCCATCCCACCGAAGATTTTTCCGCGTGCGAGCAGCGCATCGCGCTCGCCGGTCGGCAGGTGCCGGTACTCGCGCATTTCGCCGTCGATGCGGAAGCGGATGACGAGCCCCTTTTCCTTGGGCTCGCAGTGAACGTCGCTGGCGCGCTCCGCCACCGCTGCGCGCAGCACGTCGTCGAAGGTGCGGCTGGCGTCGCCCTCGGTGCGGCGTGGCGCCGGATGCGGCCGCGCCCGAATTTTTTGGAAAAGGTCGAGCATGGTCAGCGGACGATCCGGGGCGTCAGGAAGATCACGAGTTCGGTGCGCGCGCGCAGGTTGGCCTTGCTGCGGAACGCGGCTCCGATCACGGGCACGCGACCGATCACCGGCACGCCCCGAACCGTTTCGCCGGTCTCCTCCGAAATGAGTCCGCCGATGATGGCTGTCTCGCCATCGCGCAGCCGCACGATGGTGGACGCCTGTTTCACCTCGGTCACCGGTGCGGTCTGACGACCGTCGGGACTCGTGACGATGGCCTGCAACCGCGTGATGGCCGGCAGCACGTCGAGCGTGATCGTATTGTTGCCGTCGATCTGTGGCGTGACGGCGAGGATCGTGCCGATGGTGATGGTCGAAACGGAAAAGTTTTCTTGAGTCTGGTTGAACGCGGTCGTCGCGCCCGGCTGTTGCAGCGTCGTCGTCTGCTGCAGCCGGAAGAACGGCCGATCTTCACCGACCTTGATGAACGCGGTTTGATTGTTGAGCGCGCGCAGCCGCGGTTGGGCCACGGTTTTTACATCGCCCTGTTGCTTGAGCGCGTGGATGACGGCGGTGGCCTTGCCCAAGCCCAACGTTGCCGCAAAAGTATTGGCGCCGAGCAACGTTCCGCCCACGCCGGTCAGATCGACGGGCGACGCAGCCTGCACACGCGCTCCCTCGACACTCGTGGCGGCGAGATCCCAATCGACGCCGAGCTTTTGTTCGTCACGCAAAGTGACCTCGACCAGGCGCGCCTCGATTTCGACCTGCTGCGTGATGCGCCGGTTCACCAGTTCGATGAACGCGCTCATCGTTTCGTGCCGTTTCATCGGGGCTGTGATCTGAGCGACGCCGCTGAAGCGATTGAGAACGAGACTGTCGCCGTCCTTTAGCATGGCCCGCAGTTCGGATTCCAGCGTCGTCCAGAAGGTGTTCTGGTTTTCCTGCGAGATGGACACCTGGGTTGCATCCGAGGCCGTGTTGCCCGTGTTCAGGTTTTGCTGCTGTGCGAGAGGGAGGGTGCCCGGGTATCCATTCGTGCCGCCGCCGGTCGCGCCCCCCAGCGTAATCGAGGCACTGCCGGAGCCACTCCGCGTGAGCTGCGGATAGTCGATCGCGTAGAGGACAGTTTTGCGTTGGCGGACCGCGATGCCGGCAGCCGTCTCCTCGAAGTAGAACCCGGCCGGCTCGGTGAGAACGACCAAGGCCGAACGCAGGGTGCCGCCGGGAATGTCGGCCGTGACCTCGCCGGTGATCTCGGGCTCGATCAAAATCGTCTTGCCGCCGGCTCGGCCAAGCGTGCGCAGCGCGGCCGGCAGCGGAGCTTTTTCGAAGCGCAGCGCGCCGATCGGCTGATCGAGTGGCGACGGCTCCGCGGCAACGGCGACCGCGGTCGCGAGAATGAAGATGAGCGGGTGCTTCATGAGAAACATGAGAAGATCAGGGCTTTTCGAGGACATAGGGCGGCGCGGCATGGTTGGATTCGTCGCGCAGCAGGGTGCGCGCTTCGCCGCGATACTTGAGGGTGGCGGTCGCGATGACGTTGAAGGTGCGGCTGACTGGCGCGGCCGGCAGATACATCGCGTCTCCCGGCTGCGTGGCCTGGATCGTTACGGGGCCGGCGCCGGTCACCTCCACGGAATTGCCCGACAGAATCGCGGGGCCACTCAGCAGCGTGAAGCCCACCGGCAATCCGGACGAAGCGATGGCGGTGAGCGCAAACGGCGGTGAATTGACCGCAAGATCCCCGGGCGGATCGAACTGGATCGTTTGCGCCAACTTGCTGGTGAAATTCGCCTGAATGGATTTGTCGCGGTCGAGCGTGACGACCGCAGTGGGAACCGTGCCGCTGGCATCGCCGGCCCAATCGACGAATCGATTCGTGGCATCCGGCGTCGCGGCAATCGTCACGATGGTTCCAGCGGGATACGCGCCGCCGGCCGTGACGCTCCCACCGCCGACCGCCGCGGTCGTGAGGGTGAAACTCGTGGCGATGAAGTTCGCGACGACGGAAACGTCGTTGTTGACGACGAAGGAAAGCGGATCCGCAGTGCTGGAAATGTCTCCGCTCCAGCCCGCAAACGTGTGCGTCGCATCCGCAGTGGCGGACAGCGTGGCGGTGCTTCCCACCGCGTAACTGCCGGCGCCGCTGACCGAACCTGCGCCGGCTGGAGCAATGCCGGCCGCGACCTTGAAAGTGCGGAGTGCGAAGTTCGCGACGATGCTGTAGTTTTGTGCGCCGACGGTGAAGGTCAGCGGATTCGTCGCCCCGGATTGGTCGCCGCTCCATCCGGAAAAAACATGCATGGCATCGGGCGTGGCTGTGAGCGTGGCGCTAGCGCCTTCGGCGTAGGTGCCGGCTCCGCTCACGGTGCCGGTGCCCGGCGGCGAAACGGATGTCGAGACCGTGCGGTCAACGCCGAGGACCGTCAGGTAGGCGTAAGTGGTCCGGGTGCCGAAGAATACCCCCGGGCCGTATTCGATCATGTAACTATACGTGCCGGGGGAAAGGCCGGAGAGCGTCGTGGACCCGGTGGCGGGCGCGGGATAAATGCTCACGCCATTGTAGTTGGGCGTCCAACCGTGAACCCATTTGAAATTCGCGCCGGTGATGTTCCAGTTCATCGTCGCGCTCTGGTTGGAGTAGATGACCGTGGGAGTGACGATGAGATTGGCGCCCAGCCCGTCCGTGCTGTTGACGACGATGGTGGCGGTTTTCGTTACGGGGCCGCCGGCGCCTTGGGCGACCAGCGTGTAGGTGAATGTGCCCGCTGGCAGCCCGCCGATGTTGACCGTGAGATTGGGATAACTTTCGTAAGGGCCGCCGGAGATCGAGAAGCCGGTGACTTTTACTGCGGTGGCGTTGGTCGTCGACCACGTGAGCGTGGCGGTGCCGCCGACATTCATCGTCGTCGGCGAAATGCTGATGTTGCCGGTGACGTTTGGTCCCGCGGCGTTCACGGCAAATGTCGTCGTGCGCGTGATCGGCCCGCCGGTGCCTTGCGCCGTCAGCGTGTAGGTATAGGTGCCTGCGGCGAGGCCGCTCACGATCTGATTACCGTTCGGGGCTGTGCTGTTGATGCCCGTGCCGGTCACGGACACCGACGTCGCGTTAGCCGTGCTCCATGAAATTGTCGTCGTGCCTGGCGCGGTCGCACTCGCCGGACTGGCGCCGATTGAACCGGTCACGTTGGCGGCAGTGGCGCTCACGGTGACGGTGGCGGTCTGAGTCGCTGGACCGTTTGGTCCCTGTGCCGTGATCGTGTAGTCGTAGGAGCCAGCCGGCAGTCCCGTCACGGTCTGGCTGCCGCTCGTGGCGGTGCTGCTCAGGCCGTTGCCGGTGACGGAAACCGCGGTCGCGTTCGCACTCGTCCACGTAATCGTGGCGGCTCCCGGCGCCGTCGCGGTGGAGGGGCTCGCTCCTATTGATGCCGTCACCGACGCAGCCGACGCGACGGTGAAGGTGGCCGTCTGCGTCATCGGGCCGCCGTTGCCCTGGGCGGTGATAGTATATGTGTAGGAGCCGGCGGCGAGTCCGGTGAGCGTCTGGCTGCCGCTGGCCGCCGAACTATTCAGGCCGTTCCCGCTCACCGAAACCGAGGTCGCGTTGGCGCTGGACCACGTGAGCGTCGTGGCACCGGGCGCGGTCGCACTGGTGGGACTCGCGGCAATCGAGGCGCTGACGGACGATGGCGCCGCCACGGTGACGGTCTGCGAAATTGTGGCCGAGGAGGCGCCCGCGGCATCGACGGACTGCGCCGTGAACGTCACCGACGTCGGGCCGGTGTCGGACGTCGTATTGCCCGAATCGTTGTCGGTGCCGTTGCCTCCGCCGGCGAACGCAAACGCCACGCTGTTCTTCCACACGTTAACCTGGGTGAGGTTGCCGTTAGCATCGTGGCCGTGCGCGGAAATCGTATAGGATTGCCCGCTCGCAACACTGCCCGGCGTGGTGTTCCACGCAATGGTCGGTGCGGCGTTGGCCGCGTTTACCGTTACGGTCTGCGAGATCGTGGCCGAAGAGGCGCCAGTCGCATCGACCGCCTGCGCCGTGAACGTAACCGACGTCGGGCCGGTGTCGGAGGTCGTATTGCCCGAATCGTTGTCGGTGCCGTTGCCACCGCCGGCGAACGCGAACGCCACGCCGTTCTTCCACACATTGACCTGGGTGAGGTTGCCATTGGCGTCATGGCCGTGCGCGGAAATCGTATAGGATTGTCCGCTCGCCACACTGCCCGGCGTCGTGTTCCACGCGATGGTCGGCGCGGAGTTCGCCGCACTCACCGTGACGGTCTGCGAGATCGTGGCCGAAGTGGCGCCGGTGGAATCGACCGCCTGCGCGGTGAACGTAACCGTGGTCGGGCCGGTGTCGGACGTTGCATTGCCCGAATCGTTGTCGGTGCCGTTGCCGCCACCGGCAAACGCGAACGCCACGCCGCTTTTCCACACATTGACCTGGGAGAGGTTGCCGTCGGCGTCATGGCCGTGCGCGGAGATCGTATAGGACTGTCCACTCGCCACGGTGCCCGGCGTGGTGTTCCACGAAATGCTCGGCGGCGAATTGAGCGGCTGAGGCGGGGTCGGATCGGAAATGCTCGAAAACGTCAGTGTCCAACCCGACCAGCCTTCGCCTGAAATAAGTTGGTGCCTCGTGCCCCTGCGACCATTGAGCGAATAGTCGCCCGCAGGCGCGGTGAAGGTGGCGGTGCCGCTCCGACTACCGCCATCATACCAGTCGCCGGCTCCTCCGGTGAGCGTATATTGCGCAACAACATTAAAGCTACTGTCACGCAGCTCCAACACGGGATCGTTGACCCAGTTGCTCGAACCCCAGGGACTGGTGGGAACGTAGCCGGCAAACTCCTCGTTCCCGTAGCACGTCAGGGGAATCGACATCGTTCCGCCCGGCCAGTTGAACGCGGAAAGTTCCGCGGGCGTCGCCGCAATGAGCAGGAGCACGAATGTAGGTGGGAAGGTGAACTTCATTGGACGGTGACGGTCGCGTTTTCGCGGAGATGGAAGCGCAATGCTTCGACTCCCGGCCACGCGGTGCCGCGGTTGATGGTGATGAGTCGGCCGCCGAGAATCTCGGGCGTGCTCGTGGCTCCGGAATTCGCCGGCGCGGTGAACGCGTTCGACGTGTTGTTGAACGAAACGAACGCCTGCTCGGTTGGGTGATTGTTGTTCACCGTCACCCGAAACTTCGGGAGCACGATCCGGCGAACGATGAGACGGTGAACTTGCGTGAGCCCGCCGGAGCCCTGGTGCCATGCGGCGATCTGCGGGGCGGTGAGCCGGCTCTGCCAATAGGCGGGAAGCTGCGCCGAGCGGTTTTCCCAATCGTGATTCCAGATCGAATCGAACCACGCGGAACTCGCTTCGTAGGGCGGCAGCGCGAGCTGTTCGCTCCGGGCGGCGAGGCTCACCAACAGGAAACGCTGGCGTCCGACCTCGTCCGGCCCGGCAAACATCAGTCGTGAATTGCCCAGCGGATTGAACGCGATGCGCGCGAGTTCCGGCTGCGTGCCGGGCGCTGTGCCGACCTGTGGAGTGAGCCCGCGCAATCGTGCAACCTTGGAAAACCACGCGCCGTTGTCGGTCGTCGTGTAGAGCGCCGTCGTCGACGCGGAGAACACGGTTGGCGAATCGCTCGCGGCGATCGTGGCCGGAAGCGCGGCGATATTCAGGTTCGTGAGGTCAGTGTTCTCGAACGATTGCGTGACGGTCGTCGCGAGTTCGTCCAGCGTGCGCACCTCGGCGTCGCGCCGGCTTTTTTCGATGATGTCCCGCACCGAGGGCGTGAGCAGGGCCGCGAGCGTGCCGAGCACGAACAGAACGAGGACGATCTCGAGGAGCGAGAAACCACGCGACGTGGAACAGTGCGCCGACTGCGCCGGGATGTGTGGGTTGGTGATCATGGTTCAGCGCGTATTGATTCCGCCGAGGAGCGAGAACAGCGGCAGGAAGAACGAGAGGGCGATCAGCCCGACGACCGCGGTGAGCGCGGCGAGGAGTAGCGGTTCGAGGAGCGCGAGCGCGGTCGCGAGGCGCTCGCGGGCGCACGTGGCCGCGTAGTCTTCGATGTGGCGCAACGCGGCGGCGAGTTGGCCGGTGGTCTCGCCCGCCTTGAGCGCGGCGACGATGAACGCGGGGAACGCATGGCCCGCCGGCAAGGCGGCATAGAGCGGCTGTCCGAGCGCTACTCCGTCACGCGCCCGAAGGATGCTCCGCGAAAGAACCGAATTCCCCGTGAGATCTGCACCGGTGCGCAGAGCGTCCAGCAGCGGAACTCCCGCTTCGATCAGGAGCCGCACATGCGCGGCGAAGCGCGCGGTGGCGATGCACCGCGCCACCTCCGACCAGAAAGGAACGCGCAGCACACCGTGGTCGCGCAGGCTGCGCAGCCGCGCGGATCGCCGGCTGAAGAACATGAGGACGGCAAGGGTTGCGCTTGCCGCCGTCAGCCAAAGCCAGCCATGCCGAAGCGCGTCGCTGGCGGCGATGAGCGCGACCGTGATCGCCGGCAGCTCCAGGCGAAGCGATCCGAAGATCGCGGCAAATTGCGGCACGACCCCGGCGAGCAGAAACACGATCAGCGCCGCAGTCGCGACCAACACAATCACCGGATAAACGAGCGCCCGTCGGGCCGTGCGCCGGAGTTTTTCCGCGTCGGAGAGGTGCGCGGCGAGCGCCCGCAGCGCCTCCGGCAGTTGGGCCGATGCCTCGCCCGCGGCGATCACCGCGGCGACATGCGCCGGAAACCGTCGCTCGAAAAACTGGCACGCCTCGTGGATCGGCCGGCCGGCCGCGACCTCGCGATGAATGTGTTGGAGCATCCGACGTGCGGCGCCCTTCGGGGCGTCGTCGGCGAGTTGCGCGAGCGCAACATCCGCCGTCACACCGGCGCGAAGCTGCAACTCCAGTTGATGAAGGATCGCGATGAATTCGCGCGTCGGCAAGGTGGTGTATCGCAAACGCGGATTCGGGCGCGCCGGTGCGATTCGCAACGGCCAGAGGTTGCGGTGGCGCAGCGTCTCGCGCAGTGCCGAGACGTCGCTCGCATCTTCGGTGAGTGAAAACTGGCGGCCCTGCGGCCCGACCACGGTGGCGGCGAAGAGCGGCATGTTAGAGCGGGAGGCGAACCCGGGCGGCCTTTTCGGCCACGGGCAGGCGGAGGAGATGACCGGCGTGCCGTAGCAGAACGGCGCCGGGCTCGACGCGAACGACGGCCAGCGACTCGATCGTATCAGGAGGCTGCACCGCGCGGTGATTGATCAACGCGCACGGATTTGCTCCGCCGACGATGCCCTGAACGTGGAGCGTGATCTCACGAATCGCATCCGCGGGCAGACTGCGAACCGCGAAGGGATTCACGTCCTCCCCTTCGCGAGTCGCGGTCAGCAGCGCGGCCAGATCGATCACGCCGTCCGCATTTGGCGCAAGGGCAAGTTCGGTCACCGGTGCCGGCGCCGGTGCCGTGGGCTCTGGAATCGCCGCCGGTGGTGCAACGACGGGCGGAGGCGGCGGCGGGGCAACGGGAACCACCGTCGGCGAAACCGGCGCCACGGGAGCAGGTGGCGGCGGGGTTTCGAGTTCGCGCACGCGGGCGTGGAGGGCGTCGTTTTGCGCGATGAGCGCTTGAATCTGCTGCTGCTGCCGCAGGACTTTATCCTGCAGCTCCAGCGAAGGCGCGGGCAACACCGCGGCGGGCGGCACGGGCGGAGCAACGCGCCGCGGTGCGGATTGGCAGCCCGCCAGCAGAGCGACAGCCGCAAGGAGGATCGATTCAAGGCGCATGGTTCGGGTTTGGGTTCGGGTTCGGAAGAAAAGTTGCCGGGCCGCGGTGGGCGCGCCCGAGATCGAGGGTTTGTGTGACGTAGAGGTAGAAGGGCTTGCCGGCGGGGACGCGGACGTAGATGCCGTCGCGCTCGATCGCCTGGCGGATCTGATTCGCATAGTCGCGAAGCACGGTGCTCGTGCCGGCGAGCGCCGCGTTACGCACCGTCGCTGCGGGAGTGATGGCCTCGCCCAGCAAGGTTGCGGTCGTGCGCGTGCTCTGGAGCGCCGCGGTGGCGGTCGACAGGAAGGTCGCCGCAAACAGCTCGACCTCGTGCCAGTCGTTGGTGCGCAAAACCTCGCCGCGCAGTCCGGCCGATCCGTCGTGCAAGCCCCACTCACCCGCAGCGTCGCGCTCGCGGTCGAGCGCGAGACCGTTCACCGTCAACTCGGTGCCGTTATCCGCACTGGGCGTGCGCCAGACAATTGTCCACGCACCCTGGGCCGCGAGCCGCTCGCGGGCGCGGTCGGTCGAGGCGTGGCCATGCACCTCCGCGCCCGCCGGAACGACAACCAGGCCGTCGTGCCACACGTCCGCGGTGACGAGCCCGACGACCGGTGTGTCGAGCCGATTCGACTCGATCGTGAGCACCGTCTCGCACGGGATCAGTCGCCCATAGGGCGCGAACCGTTCCGATGACACCTCGCGTGCCGGCCCAACCGTCGTCAGCGAAATCGGCAGCACGGCCGGAAGTTTTTTCGCGGGCGCTGCTGACGGTTGTGCGAGCGACGAAGAGCCGGAGGAACTGAGCGAGACCGGAGCCTGTTCCACTGGCGGGGCGAAGCGTGCGCCTTCCCGCGTGAAGATTTTTGGCATGACTGCCGCCACCGATGTCTTGGCTGCCGGCATGGCCGCCGGCAGTTTCTGCCGCTGCCAATAGACGCCCGCGGCCGCGATGAGGGCGAGAAGGCCGACGAGCACAAGCTGGCCGGTGGGCGTCGAAAAGAAGGCCGCCAGAGATTTCATGGGAGGCGCGGCACGAGCACGAAAAACGTGTTGCGCACGGAGAGGTCGGCGCGTCGCCCGCCCGCACCGCCGGTGACGGCAAACCAGACGATGGCCGTGCTGCGCGCGGGAACTTCCCCGGCGCCCTCGGTGAAAGCGGCCGGGTGGATGTTCGGTCCGACGCGAATCGCCAGTCCGCTGGGATCGAACCGCAACGGCGTGTCGCCGGCATTCGCGAGTTCAACCCGGAACACGAGCGTATCTTCCGCGCCGAATCGAAACACGTCGGCAGTCGTGACGGTGAAGCCCGGGTAGCGGGTCACGTTTCTGGGCGACGCCCGCTCCGTGGTTTGTGCCAGTGCGGGATATTGCTGGGCCAGCAAGTCGTGGCGCCTGGCTCGTTCGATGAGGTTTTTCAGACTTTCCGGCTTTGCTGCGAACGTGGGCACCGGGATAATTTCATCGGAGAACGAGACGGCCCGATCGGCCTCGACCGCCGTCTGAAAACTCAGGACATAGACCTTGCCGCGGAAAACGACGTTGATGGCGGCCTTCGCATCGTCCCGCAGCGCGCGCACGGAGAAGAACGCCGCGCCGGGTTGATAAGAGAGGAGCACAGGCGGTTGATCCGCGGCCTGACCTGAAACATTCCCTCCCTCCAACGCCGTAAGCCCGGCGGGAAACAGGCACGTGGTCGGCTCGTCGCGCGAAATGCGGACGGTGTAGGCGATCCGCTCGTCGAGCGGATTGATGTGGATCGAAGCCGCCCGCGCTGAAGACGCGAAGCCGATCGATGCCAGGACGGTTAGCGTGAAACGTCGTAGGTCCATACAGCCAGGGGAAAGCGGGCGTTGGCGCCCAAGTTGGGATTGCGCGCGAAGGTGAATCGCGCTTTGAACGGCACGGCCTCGCTGAACGGCCGGCCCTCGAAGAGCCCCGCGCGCAACCACTGGCCCTCGACCTGCACGAGCACGCGGTCCTCGCGCGTTTCGAGCACGCCGACCTTCAAGACCTCCGTCTTCTGATGGAGCGATTTTTTCGCAAACTCATCCGTGCCGGCTGCAATTTCGGTGCGCGCCTGCCGCAGCGCATCCGGCAGAAAAAGTTTTTCGAGTAATTCCGGAAAATCCGCGCCGGCCGGGTTCCGTTGCCAGAGGGCAAGGCTCGCGAGGAGCGCGTGGTATTCGTGGAGTTTTCCGGACTCTTCGAATCCAAGCAGCGGGCTGACATGAAACGTGCCGCTCCCATCGAGAAGCACGACGCGTTCGCGCGTGCGGTAGGCGCGAATCACCAAGTAGGGCGCGACCACGGCGTAGCCGACGGCGATCAACGCGACGATGCACCAGAGCCGTGCGGCCACGGCGTAATCGGTGAACAACTCCAATGGATTGCCGCGTCGCGGCCTCGGCGGCTCCGTGCGGACGTGCGAAACTTCCGTCTGATACAGGGCTTCACTCATGTTAGATTCCGGTGTGCGGCGCGCGCGGGTGCGCCGCGGCGAGAATGGCGGCGGCGGCGCGATCACCGGTGGGATCGCCCACCGGTGATGTCGGCCGTTGGGGCGCGGGAGACGTGGGCGGTAGCGCGGACGGCGGTGGCGGGCTGCCGCGAGCGCCCGGCGCAGAACCGCGTGCCGCCGAGGCCAGCGCCGCGGCTCCGCCCGTCTTCACGGTCTTGAGGAGCCACGAAAGCTGGTGAATTGCGTAGAGCTGTTGCAGCGCGGAACTGCCTCCCACGCTCAACGGCGCGCCCGAGCACAGCAGCGCCTGCATGAGAAACGGCGTGCCGAGCGTGCCGATCAACAGCCAGAGTGCGGCGAGGAGTCCGCCGAGCAGACTGGCGAACGACGCTGCGTCGATCTGCCCCGGCGCAAGGTCATAGGCCGCGGCGAGGTTCGTTGCATACGAGGTCAGCAGATGATACGCGACGAGTTCGGTGACGGCGAAGCCGACCGGCCACGACAGGATCGCGAGGGTCTGCTGCACGTAGCGGGTGCCGAGGTTCGCGAGCGAAGGCACCATGAAGAGCGACAGCGCGACCGGGAGAAACAGGTAGCACAGCAGTTTCAGGACAAACTGCAGAACGAGGAACGGCAGTTGGAGCAGGCTGCCGATCAGCACGATCAACTTCGCCGCCGCGAAGAGGGTCGCGCGATAGAGCGATTCGCCGATTTTTTGGAAACTGAAGTCGCTCGCGCTATCGGCCACGCTGTCGCGCATGAGCACCGCGGCGCGCATCGGATGTTCCGCGTAGCCCTCGTGGATCATGCCCGCCAGCGCGAGGAAGAGCTTTTCGATCAGCTCGAACCACTGCGGCAGGGTGGCGATGAGTCCGACGACCGCGATCGCGCGGACGATGGGCAGGATCAGACTGTCCTGCTCGGCCCGCGCGTGATGCACCTGGAGCATCAACCCGGCGACACAGATGAAGAACAGGACGAACCGAAACGCCTCGGTCAGCGTCAGGATCGAATCGCGCAAGCCTGGAGCGAAGTTTTCCATCAGTTGCGCTGATTCCGCGGCTCCTGCCGCTCTTCCTCGCGTTGGAGCCGCTCCATCAGCCGGCGTTTCGCGTCGGCGTCCGGTGCCGTGCCTGTGCGAGTATCGAGCTTCACGCCGGCCTGAAATGCATCCATCGGCTGGGCCGCCTTCGGCGGTTGCGCTGCCGTAGACGCTGCCGGCACAGTCGGGCGCGGATCGAGGGTCGGTTCCCCTCGACGTTGGTGCCGAAGAATGAGCAGCGCGCAGAGCGCGAGCGCGGTGATCACGACGAGAAGCGCGGTCATCTTTTTCATCGGTAACTGGTGGGAGTGAGCCGCACGGACTGCTGCCATGCGTTCACCGCGGCCAACGACTGCCGCTCCTCCGCGATCTGCTTTTCCAGCGTGTCGTAACGCTCTTTCTCCGCCTGGTTCTCGTTGAGAATCTGCTGGGCGCGGAGCTTGTCGGCTTCATCGCGGCGCCGGGCCGCGAGCGTCGCGAGTTGGCCGTTAAGCGCGGCAATGGTGCCGTTGAGCTTGTCGACCTCGGCCTGGGTCGACGCCGTCCGCAACGCGACCACCGCTGTCGCGAGATCCGACTGCAAGGTGGCTTCGCGCGCGTCCGTCTGCGCGAACACCTGTTCCAGATTATCCGCCTGCCGTTCGACCGCGGCATACGGCCGATACAATTCGGTGCGGCGGGTGAAACCGGCTCCGAGCACCGTCTTGTCATCGAGCCGCCGATAAATGCCCTCCGATGTGCGGCGCAGCGAAAGGGCCGCGTCGGTGAGCCGGCGCAAGGCCTGCATCGTTTCGCCGTAGGAGCGCGCCAGTTCGGTTGCGCCCAGCGCACCGGCGACATGCACGCCCGCCCCGACGGGATCTCCGGCGACATCGCGGATGCGACGTTGCGTGGCAATCAAGTCGTCGAGTTGCCGAAGCTGCTGGTTCAGTTTCTCGAGCTGCGTTGCCCATTGTCGCAGGACTTCGACATGGTTCGCCTGCGTGGCGGACTGGACCGCGGCATTGACGGCGTAATTGGCCGGGTCGAAGACTGCGAGCTGCGCGGACGCCGTGGACGCAAAGAGCAACGCGAAGATAAAAGGCGATCTCATGGTGAGCGCGGGATGAGGATGATTTCGGTCGAGGGCACGCGGAGCGCGCCGTCGTCGAACCGCTCGGGCAGCCGGAGTGGCAGTGGAATAGGAATGCGCTCGCGGTTCGCGTCCTGAATCGCCCAATACCGCGATTTCACGGCTTGGTTGACTTGAGCGGTGGGCTTTTCGGGGGACGCACATCCCGCGAGCGCAAAGAAAATGAGGATGAAGTGTCGCATGGGGATTCAGGCGACGGCCTGGATATGGCGCAGTGTGCCGCACTGCGGCGGCTGCGCGGTGGGCAGGTAATAGCAGACGGAGGAATACCGGCCGTCGGCGGGCAGTTGCTCCGGCATCGGATAGTGCTGGATCGCCTCGACGGCGCTCTCCGGCAGCCCGATGTCCGCGGCGAGTTCGGTGAGGTCCGTGCGATCCGCCTGCCGGAGAATGAAAAACTGCTTGGCGTTCCCGATCACCGCGGGACGCACGCGCGACTGTTTGAACCGCGCATATTGCTGCACGATGCTGACGACCCAGCAGTTGAACTTGCGGAGCTGGGCATAGCCCTCGGCGACGATTTGCTCGCCACCGGGCACATCGAGAAAACGCGACACTTCCTCGAATATGATCCGCTTTCGCAGCGCTCGCGGCAGCCCGAGGATGTGCTGGCGGGAAAAACCCGAAATCAGCAGGCCGGCGACCGCCTTGAGCCCAACCGCCTGTTCGGGAATCAAACCCAGCTCGAAGTGCGCGACCTCGCGCGCAAGTGAAACATTGGTTTCGCCGTCGAAGAGCTTTCCGTATTGCCCAGCAACGCTCCACGCGCGGAGGAGCGTCGCCAGCCGGTCAATCTCATCCTTCGGGTGTTCGGCCAGGCGACCGTAGGCGAGCAATTCGACGAACGCCGTGTGCGTCGGAAATTCGCCGGGCGACCAAACGGCGCACGCGACTTGCGCGACCAAGCGCGCCGTCGCCGGATCCTGCGCGAACCGCGTCACGTCTCCGTCGGTCAACCTCGCGATGAACGAGAGTGCCTCGTCGTCGCTGGCGGCGCGTCGATCACGGAAATCCGCGAACGCTTCCAGCGGGGTCGCCGTCGTCGGCAACTTGGCGTGCCATCGGTGGACCGCGCACGCGAGCCGTTCCGCCTCGTGCGCCGCATCCGGGTGCCGGCGCGACCAGTCCAGGAAGGCGTCCTGGTAGAGCTGGTGAAGATACTGCGCGAGTTGCGCCTGCCGGAGCGCGGATTTTTCCGGATCGGCCGGTTCGCCGATCATCCGCGACAAGAGCGCCACCGAGCTGGTGAGCTGAAGCTGCGTGAGCGGCAGCCCCTGGGTGTCGAGGTAGTTCAGCGTCAAGGGCGAATCCGGTTGAATCACGATGGGCGTCTCGCCCATCGCCTCGGTGAACGCCTTGTAGGAAAACCCTTCCTCGATGAGGAGCGTGTGCGCGAAGTGCCCGCCGGTCTGGAGCAGCAGGTCGTTCGTGAATTCCGATTTTCCGCTGCCGGTCATCCCGACAATCACCGCGTGCTGCGGCGATCCGTTCGCAAACGTGCTCACGCCGACGAGATTGCCATGGCTTCCGTCGTAGAGGGCTTCGGCCTCGGCCAAGCGGCCGGTGAACGTGGCCGAGAAGGGCAGCAGGTCCGCCAGATAGGCGTCCTCGGCGTAGACGGCGTGCGCCGTGTAGGCCGAATGAGTCCAGCCCGGCCACGACGCGAAGAAGAGTTTCTTGGCCGACGTGGGCAGCGCGCACTCGAAGCACTGCGCGCCATTCATGCCGAGGATTGCGGTCTGGATCAGCGCGACTTTTTCCCGCAATCCCGCCCGCGTTGCATCCCACGCGCGCAGGATGTAGGTGACGTGAAACGGCCGCGCGAAACCACCGGCGAGGCTTTCAACTTTGCGTTCCTTTTTCTGGAGCGCGACGAGCAGCGAGTGCCGGCGCTTGTCGGCGTATTCGCCTTGCAGCCGCTCCATCGCGTGCTCCTCCCGCGTCACTTCCCGCCGCGTGTCGGCCGGCACGACATTTACCGTTATCCGATAATCGAGGAGCCCGATGCTGGTCAGGTGGCTCACGATCCCGGGATAGGTCACCTTAGGCCAACGGCTGAGGACGAGCACCGCATGATGGCACCCGTCCAGGACGAATCCGCCGTCCGACTGCCCGACGCCGTCGCTGTGCCAGCAACTCTCCTGGATCGTCAGTGCAGGATCGATTGCCCTTTGCCGGTCGCCCTGAGCGGTCGCTCCCGGATTGAGAAAATCGAACAGGAACGCCTGGTGATCGGCATTGCCCATTGCATGGATGGCAGTCTCGGCTCCGAAGATCGCCCGCATCGCCGCCTCGAACTCGTCGAACCGGGCTTTCGCCTGCGACAGGAGCGCGGCGTAGCGCGTCCGCAGACTCGACCGGGTGCGAAGGTTGCCGGAGTAGTCGGTGATTTCGAGGGAGGGGAAGACGGCAAAGCGCTCCCGCCGGAGCTGACGCTCCAAGAGCCGGCGTCCATAACGCGTCGAACGCTCGTTCCGGGCGCGACGAACCGCCGTTTTCGCGAACCCCGGTGTTTGCCCGGTGTAAGGAACGATCTCCGGCCGGTAATCCCAATCGGGATGAAACTGGGCCTGCAACCGGTGACCGGGCGTCACGAGCGCGAGCAACGAACGGATTTTTTCCTGATAGGCGTTTTTCCGCTCGTGACTGGCGCCGCGCAATTCCGGGGGCTCGAACCAGTAGCCGCGGGTGCAGATGGCGCCGCGCTCCAACGAGCCGTAGAGCAGCAGGTCGTCCACAAAGACGCCGTTGGGTGCGTCGGTGTGCGGCTTCATGATTCGAGCAACCCCCGTTGCGCTGCCCTCGTGCGCGTGAAATCGTCGCGCCCCAGTTTTTGTTCGATCCAGTCCCGGTCATAGCCGGCCGGTTTTCCGTGCCTCAGCGCCAACACCCAGAACAGTGTTACGCCAACTGGCAGACTCGCGACCGAACCGGCGATCACCCACCCGGTGCGGAGCACAAGTCCCAGCACGGCTCCCACGGCGAGCGAAGCGACTGCGGCGATCACGACCGGCAAATAAAGATTGCCCTCCAGCCCGAACGCGCGCCCGCGCGAATCGTCCGCCGCATTGGTGTCGGTGTGACGCAGTTCCATGGCTTTCATCAAAACCGCGGAGTGATCACGGCGTCCTGGAGGCCGAAGATCGTGAACAGCGCGCCCATGATCGTGGCTGCAGCCGCGATGATGATGCCGGCAACGATGCCCGCCTTGCCGTCGGGGTCGCCCTTGGAAATTGCGTTGGCGCCCGACCAGATTTTGATGACGCCCCAAAAGAACCCGAACATGAAGAGGACGGCGAGCGCGAGGCCGAAGCCGTCCTTCAACTGCTGGATCTGCGCTAAGAAAAGTTCTCCTTGCCCGAGGCCCGTCTTGGCCGTTCCGAGGACACGCAGAATCATCATGCTGGAGACACTGACATAAGATTTATCTCCTTGTCAAGAGTTCTTATGTCTTTACCTATTATCCCATGAGCACCTCACCCATCGGACGCCGCACGAGCTTCATGTTCTATGGCGAGACCAAGCGGGCGCTGGCTGCGTTGGAAAAGGAGCTGAAAAAGGCCGGGCTCGACGCCGACTGGACCGACATCATCCGGGCGCTCGTGCACGGCACGCCCGAGAACGAAATCCTCGGCCACGCCATCCTGCGGGACGCTTTCGAACGTTCACCCGCGGGCGTGGGTTTGGAGGACAGCCACGTCGTGCCATTCCGGATGAACCCTGAGCATTACGAAAAACTCGAGCGCGTGGTGAATCGGGGAAAGCAAATCGACATCGGCCTCACCATCGGAACGTTGATTCGCGCCCTGGCCGCCTCGAAACCACCGACAGCGCAGCTCGCGGCTCTGGTGCGCGCGCTGAATGACGAGTATCCGGACGGTCGTGCGCTGCGCTGGCAGAAGCGCGGTTCATGAGCGAAAATCGCCATGAGCGGCTCCGTGGACTGGAGCTACACCTGCGGCAGCGGCTGAAGGGGCAGGACCATCTCCTGCCGCTGGCGGCCGCCGCGTTTCATCGGGGCGAGTTGGGCCTCGCCGCTCCCGACCGGGTTCGCGGCAGCTTCCTCCTCGTCGGACCAACCGGCACCGGCAAGAGCGAGCTCATGCGGCTCTGCGGGAGCTATCTCTTCGGGCCGGAGCACCTCGTGGAGTTCGATCTTTCGGAGTATGGACGGGACGATGCTGTCGCGCGTTTCCTCGGGGCGGACATGACCGATTGCGGTGCATTCGGGCGCGCTATGCGCGGGCGCACGCAAGGCATCGTGCTTTTCGACGAACTGGAAAAAGCGCACGGCCGGCTGTGGGATTTGTTTCTCCAACTGCTCGATCCGGGACATGTCACGCTGGCAACCGGCGAGCGGCTGAGCCTGGCTGGTTTTTATGTCGGTTTCTGTTCAAACATCGGCGGCGCCGAGGCGATGCGCATGGAGCAATCGCGCTTCGCCAGCGTCGAACAGATGGTGTTGCGGATGCTCGGTCAGACCCTGCGGGCCGAGTTCGTCGGCCGGATCGAGGAAAAATGGGTGTTCGCCCGGCTGACGCCGGACGTGCAGCGGGAGATCTGTGCGCTGCGGGTCGCCGATGAAACGGCGCGGCTCCGCGGCCTGGGCTACGATCTGCAAGTTTCACGCGAAGCACTGGAATTCCTCGTGCGGGAAGGTTTTCACCGGCACCTCGGTGCACGTCCGCTCCGGCAAGCCGTCGAGCGACACCTCCGCGATGCCGTCGTCCGGGAAGTTTTCACGCGCGGTGTTTGCCGGGGCCTCGTCGAGCTGGACTCAGCGGGGCGGCGGCTGATCGTTCGTGGAAGCTAACGCCGTCACGTCTCGCCGAATTTCCATGAACATCGAAACGTTGCTGGACACTCTCCTCAAGGCTGCGTCCTTCCTCAAAAAGCCCATCCAGGATGTGGCGGCGCAATCGGTGAAGGACGTTTACGAAGCCGTGAATGTCCGCCTTCAACGCAGGTTGAGCGCCCGGCCGGACGCGCTCGATGCCATCGACAAAGCCACAACGAAACCGGAATCCGTGCCGCGCCGGGACGTGTTTCGGGAGGAAATTCAAGACATCGCCCTCGATGACGATCTCGAACTTCAGCACCTGCTGCAACACCTGGCCAAACTGCTGCCATCCACCGAACCGGCAGTGCGGCAAAGCGTCCGCCTCGGCGGGCGCGGTCATCGGGTGCAGGTCGCCGGCCGCGACATTATCAACGCGGAGAAACACGTTCAGAAGAACGTCATTACGCCCGACGAGCGCCACCTGAGCGGCGAGCAAAAAGCGAAACTCCAGCCGCTCATCAAGGAACTCGCGGAACGACTGGCGGGTGAGGACGGTGCGCCCGATTACAAGGGAGTTCACGTGCGCTTACAGCGGCATTTCAACGTTGCCTCGTATCTCTTAATCGAGCGAAACGACTTCGAGGCTGCGGTGAAATTTCTCAAACAGCAGCGGGCGATCAATCGTTCGCGCCTGCGTCGCCGCAATCCCGATGCCTACCAGAACGACTTCTTCCGCGCGATCTGGACGCGTGCAGGCAAACTCGGATGGAAAGACGCGGCGGTCTATGCTTTCGCCGGGCACAAGCTGGCGCTCAAGCAACCGATCCGCTCGTTGAAGCAACTCGGGGCAAATCAATTGAAGAGCCTGTCCGAGGCGATGGAACGCGAAATCCGAAAAGCCCCATCGGACAACGCCGCCGGCGCGTCATCGAACGGCGGACCGGTTGCGTCGAACCGATCAGCTACGACTGGCGGCTGAAATTCGGAAGTGTTTCGCGGCAATGCATTGGTGGCCATCGTCCGGCGAAATTCATCGAGCAGCGCCGGAGTGTCGTGGACCGCGGCGAGAGAGCATTCTTTGTCCCTGCGGTGCTGGCCGGCCCGCAACCAGACGTGCAGCGCGATACGGAACAACGTCAACCGACGATTCGGATCGGAATGTTCGACGATTTCGTCGAGCAGCCAACCGAAGCCGCGCTGTCCACAGCGCGGCTTTTTGTGTCTACAGCCGCTCCACTCGTGCGCTCAGACGGCCAAGTTCGAGAGGATCGAGTTTTCGTTGCGCAAGGTACCCAAGAACCGCGCATTGGGTCTTCTTGAAAATCGTCAGGCTTGTTCGTCCGCCGCGACTTTCATGGCGAACGCGGAGACATGGCTTGCTGCACGGCCTTAAGAAACTCCGCCGTGGTGAAGGGCTTCAACACGGCGATATGCACGCCCATCGCCTTCGCGATTTGCAGGCAATACTTAGCGTCGAGCGGATGGGTTTCGCCCGTCATCGCGATTATCCGAGCCGTGGGATAACATTTCTTCGTCTCGCCGATGACTTCGAGCCCATCACCGTCCGGCATCAGCACGTCGATCACAACTAAATCGAAATACTGCGCCCCTATCTGCTTCTTCGCTTCCGTCGCAGTTCCGGCGCAGGTGACCAGAAATCCCAAAGAATTCAGACAGTGAGCGAGGACATCTTGCATTTCCTTGGAATCGTCCGCCACCAAAGCGTTAAGTTTTACCGCTGTCTCATTCATACCCGGTACTGGCGGCAGCCTGCAAGGCCTGCAAGTGGCGCTCTATTTCTTTGGAAATCTCGACCGCGTGAAACGGCTTCCTCCTGAAAAGGCCAGTTACTTCGGCCGCGAGTGTCTCGCTGGTTTTCAACGTGAGAGAACCTGCTATGAAGAAGACTAGAATGTGGCTATCCATTGACCTGAGTTATCCGCGCAGCGCGCGGCAAATCTCCAAGCTGTTCCTGCGCGTGATCTGAAAATTAGTGATAACGGTGTCAACGTCGTGGCAGGCGGCCAACTGAAGGCCCTCTCCTGCTCTTTGTGCAATGAGGACGTTGAAACCGCGCGTTCCCAGAACGGTGCGCAGCGTCTCTCGAAACGAATCGTCGTCCTCGACGATCAAAATTGTCTTCACCGGCGACGTATTCAAAAAGGGCGGCGCTTTCAGATACCGGTCGCTTTCGACTGAGTGAGAAGAGCGGCCACGTGATTCCCCACCATTAACCACATTTCGTAGGTCAAAAACGCATTTGCACCCGCTGCCAACGCCGGCTCGCGATGGTCAATGCCCGACATCATCAGGATTGGCACCGTAGCGTTGCGACCGCGGAACTCGCGAACCAGTGCAACGCCGTCCATGTCGAAAGTGCGATGCGATATAATCAGGCTGACGTTCTCCTTTTCGAGTATCCGCAGCGCTGCGTCGCAATCTTGGCACTCGGAAATCAAGCTCTTCGGAAATCTCCGCAAAAGTGTTTTGGATATGAGAAATCGACTGACCGGGTTGTCATCGACGATCAGAAATCGCAGATCGCTGAAGGGCGGGCTCGTCGCATCGATGGGCGTTGGGAAATGAGGCGTTGCCTGTTCCACGGGTAGGAAATAGTAGCACGGAAAAGACCGGTCCTGATATCGGAGATTTTCCGGACTTTTACGGCACACGGCAGCGCGTCCCGTCGCGCATGTGGGGCGAACTTGCATGGTTCCGTCAGCAACGCCAGTAAAAGAGGGTACGTTCTCGCGGCGCGCAGGCGAAATCGAACGCGTCGCTGGGCCAGCGAGAAAGGGAGGTCAAAAGTCGGCCGAAACGTGGGGTGGCGCTTCACGCACTCCCACCCTCGCGCTTCGATCTGGTCGGCAGGTTTCTGTCCCAAGAGAGGAATTGAAACAATGTCAGACCCATGTCAGACCCTTGCGTCGGCAGACTGTCATGATTCTGGAGAAAAAGAACGCTATAAAACTACCGGAATTCCGGTAGTCTAGACGCTTGGGTATGGGCGCTGCGTCGACAAGAATCAGCACGATGACAGCGATGAAGATACTCCATTTTGAAGACAATCCAGGCGACATCGCCGTTGTTCGCGACCTTCTCATGCGGACGTGGCCGGATTGTTCGGTCACTCCTGTTGCCGCTCCGGAAGGGCTTCGTCCTGCTCTCAAAGCCGGGGCGTACGATCTCGTCCTGGCGGATTTCAATGTCCTTGGCTTCGATGGCCATGCCGCTCTGCGGGTCGTTCGTGAATTGGCGCCGGCGACGCCCGTGATCTTCGTCTCTGGCACGATTGGCGAAGAGACGGCTTTTGACCTCATACGCGAAGGCGCATGCGACTACGTTTTCAAAGACCGGCTGGACCGGCTGCGGATGGTCATTCCCCGGACGCTCAGGGAGCGCGACGAACGAGAGCGTCGCGAGCATGCCGAGGCGCATTTGCGCGACACTGAAGAGCGATTCCGCTCGATGTTTCTGACGATGGTGGAGGGCGTGCTCCTGCTTGACGGCGACGGGCGAATCATCTCCGCCAACGCCAGCACGGAACGCATTCTCGGCCGTTCCGTGACAGAGCTTTTGGGACGATCTTTCGCGGCCGAGTGGAATGCGATTCGCGAAGACTTGAGCCCGTATTCGGTGAACGAATCTCCGCCGGAGGTTGCCCGACGCACCGGCAAACTGCAACCGGGCGCGGTGATGGGTATATACCAGCCACGCGGGGCGCTCGTGTGGGCCACCGTCCATGCGCAGCCTCTCCGGCGTTCGGAGAAGAAACGGCATCCCGGCCTGGTAGTCACGCTGCACGACATCACGGAAAAGAAGTCGCTCGAGGAGCAGCTTTTTCGTGCCCAACGTCTCGAAAGTCTCGGTCTCCTCGCCGCCGGAATCGCGCACGATTTGAACAATGTGCTTGCTCCGGTCCTCATGGGAGTGCCCCTGCTGCGGGAACGACAAAGGGACGCGCGAGACCAAGTCCTCCTCAACACGCTCGAAAAAAGCGCAGTCCGCGGAGCGGATCTGGTGCGTCAGATTCTCACGATCGCCCGGGGTGATGCAGAGCGCCGCGGACCGGTTCAGTGCAAACATCTCCTTCGGGAGCTGGTGATGCTTCTTGAAGCAACCCTGCCCAAAACGATCCGGATCGAATGCGACCAATCCCCGGATCCATGGCCGGCGATAGGAAGCCCGACACGACTTCATCAAGTGCTCCTCAACCTCTGTGTGAACGCTCGCGACGCTATGGCGAGTGATGGCGGCACGCTCCGAATAGTCTTGAGGAATCACAGGGTCGATCTCCGGTCGGCGCTCGCCCTTCAAACGATTCCTCCGGGGCCGTATTTAGAGATCGAGGTTTCGGATACCGGCCGCGGAATTCCACCGGAAATATTGGGGCGAATCTGGGACCCGTTCTTCACCACAAAAAGCAAGGAGAAGGGCACCGGCCTCGGTCTCTCAACGGTACGGGGAATTGTGGAGAATCACCACGGTCACGTCGATGTTCGATCCGAGTTGGGCAGTGGAACAACGTTCCGCATCCTTCTTCCGGCGACCGCCGAATCGTCCGAGGCTCCCGGCAAAGGAAGCGTCAGCCCATTCTCGCCCTTCCGGGGTCATGGTGAACTCATCCTGATCGTCGATGACGAACCGGAAATACGGCTGGTGACAACTACGGTGCTCACTGAGCACGGCTACCGGGTGATCGCGGCGACGGACGGGATGCAGGCGTATTCCCTGCTTCTCCGGCGTAGTGATGAGATCAAAGTCCTCATCACCGACCTTTCCATGCCGGAACTCGATGGTTCAGCACTTGCCCAAATGGCGCGGCGTCAGTTTCCCGAAATACGAATCTTGGTTATAACCGGGCGGGGGTCAGCTATGAACGTGGACGCAGAATACGAGCATCACAGCGATGCCTTCCTCCCCAAGCCGTTTACGCCGCGAGCGCTCCTCGACTGCGTTCATCGCGTAATGACGGAGAACCGCACAAAGCGCTGAGGAAACCCCAATGCAGGTTACAATCTCCAAGCGTATTACAGTTGTTATTGTCGATGATGATAGAGGCGCCCGCGCGGTTGTGCGGGGAGTTCTCAAATCCTGCGCTGACATCACGATTGTAGCCGAAGGGGATGATGGCCGCCAAGCAATGACCCTCGCCAAGATGTTTCATCCGGACGTCATCGTAATGGACAAAGACATGCCGGTGATGAATGGCATAGAGGCGGCAAGAGAGATTTTGAGGCTGCGGCTGAGCACCAAGATACTGATGTTCTCTGCAAGTGCGGAAAAGGAGCCGGTAGATCGTGGACGGAGCGCGGGTGTTGTCGGCTGGATTGGAAAAAATGATGCCGGCAAGCTACCGGAGGCCATCCGATGCGCGCACGCGGGGTAACAGTTCGTCACTATATGAAAAGTATCATGTCGGTTCCGTTTGTTGTATATGGCCAGCATCCTCATTATTGACGACGACGAGAACTTTCGCGTAGCGCTTGAGCGAATGCTCGTCGCCGCTGGCCACGTGGTCACAACTGCCACTGACGGTCTCGAAGGCGCGGTACGATACCGCGCCAATCCGACGGACATCGTGCTCCTTGACATGGTTATGCCCCATAGCGGCCTTATGACGCTTCGGGTGCTGCGCAGCCAGTATCCGGGCATTCGCATTATCGCCATGACGGGCGGTGCCCCTTTCCGGCTCGGCTTCGCCCGCAACATCGGCGTTCCGCACACGTTGGTGAAGCCCTTCACGTCAGAACAACTCGCTGATGTTATCGCCGTCACGCTCGCGGGCAACGTCATATCACCCGAATCGTAAAGTCGAGGCCCTGCATCTTTGCGGCTTTCCTCCTTGTCGAATCACCACCGTATAAGCGAAAGGCAAAGACCACAATTATAGAACGGCGCCCCTTTGTGAATCGGGCGGCCGATTCGGGATTCTGCCGCCATGGTCGCTCCGTTTAGGTGATCATGCCACACAGCGACGGGGGCGGATCGATCGATCTTTCCGTCTCGCGCTTGCTCCACGAGCCATGTGTGCTCCCCAAACAATCGGTCTTCGTCATCGAGCGTGCCGCCGCCCGAATACCTGGCGAGATTTCGCAAGACGGAATCCTTCGCATCCTCGATCGGATCGGCGCGCACGCGTTGGACCCACCACGATCAGTAAGCGCCGCTGCGCTCGCCTGATGAAGAGCCTGGGCATCCGTGGCCGCAAAAAATATCGTCGTCGCCCGCGCACCACCGACAGCCGGCATGCGCACTGGGGCACTACCAGACCACTACCCTTGGCGCGTGCATGAAAAGCGGACCGGATACCGTGGGTAGGTTGGTCCGCGACCGGCGTCCGAGATCCGGACGCATCGCGTAGCGAGTGTGAGGGCCGCTGTGGCCAGCGGCAGGTCGACGCGCCGGTTAATGGTGATGGCGCCTCATTCGGCGGATTGCCGGTTAGCTTGGGTGAACGTCGTAAACGGCAATCGCCGAAGATACGGGCGACCCGTGAACCGTGGATGGCGAATGACTGCCTTGCCGTTTTCCAGCGCGAGAAGCCGCTCGGGTTTGACCCACGGCTCATCCTGGAGCTGCCAATTGCGCGAACTCTTCCCGCCGCTGATACCCCCGCTGTATTTCCGCAATTCACGTCCGCCGAGTTTCTGCGAAAGCATCTTGGCACCCTGATCGTCCGCCGCCCGAAAGTGAATTTGGGTGCGCAGGTTCGACATGAACACGTCCGCTTTTCGCTCCGTCTCGAAGGACGCGTAGAACGACAGCGGTGTTTGCGTGGCGGTGATCAGGCACACGCCGGCCTCGCGCAGTTCATCCACGGTTGCGTGATCGGAAAATCCGTCTTCCGAAACGAGCGTCGTCTTTTGCCCTTCATCGAGGACCAGCGCGATCATGTTGCGCCGTTGAAGCTCCTCGGGCGACAGATCGAACCGCCGGAACGCGTGGAGAAAAAACAACTGCTTGCAGAGCAGGTTCAGGTATTTGCGCTCCACCTGAAACACCTGCGGAATCGAAAGGCAGATGAGCCGGCCAAGGTCCACCTCGGCGAGGGAGAAATTCGGATCGTTCGAGGAGAATACCTCGGCAATTTCCGCAGGGCGGTAAGGGCGGAGAAAATTGGCGACGCTGTAGACCGTGCCTGCCTTCTGCTCGGGCGGCTGTTTGTCGAAGTCCGCAAAATATCCCTGCAATACTTTCGCGGCGGCGCGTTGGAGGTCGCTGACATCCGACTTGGGTTTGGCGCACTCTCCGAGCGCGGTCAGCAGTTCCTTGGTTTTCTCCGACACGCAGATCACGTCGTAGATGTTGTCGAGTGTCACGGCGAGCCCAGCGACATCGAGGGCATGCATGCTATGGGTGATGATGTCCCGTGCCGTCTCCTTGAAAAACGCGTGCCCGCCGCGCTGGCCAGCGGCCGTGGCCGTGTCGACGAGGATCTTGGCATAGGTGGCCCACGGCACGATCGGATCGGCGAGCAAGTTCAACCGATAGGGCGGGGTCCACGCACTCGACGGGACATAGGGCGGCCGGACTCGAATCAAGCGAAGATCGTTCTCCTGACCCAAGGAGCGCGCGACCTCGACCATTGGCTTCCATAGCGCACCCTTGGAGTCGATCGCCAGAATTCCGCTGTCAGGCAACGTCGCCCGCAGCCCATGCACAATCGGCACAATCGCCCGCGAGGTCTTCCCCGTTCCCGTGCCGCCCGTGACGAAAAAATGGCAACACGCTTCATCGCGTGTCCACGTGAGGCCCCAGAGCCGAAGGACAATTCCGTCGACGCTCGGCGTGCTCGCCGCGCAATACGCCAGCCAGCTCGCGACCACGCCGGCGGTGTATGGCAACCAAGAGCCGACCGGTCGTGGCAGGGTGAGCCAAGCAATCCAAGCGAGAGCGTAGCATCCACCGGCGAGCAACCACGTGCTGCGCGCACTCACGGTAGGAACCAAGCGAGCATGCTTCCTCCCAAGATGACGCCGATGAGAAACGCTGCCAGCGTTTGACGCCGCCGGGACTTTTCAACGGTCTGCACCGAACGGTAAAGCGCTTTCTCGGTCGCAGCGACCGCCGCTACCGCTGACGCCACCGGCGCGGCCAATTCGGTCTCGAGTTGTTTCGTGATGGCCAGCGGCTTTGCGTCCAACGCCGCCTGTAGTTTCGCGACCTGGCCTCCGACCTTGGCGATGGAATCCGCGGCCTCGGTCAGCACCGCGACTCGCGCGGTCAGGGCCGCCTGCATCTCCATCGAGGCGGCCGTGAGCTTGCTTTCGCTCCCCTGCACAGTTTGCCAGTGCCACGCGATCAGCAGAAACACCGGATCGTTGGGCTGGAGCCGGTAGTGCTCCGCCACCCACTGCAATTCCTCGGGCAGGTTCTCCGGGTCGAGGAGTTCAGATGGTTTCATGTGCCCAACAATTCCCGTGCCTTGGCGAATTGCTCCGCCATCCGTTCGTGATACCGCACGCACCGCGAGCGGTCCAAAAGGTGCAAGGCATCCGCCGAACGCCCGCGGCCCACGGTCAGATTGGCCTTTTGCAGCGCGTTGCGTGTCACCTCCGCCAGCGGCGGCATGTCGATCTCCACGGCGCCGAGTTCCGCCAATCGTTTCTTCGATTTGCTTTGCTCGTAGAGGTCGAGATGCGGCGTATCGCGCAGGTTGCGCACGATCAGCCAATCGACGTGCTCGCCATAGGCGTCGATCAATTCCGCCAATTGCGAATTCGCATCCTTGTCGTCGGTCGCGATCACGACGAAGACCAGCGTGAAGCCTATCTCATCCTGCAACTGTGGCAGCCGGACCTCATCGAGGTAGTGGCGAAGCTTGTCGCCCCCGGCGGCGCGGCTGTCCACGAGCACGACGTCCGCTTCGTCGTTGGAGAGCGGATGGACGACGCGATCGAGCACCGCGAGCTTGTCGAGATCGACATCCGTGTCGATGAACTCGGCCTCGGGAACGAGCCGGTTGAACGTTGAGTTGGCATGATCGACATCGAACGTTTTTAGCCTGACGCCCTCCTCGGAGAGATGATCAAAGAGCAGCGCAGCTACGAAACTCTTTCCAATCCCGCCCTTGTCTTGCGGCAGAATCAGCAGTCGCTTGGGTGAGTCGTTCATAAATCAGAAATCGTCCCGTGCGATCTTCGGCCCGCGCCGGCCGGGTGCCGGCGCCGGCGACGACTTCGCGCTGGACGGTGCGAGTGGAGCGACCGCGGCGGGCGAGTCGACGGCAGGCCGCCGGAGGCTCGCCTCCAGTCGCCGTCTTTCGCGCAGCACTTCCGCCTCGGTAATCTGCCGGCGGCAAAACGCGCCGACTGTCGGCGGCGCAACGTTCAAGCCCTGCTTGCGAAGCGCGGCGGCAATCCGCTCATAGCTCATGCCCTTGGCTCGATAGAGCACCAGTGCCTCGCGATGCGGCCCCAGCAAGGTTCGCCGGTGGCTCGCCGGGTCGTAGCGCCGGGCGTCATCCATCAGGCGCGCGTTCAATTCGGCGGTCTCCATGCGCCGAATCCATGCCGTTCTTATGTCCGTTAATCAAGCCGAATCCTTCGGTCACGCCGCCCTGCGGTTTTTCCGGCGAGTAGCGGCCGAGTAGCAGTGTAGTAGCGGGTCATGCCGAAGTTTCTTCGGGGTGGCGTGTCCTGCATTCCATAGATGATAGAAGCGCGATGCTTATCGCGGAGTTGGCTTTGCCTGACTCAGGTGTTTTTTTCGTTCCGCACCATACTGCTTGGACCTTTGCGGGCATTTTTCGCGCGAAGTTGCTTTGCTTCTGCCTCGACATACTTATGTCGGTGTGTAAGCTGCACGCGTGGTCAGATTCGATAAACCGTGTCTGCGGGTTAAGGGAGCCGTGGAGTATTTTCGCGAGCACATGGGCATTGGCGATTACCTGGCTCAAGATGGTCAGGCGAAACTGACATGGTATGGCGCGGGTGCGGAGAAGCTGGGTTTGCGCGGAGTCTGCCGGCGCGAGGATTTCGAACAACTGTGCAAAGGGCGCCATCCCGTAACGGGCAAAAAACTCGGCGTGCGCGATCGCGGCACTGGCCGCCGCGTCTGTTTCTTCGGCCAGATCTCAGCCCCCAAGGACGTGAGCCTGGCCTGTTTGGTCGGCGGCGACAACCGCCTCCGCACTTGGTGGGATGAGGCGGTTCGCGAAACGCTCAAGGAAATCGAAGCAGTCACCGCCACCCGAGTCCGCCGGAAAGGTGCGGATGAAGACCGCGCAACCGGCAACATGGTTGCGGCCGTGGTAACGCACGAGGCCAGCCGGAAACTCGATCCGCAACTCCACACCCACGTTTGCGTGCTGAACGTCACGTTTGACCCCGTCGAGAACCGCTGGAAGAGCGTCCAGCCCTCCGGGTTCTACCGGCATCAGGGATTTTTCCGCGAAGTCTGCTACAGCAAGCTCGCCGAGAAAATGCTCACGGCCGGCTACGAACTCGAGCAGGCGCGCAAGATTGGCTTCACGATCAAAGGCGTGCCGGCGTCGCTCCGGGAGCAATTCAGTCAGCGCCGGACGCAAATCCTGCGCGAAGCGACTGCCGCCGGAGCGACCTGGCAAGATGCCATTCAGGCCATTGCGAGCAACAGCCGGGACGCTAAGGTGAAGGCGACTGCCGCCGATCTTCGGGCGGGCTGGGAACGCTCGGCCGGCTCCGACGCCGCAGCACTGCGTGCCGTCGTTGCTGCCGCCGACGGCACTCGGCCCGTGCCATCCGGCCCAGGGCCTGGGGCGGCGTTGACGGCGGGTGGAGCACATCTCTTCGAACGCCAGTCGGTCGTTGATGAACGCGAGCTGCTGCGTGAGGCTCTGATTGCCGGCCGCGGAGGCGTAACGATCGACGATCTCCGACGCGAGTTGTCCGCGCGGCTGGAATCGAAGGAGTTGTTGCGCGTGGGACCGGATGTCGCCTCCCGCGAAACGCTCAAGGCTGAAGAGGAATTCGTGACCTGGGCCGATGCTCACCGCCGCGATGCACCCACGCTCGGCCGCGCGCCGTCCGCAACCGGGCTTGAATCCGATCAAGCCGAGGCGGTTTCGTCAGTGCTCGATTCGCGTTCGCGTGTCGTAATTCTCCAGGGCGATGCCGGGACCGGCAAGACGACGTGCCTCAAGGCCATTGTCGCCGGCATTGAGGAATCAGGCGGCCGGGTGTTCGGCTGCGCACCGTCATCCGGCGCGGCCGATGTGCTCCGCACGGAACTCACCCCGGAGGCCGACACGCTGCAGCAACTCCTGGTCAACGCTTCGCTGCAAGAACAGGTCCGCGGTCGAGTCCTCATCGTCGACGAGGCCGGCTTGATCTCCGTGCGTCAGATGCGCGATCTCTGTCGACTTGCCGACGCGAACGACTGCCGGCTGCTTCTCGTTGGTGACACGAAACAGCACTCGTCCGTCGAGGCCGGCGACGCGCTCCGTTGCCTGCAGGAGTATGGCCACGTCCCGGCGGTGCGATTGACCCGCATCCGGCGTCAGAAAAATCCCGCCTATCGCGAGGCTGTGTCACTGCTGGCGCGTGGTGATGCCTTTGGCGCGTTCAACCAATTCGTGCGACTCGGCGCCGTTCAGGAAATCAAGCATCCGCAGGCATTGTTCCGCGCCGCCGCCGATGACTACGTGAGCACGGTAACGGCCGGCAAGACGTGCCTGGCGATTTCGCCGGTATGGTCGGAGATTCACGCGTTCACGGCAGAAGTGCGTGCGCGGCTCAAAGCGGCCAAACTCCTCGAGGCAGAGGAGCGGCAGGTTCCGGTGGTGTATTCGCTGGGATGGACGCGCGAACAGATGCGCCGGGCAAACGAGTATCAGCCGGGTGACGTTTTGACGTTTCATCGCACCGCGGGCGGTTTCGTCAAGGGTGAGCAAGTGACAGTCATTCGCCGCGACGTGAATTCGCTGGTGGTGCGCGCCGCCGATCGCGGCGAGTTCGAGTTTGATCCGCGCCGGCTGCGTGGATTCGACGTCGGGCTTGGCAAGGAACTTGACGTCGCTGTTGGCGATCGACTGCTGATTCGCGCCAACTGCAAGCCTGCGAAACTGAAGAACGGCGACGTGGTCGAGGTCAGTGGGTTCACCACTGACGGCGCGATCACACTGGCCGACGGCCGCGCTGTGCCGGCGAATTTTCAACAATTCTCACACGGCTACGCGACGACTTCTCACAGTTCGCAAGGTAAGACCGTGGCGCGCGGCATTCTGTTGATGGCCGAGGACGGCTTGCAGGCCGCGAACCTCAAGCAGGCCTACGTAAGCAATTCGAGATTTCAAGAATCCCAAATGATCTACACAACGGATAAACGGGCCGCGCGCGAGGCGATGCAGCGTCCAGCCGATCGGCGGCTGGCCTCGGAAGTATTCAAGTCACCGCCGTCTGTCGCCGCGTCCTTCCGCCAGATGTTGCTCCACAGGATATACAACTCGCGAGTGGCAAACCCAGCGCTCGCGATGTTGCGTGGCTGGATGGACGTGTTCCCAAGCTTGTCCGCGAGGCCTGCATCAATTCCGCCCCGTCCCTCTTCATGACCCTTAAACCGCAAGCCGACAAGGCTCCCGTGTTGGCACCGGCCCCGCCTACGTGGGGCGTCTTCGCGGATTCCGGTGAACCGGCGACCGTCATCCGGTTTGAGTGCGCAGACGGGGCATATTCATATCCCTACCACGCGCTCACGCGCTGGGTCTTGCAGGTTGGCGAACCCCAAAACCTCGTGATCGAGGCGGGCGCCGACAGAGTTGTTGTGCGCGGGCGGGAGTTGGAGGTGGTGCGCGATGCATTGGACGCGGGTCGGCTTCGCGTCCTGCGCATCGCTGAGGAACGGTATATCCCGATTGAAGCCGGAGTTGTCGTGGCCGAACTCAAGGTTGAACTCAAAGTTGAATCGTCAAGATCCGAGGAATAGTCGGACGCTCGCCGCAAAAGTTGGCCAATTGGCCAACTTTTCTGGATTCGATGCTTTGCGATCCTCCGGCAACGCAGCGCATCACAACTGCGGAATGCTTGGACTTCCGCGGCTTCTCCCGGAGTTCACGAGCAACGTCGGTTCCGAAGAAACCATGCGGATGGAAAATACGCCGTTCGCCTCAGCGGAGCGCATGGTCTTGATGCGCGTGCGGGAGCGCCTCGGCCCCGAGTTGCCCGGCCGGATCAACGAGATCGCGGTGTATTCGAGGCTCGCTTACACGACGCAGCGCGAAATTTGAGAAGACATGATCGCAGCCGAATGCGCACGACTGTCCTCGCTCGGCCATGTCATCGAGGTGACTCCCGCTGCCGTCGAGTTTCTGGTGCGTGTCGGCTATCACCGAATACTTGGAGCGCGCCCGATGCGAGCGACGGTTGAACGTTATCTGCAGGAAGCGGTGGCAACCGACATCCTCACCGGCGGTTCGGGCTGTGGCCGAATCGAAGTGAATGGCAACACGGAATCTGTCACGGTTGTCGACACAGCGCGAGTGGTTTCGACGATGCGTCGTTGAAGGCCGGCCGCACAAACAGCTCGCTGATTTACATTTCGCGATTAACAGTTCGTGCTGTTATAGGAGGACGGCGAAGGCGCCTGGCGACCAAAACGCCAGCAATAAACACTATGATTACGGCTACAGCAAGAATGGTTTGATTTAGGTTTGGCGGGAAAATTAGAAAAAACGCGCGGTTTGTTGTCAGCGTGGAAAAGCTGGATACGCAGAATGGGATAAGGAAAAAACGGAAGACCGGCCAGAATCCGAGGTCGCGAACCCGACCCGTCCGTGGCACGGCATTAAGAGTGAGAATTGTGCCTACAATCACAGCAATGCCACCCGCGCGCGCCCAGAGCGCCGGATCGGCGGAGGCATAACAGGTGACGATCGCCACGTACCACAAGAATGCGAACCATAGGATCATTTTTCGACGGTCGATCGATGCAAGGTAACGAATCATAAGATGCGTGAGCTACCATTCCGGCCACATATCAGCTGGCATTTAACTACAATTTCAGCAAATACTCCGCAGCCGCGGCGACATAGTTTTGTCCGCGTGGCGCCGCATCAGATTGTAGTGCTGCTTCATATAATGGTCGGAACGAAGCTGGACGGTTTGGGAGGTTTGTAAGATAGTTCAGCGCCTCGAGTCGGAGTTCGTCACGCTGACTGGCGCCAAGCGCAGCCTCGAAGACCGGCCACGCCTCCTTTGCATCGCCATTCCGCGCGGTGACGAAGGCCGCTGCAATTCTCACCGATCCGATCGGGTCCTGCAACCGCGGGGCGAGCAGCGTCGCGGCACTGGCCGGGGCGCGCAATGCGGCCATCACGCCCCAGAAGCGGATCGCGGGGACAAGATCGTCGAGCGCGGCCTCGAGGTCGGCTTCGAGCGGCGACGCAGGGAGCTGGAGACGGTCGATGACGTCGAGAATGCGAGCGATCGGGTATAGCTTATCGTCGTGCCCAATATCGAACGGGGAGCCCTGGCCGGAAAGATCGCGGAGGAACGGCTCGGGCATAAAACCAGTGTCGCGAATACGCAGCAAGTGCGCGCGATTGGCGACGCGAAATCGCTCCAGAACCTCGCGAAACGCGGGATCCTCGGCGAGGTTTTTGACGTTGTCCGGATCGGCATCGCAGTCGAAGAGCTGCTCGACGGGCTTCGGCCGGAAGTAGGATTCTTGAACGGCGTCGAGCGTGCCTTCGCGATGCCGGCGATCCCATTCGCGCATCGAAGCCATTTTCCAGAGGTAGTCGAGGTGTTGCAGGTTGGGCAGGTCGGGACGATAATTGCGAATATACCGCCAGCGACCATCGGTGACGGCGCGGGAAACGTCATATCGCTCATCCATTCGGTCGCGGAAGTTATAGGTGAACCGCGGCGCGGGCGCTCGAGCTGTTCCGGCGAAAGCACGTCCCTGGAAATAATCGGGCGCTTTAATACCGGCGAGGCTGAGCACGGTGGGCGCAAAATCGACCAAATTCACCAGCTCGGTGCAGCGCGTGCCAGGGACTGCAGGCGCCAGGTTCTGGAATTTCTTCGGAAACCTGACGACGAGCGGCGGATGAGTTCCATTTTCGTAGAGGTACCGCTTGCTGCGCGGCAGAACGCCGCCGTGATCGGAATAGTAGAAGACGATCGTATCATCAGCGAGGCCGTCGGCTTCCAGTTCGGCCAGGACCTCCCCGATTTGGCGATCGGCTTCGCTGACGCGATCATAGTATTGCGCGATGTCCGCGCGCACCTCCGGCGTGTCGGGGAGATAAGGCGGCACGTTGACTTTTCGCGGGTCGGTGGTGAGAGGAAGCCGTTTGTGGAGCGAACTTTCATGGGACGCCATGAAGTTGAAAACGGTGAAAAACGGCTGGCCTGGCGTGCGATGACGCCAGTGCGCCTCGGCGCCATTTTCGTCCCACGTGTCCGGCAGGACCGCGGCATTGTAATCCGTCTTCGCCCGATTGGTCGTGAAATAGCCGGCATCGCGGAGATAGGCGGGAAAATACCTCAGCCATGACGGCAGCGGAACATTGCTGCGCATGTGGTGCGTGCCAAGCGACGGCGCGTACATGCCAGTGATGATGCTGGCCCGGGTCGGGGCGCACACCGCGGATGTGGAGTAGCAGCGTTCGTAGAGAATACCGTCGGCGGCGAGTCGGTCGAAATACGGCGTGCGCGCCAAGGGATCGCCGTACGCGCTATTGTAAGTATAGGTGTTGTCCTCGGTGACGAGCCAGAGGATGTTGGGGCGTTCCGCCGCCGCGAGCGCAGAGCCGAGGAGCGCCAGCAAAAGAAGGATTGAACGGATCCCATGCATCCGAGTTGCCACGCCGCAATGAATCATTTCGCCGATGCCGCAAGATACCAGCAGGACGCCAGCCGGTCGTTATGAACGAACTCGAGCAGCAGCCGTGCGACCTTGCGCCGGCCAGAGTCGTTTCCGGCGTACGCCAACGGCTGCGGACCAGACGGGCCGTATTTCGCCTTTTCGATTTCCAGAGCCGGAGGTCCGCTGGGATGCGACCCGTCCTCCTTCCGCAAATCCTCGCGCAGCCATACCAGGCCGTCGCCCGCGCGCGGCTTCACGCCGTCGGCCCAGAAGTACGGTCCCCAGACGACCGCGGGCGCGCGCACCGGCCCCTTGGCCGGATCGAAATTGAGCTCCGGGTCGCCGTTGATCTGCCGTTGTATGACCCAGCGCATGGCAAAGGCGCTTTCGTACGCATACGGCTCGGGACTCTGCACCGTCATGGCGTAGCCCGCGTAGATGCGGCTCGAGAGGTAGGCCACGCGACAGTTGGGATAACGCTCGCGCAGGATTTGCAGCGTTTTCGCCGTGTTGTCGGCCAGTACCCGCGCGTGCTCGGGAAATTCGCCGAGCTGGCGCGGGTTGGCCTGTGCGTGCTTGATCCAGACGGCCTGCACCTGTTTCGGCGTGACGCCGGCGCGCGCGAGCCGTTCATTGAGCACAGCCCAAGGATCCGGCCCGCTGATTGTGCGCGCCCAGACCGGCGCTGAACGGCCGGACTGCGCGCCGTTGACAACGACCACGTGCGGCGCCTTACGCGGGTCGGCGGGCGCCAAGTCTTCGAAGAGCGAAAACTCGACCGACGTGTTGGACATGCCTATGGAGGTGAAGACGATTTTCCCGTCGCGCGATGGGCGTCCCTCGCGATCGAGCGGGACGATTTTCGCCAGCTCACGTTCCACGGCGGTCCGGTGCGCGGGCGGAGGCTCGTTGCGGCCTCCGCCGTATAGGCCGCCCTCCTCGCCCTTGTACGTTCCAGTGACGAGCTCGGTGAGCGGAATCATTCCAGTCGACTCGGTGGGCGTTGGCACCGGCCCTTTTTTCGCCTGATAGCCATCGAGAAACGCCTTCTCCTCCGCGGTGATTTCTCCTCCGCCGATCATCCGCCGGCGGATTTCCCGCGCACGAATGCGTTCGTCGAGATTCGCCTGCTCTTCGGGCGAGAGCGCCTCGCCCGTCGCGCCGCGCAAGCGCGTCATGCGTGCGCGCTCGGCATCCTGCGACGTCTGCGCGCGAGTCGCCAGTCCGTTCGGCCAAACCGCCGCGAGGGCCATTGCGGCCAGCCATCCTGCCATCGTATTCGATTTGATGTTCATATAGTGAGGTCAGTTTTCCACCCCTTCGCTCCCGCTCGGGACGAGCGCGCCTTTATACTGGATTCGTTTTGGCATTCGTTCGAGTGCCTTCATTTCCGTCGCCTGGCCTTCGTCGCCCTGTTGCGTCATCCACGCCTCGAGCCGCGCGCGCAATTCGTCGCGGACGCCCGCGAGCCGGGGAACAGCGATCAAGTTCGTGCGGTTCCAAGGATCCGTTTCGCAATCGTAAAGCTCTTCGGGGGGCCGGTGCTGGTAGTCGCTCACCAGCCGGCCGGCATGTTGATCCCCGGCGGATGCCCGGTCCTGCCAGCTCCGGAAAACGCCACCTTTGGTGGCCCCGTTGTAGTACGTAATTTCAGGCGTGAAGTTCCGAATATAGAGGTAACGCTCGTTGCGCACGCTGCGGATGCCGTAATATTCCGGAGCGTTCACCGTGCCACGGCTGGTTTGCAGGCTGAACACGTGCGTCTTGTGCGTGGTTGCGCGGCCGGCCAGTATTGGCAGGAATGAGCGGCCATCGAGCACTTCGGGTCGGGGCAGCCCCGCGGCCTCGAGAAACGTGGGCACGACATCCACGTATTCGATGAGCGCGTCGCTGACCGATGCAGGCTTCACCCGGCCAGGCCAGCGAACGATGCACCCGCTCTGTATTCCCGCTTCGTAGCAGGTCCACTTCGCAAAAGGAAATGAGTTTCCCTGCTCGCTCAGCACGATCACGAGCGTATTGTCACGTTGATTATATTTACTTAACAGCCCGACAAATTCGCCGACTTGCCCATCGAAGTAGGTCACCTCGGCGAGGTAGCGGGAATACGCCTCGCGAGTCTCCGGTGTGTCCACCCAAATGGGCGGGAGTTGGAGCGATTCCGGAGGATACGCGCTGGAATCGCCTTTGTTCCAGGGCCCATGCGGCTCGTGCGATGCGGCGATGAACAGGAATGGGGTGCGCGCGGATGCGCTCTGCTGGAGCACGCGCTCGAACACGGCGGAATCGGGATTCCCGTCGTCCGACCGGCCGGAATATTCGAATGGAAACACGGAGAGCGGGTTGATGTGTGTCTTGCCAGAGAGGTGCGTGCAGTAGCCGACCGGCTGCAGGTAGCTGGCAATGCTCTTCACCCACTCGTAGGCCATCGTGTGATTCGGGTAGGCGCCGCTCTTCACCGGATACAATCCTGTATAGAGCGAATGGCGTGTCGGCGAGCACATCGGTGCGGCCTGAAAGCAGCGGGTGAACTTCATGCCTTCGGACGCGAGCTGGTTGAGGTGCGGCGTCTTCGCCTGCCCGCCATAGACCCCGAGATCGCGGTAGGTGCAATCGTCGGCGAGAATGAGGAGAACGTTCGGTCGGACGGCCGGGGCGGCCTGGATCGACCAGGCAAGACAGAGCGAAGCAAAACCAAGAAAAGCGAGCAGCCGCCTCGGCTGTAAAGACGCGGGGCGATATATCATGGGAGTAAAGGTGAAACCCCGGAGAGCTTTTCAAAATAGCCGTTCACTGCGCGACACCAGTCCTCGGCATGGCGCACCTGTTCGGCCAACCGGATGCGAACGTGCTCGAAGCGTTCGTCGTCAATCCGCCCGCGCAGCGTCTCCCAATCGCGCACGAATCCGCGCGCGCTCTCCACGCCGGCGACATGGCGTACGTAAATCTCGTCCAGTACGCTGCGTCCGTTTTTCAGCCGATGCGAATATGGCACGTGGTGAAAGAACAGCAGGAGTTCTTCGGGACATTGGGTCCGCGATTCGTAACGCGCACGCCACGGTTCCCCGTATTGGCCCGCGTAACCGCTGCCTGTTGCAACCGTGCGATCGACGCCGACACCATGAACGTCGCCACCATGATACTCGGCGCGATTTTCGGGATCGGGCGTAAAATGGTCGCCCCGCCGCGTCAGGAAGCCAATGCCGAGCGGCCCGGTGTAGTCTTCGTAGGCATGCCAGGACTGGAGTAGAATGGCGGTTACGACATCGATGACCCGCCGATCGCGACCGAAGGTGAGCTGCGCCCATTCGGCGGCGATGTCCTCGGGCGGCCGGGTTGGGGTCCAGGCCAGTTCGCCAAAAGCGTATGTATTCGCCTGCGCGAGCAGGTGCCCGGTCCAATTACGCGCATCGCCGGTATTCATCACCCCGGCGATAGCCGAGATGGCACTGGCGACAGTGCGGCCCTGATGGGGCGCGAAGCCAAGCACCTCGTGCCACATCGGGCCGAGATAGCACACGTGCTTGTCGTGCCCGGTGTATTCCTGCGTGATTTGTAGTTCGAGCGTTTGCCGTGTTTTCGACATCGCGCCGAACAAGGTAGAGACGGGCTCGCGCACCTGAAAATCCAGCGGCCCATTCTTTATTTGCAGCGAAGCATTCGCGGTGAAGTCGCCATCGAGTGGGGCAAACGTCGTATAGGCCTGCGTTACGCGGTCGCCGTTGGCGCGATCGTAGACGAAGGCGCGCCAGTGCACCTCGCCGCCGTGCGGGGCAAGCGCGGCTGCAATGACATTCGCACCCTCAGCGTGAGTGCGCCCGTATTTCAGCGGACCGGGCTCCCCCTCTGAATCAGCCTTCACCAAAAATCCCCCGAAATCCGGAATTGCCGCGTAAATCTCGGCGGCCTTTTGGCGCCACCAGCGCTGCACCGCGGGATCGGCCGGATCGGCCGTCGGCAGCTCGTCGACTAGGACCGGGCTGAAAAAATTGACCGAAACGAACAACCGCACGCCATACGGCCGCAACACGGCAGCGACTGCGACAAGCTTGGGCAGATAATCCGTCGTTATCAGGCGCCAACCCTCGAGCCCGCGCTTCGCGGTGTTGACGTTGTTCACGACGACGCCGTTCAGTCGCATCGCTGCCAGCAGTCGCGCCCAGTCGTGAAGTCGCGGGTCAATGCGGTCCGGCAGTTCGCCCCACTTGAAAAAGCTGTCGCCGGCGTAACCGCGCTCTATCGATGCGCCAGTCACATGCTGCGTGCGAACGGGATTGTCCCAGTGATTTGCCATTCGTCTGCCGATCGGCGGAGATTCACTGAGATTCAGCGCCGCAACCGAACGGCCGAGCTGTAGTTCGCGAATCAACCGAAACGTTCCGTGCAGCACGCCTGCATCGCTCGCGGCCGCGATAACGATCACGCGGTGGCCGGCGTGCTCGCCCGCGCGGATGACAAAACCCTCCGGCCCCTGTTGCGCGATTTCTTCGCGCGTAACCAATGCGGCGATGGGCGCCGCGTCATTTCGCAGACCAATATAGATCGCGCTTCCCACGCCGGTGGAAGCGCGCGGGCCAGTTCCGGAAATCGCCGCCAGCGCGCGGACCAGTTCCTCGCGGCTGGCATTTAGGACTGGTCGCGCCGGCGCGATCACCATGCAGCCGAAGGATGCGTATTCGGCACGGCGCGCCTGATTGGCCTCGAGGCGATACCGCAGCCAAAGTTCGTAGCCGTCTTCGCTGCGCAGCACGAGCGCGAGTGTGAGCGCGGCAAAAAGCATGACGAGTACGCGAACGCGAGGCATGGCGGAAAAGTTGACGCGTCGTCTCAACCCGGGTACAATAAGGAGCAGAAATACTGGCACTTTCCGGCACTTTCTACTTATCCCCTTTCTCGACGCCGCGGACAACCGGTGCCTGCCTGACGAGAGACTCGTTCAGCGGCTTGGGCTTGGTCGTCAGATGTTTCTCGATGTAGGCGTGGCTATCATCGAAGCACTTCAGCGCCGCCTCAGGCTTGCCAGTTCCCCAGTAAAACCCGTGCGGCTGGCCTGGGTAAACGATCACCTCGACATGCTTCCCCGCCGCTTTCAGCTCCGGGATCATGATCTCATGGTTGATCTTCTTGAGCGGGTGCTGATCGCCGTGCACGATGAGAATCGGGCACGAAATCTTGCGAATCTTGTCGCGGGTGAACTTCTGTAGTTCCGGAGTGTAGAAAGCCTTCGGTTCGCCCATGATCTTCGGCAACTCTGGCCCCCGGTCATCCTTGGTCATCATGCCGGTGAAGAGCACGCTGGCCGGCTCGCCTGCCACGACGGCGCAGAGTTGCATTTCACCGGCCAGTTCCAAAGCCAGGCTGCCGCCTCCGCTGCCGCCGAAGACGACCAGGCTCTTGGGATCCACCTCGGGCATCTTCTTGACGTGGGCGATGATCGCCAGGCAATCGACGAGCGCATCCCGCGTCTGCGGATCAGCCTTTCTGCTGCGGAACGTGGCGCTGACAATTACATAGCCGGCGGCCAAGAACCGTGTTCGGGTTGGCTGATTCCGCGAGGCCGTCTGCAATTCTTTCAGGTCTTGCTGCCCCATTCCTCCGTGCAGGAACACGATGGCCGGGAACGGCCCCTTGCCGGGCGGTTTGCGGACTACCGCGATGGCCGTGTTCTTGTCCGGAGTCGGCACCTCGATGACTTCGAGCGGGCAGGCCTCGTCGGAAACGGTGAAGGTCTCCGCGGCCGGATCCTGCATCTCGCGCGTCGCGCGCTTGAGTTCGTCGTCGGCTGCGGACGCTTCCTTCGCTGGCGGCTGGCTGCGCTGCTTCTGCTGGTTTCGTGCTTCGACGCCGCGATCGTAATAGGCGCGTTCTTCCGCCGACAGCGTATCGCCCTTCTGCATGCGGGTGCGCAGATCGCGCACTCGCTGCATGTCGATCGGATCCTCGGCCCCGCGAGCAACAGTGGTGGCAGTCAAACCAAGCAGGATGGCGATGCAAGCAGCCCAGGTTCGATAGTGTGTTTTCATTAGGTAGCCTTTCTTTGACGGGCAAAGATTTCCCGTTTCGCGCTCAGCGTTCGCATCCTCGGTCGGCAGATATATTAGCGCGAATTGGCGATTTCCCGCGGGTCGAAACGCATCAACACTGCGGCAGGGTTCGTTTTGATTTTGGGCGGCCCTTGCAGATAACCAAGCGACGCGAGAAATTCGTCGGCCTTGCGCGCGGTGGCCTCGTGCCAAGGCGGTCCGTTGAAGAAACCATGCCGGTTTTTGTCCGCAATCCACACTTCGCAACGGCTGCCCTGCGCCTGCGCCCGGCGGCAGAATTCGCGGCTGACGTCCAGGAATTCCTTATCCTCCGACCCAAAGAAAAAGATGGCCGGCGGCTCGCCCTTCTGCGGCGTGTCCAGCGCCGCGATCTGCGCGTTCACGGAAGTCGGCTCTGCCCCATCCTTCGCAATGACGCGCAACACGCGATCCCCCACCGCGGGATTGAAAAGGACCATCGCACACGGGTGCGGCGAAATGCTGAGGTCGTCATCTTTCGAGTCGGGTCCCTCCGGCAGGGCCATCATCAGCGATAGCGTACCGCCCGCCGACCCGCCCGAAGCGATCACTTTGTCCGCGGCAACGCCGAGTTCCCGCGCATGACCCTTGACCCAGCGCATCGCGCTGCGCGCGTCCTCGACGCACTTGTCGATCAGCGTGCCGTGCGTACCTTTGATTCGATACTCGGGACAGACCGCAACCAGTCCACGCGAGGCAAAATAGTCCGCCTGCCAGAAAAACTGCGACGGTGTGCCATGGTTGAATCCGCCGCCAAACCAGAATACCATCGCCGGCCGCCGGTCAGTCGCAGCCCAGCCCGGGGGAAAATAGAAATTCAATTTCAACTCGCCTTGCGGCGTCGACTTGAAGACCAGAACTCTGTCGGGCGGGCGGGAGGGCTGGAATTTCGAGACATCGTCCTCGCGCCGCGGGCCGCGTTCGGACTTCTTCTTGACGGCATCCGCCGCATGGGCCGCGGGCGGAATCACGGCCACCAACACGAAGGAAATCAGCGCCACGATTCGACTTTGGATTTTCATAATAGGTCCTCCTGCTTCAAGATGGCTACGCCTCAAAACCGGAAGGTATTTGTCAGCAGAACCTCCATCGGCGGATCGAAGCGCACCCGCGCGGCCGAGCCGTCCGGCTGTCGGCTGACTACACTGACTTTGTCGCCTGACCAATTCTGCAGGTTCCGGACGTTGAGTTGCGCCGTCCAATCTTTGTTGCGCAGAATTCGGCGGCGATAGCCGAGCATCAGATCGTAACTCGTGGTCGGTGCCGCAAAATAGGCATTGGAAATGACAGGGAGGACAACCCCGTTTGCGTCAGTATAAAGTGGATAGCCGTTGGCAAACCGATCCTCCCAACGAATCGCGCCGCCAATCGAAACTCCTTTCAGCCGGCCTTCGTTGAAACTATAGCGCGTCACCAGGTTCAGCCGCCATTTACGCTGCTCAATCTGCGGCCGGCCTTCCTGCCCCTTTACCGCGAAGTAGTCGACGAATCGCGCCGCCACCTGCTGGGATGCAGTGGGGCCATTCAACGACCCGACTGGCAGGTCCCAGTCGAGGTCGCCGTACTGGGTGAGATGCGGCAGCCACGTGTTTTCAATCAGGTCCGTCAAGCCCGGGGCGATCTTGGTCAGGATCGTCTCCTGGCGGGCCGCGTTGAACGCAATCCGCCAGTTCCGCGTGGGGTTCAACGTAATCTCGGCCTCGAACCCCTTCGCCTCGATGTCGTTGGTGTCGGCGATGCCGCGCGGATCGGTCTGGACCGTATTGGTGCCGTCGGACAGAAGCCTGTAATTAAATGCCGCCTTCAGCTCGTCGGTGAGATACGACCCGATGCTGGCCCGCGCTGCTCGCGCCTTCGTCAGATTCGGATAAAGCTGAGCCGCCGCCTGATCGCGCGTAAGACCCTCGGACGTGAGTCCGGTCGCGGGATTCACGGCGATCTGGTTCCTGACCGCATCGTCGATCACTCCGTCATTATTCGCGTCTACTCTCAGGATGTCGGCATTCAGGAAGCCATATTGCTGAAAAATATTTAAGGACACTTGGTTGTAGAGTTGCGACACATTGGCAGTGGCGCCGGCGAGCCGCGAATTATACCAGTTGAAACGGGCGGCCACTTTGTTGTCCCAGAGAGACACGCTCGCGCCGTAGTCCTTGCTCCGGCCCGAGGGCGGCGCCAGGGGGTGGCGATATTGATCGACGCGATCAATCGCCGGCACGAAGTTTTCGCTTGTATTATAGTGAAACGCGAGGCTGGCGCCCCATGGCAGCTTGATCAGTTCGTTCGGCCAGTTGAAAACGCCGCCATACCCGAACACACTTCCCTTGGTTTTCAGGAAGCTGCCGTCCTCGAGCCGAAATGCCTGCCGCGACACATCGGGGATTTCGTCCAGTCCGACCAACGGAGCGCGGGTGTTGAGCCACGTCTTTGCCGTATCCTCCCGGTAACCTGTGTTGATGACCAGCAGGCGATCCCAGAAGAACGACTGGCCGTTGAGGGCGAACGAGGTGACCTTCGTCTGCTGCAGCCGGTATCCTGGATTGCTACTCGGCACATACCGCGGCGTGAAGTTGCCCGGGACAAAGCTTTCGTTGCCGTTCACGAGCGAGGGCTGCCCGAGATTTGCCGGGGTGGCATCCGGTCCCAGGTTCCAGCTGAGCTTTGGGATTGAATAGTTGGCCGGGAGACCCAGCTGGTACTTGGCCGGCGTGAGCACAAAGTCGCCCACCGTGAAATTCGGATTCGTGAATGCATCCAACTGTGCTGGTCCGATATAACTCATGAGCGGCACGAGCCGTGGATTGCCATTCGCCTGGCGGGCCGCGGGCACGCCAATGTGCAGCGCCGGTTCGGGGTCGCCGAAGGCACTCAGTGTATATGAAATCTGCTTTTCGTCGAAGGTCGATTTGTCCGCAAGGCCCGTCAGTGTGTGGCGGCCGAGCAGCTTGCCGAGCCAAGGCCGGCCCTTGTTGTGTTCCGCAAAGTCGAATTTGACGAAGCCGGTGAATCGCGCCGCTTCCCGTTGCGTGTCGTTGGTACGGGGTGTCGCCTTGGTGATCACGAAGGGACGACCGTAATTCGGATTGGGTCTCGCCGCGACGACTCCTGATGTGCGGTAGTTCGGATCCGTCGGCAGGAACAGGGTCTCGTTCATGTCGAAGTAGATTCGCGCGGTCCCGATTTCGAATGCCGTAAAGTCCCGCTTGAACAGGTCCTGATAGTCATACGCGACATCGAAGCCGGCGCGGCCATGCCAAAGCACCTGCGTGAGCGCGACGTTGTAGTTCACGAAGTCGCGCGCGTAATAATCATTATCCCAGCCGAGGTTTTGCTTGCTGAAATCGAAGGTTTTCAGATCGGTGAACCCCTGCTGGAGCCAGCCGACGCCATTAATCTCGCCCCGGTTCTGCGGATAGGTGTTCTGCGCCGCGCCCCGCGCCACCCGCGTCGGATTGAAGAACTGATCGCCTGCAGCGTAGAGTTGGGCGCCATATTGCGCAGTGTAGGCAAATGCCGGCAGGGCGCCGGCCGAACCATCGTAAACGAGGCCGTAACTGCCATTGCCCCAGTTCGCGTTGTTCAGACTGCTGGTGTTGGTGTCCCGCACCCGGAACTTCAACTTGTCCGCCGTGGAAAGGACGTTCCACTGTGCCTGCGTCGGGCCGTTTACGTTGCCGAAGCGCTGCAGGTTGGCATAGGGGTCGACCGAAAGCCGGGCCACCGGCGCGTAATCGAGAAAGGTGTCGAGATTCTCCTTCGGCAGCAGCACCCCCGGGGCGTTGCCACGAATCCGGCCGTTCTCCACGTGGGCGGTGAGGACGGTGTTCTGGTTCTTGAACGGCCGATAGGTCACCGCGACGTACTGCCGGTCGTCGTTCTTGTAGGTCGGTTCCTGCCGGTACTGGGTGCGATCCATGAGCAATGCGCCGTGAATCGCCAGTGTATCCCTGATCAGGACGCGATTAAGATTGAAGGACCCGCGGTAGGAGGGATTTTTTCCGCCGCTGCCAATCCGCGTGCTCACCTCGTTCGTGTCGCGGAAGCGCGCCTTCACGATTCCCTGGTTCGTCAGTCCGGCGGGCGAGCCCAAACCGAAAAGGAACGAATTGGCGCCGCGATTGATGTCGACGCGGTCGGTATTGTAGGAATCGAAGGGAATATCCGTCTTGAAATAATCGCGCGTGCGATCCGGCGCCGCGAGCCCGCGGATGCGTGTCGTGGCGTCCGGGTCGCGCCGGGCGTCGTCGATGTTGGCATCGCCGCGAGCGGTCGCGTCGTTTGAGCCGGTGAAGTTCCCGAGGATGCCGCCGACCTCCGTGCTCGTCGTGTACTGAAAGAGCTCCTCCACCCCGGTGACCCCGAGATCGTCCATCAGCTCCTTCGTTACGACCTGAATGGATGAACCGATATCCTTAAGATCTTGCCGCATGCGCCCGCCGGCCAGCGTCTGGGAGGCATAGTAGCCTTGGTCGGTTTTCTCATCGACGACGAACGGCGACAGTTCGAGCGGCGGTTCGACCATCTGCTGGCTCTTTTTGGCGTCCGAAAGTTGACCGAGCGCGACCGGCGCGAAACCAAATAAAACGATGGGGAATGCCAGTGTGGCTCCAAGGGCGGATTTCATGTCTTATGTCTTGGGGTATCCGGCAGCGTGACCGATTTTTCAGCCGAACGAAGAGGTTCGTTACGACTACCGCTTCCCAGCTTACGTTTCGCTTACGAAACAATTCTCGACCTGACGACTGTCAAGCGTGAAACCTCAGAATCGTAACTCCGGGTGCATTATCCCATCAGGCGTGCACGTGCGGTAAACCGGGCACGGCATCAACGTTGACCCGCGGTCCGATTGTAGGCTCGCACAATTAATGCGCGGGTTAGCTGCTCACCGCGCATTCAATCGCTAGTCGCTGTCGGCGGGCTTCAGACGTTCGTGCAAGTTTTTGATCACACGTGACAGACCCGCGCGAAGCCGCCGCGCCTCAGCCGCCGTGAAGCCTTGTTCAAGCACGTCCCTCATCTGAGATGCCAGCGCGCGGCATCGCGGCTCCAAACTGCGCGCTTTGCGGGTGAGACTGATGCGCACTGCGCGCTTATCCGCGGCGTCTCGCACCCGCGATATCAATCCCTGGCGTTCCATCCGTTGCACCGTCTCTGTCACCGACGAGGGCGCCAGTCCCGTTCGCGCCGTGAGATCACGCAAGGTCAGGTTGTCTTCAGCAAAAAGGGCAAAGAGCAGGTGTCCCATGCCTGGTCGAATGTGCTCGGCCAAGCCGTCGGCTTCCAGTTGTTCCTGCAAGAAGACCGTATAGTTCAGGTAAACGCGTCCAATCAAAACCCAGAGGTCATCCGTGGCTCTCGCCGGAGTGGCAATCAGGTGGCGTTCTTTGTGGCGCATGGTGTTTCGCGTCCGAAACACGTTCCAATCGTCTATAACTGTCAAGCACCGACGCACGCCTCGACGCTCGCGATTTTGGGCGGTGCCAGTGAACGTAGCGCGGTCTCCAACATCCTACCGCACGCCCACAGCGGACAGCAGCATCGGTCGACTGAGTCGTATGGCGAAGCGTGTGCATCCGCCACCGTCCGAAAGCGCTTTTATAGGTTTTGGCGGCCCGGTCCGTCTTAGTTGAAACGCCGGATGCCGCAGTAGATCCAGTTTCCTATCGGTTGACGACGATTACAGCAGCAAAAACAAATGTCACTAAACAACCCCGACCAAAGGCGATACAATGAGTCCGATTACGTCTGCATATCTGGTGCGATCAAATAGCAACGCTTCAACCAAGGAGGCAAATCCCGTGGCTCGTATAGCGATTAACCTTATAGCGGTTATAGGTATCCTTGCGACAGGTGCGGCTATCCAGCCCGACTTGAATGCGGCCACCTGCACCATAAATCTCGGCATCACCCGCCAAATCATTGACGGTTTCGGCGGTTGTTCGTATGGGTGCAATAGATTGTCAGCCGCAGCGTGCGATACCCTTTTCCTCAATAATTCCAACTCGCAGTTGGGATTCACACTGCACCGCGTCCGCATTGATCCAACAGAAGGCAGCTATGGGCGGAACACGGAGAGAGACAATGCCGCGAACGCCCATGCTCGTGGCGCATTGGTGCTGGGGACCCCCTGGACGCCTCCTGCTTACATGAAGTCAGGCGGGAGTGAGGTCGGCGGCTCTCTGCTGCCGCAGTATTACGCCGCCTACGCCACTTATCTCGGCGCGGCGTGCACCGACCTCGGCCTGGACTTCATCTCGATCCAGAACGAACCAGACGTGCATGTCACCTATGAATCGTGCGACTGGACCGCCGAACAATTGCACATATTCTGCCGGGACAACGCACTCCCACAAAACATCATCAAGCCGGTCGTGATGCCTGAGACGACCGGGTTCAAGGCCGCCTATTGCGACCCTACTCTCAACGATCCCCTCTCAGTCGGCAATATCACATTCGTGGCCGGACACGCCTACGGGAGCCTCCTCAAGCTTCAAAATGCCCTGGACCATGGAAAAAGACTCTGGATGACCGAGCATTACTACTCCGGCGCCACCATCGGCACGTGCATCAACATCGCCAAAGAAATCTCGAATTGCATGAACTTGGAAATGAGCGCCTACATCTGGTGGTGGGTGTTTCCCTGGAATAACGACGAAGGCAGGATACTCGAGGCCGATGGTAGCGCGCGGAAAAACGGTTACGTCATTGGCCAATTCGCCAAGTGGGTTCGTCCGGGCTATTTGCGGGTCGATGCAACCTACACTCCTACGTCCAAAGTCTATGTGACCGCCTACAAGGGCGGCGGCAACAAGGTCATCGTAGCCGTCAATAGTGGCAATTCGGCCGTGAGCCAGGCTTTTAGCTTCTCGGGCGGCACGGTGACCTCCCTGAACCGGCACCGCACCTCGAGCACCGAAAACATTGCGGATTTGGGACCGATTACGGTGTCGAATAATTCTTTCACGACTTCGCTGCCGGCTCAGAGCGTTACCACCTTTTCGACCAACTGAATCACGACCATGAGCGGCCAGCTCCTGCTGAGCGCACCTCTGGCTTGAAACAAATTGGGAGCATGGGGAATTCGTTGGCCTGCCCATGCTCCAATCCCACGATCCATCCGGTAAACGTTCGCGCTTCGATGAACAGCAAAAGAATTAACCGGGTATCGCTTGTACTGAACCTGCTGCTGTTGGCGGTGATCTTCGTGTCCCTCTTGCGCCCGCCGGCGCCGCAACTTCCGCTTCCGCGCGGAACGAACACGGTTCCGCTACTGGCACGGAGCCCGGCGGACCGCGTGGAAGGTCGGCCCTGCCTAATTATCGGCGATGGCTGTGACGGCTGCCTTACTTCGCGTGCGTTTGCAGCCAATGCTCAATTTCGCGCGCTGCGGGCGCGAGCCCGTCTGGGCCGGGGTTGCCGCGCACGGCGATTTTGCCGTTCACATCGACGAGGTAGATGCGCGACGGCCACGCGGCGTAGGCGCGATCCGTAGCATCGTCCATCGTGTCCACAAGCCCCGGAATCTCCGTTTTGAAAAACGCGCACGCCTGCTGCGCAACCTGCGTCCGCTCTTCCATCGTTTTCGGGTCCTTAATGACGACGCCCTCGCGGCGATTGCGCGGCAGCTTCCAACCGTCCACCGGATGCGCTTCGCGAATGTAGAGGTAGAAGAACGCCACGCGAGCACCGTAGGTTTTGTGCAACCCCTCGAGCGTCGGGTAAACATCGCGAAACGGTGGGCAGGTGTAGCTCCCGAAGATTAGCACGACCGGTTTCGCGCCACGAAAGTCCGCAAGGCGCACCGTCTGTTTGCCGTCGTGCGACGTCAGCGTGAAATCCGGCGCCGCGTCGCCAGCCTTCAGCGTTTCCGGATGCCGCATGATTTTCTCCATTTCACGGCCCGGCTGCGCCGCCATGCCGTACGACATCGAGAGCACAAGCGCGGCAGTGATAGCACACCGGAGAGACCGTGTTTTCATGGTGATGGCCGAAGCTCTTTGCATGTTCCTGCTTTCTCGAATCAAGTAGCTTGCTTCAGGGCTCGCGAGTCACGGAGGCCCGCTTGCCCGATTTGGCCTGGCTCGGGCTAGGCTTCAGCGGACCAATCCATTGCTCCCAGTCGCGCTTCAGCTCGCGGGCGATCTGCGGATACTCGTCGACGACGTCGTCGTTTTCCGTCTGATCCCGGGGAAAATCATACAGCTCCCACGGCTCGTAATCGTCGGAAACCAGTTTCCACTGGCCTTTGCGAATCGCCATGCCCTTTGCCCATTGCCAGAATAGCGGACGGTTCTCCGCCGGCCGGCGGCCCTCGAGCAGGGGCGCGAGGCTGATGCCGTCGAGTGGATTCACCAGCTCGTTTTTCGCATTCTTCGCCGGATATCGTGCGCCGGTGATCTGTAGGATCGTCGGCAGAATGTCGATGAGGTGCGCGGGGAAATTCGTGATGCTTCCCGGCTGGCTGATCTGGCGTTTTCCCCAGACAATTAATGGTGTGGCGATGCCGCCCTCGTGACTGTAGGCCTTGTAGTAGCGGAATGGCGTGTTGCTCACGTTGGCCCACGAGAGATTGAATGACGTGAACCGGCCCACGCTGCCGATTGGCTCGTTGGGGTCCGAGTCTTTGCCGCGCGCCCAGAGCCACACATTGGGATCGGCGACGGCCTGCGCGCCGTTGTCCGACATGAAGAAGATCAGCGTGTTATCGAGCTCGTGCAGTTCCTCGAGTTTCCGCAGCAGCCGTCCGATGTTCTGGTCCACGCGATCGATCATCGCGGCGTAGGTCGCCATGATCGCATCGCGTGCGGTTTTTTCCTCCGCGCTAAGCGCATCCCATTTCTCGTAGGTCGGCGCGGAGAGTGAGAACGTCTTGTCCCAGAGCCCGAGCTCGAGCTGTCGTTCATAGCGGCGCTTCCGGATTGCTTCGTAGCCGACGAGGTATTTGCCGAGGTATTTCTTGATGTCGGACGGCCACGCCATCAGCGGCTCGTGCGGCGCGTTGTAGGCAAGGTAGAGGAAGAACGGCTTGCCCTCGCCCTTGTATTCGTCGAGGTAGCGAAGCGCGTAGTTAGTGAAGTAGTCAGTGGTGTAGAAATCCTTTTCGGGCGGCGTGTAGGGCTCGTATTCATTGTCGTCGATTGCCCACTTCCGCGTGGCGAAGTCGCCCTTCTTGCTCGCGGGGGCGGGCTCGCCGCTGCGCCGCTGGCCGGGATTGAAATAATTGCACGCGCCGTCCATGAGTCCGTAATAGCGGTCGAAGCCGAACTGCCGCGGGTTCTCCTCGCCGTGATGCTTGCCCGTCATGAGCGTGCGATAGCCGGCGCTCCGCAGAATCTCGGCGATGGTGGCGGCATTTTTGAACGCGAGCGGCTTCTCGCTCATGCCGACGTGTTGCGCGTACTGGCCGGTCAGCAGGCAGGCGCGCGACGGAAAACATTTTGCCGTGTTGTAGAAGCGCGTGAACCGCAGCCCCTGCTGGGCGAGCCGGTCGATGTTTGGCGTCGCGATCTCGCTGCCGTAGCAGCCGATGTCGGAGAAGCCCATGTCATCCACGAGAATTACGACAATGTTGGGCCGTTTGTCGCCTGCTCCGCGACACACGATCAACGGCAAAAAAAGCGAGACCAAGACAATATATCTTTTAAGTCGTAGTTTCATCGGGAAGCATTGAGTCATCGATTCTATTGTGCGCCCGCTCGCTCAAACCAAGGCTTGGCGGTCGGATCCGACGTCAGAAAACTCACCAGCAAATCGGCGACTTTGCGGCGGCCCTTCTCGGACGGATGCGTCCCACCGGCGTTCGCATCGTCCCGCGTCCAAACGAAGCCATCGAATTTACGGCCCTTCTCGCCGTCGGTCCACAGATACGGACCCCACAGCAAGAGCGGAGCACGTCCACTGGCGTAGTTGAGCGCGGCGCTGCCTTTGATCTGATCCTGAATCAACCAGCGGACCGCGAACGCACTCTCATAGGCATAGGGCTCGGGGCTGAGCGGCCCGCGCGCGTAACCTGCGTAGCTTCGGCTTGAAAGGTAGGCGATACGCAGGTTGGGAAACCGCTTCCTGAGCATCTGGAGGATTTGCGCGGTCTCGTCTTGCACTACTTTCGCGTGTTGTGGAAATTTCCCGAGTTCAGCGGGCAGAGCGCGCGCATGCTTCAACCATGCGGCCTGCACCTGCAGCGGCGTTATGCCCGCGGCCGCAATGCGCTGATCCACCGTTTCCCACAATTTCATGCCGCGTGATTCATCGACGCCAGCGATCCAGCGATTGGTTCCCGCCCCGCCAATTGCACAGTCCACGAGCACGACGGCTGGATTCTTGCGCGGGTCGGCATTAGCGACCTCGATGAAGGTCTGCGACTCCTGCGTGGTGTTCGACATCCCGTGGGTAATCATTACGATCTTTCCGTTCGGGGAGGGCTTGCCGGAGGCGTCGAGCGCTTGGATTTTCGCGGCCTCCGCCAGCGCGGCCCGGAGGTGCGCTGCTGGCGGCGTATTGCGGCCGCCGCCGTAAAGTCCGCCGTCTTCTCCTTCATAGCGCGCAGTCGCGCTCATGTCCGTTAGAGGCGCCAGGCCAAGAAACGTCCTGCCGGGATCGTCTTTCGGTGCGGTGGGCTGGTTGGAATTCCTGGTCTTCGCGCCGCCGCCCTCCGCCATCGCCCGATCCAGATAGGCTTTCTCGTCCGGCGTGAGCGCCTTGCCACTTTTCGATTTCTGACGGATCTCCCTGGCCTTCTGCCGATCGATGGGCTCGTCGGCGGCGCGGAGGGTGGCGAACGCCATGGCGCTCGAACAAATTACGAACAGAAAGCGGTATATATAGTACATCGACGGATTGGCCAGTGATTATTGTTTGGAACCTTTCCCTTTGGCGCCACCGCGCGCCGCCATGAACCTATCCAAATAGGCCTTTTCCTCGGGCGTGAGCGTCTGCCCGCTCGCCGCTTTCTGGCGGATCTCGCTGGCCTTGCGTCTGTCAAGCGGAGCGTCGCCGGCCTCGCTTGCCGCCTCGCGGGCGACCGGAACCGGCCGGCCCGCCGGCCGCGCGTGCGGGAGGTGAGAGTTGAACCACTGTACACTTTCGCGCCCATAGAGGGTCGCCCGCTCGGGATCGCCAAACGTCGGACCGTGCGTTCCTCCGGCAATCCGTACCAGCTTCACCTCGACGCCGGCCTCACGCAGGACGTGCACAAAAAATTCCGACTGCGTGAACGGCACGGTCGCATCCGCCTCGCCATGCACGAGCAGAAATGGAGGATCATCCGGGGATACATAGGTGAAGGGAGAGACCTCCAGGTAACGCCGGTTCGCCGGCGACGCGGGACTCTCGTCCATCGGCATGCCGACAAAGCTCACGACTTGGGGGACCTGAGGCATAAGCCGAAGGTCGGCGGGCGTCGCACGCGCGACGACCGTCTGGATTTTCGCGCTTTCCTGCTCCACCGGATCGGAACTGCCTGCGTCACCCGCCCCGTCAAGGACCCCCAGCATGCTGACGAGGTGCCCGCCGGAAGATCCGCCAATCGCGCCGATCCGGCCTGCGTCGATGCCATACTCGCGCGCATTATGGCGGATGAAACGCACCGCACGTTGCACGTCCTCCACAGCCGCCGGATAGGGGAAGTGGGCAGATCCGCGATGGTTCACACTGAAGACAGTGTATCCCGCTTCGACGAGCGCGGATACCTCCGCCGAACCGCCAGCCCCTCGCTTCAGTTGAGGCGCGCCGTAGCCCGGACCACCCGCCTGCCAGCCGCTGCCCTTGACATGAATCACGCCAAAGCCGTTGGGCTTTTCCGGGCGATAGACATCCAGCAGCAGCGCGAGCCCGGAATACATGCCGTAGACGACGTTTCTATCGGCCGGAGCCTGCGCATGCGAGACGACCGGACCGGCCATCGCAACCGCGAGCGCGAAGAGGGAACCAACCGTTGCCGAGAATTTGGTGCCGTGGTGAGCACTACGGGAGGGGGGAATTTGTTTCATAAGCGCCGGGGGACTGGGGTATGGAACTAGCCAGACGTTTCGGATACGAAACAAAGGCGGGTCGAAGGGCTCGTCAAGCTGTAACGCCCCCGAGTCGCGTCTGCGAGTTCGGGCCGAAGGCCAGAGTCCCGCGCCGTTGCTGGCCCGGTCAACGACCTAGGCACGCGATGGAACGCGCCGTTGGCGCTTCGCGCCTGCGTCCAACTTCGCATTGCTCGTCTGCTTTGGCTGCCTTAGCCGCGCAGGTACGAGGCATTATGCGCGAGGTGCGCCTCGATTGGAACTCTGAGGGCGCCATGGATAGTGTTATACATCTTCCAAAATCCGACCACGCACGCCAGTTCGATGATTTGCGGCGGGGTGAGCAGCGCCTTCAGACGGTCGTATATCTCATCGGGCAAGTGATGCGGATCGGCCGACGCAGCGCGCACGAAATCGAAGCACACTTTTTCGAATTCGTCCTTCGGCTCCAGGTCACCCGACATGATTCCCATCAGTTCCTCGTGAGCCATGCTCCACCCTTCGGCTTCCCCGTCGGCCGGACCCTTGAGAATCGTGCAATGATGAGACACACAGTAGCCGCAGCCATTGACGCGGCTCGCGACGGCGCCGAGCCGACGTTTGAGGCCCTGATCCAAAGTCGACGAAGGGTCACGCATGATATTGCTGTTGAGCATCCAAAGCGTCGCCGCAATCTCCGGGCGATGCATGTAGAGTTTCAGGCAGTTCGGAAGAAAACCCATCCGCTTGACATACGGCTCGAGAAGGGGTCGCAGCTCCGGCGGAGTATTCTTTTCATCGACGTAGGGGATGAAAGGTTGCGCTTCGATCTTCAGTGGTTCGGTTGACGGATTCATGATGGAAGAGGGTGGCGACGCCGGCGTCGCGCCGCGATCTGGCTGCGGCGCCAGATTGACTGATGGAGGGAGTTCGGGACTGGCAGGGCGACGGTAGCCGCTAAGACAGCGATCGACCAGGCCCACCGCCTCGTCGTAGCCATAATGGACAAACGAATACGTCTTGGCGACGAAAGGCGCACCCGCGTAGAACATTTCATATTGCTGATGGCGTCCGGCAAATTCCGAACCAGTCGTCTCCCAGGCGAGCTTGAACAGCTTGATTCGCTCCTCGGCGGTGATCCCCGGCGAACGGATATATCGTTCGAGGTCGGCCGCCATCAGCGGATCCGAAAACTCGTGGCAGGACGATGGCACCTGCAGAACCCCGCCGCCCGCAAGTTCGCGCAGCATATGAATCAGCTTCGGATAGAGCTTCGATTGCTGGGCCATGGCGCCATAGAGAAACCGCGGATTGGGATGCACGATCCCCTGGGCATTCGTGACGGCGGTTGCCTCGGCCGCGATCACCATGCCCTCCACTATTGCCGCGAGGGATGCGACTGCGCCCAGGTCGCAGACTACGGACGGAATCATGTCGACGCCGTTGGTGGCGCAGATTTTCCGCGCCAACCCCGCGATGAACTTGGTCTTCACTGCCAGCCGGATCTGCGCCTGGCTGTTGCCGAGTACGTGCGCCGGCGTTTCAAACCATTGCGCGCGGGCGGTAGCGAGGTCGCGGTATACGAAGACGTTTTTCCACGGTACGAACACATCGCGAAAGACGACGAGCGAGTCGGACTCGTCGTAGCGTGTCGAAAGCGGATAGTCATAGACGCTCGGCTGATGCATGGCATAGGGCCGCCTCGCATACAGGCGAAGCCCCGGGGCGTTGAGCGGCACCACCAGTGATACGGCGTAATCCTCGTCGCCCGGGCGCAGCGGATGAATGTTGCTGAAGAAAAGATAATCCGAAATGGCCGCGCCGGTCCCGAGCATTTGCGCGCCACGAATAATAATGCCGCCGTCCACTTCCTTGAGCACGCCGGCTGGAATGTGAGACTCCGCCTGCTCGTGAGCCGTTTTCGAGCGATCCACTTGGGGCGGGACGATGGTGTAGCTGACGTACAGATGTTCGTCCCGCATCTTGCGTTGAAAGCGGACGATATTTTCTGCGTATCGGGAGCCAGTTCGTCCGAACAACTCCGGATGACTCGCGAAACCGGCAAAAAAACTGGCGACGTGCTCCGGGCCGCGACCGACGAAACCGAACGTGAATTCGGCCGCGCGGGTGAGCGCATGCCGGCGCCGGCGCAGATCTTCAATCGAGCGCGGTGTAAGATGGGCCAGCGAAACCGGCTTGCCCGCAGTCGGCGACGGGAACGTCATCTCGTCGTGATGGTTTTTGATATGGTCGTAGAGACCGGCAATCGTCTGGCAGACCCCGGCAAAGGCAGGGTGTCGGGCGATGTCGCGCACGATTTCGCCATCAATGACGACCTCTCTGCCATCGTTCAGCGATGCGAGATATTCGGCGCCCGTTCTCATGGCAGCAAGGATTTCAGCCGCCTCAATGCCATCCGGACGGCGACATCAGCAGCCGCCGAGCCGAATCCGGCTGACGAACGCACGGCGGCGCCCACGGTGGCGGACATTTGTAGATCGGCGCTTGACATAGCTCGGGATGGCCGGTGAGTGTTTCGGGAACGAAACAAATGTCGAGCCATTTTCAGCTTTAACTCGCCCGGCGATCGTCATGACGAGCGCATTCCCATCGTCCGGCGGAGAGCGGCCAACGCGGGCGCGCTTCGCCGTATTGGGCTTCGCGCTGGCAGTGACGGCGATCGCGTATATAGATCGCGTGCGGATAGCCATCGCGGCTCCGATGATCAAAGCCGATCTCGGGCTCAGCGACGCGCAGATGGGTTATGTGTTCAGCGCTTTCACTCTCGCCTACGCGTTGTTTGAAATACCGAGCGGCTGGATGGCTGATCGCTTTGGACCGCGATTGACGCTGGCTCGGATCGTCATCTGGTGGTCGCTGATGTCGGCCGCCACTGGCGCGGCGGCGGGATTCTGGTCTTTGGTTTTGATCCGCCTGTTCTTCGGGATGGGCGAAGCCGGGACATTCCCCAGCCTCTCGCGGGTTTATTCACGCTGGCTGCCCGCAAAAGAACATGGGCGGGCATTTGGATTGACGCTGATGGTGGGCGCGCTCGGCGGAGCATTGTCATTGCCGTTGATGGGAATCCTGTTGAATCACGTAAGCTGGCGGGTGCTGTTTCCGGGGTTCTCGCTGATCGGGGTTGGCTGGGTGCTGCTGTGGATACGCTGGTTTCGAGACGAGCCCTCACGTCACGGCAGCGTGAACGCGTCGGAGCTCGCGTTGATCGGCACCAGCGCTCCGAAGCCTCATCCCCCGGTGCCATGGCGCCGGCTATTCCGCAATCGCAGCCTCATCGCAGTCTGCCTGGTTTGCGGGAGCTGGCTCTACGGCTGGTATTTCTGGCTGACGTGGCTGCCGACATACTTGCTGACGGAGCGGGGCTTCGATCTGAATGCGACCGGATGGATGTCGGCCCTGCCATTGGTCTGTACCGCGTTCGGAATGGTGGCAGGCGGGTGGTTGAGCGATGCGTTTTCGCTGCGCTGGGGTCTGCACAAGGGACGGCGTGCACCCGCAGTGGTGGCGCTGCCGCTCGCGGTGGTCGCGATTGTGGCCGGAGTCCTGGTGGACTCGGCGGTCTCGTCGGTGCTATTATTATCTTTCGCCGCGGGAGCAGCAGGCTGCGGGATAACTCCGGTTTTCGCAGTCTGCGTCGAAATCGGAGGTGAACACGCTGGGGTGGCGACTGGAACAATGAATATGGTTGGCAATCTTTTCGGCGCGTTGTGCCCAATCGTCGTGGGACAAAGCCTCGCACTATTTCAGAGTTGGACGGTGCCCATCGCCACTGTGGGCGGATTTTATCTGCTGGCGGCCGGCGCCTGGTTCTTAATCGATCCGAAGAACGTTTTGGGCACGCCCCCGGTGCCCGTCGCGCCTTCGGCGGTCGTATCGTAGATTGGCGTCTGCGATTCGACAACTCGGCGGGATTGAAGCCGGCAGCGACCTTGCCAGAACGACAGCGAGCAATAGTATCGCCCAATGCTGCGTCGGGAAAACGGGCGCGACGCGACGCGGAAACCATCCCACGGTCGGTTGCGCCGACCCGCCGCGCCGCCGGACGCGGAATTGGAAGGCCCGCTGAGCGCCAAGCTCAGACTATGCCGTCGCCCGGAAACAATAGCGGCAGAGGGCGGGAAGAACATGATGTCGTATCGTTACGGCGTTTTAATTCCAGCGCCGACTTTATTGCCGTTGGGTGGCAGCCGGGACGGCTGGCATTAGCACCGCAGTGAGATGCGGCGCGATTGTCGGCGGCGCTTTGAGATATCCGAGCGAGGCGAGAAAGTATCGTCAGCCTTGCGCGCCGTCACTTGGTGCCAGGGAGGGCCGTTGAAGAAGCCACGGCGTGCGTTTTGTCCCATCCAAAATTCGTACCGGCTGCCGTTCGCCTGCGCCTGTCGCGCAAACTCCTTGGCCGCCTCATTGAAAATGCGACCCTCGATGCCGTAGAACATGATGGTCGGCTCGGTCGCCTTCGGCGTGCTCAACGCGTCAAACTTTGCCCTCATCATCTCCTGCTCAGGCGTGCCCTCGCCGGTAACGCGCAGCAGCGGCTCTCCCAGCGCCGGATTAAACAACACCATCGCCGCCGGGCGGGTCGAGGTGCTCTTGTCGTCCTCTGCCGCATCGGGGGCCATCCTCCCGCGCGGCCAGCAGCGCCAGTGTGGCGCCGGCGGACCCGCCCGCCGAGAAGTATTCGGCCTGCCAGAAGAACTGCGCGGGACTTCCCTGGTTGAACCCGCCGCCGAACCAGAAGATCATCGCCGGCCGGCGATCAGTGGCGGACCAGCCGGGCGGAAAATAGAAATGCAGCTTCAACTCGGCTTCTGGCGTCGATTTGAACACGACTACCCGGTCCGCCACGCGCTCTGGCTTGACCTTGGCCGTGTCGTCGTCTGCCCGCGGCCCGGAGTCGGCGCTTTTCTTGGCGGCGTCGCGGCCTCGCCCGCGGATGGAGCACCAGCCTTTACCTTGCCGCTCCGCCTTGCGCCGACTCCGTCTTGGCCCGTTCGTAATATGCGCTCTCCTCAGCCGTGAGCGACTGTCCGCATGTTCTTTTTGGCGGATCTGCCTGGCCTTTTGCATATCGATTGGCTCGTCTGCCGCACGGAGTCACGAAAGTGACGGCGGTGAGCAGTGCGGTCGAATACGCGAGGACAATAAGCGGTGCGGGTGGTGCATAGGGCGACGTAATTCGGCGGGCGGCTCAGTTCGAGTCGGCTTTCGTTCGATGGGGAGCGCACACTCGTTTCGTTTACGAAACCGTTAAATAGGCGCCCGTCAACAAGTGGCGCGACCGAGCAAGGTGCCCGGGCCACCCAAATTCACCAATCGTCAGCGATGCTTTATGGGATTTAGCCGTCTCTTCCGTCTTAACTTAACTTGGACGATGCGAGCGCTGTGACTGCAGTTCCTTTTAATCGGCAAGCGCCGGCACAGCGGCAATTGCTAATCAAACAACCAACCCCAAAACGATACAATGAATTCAATGCGATTATCCGATACGATTCGCTCAAGCGATCGCCTGTTGATAAAAGGAACAGCTCCCATGGCGCGCTTGGCGATTGCGGTTCGAGCAGTCATCGGAATAGCCGCCGCGACCGTGTCGCTCTCCGGCAACCTGAACGCGGCGCAGGGAGATCAGCTCCTGACGAACGGCGATATTGAAGGGGCCTCGTTCGCGCCGTGGACTTCCCTGAACGGTGCATTCCTCACCCAGATAAATACCATTCCTCCCGTTTATGGCGGGTTAAAGTGCCTCAAGATCTCAGGGCGTACTGTAGCCGACAAAACCGCGCAACAGGATGTTCTGTCACTCCTTAACGCCAACGGCCAAGGGACCTATAACGTCACATTGTATGTCAAGGCTGCTGCTGCCAACATCACGCCGAGGTTCCGATTGAAGGTAAATGGCATCGATTCCTGGTATGATCTGCCTGTAACCAGCGTCACCGGTCCATGGACGCTCATTCGAGGGCCGATTAAATTGAGCTGGAGCGGCACGTTGCAGGAGGCGGCCTTCTCCATCTGGAACGATACCACGGCCGATTTCCATATTGATAGTGTGATGCTGACGAAAGTGGTAGGCACCGCGTATTACGTCGGTCCAACTGGCAACGACGGCAATGACGGCCTGTCCACCTCTACGCCATTCGCAACGCTTCAAGCGGCAGCAAACAAGGTTCAGCCAGGCGACACGGTATATGTCATGGCAGGCACATATACCACGAGCACGTATTCGAGCGTCAAGATGGCACTCGAGGCTCTCAAGACGACACCTTACGGTCAGATCAACGAGCAACAACTGTCGCTAATACAAGGATCGTCCTCCCTCGTAAAGTTAAACACATCAGGGGTCGCTGGGAAATACATCACCTTCACAAACTACATGAAAGACGCCGTCAAGCTGGCTTTCAACGGTCCTAACGGTATTAATGGAGGTGGTGCATCCTACATCATCATCGACGGACTTGAAGTTGAAGGCGCAGCCCAGTCGATCTCTTACAGCATGGCCGAAAAAAACCGACTGCTGTTAAGCGATTATCCCCGCTCGAACGTGTTCAATGGGAATGGGATTACCTTCCCGGGCTCCCATCACGTTATCGTCAGAAACTGCAACATACATGACACGACAGGCTCGGGCCTACGATGCGATAGTGCCGATTACGTGGTATTCGAGAACAATACGGTCAGCAACGCCAATTGGTGGACGCACTCCGCATCGAGCGCGATGGTATTCGCCGCCTCGAGCTCCTACGACAACTACGCTGGAGTAAAGATGTGGATGCGAGGGAACATCGTCCACAGTAGTTGGAACACGATGGTTTTCACCCAGACACCGTTCGATCCCGACTACGCCGGGTATGGGGGCGCGATGTATACAGACGGCATCGTGGACGGCGAAGGACTCTACACCACCCGGAATAATGGCGGCGCTTATCCTTACGGCAAAATGCGCCTCGAGAGCAACGTAGCATTCAACAATGGTTTCGACGGAATTCAATTTCATCAATCCAGCTGGGGTGAAATCGAACATAATACCATTTTCGATAATGGGGTATTTCCGCCGTCCAACGTCCGAAGCAGCCTGGCTATTCATGAATCTAATAACGCCAATATCGACAATAATATCATAACGTACACGCATGGCGACCCGGTATGGCTATACCAAAGTACGGGTATAAGCTTCACGCAGAACCTATTCATAGGTGGTGGCGGAGACGTTCCTGCCGGGACGGGAAACAAGAAAATCGCCCGAACGCAACTGGCATATTACTTTGTCGGTTCGACCCTGTCTTACGGCCCTGACATAGGTGATGATAAGATGGATGAAGTATTCGGTGCCGGCAATATACCAAAGCCGGCGATCCTGAGCAGCTTGGATCTTCACCTGAAAAGCACTGCGACCGAGGCCGTGGGAAAAGGAAGTAACGCCAACGGGCTGGCCGCCAAGAAGGATGTGGAGAACTACTTGCGCAAGTTTACCCCCACTGTGGTATTAGACCGGGGGGCCTATGCCTTCAACAAGAACGGCCGTGAAGAGAACTATAATCCCATTGCGGTGCTGACCCCGACGACAGGCCTACCGGACCCTTATTATGTCTACAGTGGTGGTTATGGCGATAAAAACATGTTGGCCTTCGGCCCTCAAGGAAACCAAAAGAATCCTGATTTTGAAAACGGGATCACGCCTTGGTATGCGAAAGATACGGCTTCTCTTGCGTCAGAGACCAGCGTCGTTTTCAAGAATGCCAAATCGGTCTATGTCTCCAGTCGCGGAGGCCTGAGCTCCAGCGGACTGGCGCGCGATATCAAAGCAGCGTTGATTGCAAAGGGTCCCGGTACGTTTACGTTGCACGGCATGGTCAGGAATGCGTCTGGGCAAAGCAGCGTGTCGTTAAAAGTGCGGTGGAACTATGGCAACCCTGCGCAGGACTATTATTTTACGGTGGGGCCGGTGACAGTGGGAAGCACTTGGGCTTCCATCGATGGGGACGTAGCGCTTAGTTGGACAGGAACGCTTAACGCCGCGGAGCTGTACGTCGATAATTCCGTGGCGAGCGAGAATTACTATGCGGATGATTTCAGCATGGTTGACAACACATCTGTTCTCCTCGAGGCCGAAGCTGCAACGCGGGTTGGAAACCCGCTGCCGCCAATTGTACCAGGCGGGACAGGACAGGTCGTGGCATTCAGCACCATCGGCCATGGCATTACATTTACAAACGTCTCCGCCTCTTCCAGCATTATCATTCGGGTTGCCACTGCGGAGGTGGGACGGCTGAGTCTGAAAAAGGGAACCGCCCCAAATTACACTCAAGATTTAGGTAATATTTATATGGTTGGATCCGGAGCTGACACATACAGCGATTACAGCGTCGGCGTTAGCTTGGCACAGGGTGACACCGTCACGCTTGTAAGCGACCCCGCGCACGCTTATGATATAATGGAAGCGAAGATCGATTACATCAAGTTCAAGCGATAACTTGCTTATGTTCGCGGTGAACGCGGAATACGCCTTCACCGTGACTGAGAAGTCACCGTTTAGCGGAAAACCCCATTTCGAATCAGATACTCGCGGCACAGCTTGATGCCGCGGGTTATCTGGACCTCGACCGTGCCCTCCGTGATGCCCAGAAACTTGGCGATATCCTTGTTTCGTCTGCCTTCAAGCTTGCGCGAAATGAATATCTCGCGGCAACGCGGAGGAAGGCTTTGTATGGCGGCCCGGAGTAGTTCAGTCTCCTCGATATGGCATAATTGTTCTGCTGCGTCCGGGTTGTCATCAAAGGCGGACAAGTCGACCAAGTCGATGGCGGCGTGTACGGGGGATGCTTGATAGCGGCGCACTTCATCGATCGCCAGATTTCGCGCAATGCGAAAGAGGAATGATTTCGCTGAATCAACGGAGCGCGTCACCTTCACCTTCCAGATTCGCACAAATGACTCTTGCACGATATTGTCGATGTCTTGAACGGAGGGAAATGATGCTCGCAAATAGGACCTGAGGATTGATTCGTGCAATTTCACCTCCGTCCTGAACCATTGCGGTAGTTCTCCGCCATCGCCCGCCGAAAAAGCAATCTGCAATACCGCCGCTCCCGACAATCGCCCCGGCCCAGGCTTCCCGACGCGAGCAGGAGATTGATGCCGTTCGTCGCCGGCCGTATGCACGAGCGGAAGGTGCGCGCTTGCTGGCGAATATCGAGGAGGGCGCTGCGCGGGGGCCTCACGTCGAGCCTGCGTATCCATGCTTGACAGGGTTGGGGTAGCGCTGAGATGTTTCGGATACGAAACAGGATGTCGAGAAATTTTCCCTCTTTTAGCTGGATTTCACACGTCGCGTTCGAGTGAACGCTCTCCCCCAAGTAGGATCCGCAATTCTTCTTGCATGAGTCCCCGCATCAAAGCCACCGGCGTGACGTTTTCGCATCGCACGTGAACACTATGCGCATTTCATGCCTGCAGATTGCCTCTCCGCCCGTTCGCGACAACGAATACCCGCGGCGCGTTTGTGAATTACTCGAGCGAGCACGCGGGAGCGACCTAATCATGCTGCCGGAACTCTGGCCGATCGGATATTTCGCGTTCGAGCATTACCCTTCAGCCGCGGTCGCGATCGGGCTGCAGGAAGTATTCATCGAGCAATTTTCCTGCAAGGCGCGGGAACTCAATGCCTGGCTGCATCTCGGCAGCGTGATAGAGCGCGATGGCGAGGATTGCTTCAATTGCAGCGTGTTGTTCGATCGGACGGGAAAACTGGTGGCAAAATACCGCAAGATTCACCTTTTCGGTTACGAGTCGCAGGAACGCGCCCGGTTGAAGCCGGGCGGCGAAATCGCCGTCGTTGATACGGACTGGGGCCAAGCGGGCCTGGCGATCTGCTACGATTTGCGCTTCCCGGAGCTGTTTCGCGCGATGGTGGACCAAGGCGCGTGCATTTTCCTTGTCGCTTCCGCGTGGCCGGCGGCGCGGCTCGATGCGTGGCGGCTGCTGGTTCGAACTCGAGCATTGGAAAACCAAGCACTGGTCATCGCAACGAATGGTTGCGGAACGTCGGCGGGCATTGAGCTGGCTGGCCACAGCATGGTGATCGGTCCAAATGGCGTCCCAATCAAAGAGGCTGGCGCCGACGAAGAAGTCATGACGGTCGATATTGATCCAAAGGAGCTACTCGCGGCACGTCGCACGTTTCCCGCCCTGCGTGATCGCGTCGATTTCTTGAACCCCAACCCGTTTTTTATTCCTGCCAACCATGCCTAAGGAACACCGCGAGTTTTTTACCGTTGATCTCGAAACCGGCTGGGAGTCTCCGCCGGGTTATCCGCCCGGGATTCAGCAGAAAATACTTTCGGGCGAACTCGACGAAGTCGGCCGTCGGGGAATCCGCACGCGGCTGCTTCGCTTCTTGCCTGGCGCACACACCGACATCCCCTTCGAGCACGAATATTGGGAGGAGGTAAACGTCCTCTCGGGTGACTTGCAGGTGGGAGGTCACACCTTTCGCAGGTTTACCCACGCGTGCCGGCCGCCTCACGTGCCGCACGGACCTTTCGCCAGCGAGCAAGGATGCCTCCTGCTCGAGCTGCATTATTTTGGCAGTGAGATTCGCGATTAAATGAGCGCCCGGAATCTTGTCTTTTCGGTCGGGAACCTCCAAGGCGGCATCGCCACTGTATCGGTGCCCATCGACGTGGTGGTGAACGCTGGCTATTCCGGACGGAACCAAGACACAGTGCGGGCGCATGTCGCCGAGCTGGCCGAGCAGGGCGTGTGCCCGCCGCCCGAAGTGCCAATGTATTACCGGCTCCCGGTCGCCACTCTGACGCAGGCGGAGCGGATCGAAGTGACCGGCAGCAAGACCTCGGGCGAAGTCGAATACGTGCTAATTGCCGACCGCGACCGATTGCTGGTGACAGTGGGCAGCGATCATACTGATCGGGCGGTCGAAACCGCCGATGTGCTGCTAAGTAAACAGGTTTGCCCGAACGTATGCTCCGCGATGGCGTGGCCTTTCGAAGAGGTGGAAGCACACTGGGATGAATTAATCCTTCGCTCCTGGAGCCGTCCCGAAGGAGGCGATTGGACGCTCTATCAGGAAGGACGTTGCGAACGTCTGCTCGCGCCGCGCGCCCTGCTCGATTCGATCCGCTCGAGGGTCGCCCGCGATGAAAACAACGGCCTCCTGGTCTTTTCCGGCACGATCCCGGCCGGCGACGGCGCCGGCGCGCTGGACGCCGCGTTCAAGGGGGAATTGTTCGACCCGCGATTGAATCGCGCGCTTCGCTTCGCTTACGAGGTCGCGCACTTGCCGCAACCTGCATTGTCGGCCACCGCCGGCCGAAAATCCGCCGCATGAACCCGCGCCGCATCATCGTCGGGATCAGCGGCGCCACTGGCGCGATCTACGGAATCACGGCGCTGAAATTGCTGCGCGAACTGGAGGTGGAAACGCACCTCGTCATGACGAAATACGGGCGCCAGTGCATCGAATGGGAGACCGCCTATAAACCAGACGATGTCGCCGCCATGGCGACGCACAATTATGGCAACGGCAATCTCGCCGCGCCGATTTCGAGCGGATCGTATCCAATCGACGGCATGCTCGTCGCCCCCTGCTCGATCACGACTCTTTCCGGTATTGCTCATTCATATAACGAGACCCTCGTCATCCGTGCCGCTGACGTCTGTCTGAAGGAAAGACGCCCCGTGGTGTTGATGGTCCGCGAAGCGCCTCTCCATCTGGGTCATCTGCGGCTGATGCAGCAGGTGGCGGAGATTGGCGGGATTATTCTTCCGCCTGTGCCCGCTTTTTACCACCGGCCGAAGACGATCGAAGATCTGGTGCTGTCCACCGTAGCCCGCTCATTTGATGCGATGCGCGTGCCGCATTCGTTTTGCGCTCGGTGGGGCGAAAACGGCCTAACGCCGGCTGGGCTGGCCGCGGCCGCCGGACCAACAGCTACGTCCGAAAAGTCCACGCGCATGTCCCAACCGAACCCCGATTTTTTAAACCATAATGAATAGCTCCGCAGAAAAACGTTCACCGGCTGAAACGTCGACGCCTCCCTACATCCCATTTCCGGAGTTGGGCGAACATTTCGAGAACGTGCCCATTTACGTTCGGCCCGATATCGAATTCTATGCCAAGCGCATGGGGTTCCTGCCCGATACGATCCGCCTGTATCTTCACGTGCCATGGGTGGCGGAAGCCATGATTCGGATGAACAACGCATTGATGCGCGACGAGCGCAATGCGCTCAGCGAGGAGACAAAGTATCGTCTGTCGATGATCGCGAGCCGCGATAACGAATGCGCCTATTGCACATCACACCACGTCGGCGTCTTCAAAAAGAAATTCGGATACGACGAAAAGGCCGTCGAGGACCTCCTCCGTATGCACGAGCCCGCGGACGAACGCGAGAGGCTCGCCCAAGAGTTTGTGCATCAGGCAAGCCTGGATGCCCGCGGCGTCACGGACGAACTCCGCGCGCGCATGGCCAAGACCTTCAGCCCTCAGGAGTATATGGAGATCATCCTTCTGGTTGGCTTCTGGAAAATGTATAACACGATGCACAACGCGATGGGCGTAGAGAGCGAGCCACCGGTCGCTGGCTTCAAAAAGTTCGTGAACATCGGACCTGCGGCAGTTGCTGCAGCGTCTTAGTTCCCTACGTCATGCTGTCCCTCGCCGATTTTCTCGCCGAGCACCGGGCGGCCCACGTGGTAGTGACGAAGCCAGTCGAGCTCCGGCACGTCGGCGCTTTGACGGCGCAAGCGAGGGAGACAATTGTATTTGACCGCATTAACCAGTATCCGGGCTTCCGCCTCGTGGACCAACTCTTCGTCAATCGCGCAGCGCAGGCCCGAGTGCTCGGTTGCGCTGCCGGTGCAGTGGTGCCGGCCCTTCAGGAAGTATTGCGCCGTGGGCCGCGCCCGTTGGTCACGTTGCCGGAGGCACCGTGTCAGGAGGTGGTCTGGAAGGACGAGGAAGCGGACTTGCGAAGGCTGCCGATTGTCACTCACACCGACATCGACCCGTATCCATATACCACCTCGTTCGCGGTTCATCGCGATCCGGAGACAAAGCAGTTCAATCAGATGTATCCGCGTTGCGGCGTCCTCTCTGCCAATGAAATGGTGTGTTCGTTCGTCACGTCGACGGCGAATCGGATTCTGGGCAAGTATAGGCAGCGCCAGGAGCGGATGCCGCAGGCCATTGTCATCGGATGTCATCCCGCCTGGGAACTCGCAGGATGCTATTCGCATCCACACAAGAACTGGTGGGAAATGGAGCTGTTCGAGGCCATCACCGGCCATCGCGGAGAGGTCGTGAAATGCCTTTCGCACGACCTGGTCGTGCCCGCGGACGCGTCGATCGTGATCGAAGGCTTCGTGCATCCCAGCCGCATGGCGCAGGACGGACCATCGCCCGGCCCGACATGTTTGTTCACCCCATACGCCGAGCAGCAGCCGGTGTTCGAAGTTACAGCCATCACGTTGCGACGCGAACCGATCTATCGAAATCACATGATGACGCCGTTCACGGATCATCAGGAAATGCCTCGGCTGTTTCACGAGGCGATCATCTATGAGAAGCTGCAGGCGATGGGCGTCCCGGTGCGCGACGTCCATTTCCCGCAGGGTGGCGCGGCGCTCATGGTGCTGCTGCAGATCGAGCCTGTATGGGAAGGACAGGCGACCGATGCGTTGCTGTGCGCGCTCGGCTCTTCCTGGCTGAACATGAAGATGGCGGTGGCGGTCGATCCCGATATCGACATTTACGATCCGCGCGAGGTCGAGTATGCGCTGGCGACGCGGGTCGATCCCACACGCGATTTGATCATCGTAAACAACGGCCGCGGCTTTCCTTTCGATCCGTCGGCCAGGACAATTCCGGAGTTCTCGCCGAACGCCGCCGCCAGCCGGTTCCCATGCATCGTGGGCAAATGGGGTATCAACGCCACGAAGCCGCCCGCCTACCGGGCGGCTGAGCGGCGGAACTACGAACGTGCCTGGCCGCAGGAGTGGGGCAAGGTGTCGTTACAGGACTATGTGAGCGAACCGGCGAAACCCGTCACGAAAGAAACGATGTGATGGAAGAAACACCGTGAGCTTCGCCGTTTGTCGCCACGCCGGAGAAGTACAGGACAATTAATCAATTATATATGGCCGTATCATACTTCGTGTGTTACCGGGGGAAATCCGACGATCCGGCGGCATTTGTTCGCTATTATCGCGACTCGCACCTGCCCCTCGTCCGAAAGTTTCCCGGCGTGATTTCGGTTGTACTCCACGTCGGGGCCGACGCCGACGCGCCGTTTTTGTTGATGCTGCAGCTCGTCTTCGCCTCGCGGCACGATCTTGATACGGCGCTCGCGTCGCCGGAGCGGATGCGCGCGAAAGCGGACATGCAGAACTTTCCTCCGTTTCACGGAGAGACATGGCGGCAGATTTCAGAGATCGAAGATAGCGGCGCCCCGAGATGACTCCCGCGCTTTTTTCGTCCCTCACGCTGCGTTCCGTTACGGCAAAAAATCGGATCATGGTATCTCCGATGTGCCAGTATTCGGCGCCGAACGGGGTGCCGGGCGACTGGCATTTCGTGCACCTGGCTACGCGCGCAATTGGCGGCGCGGGCATCGTGATGACCGAGGCGACGGCAGTGCGGCCCGATGGGCGCATCACGCCCTTTGACCTCGGGCTGTGGAACGACGAGCAAGAACAGGCGTTCGCGCGTATCGCTCAATTTGTGTCCGAGCATGGGGCCGTGCCGGGAATCCAGCTCGCTCATGCCGGTCGCAAGGCATCGCACAGTCGACCATGGGAACGAAGGCGTGCGCTTGGGCCCTCAGAAGGTGGGTGGCCCGTCGTCGGTCCGAGCCCGCTGGCTTGGGAAGAGGGCGATCTCGTTCCGAAGGAGCTGACCCACGATGATATCCACGCGCTTTTCGAAGCGTTTCGCGAAAGTGCGAAGCGCGCGCTCCGCGCCGGATTTCGGATTCTCGAGTTACACGCGGCACATGGCTATTTGCTTCATTCGTTTCTTTCCCCACTGAGCAACCAACGCCACGACGACTACGGCGGCTCGTTTGAGAATCGCTGTCGATTTCTGCTCGAGTGTGTGGCGGCCACTCGCGCCGTCTGGCCGGAAGACCTGCCATTATTCGTGCGAATATCCGCTTCTGATTTTGTTGAGGGCGGCTGGAGTATCGATGATTCGATTAGACTCAGTCGCTGGCTCGCGAAAGCGGGAGTAGATCTCGTCGACTGCTCGGCCGGTGGCGCGTCGCCCGCGCAAAAAGTTGTCGCGGTTCCGCACTATCAAGTAGCCTTTGCTTCGCAGATGCGCCGCGCGGCGGGGATGCTGACTGCGGCCGTTGGCATGATCTCGGAGCCGATGGCGGCAAACCAAATTATCGAAACCGGTGAGGCCGATCTCGTGGTATTGGGCCGAATTCTATTGTGGCACCCCTATTGGCCTTTGCATGCTGCCAAAACGCTTGGGCTGACGCCGCCTCTTCCGATTCAATATGCTCGTGCGGACGGATTTTCTGGAATCCGCGGATGACGTTTGGACTTCGGTGCTCTCATGACGGCCAGCCTTATTAACTACATATGGAGAAAATCGCCTGAATCGCCGGGCGTTAATGGCTAATCTCAGATCGACGACTGCCGCACTTGTCATGCCCGAAACTTCTGATTTGCAGCCATCCAACCAGTCGCGGCATCGTCGATCGCCCTTGAGACTGCCGCCAGCCGACCTTCGAGGGAAACTGTTTCGCGGCTCTGACGTTTCGGTACGGTGCGGTCGGCTACGTGTCGGAAGCGTGCCGGCACATAGTCACACAAGGGCGCAACTTACTCTGCCGATCGATCGAGCCGCTGGTATCATTCGATGCTTCTTTGCATCGGGAGAATCGCGCGAGCAGAAATTATCCGGCGGGCAGGTGGCGTGCATTCCGCCGGGTTTGTTGCACGAAGCGCGCTGGGACCGGGAGGATGAGGGAGTCGAGATCTACCTCGAACCGCATTTACTCGCACGCTTCTCCAGAAGAAAGTTGGCGCACTATTCGACGATCGTCAGCCCTTACGCCTCGCTTTCCGATCGGCTCCTCCTTCATGTCAAGTCTCGCGCTAAAGTTGTCAGCCTAAAGGAGGAGATTCCAAACCCGGCGTATGGAAAATGAATCTCGTTCTTGACCCCCTCTCTCTTGAAACACCCATCGGGGACCGCAGGCGTTTCCCATGGGCGCGTGTTCACGAACGACCGCGAAAAGTTGGCCAATGGGCCAATTTTTTCGCGGCCGATGCCTTCACCCCGTTCGTCGGCCAACATCGCTATGAGCCGCTGAACTCCCCCTTCCGTTCCACGTCGCTATGAGTTCTCATTACCATGAAATGCCTCGGCCTTATAGGCAATCTGAACGACTCACTTGTCGGCGTGTATACGCAGACTATAAACGCGGAGGTGCAAAAGGAACTCGGTGGAAATCATTCCGCCGATGTTCGTTTCTGCTGTATCGATGCCGCAAAAGTCGACGAATTGCTGGCCGGCGAAGATTGGGACTCCATCGCCGCCTTGCTCGTTGATTGTGGCAGGAGTCTGATCCTTGCTGGTGCGGATGGCTTGGTGATTTGCGGAAGCAAGCTCAACCCTGTTGCGTTTGAGGTCCGGGAAATATTGAAAGTGCCGCTTATTGACATGGCATATGCCGTGGAGACGGTGCTACGCAATCACGGGCACCGCCGCGTCGGAATCGTTAGTCCCTCGACGAGTCGCGAGGAGAAATGGTGGTGCGATGATCTTTCCCGCATCTCGATGCTCCATCCATCAGGCTTGGAGTGCGAGTGGCTGAATGCACGCGGTGCGGACGCTGTCGCGGGGCACAACATCGAGAAACATTGGATAATCGACACTCGCCAAATATTGGTGGGATTGCGCTGTCGCAAGGCAGACGCTGTTGTGTTGTCGTCACCGATATTCAACCGTCTGATCATAGCCGATGAGTGCCCGCTCGATTTCTACGATGCCTCGGAGATTCATGCGTGGGCCGCAGCCCTTTGGGCGTTGAACCCCGGACCGCAGTCAGCCTCGAACTGCGTGTTCGCTGGTTAGGTGTCCGCCTCGTCCCTGATTTTGGCCGCGCCGTACCGTATCACGGTATTGCGTTGGTCTACGTACTGACGACCAATTCAACGACGCCGTTCGTAGGTTCTCCCAAGTGCCCATGTCCATCATTCACGACAATAAAAACCATTTTCGCGTGACACCTTTGCTCAATTTGCCGATCGGAGCGCGTCCGTTTCGGCGCAAACCGCTGTGTGGGCTCGGCGTATGGGTGTTTGTGGAGCGGCTAATGCCGAACAAATGGCCACGGCACAGCCACGATCATTGGCAGATCACATTCGCTTTCGGCGCGGCAGCATGTGACGTTAAGTGGTGGACGCCCTCGGGACATACGTTCAAGCGTCGACTTGGCGGCGGTGACTTCTGGATTGTCCCTCCGGGGTGGATGCACAGCGTGCAGTGGCGGGTGAAAGCCGACGTGATAAGTATATATATCGATCCGATGCAAATGGAGCACGTCGGAGAATTGAGACAGGACGCGGTTGTAGACGGGCTGGCAAATTACGTTTCGGTGAGGCCAATTATCGCGGAACAACTCGCCTACCTGTTAAGTTTCGGGTCAATGCCGAATGGGAAAAGCGATTGGCGCGTGGCCTGCGCCGGATCGAGTTTGGCGGCCGCCTTCATGGAAGCACATCACATGCTGGGTAAAGGGACCATCAAGCCGATCGTGGGGCTCACGGCGGCAATTGTGCACGAGGTCAAGAGGTTCGTGACGGAACAGCCGCGGGAACGAGTGCCGGTTGCCGAACTTGCGCGCAGCGTGGGAACGAGCCCACGAAATTTTCGCCGAAACTTTCGCATGGTCATGGGCGAGTCTCCTCAAAAGTGGGCGCTGAGGCAAAAGGCGCATCGGGCGAAGCAACTTCTTCAGAGTGGCCACAGCATCAAGGAGACCGTACTCAAGGGGGTATTTTCCGATTCCCGCCACCTGAACCGCATGCTGCGTGCCGTTTACAATGTGCCTGCGCGTGCTCTCCAACCTCACTCGATTCGGCGATCGGAATGCTGATTTTTGGCGGTAATTTTCACGAATCGAATTAGCGGTGCTGTGAAGGCCGACGTGGGTTCAAAAGTTCCCACGTCTCGACGCCGAATGCTTTTGCCAGGCGCTCTACGGTGGCGACCTGAAGTCCGGGCCGTGCGGACGCCTCGATTTCCTGATAATGCCGATAAGTGACACCAGCGCGCTCTGCCGCTTCTTCCTGAGTGAGCTCCCGCTGCCTGCGCAGTTCACGGAGATTGTCGCTCAAGATTTTCAGGGCAGGCACCCTCGAATCTTAACGTTCTGCCTTGAAATACTCCACGCCACGCTCGTAGCGTGTATCGAACGATACGACTCGATTCTTGCCGTCCGCCTCGCTTTCCACTATAAGCTGCCATGTTCTCAAAGAGAACGAATTCTTTGCCCACGCATGCGTAAGCTGGGTATAATCGCGCCGATCGACGGAATTGCGTGTGCATATTACGCCAGCGTGTTCAACGCCGATGTGCAGCGGCGACTGGGACAGGAGCACTCGGCGCAATTCATGGCCATCGGTTTCAATAAGGCTGATTATCTGCTCCAGGAGGAAAAGTGGTGGACGCTGACGCAAACGCTGAAGGCATACATTCGCGATCTCGCACGCGGTGGTGCAGAAGCCGTGATTCTCTGTCCACTCGTCTGGTATCGGTTTTTCGATGATCTAGTCGAGGGAGCGCCGATTCCGCTCTTCCATCCCGTTGACGCTTTGGAACGCGAGATGACCAGGCGCGGCGCTCCGAAACGTGGCTCCATTGGTTTGGTGGCTTCTTCGCTTTCCGCCTGTCCGGGAGCTTTGCTTGATCGATTCGCTGGCTCAAACGGGCGGGAAGTCATCCTGCCCGCGAAGGAGGAATTACTCGTCCTTGACGGCATCGGCACTCAAGTGAGTCAGCAAGGTTTCGCTCGACACCACACGGGCTGTGAAGTGCGTCGCATCATTGATGGATTGCGTTTCGCGGGTGCTCAATCGATCGTTGTTGGCTGCGCTGAAATTGCGAATCTACTTCAGCCAGGAGATTTTGCGAATGATTGCTACAATCTTTCTCAAATCCACGCCTCGGCAGCCGCCGACTGGATGTTTGGCTACTATCCCAAAATCAGTCCGCAGTTCTAAAAGGCACGCGGGTTTTGCCATAAGTACGAACACGGCATGACGATGTCACCCCGTCCGTGAGAGCCCCAATTTTGGCCGCGTAGGGCTCTAGCGCAACATAATCGCATTTGATATAGTAGCGTCTTGTTCGCCCGCGGAGTCTTTGTGCTGCCGCGTGATATTCTGTCCGGCGTTAATTTGCCGGCGAGTCGAAACCCCACGCCACGGTCAACACGCGGCAGCGATTCGTTTCCCACGATGAGTGCTCAAAACGCCAACCAACATGAAATCGACCGTGATTCTGATCCCCGTAGATTGTTCCGACTTCAAAGTTTTCGCCGCCGCCGCGCGCCTCGTGCGCAAGGAGTGCGGCGTGAACGCGCCTGATACGGTGATGCTAATTCAATTTCAACTCGCGCACCGCACGGCTGGCGACATCGCGAAAGACTTTCTCGACTGCATGGGCGACTTTGCCGCGCGGCGGCGCGTGCCGACACCATTGTCACGGAAATTTCAGGGCGGAACGAACCCGCTGAAATCGCGCGCCAGTCTCCCCGCGCTCCGCCCTGTGCGGCGGCCGGCTGATTTCAGCCGGAATTGAAATCCAAACCCCGCCGGCCGCCGCTGGCGGGAGAATTTCCCCGATGCCCACCCGCGAACAGGTCAGCTTAAAAATCCGGCGCGACTTGGCTGATCACGGACTCACGCCCGTCGATCCCGCCTTCGGCTTCGCGCTCGCTGCAATGGAAGACATGAATCAGGGCATGGCCGACATCGACGACGAACTCGCCGACTTTGCGGTGCGGCTTGTATGGCTCGCGCACGCTCCGACCTGGCTCAACCAGCGTGCGCTCGGAGAATTCGACGCGTTCGTGAACGCCAAGCTCGTCGAGTGCGAAACAACGCTGGCGGCCATCCGCAGGCGGTGGGAGCAACACCAGACCGAACGAAAGCCCACGGACGGTTCTCCGCGCGAAGCATGAACCGGCTGACCTACGATCGATTTGCACGAATCGGCGTCGCCGCATCAACCGCGCGATGCGAGGTCGGCGATCTGCTCAAAGACTGCACCGAACTCGGGCTGATCGACGAATTGCGGGCCGCACTCAGTGCGACAACGTTGGGCGGTAAAGACGTCGCACTGCGGGCGGTCCGTGATCTCGTTTACGAGCTCGCCGGCGCAAGCAACCGCGACCTTGCTGTCGATGTGCTGATTCACGCGACGGGGCTGGCCGAATTCGGCTGCCACAGCCTGCGCGACTATGCGCGCAAGCACGGCATGACTGCGGAGGGATTTCGGCTCCACGTTCATGCGACGCAGCACCGGCTAAACCTGCCGCCACGCCCAATGCAGCACACCGATGCGAACTGACGTGCAACGGCTCGCCGCGTCGTTGCCAGCGGCGGCGATCACACGTGCAACCCGGCTTGGCCTCACCCTGGCGCCGCATACGGCGCCGGAGTTGCGGCGGGAACTGCTTTCCCGGGTGGCGCAATTGACGCGCTCGGCGACGGGCGAGCGCCACACGCTGACTGCCTGGCTCGGCGACGTGCTCGCTCACGGCGGACCATTACGCCCCGGCCAGATCGCGGCCTGTGCAGCTGCCGCGGGGCTCGACGCCGGCACGCTCCGCAATGCAAAGATGGTTTGTGCGCGTATTCCGCCGTCACGGCGACATGACGCGCTCAGTTGGTCGCATCATTGCGAAATCGCGATCGCGTTTTCCGTGCCCGACGAAATCGAGCGCTGGCTCTCGCTGGCCGAAACCGAAGAACTTCCGACGGCGGAGCTGAGGCGGCGCATCCGTGTTCACCTCGCAGCCTCGCGCCGAGTGACAAACGCTGCGGAATCCGAACCGACTTTTCGACTCATGCGCGAACTGCGCGCCGCCGCACGAGTAACAGATCAGCAACGCGCTGTGTGGAAAACGTGGTCGCCATCCACGGCGAGGCTGGCCTTGGATGAACTCCAACCGCTCGTGCAATTTGTGGACGCGCTGCGTGCGGCGATCGTCTCCGACGCCGCGCCCTTGCCGCGCGATCCCGGCGCCAATTAGCGCCGGCTTTGATCAAGCTCATGGCGCGCGGTTTCGCGGGCCGCACGTCGCGCCTTGGTCGCGGCGATCCGCCTGTTCTGTTGCAAGTAGGCGCGCACTTCAGCGGGATCGAAGCGCACGAGCCGACCGATGTAGAAGTGAGGCAGCCCATTCGCCTGGAGATTGATCACGTGTCGCTCGGTGCAGGCAAAAAACCGCGCAACGTCAGCAACGGTCCAGAGGGTTTCGAGTTTCGCGGGCGTTGCGGGAGCGGCGGCCTGATTTTCCGGCATGAATCAAGCCGCCGCTGTCAAGTAGCGACTCCGCGAATCAGGCCGATTTCATGGGGATGACTTTATCCGGCTTCGCGAGCACCGGCAGTTGTTGCGCGAACCACTGCGCCGCATCCTCCGGCGAGACCAGTTCACGGTAGTGTTGAAAAATGACCTCGGGTGAGTTGCCCGCCTCCAACGCCACCCGCGCGGTGTCGTTGATGGCCGCGAGTCGATAGCTGATGTAGCTGTGGCGAAAGCCGTTCGCTTTCAGCTCGAGACCCTCCTCGGCAGCGATGCGTTTGAGCGCGGCTTGTGGATCAACGTAGACATTAATCGGGCCGAGATCGCGGCGATATGGCAGCAATCGCTTCTGCAACGCTTCCTGGAGCGGCACCAACCGGCGGGCCTTGGTGCGAACTTTGCTGGACTCAACCTCCACGAAGTTGCGGCCGAAGTTGATGTTCTCCCACGCGAGGTGATCGATCTCGGAAACGCGTGCCCCGGTGTAGGCTGCGCATGCCAACCACGGCAACAACTCCGGCCGGCGAGCCTCGACCGCCGCAAACATCGTCCCGAGTTCGGCCGGCGTGTAGATTTCAACTTTGGTCGGCGGCTCCTTGTAGATCATGAGCCCGTCAAATTCCGTGGGACGATTCGCGGGCAGATAGCGATTCGCCTTCGCCCAATTTCCAAAAGTGATCAGAATTTTCCGGACATTGTTCTTGGTAATCGGATGCCACGCCTGGCCGCTAAGCCAGCGATCGACGTCGGCGCTGCGGAGCTGCGCGAGGCTGCGGCCGGGATTCGCCGCCGCGAGGCGGCCGAGCTGTCGGCGAATGTCAGCGATGTAATCCGAGTGAACGCTCATCGCCTTCCGGCGTTCAGCGAAGTCGTTGATCAACTCGGCCAGTGGCTTGCTGACGACATCGGTGGGGTGATAGTCAGTGAAGAACTCCACGGCATCGAGCAACGATCGCCCGCCGAGATTTGCGTGCGCCTGGGCGAACAGTTCCGCGCAGACATGCAACGGCAGGTTGGTTGCCGCGACGTGTTTGCGCGCGACGACGTAGCTTTCCATATCGGTGGTGGAAAGTTCCTCGGCTTCGTGCGTGGTCATCGCCAGCCGGCCGAGAACAACCTTGGCTTCGCGGCGTGCGTCCGACACCTTGCCGCACGTCTGACGCTGACGATGACCGCCTTCGTAATACGAGAGTTGGAAGACAGAACGGCCCCGATTTTGGACCGTGTAGATTTTGATTTCGTGTTGTCCGTTGGTGAGGACGATGGGTTGGCTCATGACTTTGGTTGGGTTGTCAACCGCGTGTCATGCGCACCTCACCAAATAGCGTATCTCGTTGGTATGTCTGGCTAAATGCCTAGCCTCGGACGTTGGGCAAATGAAACTGAGAGCGCTGGTCGGAGCGGTGTTAGTCCTTGGAGGCTGTGTCGCGCCATACACCCGAACCGGACGTTTGGCCCCAGCAGCTCATCGCCTCGTTGAACTTCGGAGCATAGGCGATGGAAGCCTCGGCGGCTGGTCATATTATTCGCTCGTTGATGACGTGATCACCTTCGACAAGGGACAGCATTTTACGTTGAAGCCGGAAGTTGCTGCGGCCGCGTGGCGTGAGATTGAAGCGCTCGATGTTCTCTCGTGGAAGGAACGGTATGCTCCCGAGGACATCGGCGCGTGGGTGTCAGATGGGGGCCAGTGGTTTCTTTGGGCCAAGGGGAACGGGCGCGAGAAGCGTAGTTCCGGATATCAGGTTTATCCTGCACTCTCATCTGTCGGAACTACGACCTTCACCTACGACCCAAAGACACACAAGCCAGTGGATACAGCGTGCCACAAGCTTTTCGGTATCCTCAGCTCCCTTTCGAAAAGGGACTAACCCGGAGAGTTCTGTGTCGCCGTAGCGCGACACAGGACTCTTGTTGAACAAGCCCGCCTGAGGCGGGCAAGCCCGGAGGGGACGACGCCGGTCCGCACTATGCGGATTGTATTTAGCGCGCTGGAGAGGCGGACGGCGGGAAATGGCGGCAATGCCCGGTGCGAGTAGCCTCAAATGGGGACCTCGCCCGGTGTGCGGGCTTGTGCCGGCGGCGAGAAGGCGTGTTTTGGCGGTGCGGCCCGGAGAGACGGACAGGCTCCGCCGCGGTCGCGCCGATGAGCGCGGATGAAAGGCTTGAAACGGATGAAAGTGGTCTCATCGGGTGCAGGAGGGCGGAGCGCGGGCGCGGGCGGGGTGAAAGAACGGGGGTTAAACAATTGTGGTTGATGGTGGGATGGTGTGTCCTTCACAACCCGCCGGATGCCACGAAAGCACAGGTTGGAATTTCCCGGAGCGTGCTCTCACATCATCAACCGGCAATTACCGGGCGGACGTATTCGCGTCCGAGCGGGCTAGCTCGCAATGCGCGGCGGCGCGAGCGTGAGCAACATCGTCATCGGCTCCGTCGCGAGCACGGCGTGCGGCAGCTTGGGCGGCATGTGCAGCAGATCCCCGGCCGCGAGCTTCCGTGGTTTGCCGCCGAGGGTGAATTCGCCCGCGCCGCTCAGCACCTGGATGACCGCGCGCGACGTGCTGGTGTGCTCCGTCAGCGTTTGCCCGGCGGCAAAACTGAAAAGCACGACGCGCAGCTCGGGGGTGGCGAGCAGGGTCCGGCTCACGATCGCATGGCTTGGCGCCGGCGTGTGATCGGAAAGGTGCAGCGAGTCTTCTGCGGTGGGAGAAAAAACGGAGGAGGACATGAAAGGGATGTAATTAGACCAAATGCTTTTGAATTCTTGTCGTGGTGTGGTGCCGGGAGATTTGTCGGCTCGCTGGCGCTCGCCGCTACGGGAGGAGTTGAATTTCGGCCGCCCAATCTTGGTTTGTTCCTGCTCCCTGCTCCCTTCTCCCTGCTCCGCGGCGCAACAGACGATTACCCATATTGGTTCCGCTGTCGTCGCGCCGACTTGCCCCTATTCCCGTGTGAACTGGGTCTGCCATGAACCGTCGGCGCGTCGCTCGGGCCGGACGGAGAACCCGTCGGACTGCAACCGCTCGATCAGCGGCGACGGCAGAAACGGCGTGATGAGCAGGAGGTCCTGACCGTCCTTCAGGCCGGCAACCGTCTTCATGATCAGTTCGAACGGGTGTTCGCCGTCCGCCATGATCGGGCGGACGTCCAGGGTGCGGACCTTGTGCGGGTGGGAGGCCATGCGAGCAAATCAGGGATGGGCGCGTGTGGCGCAGCCGACGTCGTTGTCGTTGTCGTTCTCGTTCTCTTAATCTTTCTCGTTCTCTCCGTCAGCCGAAAGCGATCGGCGCGAAGGATGAGGAGAAAGACGAAAGAGAAGGCGCCAGGGATTCGTGCGGCGCAAAAAAGATTCCCGTTAACGCGAGGCGACCTCGATTGGCTTCGACGCCAGCGTCACGGCCTTCGCGACCTCGGAAACATCGCCCATCAGACCGGCGTGCTGGTGCGCGACCTCACCCTCGCCGTTGAGGACCGTGATCAAGTTGGAGTGAGCGAACTGGCCGCGGGCGTCCTGCTTGAACTTCACGCCGAGCAGCATGGCGAGTTCCTGCACCGAGGCATCCTCGCCCCGGAGCAGCGTCCAGCTCGAATCGAGCTCCGATTTGCCGCGGTAGGACGACAGCACCGCGGACGTGTCGCGCGCGGTATCGAAGCTGACGAGCACGAATTGCGCGGTCGCACGCACGGATTCCGGCAGCAGCGCGCGGAGTCGCTTCATGTCGTTGACGAGGACCGGGCACGCGTATTCACAGCTGGCGAAGAACATCGCCATCACCACGGGGCGGCCGCGCAGCGTCGCGAGCGAAACGGACTGTCCGGCGTCGTCGGCCCATTTCGCATCGAGCTGATAAATCGAGCGGGAGCTCAAGGGCGCGATGCTGGCAGCGACGGCGGCGGTGTCGGGCGCGGCGCAGCAGCTGGCCGGCGCCGGCTTGGCCGGTGCACAGCAACTCGGCGTTTCCGAAGCGGTGCCGGTCGCACCGGCCGCCGCGGCAGGGACATCAGCGGCGATAACCGCGCCACAGGCTGCGGAGAGGAAGAGGAGGGCAATCTTGGTTTTCATTTTGAAATCGAGGAAGAGGTCGCGGAGATCGCGACGGTTTCGCCGGTTGCGGCAAGGGGAGGTTTTTCGGCGGCGGTCGCGTCGGCCACGCAGCGGAATCCGAGGTTGCCGACGACATAGCTCGCCCGCAGCGAGCTGCGCATGCCGGCGCGCATGAACGCGGGATAATTCGTGAGATCACGCGCGCCCACGGAGCCGGCGCCGCAAAACTGGGTGCGCTCCAGCCCGGTGTCCGCGCGGGACTCACCCGTGACCATGGCGGTATTGAAATCGTCGACCCATTCCCAGACCAGGGTCAGCAGGTCGCGCACGCCGTGGACATTTGGCCGGCCGGAGCCGGCGGGCGGCAGCCGGGCGGGCGAAGGCTTCGAGAACCAGCCGAGCGCGGCCGAGCGATGCGCGGGCTCGCTCATGCCGTTTTCACCTTCGAATCCAGCCGCCGCCGCTCGTTCCCACTCGGCGGTCTTCGGCAGCCGCTTGCCTGCCCATGCCGCATACGCGCGCGCGGCGAACCACGACACGCGGACGACGGGTGCCTCGGCGGGCACATTCGCCCCGAGTTCGAGATCGCCCGCCCAGTCGCCGAGATAACCCTTGTCCGCAAAAAGTGGAGACACGCGGGAGCGAGACCACTTCGGTTGCGCGCGGACAAAGGCGAGAAACTCCGCGTTGGTCACCGGCCGGGCGTCCAGCCAGAAACCGGGAACCTGAACCCGCTCGGGTTCATCGCGACCGCGCAGCAACGGCAGGTACTCGCCCGCGGGAATCAGGATCATGCCCGGTCGCGCGGCCGCCACGGATGGGGTCGCAGCCGGCGCAGACACGGCTACAGGTGCGGCCCCAGCCGCGCTCTCCGCCGGCGCAGCGTGGGTGAGCAACGCCGCACTGGCAGCCAGGCCCACGGCGAGGCAGGCAAGGAGGGTTGGCGCGGCTGGTTTCATGGGCGGAACTGGCGGGTGAGGAGGTGGGAGATGCGGGTTGAGCCGGCGATTAATTGTCGCGGGCCTGTTTGACATCCTTGGGCGAGACCGAGCCGCCGCTGTTGCCCCAGCTGTTCAGCACGAAGGTCAGCACGTCGGCGATTTGGTCGTCGGTGAAGGCCTGCGGTGGCATCACGTTGTTGTAGGGCTTTCCGTTCACGGTGATGGGGCCGTTGAGTCCCTTGAGCGGGATCAGGATGGCGCGATTGCGGTCGGCGTTCAGGTAATCCGACTTCGCCAGCGGCGGGAAAACGCCCGGCAGCCCTTCGCCGTTCGCCATGTGGCAGGCAAAGCACGATTGCAGGTACACCTTCTTGCCGCGCTCCATCTGGATTTCCTTGGTCATGCCCGCGATTTCCGGGTTCGAGGCGATGGCCTCCTGCTTCCTGGCCACGAGCTCCGCCGCACGGTCACGGGCGGCGACACCGGCATCGGATTGGTCGCCGAGATACACTTCATCGACTTCCTTGCCGGAGTAGATCACGCGATTTTCCGGGCCGGTAACCTTGAGCATGCCGAGGGCGCCCTTGTTGAACGCGCGGGAGAGCGAGTGGTCGACCAGCACGAACGTGCCGGGCACATCCACCTTGAACTCCATGATGGCGGAGCCGCCGGCCGGCACCATCGTCGTCTGGACGTTCTCCTGCACCAGCTTCATGCCGCCCTCGGGATAGACGCGGTCGAAAATCTCGCCGATGACGTGGAACGACGAGGTGAGATTCGGGCCGCCGACGCCGAAGAAGAGCCGCACGATCTCACCGACTTTGGCCTGGAGGGCCGCATCGCCGACGAGCGAGCCGACCGCGCCGTTGAACACGACATAGGTGGGCCGCTCGTCCGTGGCCTTGACGTTGTCGAAAATTTGCAGCCCACCCTCGCCCGTCGCCCCCTGGGTGTAAAAGTCGCCCTGCATGACGTAGTACTCGCGGTCCACCTTCGGCAGCCCGCCCTTCGGCTCAACGAGGATCAGTCCGTACATCCCGTTCGAGATGTGCATCGGCACCGGGGCGGTCGCGCAGTGGTAAACGTAGAGGCCGGCGCTCAGCGCGGTGAACGTGAACTGCGACGCATGGCCGGGGGCCGTGAACGTCGAGGCCGCACCACCGCCCGGGCCGGTCACCGCGTGGAGGTCGATATTGTGCGGCACCTTCGAGGAGGGGTGGTTGTTGAGGTGGAACTCGACCACGTCGCCCTCGCGGACGCGTATGAACAATCCGGGGACACCGCCGCCGAACGTCCAGAAGGTGTATTCGACGCCGTCGGCCAGCCGGCGCGTGAGCTCACGGACCTCGAGGTTGACGACGACCTTGGCCTCGTGGCGCCGGGTGATCGGCGGTGGGACGTTGGGCGCCGGGGTGAGCACGGCGATTTCGACCGGGAGGTGGGCGGCGAGCGGGCCGCCATTGGGCTTCGCGACCATGGCCTCTTCGCCGCCGCGCAGCGGGACGGCGAAGTTGGTCAGGGCAGCGGCGAGGAGCACCGTGATGGCGCGGAGCGGGTGGGAGGGAATCAGGATGTTCATTGCTCGAATCGGTGGGAACAAGGTACGCGAGATACGGCCGGGGAGCCTTGATGTGGGTCAAGCGTTCGGTGAGAAGCTGACCCACGCGCCGGCAGCGGCGATGACAAACGCCACCCCGAGCGCAGTTTCGATCATGCCGAGGGTACGGCCGCGGAGCGCCGGCCGCGGGAAAACGAGGAGCGCGATGGACCGAAGACCGAGCAGCCCGAGAAGCACGACCGCCGTGAATGGCACAACCCCGGCGCGGGCAAACGCAATAGCGCCCGCCAACGCGGCCGCGGCGGCGAACAGCGGCAGGGCGACGTGCCGCTCGCCGGTTTTCCCGCCCCGCAGCACGGCGCGGACGCAAAGCACAGTGGGCACGGCACGTCCAATCATCACGGTGGCGACGGCGACGGCGGCGAGCGGCGAGGCACCATCGAGGATGGCGAACACGGCCGGGAGCCAGGCGAACGCCGCGGCGCCGGCCACCTCAGCCGCTTCTTCGTGGCCGGCGTTGCGCACATCGAATATCGCGAACACGCCGCCCGCGAGGAGCGACGGCGCGAGCCAGCGCAGCCAATCGGCGCCGCCGAGTGCGATTGCGCCGGCCAGCGCGACCGCGGCGACCGCGCCCAACGCCACGAGAATCGTGCGGGCGCTGGCCCGGCGCGCCGGCCGTGCATCCATGACCGCAATACGCAGGGGCCGGCGGCAGAAAAAGGCGGCCGCAATGGTGCCCGCGAGAAATGCGCCCGCGGCGGACGGGGCCACGAGCAATCCGAATGCCAGCGGCTCGAACGCCAGTGACCAACTGCCGTGCTCCTTCGGCATGACCAGTTCGCGCCAGCGCGCGGCTGGTTCCGGGCAAGGCAGCGACAGGGTTGATTCCATGCTGCCATCGTAACCCAGCCCGGCCGCCGGGGCCTTGATTCACATCAAGCGCCGCGGAATCGCCGCGGCTGCTAATCGGATGTATTAAGGGGCAACGAACGGTGGGGTAAGGGCAGGACGAAGAAAGGGGAGACATCGAAGAACGCGAGAACGCGAGACAACCGAGTCCAAGGATCGGAAAACGAGAAAGAAGAAATGCCAACGACTGGGAGTTGAACCCGAAACCCGAAACCCAAAACCCAAAACGCGAAACACAGAACCCAGAACCCAAAACCCAGAACCGTGCGCGGCGCGCTGCGCGCCCTACTCCACCACGAATCCACCGCGCGGCTCGTAGCTGATAACGTTGAGCTTTCGCGCTTCGGCCCGGATCGTGCCCTGCCAGCGCGCGGGCGGCGCCTCCGGCCCGGTCACCATCTCGACTTTCACGTCGTGCGCGCCAGCCGTGAGCGGCTCGCGCCATTCCCCGATTGCCGGTCCATCGCGCGAAACACCCTTCGCCGTGAACGAGCGCTCGTGCACGACGCCATCGATGCTCACCCGCACGATGACGGGCGCGCGGTGCGGTTTGTCGGTCGTTCGACCGCGCATGTGCACGGGCTTTTTCGCCTCGGTCGCGGGATCCAGCGGCGACGGCGCCACCATCTGCCCGACGGCTTTGAACGAAATCACCAGCTCTGGATCCGGTGACACCGGATTGCCTACCGTAAAATGACTCGGCGCCACCGCCGCTGCGATGACCGTCGCGAGCAGGAGCGTGCCGGCAACGACCGTCGCCGTACGTTTGATCCGCGGCGGAACCGCGGCCGCGGTCTCGCCGGCCGTGAGCGCCCGGGCGGCGCGCGTCAGGTTCTCTGGCCGCGACCGATCGAAATCGAGCACCGCCCACGCGCCGCCGGCGGCACGCTCCGGCCGGAAGATCGGATTGCGCGCGCCTGCCAGCCGTTCCTCCACCCAGCGGCCGCCATCGCGCGCCCACGCCTCGGCCGACGCATCCCGCACCACGAGCACTCCCTTCGCCCCGCGCGCGAGCATGCGCTCGACCAAACGCGGCCGCACCCAGCTCGCCGTCGGCACCGATTGCACATCGCAGTCGGGCAGCAACCGCTGCCACGCGTCGCGTTCGATTCGTCCCGGCGCACCCGAGATGTCGGCCGCCACGAGTGCCACCCAGCGGGCGGAGCCCGCCGCCGCGCGGTCGACGATTTCCCGCTCGAGCGCCGCCTCCTGCACGCGCGTGTCGAACCACGTGAGCGCGATGCCCTCCGAGTCACATGAGCCCGCGCATACGCCGCAGCCGACGCAGCGCGCGGGATCGACCTGGGCCTGCGATGGAAAATTTTTCCCGTCGGTGCGCGCGACCATCGTGATCGCGTCGAACGGGCAGTCCTGCACGCATTGCGTGCACGCGTGGCAGCGCGACGTGTTGACCGAGGCCTGGAACGTTTCCGGCTTCCGCCGCCGGCCGAGCAGCCACGGCACCACGCCCGCCAGCAGCGTGCCGCCCGCGAGGGCGATCCAGAGGCCGCCCTCCTGGAGCCGCAACCCGAGCGCCAGCGGCGAGAGATACCACGCGTCGACGGTGAAACTGGCCGCCTTCACCGCCATGCGGGCCGGCGCATCGAGCGGCGCCGGCACGGCAAGGGAGGCGACCGCGAGGCCGGCGATCAGTGACCACGAAAGCGCGCGCGAGGGCAGCAGCCGCGCCCGGCTCACACGGGCGAGGTGCACCGCCAGCCCGACCGCAATCGCGAGCGGCAGCAGCATGTGGAGAAAAAAGACGACGAAGAAGAGCAGGCTCGGCACCGTGCGATCGCTGACGTAGAGCCGGGCGAGCGGCTCGCCGAAAATCGGCAGCCCATCGAGTAACCGCATCGAGGATACAGCGACCTGCTGCGCGGGCTGGTCCCACACCAGCCAGTAGCCGGTCCAGCCGATGAACCACACGAGCCCGAGCATGGCCACGCCCGACACCCAGGGCAGCCAGCGGGCGCCGCCGAACTTGCGGGCAAAGAAAACGCGGCCGGCGTGGACCACCAGCAGCAGCATGGCCAGGTCAGAGCTGTAACGGTGAAGCGCCCTCACCCACCCGCCCAGCGTCACGCCTTGGATCGCGGTGAGCGACGAATAGGCAAACTGCACGCTGGGCGAATACCAGATCAGCAGCAGCACGCCGCTCGCGACCGCGACAATCAGCGCGAGGTTCGCGGCCGCACCGGCATGCGCGAGCGGATTCAGGTCCGGCGGCAGCCAGCGGCTCAGCCAGCCGTCAACCCAGGCAAACGCGCGATCGATGCGGTTGAGGAAGGCGTCGCCGCGCACCGGGGGCACCGGAGGCACGGCCGGCGCCGTGACGTCGGCGGCACCACCGGAACCGGTCGGGACGACCGGGCGCATTTTGGGTTCAAGGGTGGGAATCACCGGGTTCACATTAAACAAAAATTCCAGACTCGTTACCCCGGCCGCCACGGCGGGCGCGGCGCGTCATTCCGTCGCGGCGGTTGGCACCGGCGGCTCCGCCCGCGCCTCGGCCGCCAGTTGCAGGACGGCCTCGCGCAGCCAGACCTGGTGGCGTGGATTCAGGTTGAACCGGTACGCAATCTCGCCGCGCGCATCGAGCAGCATGAGCAGGTTGGCATGCTCGATCAGCCCGGTCTTGGCATCGCGGAAGCGCGCGAACTGAAACGCATCGAGGACCCCGTGCATTTCCGCCGGCTTGCCGTTGAGATAGCGAAACTCAGGGTGAGTGAAACCGTACCCGGCCGCAACGGAGGCCATCAACTCGGCGGTCTCGTATTCGGGGTTCAGTGACAGCGCGAGCACCGTCACCTGTGACCGGGCCCCGGCCGGCAGCGAATCCAGCAGCTTCCGGGTCTCGACCAGGATTTGCGGGCAGGTTGTGCCGCACATGGCGTAGATGCCCGTGACGAGAACCACGCGCCCGCGCAGGTCTTCCAGCGCGCATTCGCGGCCGGTTTGATCCACGAGCCGGAAACTCGGCGGGATCAGGTGCGTGCGAATCCGTTCGCCGGGAAACGGCGGCAGAGTCTCGTCGGCGGCGCCGCGCGCACCGAGTGAAAGGAGACTCGTGATGGCGAGCAGGGCGGCGGCAATGCCGCAGGCGGCGGGACGCCAGGATTGCAGCCACCGCGCCGACTGGAGCGCGCGACGCCAGAGCACCACCGCCACCACGAGGACAAACAGCGGTTCCATCAGCATCATTCCGACGCTGGACCATTCCATGCCACCGGTGCGTGGATCGTAGCTGAAACACCAGACCTTGAACTCGCGCGCGAAGCCACCAAGCCACCCCGACTCCAGCGGCGCGAACACCAGCATGAGCAGGAACGATTCGTAGATCGCCGCGGCGGCGAGCAGGAAGATCGGCAGCCCCGCGCCGGTGAAGAAGCGCCGCCAGCCATTGCGCGCATCTTCGGCCGCGGAGGCGGCCAGCAGCGCGCTGCCGATGGCGGACGGGAGGAGTTCGGTTTTGGTCGCGGGCATGATGGGGGAGATTCGATGGGGCCCAATATCACGGGTTGCGTGTCATTGGGCCCCGGGGAGCGACGCGGGCGGTGAGGACGGGAATGTCACCTATCACGTGACATTCGGGTGGGCGTCCGGGAACTCAGCGCACCGGCCACACGTCGGCGAGCGCCTTCCAGTTGGCGAAATAATACACGGCGAAGCTGGCGAGGAAAACCGCGGTGAGCGCGATCGTGCCCTTGACGGCCCAGTGGTCGTCCGCGAGCGAGCCCTCGCGGCTGCCGGCGAGCGCCTGCGCCACGCCCCAGTCCGCCATCGCACGGTTCCCGGTCTTCTCGCCGAAGAGCAGCGTGCCCACGCAAAGGATACAGAAGAGGAACAGGCCCGCGGCGGCGAGGATCGCGCCGATGCCCATGACCCCGAGCATCAGGTGCGCGGCCGGGCCGAACGCGCCCGAGTGGTCGATGTCGTAAATCCGGCGCGGCACGCCCATCGAGCCGGCGAATGACATGCCGAGCGAAACGAGCAGGATGCCGCCGCCGAACATCCACGGCTGGGCCCGCGCGGCCGAGCGCCAGATGAAGTTCCGGCGGAAGATCAGCGGGATGACGTAATAGGTCAGGGCCATGAACGCCAGCGAGGTGCCGCCCACGACGGTGGCATGGAAGTGGCCGGTGATCCGCAGCGTGTTGTGCGCAATGATGTTGATCTGCTGCGTGCCGAGCGTGACGCCCGTGATGCCGCCGATGAAACCGAAGATGAGCAGCGAGAGCAGCGCGCCAGAGAACGCCGGATTGCGCCACGGCAGGTGGGTGACCCAGCCGAACAGACCCTTGGTGTAGCCCTTCTCGCGCATCGCGAATTCGACCGAAGCCGGCACGGTGAACCCGTGGATCATCGAGGCCAGCACGGCGAGATACATGGCGTACGACGTGTTCCAGATTTTCCACGCCGAACCAACGGCCGGATCGACCAGCAGATGGTGGGCCGAGGCGAGATTGATGAAGAGGATGTAGAGCACGAAGGCCGCGCGGCACACCGTCTCGTTGAGCGGCTTGGCGCCGGTGGTGAGGTTTCCGATCAGATACCAGATCGCCACCATCGCGGCGACATTGACCTGCTGTGACTGGTGGCCGAGGCCCCACCAGATCATCCGATACCACATCGGGTCGGGCTGGGCGGTCCAACCCATCGCGTAGGTGAACGTGGGGATCATCACGATGGCGCCGTGCAGCAGCGTGACGACGGCGATGATCGCCGCCGCGGTCGCGCCGTACGTCACGAGCGGCAGCGAGCCCTCGTAGGTCCGGTCGCGCTTCGCGACGTACAGCGTGGCGAAGAAGTTGAACACTCCGGTAAGCGTGCCCGTAGCCACCAAAATGATACCGAGATAGAAGAGCGGGTGCGCCACCAGCGGCAGATAGCTGGTCATCAGCACGTCGGCCTTGCCGGCGAGGATGATGTAATCGACCATCACCGCGCCCACGATCATCTGGATGAAACCCGCCCAGGCGACCTTGGCGGAAAACAACCGGGCGTTGAGCGGCGTCGTGCAGGTGAAATAAAGCACGGCCACTTCGAAGAACAGGATCCAGAAGATCAGCATGTTCAGACCGTGGAAGGTCAGGATCCGATAGAACCAGTCGACCGGAAGCAGGTGGACGGCCTGCCAGCGCGTGAGTGCGAGCAGGATGGCCGCGATGCCGCCGAGCAGCAGGAAGACGACCGCGCTGACCGCGGTCAGCTTGATGAACTTTTCCGCCGTGAGGCAGACGTTGAGGCCGGTGGTCGCGCACTTGCGCGCACCGACCTCGGGACGAACCGGCATCGGGGCCGGCAGCGGGATGGCGAGAGTGGAGGACATTTTCGGTTTCGCGTTTCGAGTTCGCGGGCTATTCGACGATGATCTTGCCGAACATCTTGTCGTGCCCGATGCCGCAGAATTCGTTGCAGACGATGGTGAACTCGCCCTTGGACGTCGGCGTGAGGGTCAGCACATGGTCGTAACCGGGCAGCACCTGGAAGTTCATGTTCAATGGCTGAAGCGAGAAGCCGTGCTGGAGATCGAGCGACGACAGGTGGATGCGGTAGGTCTCGCCCTGGCGGAGTTTCAGGATTGGCGTCCAGCTCCACATCCGGGCGAGCAGGTAGGCGTCGCCGCCGGGCGCAGGCTCGGCGATGATGTTGCCAGCGGCATCGGTGCCGACCTTGTTCGCCGCGGCGAATTTCTCGCTGCGTTCGAGGAACGCGGTGGGCTTCACCGCATAGGCTTCACCGCGGGAGTTCTGTTTTCCGCGGAAATGCCAGTAAGGCATCATCAGGCTCATCACGAAGCACCACAGGAGCGCGAGCCCGATCCAGAGCTTCTCGGCTCCGACGGGCGGTTTGAACCAATCACGAGCGGGGATGGCGAGACTCATGGTCAATCAGGGCATTTGCGCCGGGCGGACCAGCGCGATTTCGATCCATCCCCACACCGTGTAGGACAGAAAAGGTATCAGGACACCGAGGACGAGCAGCAGCCAGATGTTGTCGAGCAACCGCTGGAGCCAGTGTTTGTTGGTTTCGTTGTTCATGGAGTTGCCGAAGAGGAAAACCTGGGCAGGACGTTGGCGCGCGGCCACCAACCGCGCATTTCCCGCAGCACCAGCGCGAGGAACCAGAGGCCCGCCGCCGTCGCGATGAGCCCGCCGATGCCCATCACGCCGAGCCCGACGAGTTCGCCGGCAGACCGTACGTGTTGCTCGGCGGCGTAAGCCTTGCGTCCCAGCCCGTAAGCGCCGCCGATGGCGAAACCCAGCGCGAAGATGCTCTGGCCAATGCCGAAGAGAATCAGCTGCCGGCGCGCGGAACGCAGGGGCGACGGTGGGGCGTGCAGGATGGCGATCCCGGCGGACGTGGTGATCGCGCTCCCCCGGGTACGCACCGCCGCGCAAACCAGGTAAGCCGCAGCCATGAACGCCACCGTCACGCCGCCCAGGCAGGCGTGGTAATGCGCCGGCACCAGCGTAGTGGAACTGCGGATGCAGGCGCCAAGCACAAACCCGAGCATGGTCAGGGAAACACTGGCCAGGAACCCGGCGCAGGCCGCGCCCGCCAGCGGATCACTCGAGCGCCCCAGCGCGGTCGGGCGGTGCCGCCACAGGTGGCGCAGCCCCGCGGCCATGACGATGAGCACGATCGGGAAGATGCCCCAGCGCATGAGCAGCGTCGCGCCGCTGTGATAAAGCGGATCCAGCGCGCCGCGCGCCGTCAGGACCGGCATCGCAAAATGCGGCGCCACGAGGGCGGTGAACAGCACCATGGCCCAGCTTGGTGAGAGGACCGGCCGGGCGGTCGCGCGCGCGAGCAGCCAGAGCCACACCGCAACCATCGCGGCCGCGTTGGCGACCTGGAGCACGTGACCGGCGCCCCACGCGGAGAATTCGTGACGCGTCCAGGTGTCGAGCCCCTCCGGCAACGAAGTGCGCGTGGCAATCCACGTCGCGCCGGCCAGGACGAACGCCACCGCCGCGGCCTGCAATCCGATCGCGGCATCACGCGGGATCAGCGAGGCTTCCGGGTGGGTTGAGGACGAAAGCGTCTCGAGCAGGAAGAGCAGCGTGCCGAGGAAGAAGGCGCCCAGCCCGCCGAGAAACAGCGGGTGATCAATCACCGGCACGTAATTGGCCAGCACGGGTTGCGCGCCGCGCATCAACGCCCCACCGAGCATCGCGACCACCCCGCTCACCGCGAGTGCGAACGCGAGCCGGCCTGACCTTCCGGTCGTCCGGCCGGCGCGCATCGAGGCGAGCCCGGCAAGGAACGCGTAGAACCAGACCACGAGCGCGAGATCGACGTGAACCACGAGGCAGCGCTTGAAGAAAAGCGGATCACCAATCAGGCCCGAGAGTACCGGCAGCCGGCCAAGGACCACGGAAAGCGAAAGCAGCCCGGCAATCACGAGACTGCCCACCGCGAGGGCAAACCAACGCCGCGCCTCGCCATTCACGACCGGGACCACTGTAATGGCCGCACCGGGTGAAACGGTCCGCGGCCAAGACGGGAGCGGCGCGACCCGGGCGACGGCGATGGGGCAGATGGAATTGGATGCGGATGCCATCGACGGATTGGAGGCTGACGTTGTAGCGCGTTTCCGTGCGTGCGGCCTTGACGCGCATCAAGACTTCCGCGGATCCGACTAGGTCGATGACCGCGTTTCGGGTAAGGTGACTCGCATGGTAACCCCGACTGTGGCGGCATCGCCGCTGCCGCTTGATCGTTCGCTTCGGGCCGGAACTGCGCCGCGCGCCGGCACCACGCTTGCATCACTGATCGAGCTGACGAAACCACGGCTCGCGATGCTTTCGGTCTCCACGACGATGGTCGCCTACGCCGCCGCCCGTCCGGAGTGGAACAGCAGCGAGACGACGGCGCTGCTCACCGGCACCATGCTCTCCGCCGGCGGCGCGCTCGCGCTCAACCAGTGGCGGGAGCGCGACACCGACTGCATGATGGAGCGCACGCGGGAGCGTCCGCTGCCGTCCGGCGCGATCTCTCCCTCACTCGCGCTGGCATGGAGTTCCACGCTCGCGGTACTCGGCGTCGTCATCCTCGCGCTGGCCAACCATCCGCTCGCGGCGCTCGTGAGCGCGACCACGATTGGGTTGTATGTATTCGCGTACACGCCGCTGAAGCGGAAGACCCGCTGGGCCACCGAGCTCGGTGCGATCCCCGGCGCGCTGCCGCCACTGATCGGATTCGCCGCGGCCGACGGCACGATTTCACCGCTGGGGTGGCTGGTGTTCGCGCTGATCGCACTTTGGCAGATGCCCCATTTTTTCGCGATTGGCTGGGTCTGCCGCGACGAATATCGCGAGGCCGGTTTCCCGCTGCTGCCGGCGATTGACGCCGATGGGCAGCGAACGGCGGGATGGTCGTTCGGCTACTGCATCGCCCTCGTATTCGCGTCGCTGTTACCGTTCGCGCTTGGGTTCACCGGTTTCGTGTTTGCGATCGCCGCGCTCGGTTGCGGAGTCGCGATGACCTGGCGGGCGTGGAATTTCCTCCAGGCGACCCGCGGTGAATCGGAGCAGGCCGGCAACGCCGCCGCCCGCCGGCTGTTCCGTGCTTCGCTGATTTATCTGCCCCTCGTCCTCGCCGCGCTGCTGATCGACCGCGCGATGTGAAGCGGGATCGCCCCTGGGAGCGCGGGCAGCCTGCCCGCCGTAGCCTCCGGCGAAGGCTGGGTCCCGCCCGCCATGGCACGAGGAAACAAATCCAATGCGGGCGAGACGCCCGCGCTCCCAGGACGGACGCCGAACTGATTTCATTCATTGGCCGGCGCACGAAAGTTTGCCGGTGCACTTGCTCAGCCCGCGCCCGCGCGCGCGGCATTTCTCGCCCGGGAGTGCGGCGGCTCCCCAGGGCGCGCAACACTTGCGTGCGCGACGGCGGCTGCTAGATCAAGCCTCCAGCCGCATGGGCCTGGTGCAAAAACTCACTCCGCGGATCGTCTTCTGGATCCTTTTCCTATGCCTCGCCGTCTTCGCGTTCGGCCAGATCTGGCTGAGACTCGATCCGCTGCGGAATCATCCCGCGATCTCCCAGTGGTGGCTGCAACACAATGTCGCACAACTTGGCTCAACGGATCGCGCGGTCGCGGTAAATGCCTGGAGAGAAATCGAGCGCTGTTACCTGACCAAGTGGTCCGCCTACGACTGGGTGGTTTGGCGCGTGAAACAAAACGTCTGGGCGAAAACGGACCCGCCGATTCATTTTCGACTCAAACTTGGGGGCAACCGGTACTACGCGATGGTCGATCCCGGCCAAAGCGATTGCCGGACCGTGAATGAGTCGTTGATGGCGATTCTGTACCAGGAGCCTGGCTGGCAGACGCCTTTTCAGGGTGACTGGCGCAAATGGTGGGAGGCGAACTGGAACTACTTTCCGAACCGGGAACTGAAGGCGCTCCCCTCCGGCCCCGAGGCACCGCGTCGCCGCAAGTGACAACGCTCTGGATTGCTTCGTTGCTGCGCGCCCCGCAATGATGACGGCCGGGTGGCTCATATCTTCCGAAAATACATTCGGCCAATCCGTCACCGTTTGGTTCAAACCGCCGCGCGGTTTTGATGTAGCCCGGGACTCGTCGCAACCGAAGGTCTTCGCGTCGTCAGAGGCCGGACAAATGCGACCACCGGTCGCAGGGCAAAACCGGCGGGCTACGGCTCCCGCAAATGCCACGCCTTCGGCCGGCAGAAAGTCTGGATGCCGTGGCGCGAGAGCGTCAGCCCGACGCCGGAGTGACCAACGCCGGACCACGGCAACCGCGGGCTGACGCGGTCACAGCAATTCCAATACGCCGAACCGCTTTTCACCCGGCCGAGGACTCGCTGCGCCCGTTTTTGGTCACTCGTGTACACACCCGCGGTGAGCCCGTATTTCGTGTCGTTCATCAGCGCCAGCGCCTCGGCATCGTCCTTCACGGCCATGATCCCGATGATCGGGCCGAAGCTCTCCTCGCGCATCACGTCCATTCGATGATTGACGTCCACCAGCACCGTGGGCGCGTAGGTGTTCAGCCGGTTTTTCAGTTGCTCGCCGCCCAGCAGGATTGTCGCGCCCTTTTTTCGGGCGTCCGCCACCTGGGCGTCGAGCACCGCGATCTGGGCCGGACGGGTGAGCGGGCCGATGTAGGTCGTTTCACGCCGCGGATCCCCAATTTTGAAACCGCGCACCGCGCTTACGAACGCAGCCACGAACGCAGGGTAAATCTTCTCGTGGACATAAATTCGCTCCACGGAGCAGCAGCTCTGGCCGTTGTTGTAGAATGCGCCATCGGCCGTGCTCGCGGCGGCCGTCGCGACATCGACGTCATCGCACACATACACCGGATCCTTGCCGCCGAGCTCCAGCTGCACCTTGAGCATCCGACCCGCCACGCGCCGCGCGATCCGGCGACCGGTGGCGTACGAGCCGGTGAAGAAGACGCCGTCAATCGGCTGCCGCAGCAGCGCGGCGCCCACCTCGCCCGTGCCGATCAGCGCGGCCAACACGCCCTCGGGAACGCCGCTCTCGTGCAGCCGCCGGGCGATGGCGAGGCCAGTCTGCGCCGCAAACTCGGACGGCTTGTAGAGCACCGCGTTGCCCGTCAGCAGCGCGGGGATGATCACATTGCAGCCGACAAAATACGGATAGTTCCAGGCGGAGATATTCGCCACCACGCCGAGTGGCTCCCACGAAATTTCTTCCGCCAGCTTCGCCTCTCGATCCTTGAACACGGTCTGTGGTCGAAGCGCACCGGTCGTTTCTTCGAGAAAAAAATCCAGCCGGGGCAGGAGCCCCTTCAGTTCGTTGCGCGCCTGGGTGATTGGCTTGCCTGTCTCGGTCGTGAGCGTCAGGGCCAGTTCGTCGGTGTCGCGAACGATGGCCGCGCGAAACCGGCGAATGGTCTCGAGCCGCGCCCGCAGCGGCACGTCGGCCCACGCGCGTTGCGCGGTGTGCGCGGCCGCGAATTTCTGCCGGACACTCCGCACGTCATCCGCCGGCAGCGAAGCAATCTTCTTGCCCGTGGCCGGGTTGATGAGATCGAGCGTCGGCATTACGCGAAGCTCCATTTTCATTCGCCGAGCGCCCGCTCGAAGATTTTCCTGAAATCTTCGCGGGTGCACGGACGCGGGTTGGTTTGATGGCAGCCGTCCGCGAACGCGAATTCGACCAGCCTGTCGACGTGCTCCGGTTTTGCCCCCACCCCGCCGAGTTGCGCCGGGATGCCGATGTCCGTCTTCAACCACGCCAGCCATGCGATGAAATCGTCGGCGCTGCTGCCACCCATCGTCACCCGCGCGAGCTCCGCGAGCTTGGCCCCGGCGGCCGACGCGTTGAACCGCATCACGTGATCGAACATGATCGCGATCGCGAGTCCGTGGTGCAGGTTCAGGACGGTGCCGAGCGCATGCGCGCACGAATGCACCGCGCCGAGATCCTTTTGGAACGCAATCGCGCCCATCATCGACGCCATCAGCATGTCGGAACGTGCCGTGAGGTCCTTCCCGTCGCGCACCGCGGTCGGCAACGCATGGGCGGCGATCCGTGCGCCCTCGATCGCGATGCCGTCACAGAGTGGGTGATACGCCGGCGAAAGGTAGCTTTCCACGTTGTGGGCCAGCGCATCCATGCCCGTCGCGGCCGTGATGTTCGCGGGCAAAGCCAGCGTCAGCTCGGGATCCGCAAACACCGCCTTCGCGAGCAACGCCGGCGAGAACACGATCTTTTTCACGTGGGTCACGTCGTCGGAGATAACCGCCGACCGCCCCACCTCGGAACCCGTGCCGGCCGTGGTCGGCAGCGCAATGAACCACGGCAGCGGATGCTTGATCCGGACGCCGGCCGGATTGTCCCACGCATAATCCAGGATTTCGCCCGCATGCACCGCCATCAATGCGACCGCCTTCGCCACGTCCAGCGCCGCCCCGCCGCCCAGTCCGACGATGGCGTCGGCCCGATGCTCCTGATACGCCTCCGCGCCCGCGTTCACCTGACTCGCGGTCGGGTTGCCCCACACGCCGCCGAATACCGCCGGCTCCAGACCCGCCGCCTTGAGATCACCCAGCAGGTTCGCGGTCATGGGCAACCCGGCGACACCCTTGTCCGTGACGATCAGCGGCCGCGTCACCGTCGCGGTTTTCAAATGCTCCGCCACCAGCGTCCGCGCGCCGGGCCCAAAGTGAATCTGCGTGGGAAAGGAGAATCGGTGGATGGGCATTGGAAGGTAGGACCGGAGACCGGGCAGCACATAGGGACCAAAGACCAGAGACTAGAGACCAGGGACCAAAGCCTCACTGAGTGGATCGTTTCGATTTTCTCTCGTTAATTTCGTAGGTGAGATGTCCTTGGTCCTTGGTCCTTGGTCCTTGGTCCTTGGTCCTTGGTCCTTGGTCCTTGGTCCTTGGTCCTTGGTCCTTTAGTCCCTTAGTCCCTTAGTCTTTTAGTCCCTTAGTCCTTTAAATGATTTCAAAATACCGTTTCAGCTCCCAGTCTGTCACGGCGTCGAGCCATTGCCGCCACTCCCACTCGCGCGTGGCCGTGAAGTGATCCACGAAATCGTCGCCGAGCCAGTCCCGCGCGATGGCGGATTTCTGGAAGAGCCGCGTGGTTTCAATCAGCGTTCGCGGCGCGCGGGGAATGTTCTCCGCGCCCTGGTTGCTGCCCTCGATCGGCGGCGCCTCGAGTTTCAGCCCGCGCTCGACACCGTGCATGCCGGCCGCGATCACGGCCGCCATCGCGAGATATGGATTCACGTCCGAGCCGGGACAGCGCGTTTCCAGCCGGCTCGATTTTGGCGAGCCGGGAATGACGCGGAAGCTCACCGTCCGGTTGTCGATGGCCCACGTGGGTTTCACCGGCGCCCAGAATCCATCCACCAGCCGTTTGTAGCTGTTCACCGTCGGCCAGATCATCGGGCCGAAATCGAGCATGCACGCCAGCTGGCCCGCGAGGTAGCTCTCGAACAGCTTGCTCATGCCGTGGCGGCCGCGCGGATCATGGAAGAGATTCTTTTCCCCGTCCGACAAACTCTGGTGAATATGCCCGCTGCAGCCGGGATACGCCTGGTTCCATTTGGCCATGAAGCTCGGCATGATGCCGAGCCGCAGTCCGATTTCCTTCGTCGCCGTCTTGAACAACGTGGCGCGATCGGCCGCTTCCAATGCGTCCGAAAAAGCAATCGCCACCTCATAAACCCCGGGGCCCGTTTCGGTGTGCAACCCCTCGATCGGAATGCCGAAGCGCGGCAGATCGTCCATCAACGCACGGAAAAAGGCCTGACCGTGGCTCGCACGCAGGATCGAATAGCCGAACCAACCGGGCGTGATCGGCTTCGGGCCCGTGTGATTCTTGTCCGCCCAGCTCTGCGGCGTCTCGGCGAAGTTGAACCACTCGAACTCCATGCCGCACATGGTGCGAAAGCCGAGCTTCTCGGCGCGGCGTAACACCCGTTTCAATACCTGGCGCGGACAGAGCGGATAAGGTTCCTCTGCCTTCGCCGTCCCGTCGCGGCCGCGCCACCAGAAGTCCCCGAGGAAAAATGGCACGTTGTCATCCCAGGGAACCTCCCGATGCGTGCGCAGATCGAGCCGCACGGTCGCATCGCCGAAGCCTTTATGCCATCCCACGAGCTTCGTGTTGTCGTACACGGCATCGACCATGTCCCAGCCGAACACGACGTCGCAGAATCCGAATCCGCCGTCGGGTGCCGCCGCCGCCGCAGAAAGAAACTTGTCCTTGCTCAGGTATTTTCCGCGCAGCACGCCATCGATGTCGGCGATGGCGACCTTCACCTTTTGCCCGGGCGAGCGGCGCAGCTGCTCGAGCAGACGCGAGGGGGACGGCGGCGGTTTGGCGGGACTGGCCATGCAAACGCGGGGTGGGAAGCGCGGACTCGTTGGGGCGGAACGTGTTCAGACCGCGAAAACGGGAACTTGTTCGCGCTATCCTGGGAGCGCGGGCAGCCTGCCCGCCGTAGCCTCTGGCGAAGGCTGGGTCTCGCCCGCAAGGGCGGCGCAGCGGCAACGAAAAAAAAGGTGTAGTCGTCGGCTGCGCCGCGCTCATTCCTGGAGGGCCCGCCTCTGCGCGGGCCGTGAAAACCGTTCGGTGTGGCTTCGACGATCCCTCCAAGTACGGAACTACGAACTGCCCCACAGCTCCGCCGCCGCGCAACTACGCGAGCACTTCGACGGGTATCCCCGAAAAATCCAATTCGCCCGGAACGCCGAACGGGGCGGCGTTCACCGAACCGAGGGCGAGCATGCCGTTGCGCACGTCGAGCCGCGGCCAGCCAGCCGTCGTCGGCACGTAGAGATCGTGATGCCGCGCGACGGCGTGCTCCTGCCAGCCGCGTGGGAATTGGGCGAGCCCGGCAAAATAGTGGTGCCCGTTTCGCTCGACGCTCGTGACGCCCAGCGCCGCCTGCGCCGCCAGGTCCTGGATCAACGCAACGGGCCCCACGTTGGCCAGGTCCTCGCCGCTCAGGACCGCGGGCTCACCGCGAACACGGCGTTGCGCGAGCAGGCAGGCATTGGCCACGCCCTTGAACACGCCCTTGCAGTTCTTGTGGCTGGTACCGTTGTAGCCAAGCTCGAGCGCCGCGGGCAGGCTGTCGATCCCGGCGTCGCTTTCGTCGATGATAATCGACGGCCGATCGGGCCAGTTGCGTTCGAGCAGCTTGATGGCCGGCGAAAGCGCCATGTCCCGGTGCCAAGGTTGTTCGATGTAGAGAAGATGCGGCCACAAGGCGCTCGTGCCGGGTACCGCCATGAGTTGCCGCGCGTAATCGGCGAAGGACGGCACATCGCGAAAGCTCTCGTTGCCATCAAGTGAGAACGCGTAGTCATCGCCGCACTCATGTGCAAGAGTCCCCGCCATTCGCTGGAGCCGGTCGCGATCGCGCGCCGCCTCGCCGTTGATTTTGATCTTGAAATGCCGGAGGCCGTAGAAGCGGATGCTCTCGACCAGCGTCTGCGGCAACCCATCGTCAACGCGCTCGCCCGGGGCAATGTCAGCGGCCTCGAGCGGATCCGAAAGCCCGATCGTGTGGCGGGCGAACACCTGCGGCGACGGCGCCGGCGGCAACCAATCGCGCGGTGCGCTGGCCGCCAATCCCCGGTGCAGCAACCCGAGCTCGAGCCCGAAAATGTTGGCCCTCAGGGCGGCGGAAAAGCCTGCCATGTTCGCGCGGCAGACGGCATGGATGAGCGCGCGTTCGACGAACGAGGTGCCGAAATTAACGAGCAGCGGCGGGAGTTTGTGCTCGCGCCCCCACGCGTCCTGCGCCGCGGAAAGTTCGCGCCAAAAGCGAAACGCGGTCGGGGTCGACACGGCGCGCGCGCGTGTCACCGCCCCGCGGATGACGGTCAGCATCTCGCTGATCTCGTCGGCAAGCTGACGCGCCGGATCCTTCGTGAACCATTTCGGCGGCAGCACGTCGGCGGCGAGTCCCGTCTCCGGCCGCCCGTCGATCTCGAACGTCGCCCGCAGGATCGCCTGCGGCACGTCCGTCATCGTGGCGATGCCGTAACGGAACGGAATCCGCGTGCGCAGCTCGAGGCGGAAGAGTTCAGCGGAAAGCAGGCGAATCATCTCACTTTGCCGCCGGCTTGAACATCGCCTCGTAGTGCGGCAGCGGATCGAAGATTCCGCCGCTGCGCGCGTAATAATCGCGATCGAGCTCGAACACGCCGCGCTTGGTCTGCGCCCAGCTTGCGTTCGGCGCCGGGTGATAGCTCCGCATCGTTTCCCAGTTCCGGTAATTCTGATGCGCGTTCGTCTCCATCAACCCCAGCCCGGCGAGCCCGGGGAACGATGCCAGCCGCGCCGCGACGCTCTTGTTCCACTCGATCAGGACGGCGTTCACCGTCAGGTCCGCGCAAAAACATGGCACGCCGCGCTCGTGCGCCACCTGCGCGATCTTCAACGTCATGCTCAGCGTCTTCGCAATCGGCTTCAGCGCGATCGCCTTGTAACCCATCTGGATTCGCGTGAGCGCATCCTTGTCGGTGTGCGCGCTCTCGTCGGCGGCGAGCCGCACGGGAATGTCGCTGACGTCGACCTCGAGCTCCTCCGGGAACGGCTCCTCGATCAGCGCGATTTGCTCGAAGGCGCCGATGGCTTTCGCGTGCTCGATCAGCCGAAGCAGCGTCCCCTTGCTCTCGTAGCGGCCGTTCGCGTCGAAATAGTACGGCAGCTTTCCGCTCTCGGTGTAAGGCGTGCGCGCGTGGCCGATGGCGCGATGAATCTCAGTCAGCCGCGCCTTGTCCTTCTCCAGCATCTCGGCCTGCGTTCCGGGCTGGCCGATTTTGATCTTCATGAAGAAGTAGCCGTCATCGACCGCCGCCTTGATCTCCGGGACGGGAATCGCGTACGCCATCAGCGGAATGCTGGCGACCTTTTCGTGATGATGCGCCACCGCCGGCCGATAGGCCGCTGGAATCATTTCATCGAACGACGTGATTCCGTTTTCGGCCGCATACAGCAGCCACGCGGCGAAATCGACGCCGACCAGCGCGTTCAACGCGAAGGTTTCGCGCAATGCGGGGTTGCCGGTGATCCGGCGGCCGTAATCCAGCACCTCGCGCCAGGTCGCGTCGAGCAGCTCGACCGGGCTGCTGAAACTCTTCCCCTTCAGCTGCTGCACGGCGTACTCGGTCATGGCATACATCAGCGCGTTGCCACCGCTCTCGGTGTGCTCGGCGAACACGCGCGCATCACTCCACAATACGCCCTGCGTCGCGAGCCCGATGCCGTGTTTGCCCGCCGCACTCTGGAGCAGGACGGCGCTCTGCCAGTTCTCCGTCGTGTATCCGCCCTTGAAACCGAAGGGCCGGATGAGCGGCTCACGTTCGAAGTTCGCGTTGACGTCCGAGATGGTGATGCGCCTGGACGGGGAAGCTGAAACGGGAGCAGTCTTCATCGTCCGTTACTCAGAACAACTCCGCCGCCGAGGGCAACTGGTTGGTTCAGGCGGCCCCTGGGAGCGGGGGCGTCCCGCCCGCTGGTGTGCTGGTTGCGGGCGAGACGCCCGCGCTCCCAGCTCACGTCAGCTGCTGCTTCGCCCGGAACGCCTTGATCGCATCGAGATCGCGGCGCATTTGCGCGGCGAATGCCTTCAGCTTTTCCGCATCCGACAAGGGCTTCGCCACGCGCTCGAACGGCGGGTATTCAAAATGCACCGACGTCGGGCCGCCGATGCCGAGCTCGCGCACGAGTTTGAAATATTGATCGAAATTCACGATGCCCTCGCCGATCGGGACGTTCTCAATCACGGCGCGGCCTGGCGACTGCACCCACTTGAAGTCCTTCAGGTCCGTGCAGCGAATCCAGCGATGGAGCAGCTTCAACGTGACCGGCCACGACTGGCCGCCCTCGACCGTCGCGTGACGGATGTCGTACTGGAGCCCGAGCCAGCGCGGATCGAGGTCCCGCACCAGCTCGAATACGTCCCACAGCGGTGCGGCCACGCGATTGCCCGCGTGATTCTGGATCGCGCCGTGGATGCCGTGCGCCTGGTTCAGGTCGGCCAGCGACTTGAACACCGGCTTCAATTTCTGGAGCGACTCGTAGACGCCGACCTTCTCGTCGTGCTTGAAAACGCCCAGCCGGTAGAACTTCACGCCCAGCTGCGCGGCCGTTTTCACCACCGCCTCCGCGTGCGGCTCGCGCGCGTCGGTGATGTCGGTCGTGATCATTTCGACCTTGAGGCCCGCCTTCCGCGCCGCCTCGACCGCGCGCGGCAGATCCTCCCGAACCTTTTCGGGCAACACGTGGCCGCCCGCACGGACGGTGTAATCGATCCCGCCAAATCCGTTTTCGGCCAGGAGCTTTGCCGTGCCGTCATACGAGAGCCACTGGAGCGGCTTCGAAAACACGTGGATGGTCGTCGGCCCGGGCGCCGGCGCCGAAGTTTTGGCGGCTCCGGGAGCCGCATCGGTGGATTTCTTCTTCTTTTTCGCCTGCGACGCGTCCGCCGCGACCGCGAGGGGCGCCGCTGCCGCAGCGGCAGTCAGCATGGAGATGAAACGGCGACGATTGAGATCGGACGGAAACGGGGAGTTCATGAGGAAAAGCGGCGCTCATCTAGTCGCCGTCAAACCGCCAATGCAAGAGTGTGGCTGACGTTGCCGGCGTCACATACCGAGGTTTGTCCAAACCAAGTTAACCGCTAATGAACGCCAATGGACGCGAATACGGAGGAAGGCCGAAATGGGCAGGGACGATGACCGCGGTTTCGCGAAATCAGCGCCTGATCCGAATCGATTCGCGTTCATTCGCGTTCATTCGCGGTTAAACGTTTGGTTCGATTCGGGTTCATTCGCGGCTCGTTCCGCCGGGGACCATTCGCGGGCTAGCCTTTCCCGCCCCGCAACAACACGAGATGCTCGACGCCGCTGGTCTCGAATTCGCGCCAGTAGTTGTCCTCGAGCGCGACGAACCGTTCCTCCTCTTCCTCGGTCAGCTCATCGCTCATCTTCGTGGCGCCGAGCTCTGTCCGGAGATCGCGCTCCGCGAGCCGGCCGACCAGTTCGCTCCAGAAGGCGTCCTCGACGAAGTGCTCCAGCTTCTCCTCCACCGCCCCGCCGGTCAGCTTCTCGTTGGGAAAGTATTGTCCGTTGACATCGATCTCGACCAGGTCGGCGCAGCCCATCGGCTCGGCCAGCGCCAGGGCCTTCTGCGCCAGCTCGGTGTAACGCTCCGGCATGGTCGCGGGATCATCGGGGCGTGAGCCCGCGACCCACAGCCCAAGATGCACCAACTCGAGCAACCGCGCATACTCCTTCGTCGTGAACGACACCTTCATGCCTAACAGAGGACGCCGAACGTTCGGGCCTGCAAGGGCGGAGTGCGCGGCAAGCGAGTGCGTCGTCGCCACGCCCGGTTCATTCGTCGCAGGCTATGGCGGCCTGCCGATGAACCGCAGCCCTGCCGCGCCGCGCGAAACGTCCCGCACGCGGCGTTGACCGCGGCCACTGGAGCGGTTTCGCTCGGTCCGCTTCTTCCTGCCCCTCCAGCATGCCAGCAAAAAAGACGGTTGACGAATGGTTCACCGAATACGGTGAAAGTCACCAGCACCACGCCAACGAACTCATTCATTGGCTCTGCGTACCGGTGATCTTCGGGTCCGTGCTCACGTTCATCTGGTCGCTTCCGGTGCCCGGGGCTTGGATCGATTCCATGCCGTGGTTCAACTGGGCGCTCGTCGCCATCGGGCTGACGACGTTGTTTTATCTGCGGCTGTCGCCGGCCCTGAGCGCCGGCCTGCTGTTCTTCATGACGTGCTGCTACATGGTCATCGGTTTGCTCGATCTGTTCTCCCCCTGGCCGGTGTGGCGGATCGCGCTCGTGGCATTCGTGGTCGCATGGATTGGCCAGTTCATCGGCCATCGAATCGAGGGCCGCAAACCGTCGTTTTTCAAAGATATCGTTTTCCTGCTCATCGGTCCCGCGTGGCTGATGGGTTCGCTCTACAAAAAAATCGGCCAGCGATATTGATCCATGCGCTTCCCCTCTCTCCTATTTCTCTCCCTCGGTCTCACCGCGCTGGTCGTCACGGGGTGCTCGTCTGTGGCCGATTCGGAGCCCCGCGGATCACGCACCGATATATCGATCGCCGGTGAAAAATTCCTGCTCAACGGCAAGCCAACCTACGCCGGCCGGACGTGGGAGGGCGTTTCAATCGAGGGCCGGCTGATGAATTCGCGGATGGTGCAGGGCGTGTACGACGATTTGAATCCGGAAACGCGCTCGCGCTGGACATTCCCGGACGGCGCCCCGTGGGATGCCGGGCGCAATACGCGCGAGTTCATCGCCGCCATGCCGGAGTGGCGGCGGCACGGGCTGCTCGCCTTCACCCTGAATCTCCAAGGCGGAAGTCCGGAGGGATATTCGCGGCTCCAGCCATGGCATAACTCCGCCTTCACCGAGGATGGCGCGCTGCGGCCGGAATATCTCCAGCGCACCGCGCGAATCATCGAGCGCGCCGATGAACTCGGGATGGTCGTCATCCTCGGACTTTATTATTTTGGCCAGGACGAGCGTTTGAAGGACGAGGCCGCCGTGATTCGCGGCGTCGACGCGGCGGTCGACTGGGTGCTCGACCGCGGTGATCGAAACGTCGTGATCGAAATCAACAACGAGTCGAACGTACGGTACGACCACGCGATCCTGAAGCCGGATCGCGTGCACGAGTTGATCGCGCGCGTGAGGGACCGGATTCGCGGCGGCCGGCGGCTGCTCGTGGGAACGAGCTATGGCGGCGGACGAATCCCGGACGACAACGTGGTGAAGGTGTCGGACTTTTTGCTTGTTCACGGCAACGGCGTCTCGGATCCGGCGCGGATCACCGACATGGTGCGGAAGATTCGCGCGCTGCCATCGTGGCGGCCGATGCCGATCGTCTTCAACGAGGACGACCATTTCGAGTTCGACAAACCCAACCACAACTTCGCCGCGGCGGTGAAGGCCGGCGCGTCGTGGGGGTTTTTCGATTATCGGATGAAAGGCGAAGGCCCGGCCGATGGCTACCAGAGCCCCCCGGTGGACTGGGGCATCAATTCGCCGCGCAAGAAAGCCTTTTTCGCGAAGCTGAAGGAAATCACCGGCGGGTTGTGATTGACGGAGGAGATCGCCCGCGAATCACGCGGATTTCCTGGGAGCGCGGGCGTCCCGCCCGCAATTCATCGCAAAGCGTTGTAGGTTGCGCGCTCGCCGCGCAACGACCTTCGCAATGCCTGCCGTTGTTGCGACACGAGGTCGCAACCTACAACCGGGTTTCATTACGACGAGCGAGAGCGAAAGGCAGCCAACGTTGACGCCCAACGCAGCTCAGCGTGGTGCGGCTGCCTGAACCGTATGGGGGGATTGTTTCTCCGGCCACGTGATCCGCACGAGCCTGAGCTTCGCCGCAGGCTGATCGCCCCCGGGTAACATTCCCGGCCCGCCACGTCCGCCGGGGAAGGGAGCGCCAGCGCCGCCCCGGCCGCCCCGCATCGGCGAAAT
>JAUSID010000274.1 GCA_030648295.1 Opitutaceae bacterium | reverse complement strand
ATTGCCGAACATCGCCGCGTGAAAAAGATCCTCGCAGAAATGCGCCGACTATCCCGCCAGATCATGCGTGCTCGTTTTCCCGATACGGTTCGCCTCAAGCCGCTCAACAAGAAAGTTTTGCGCCTTATCTAAGCGCCATTCGGGTCAGGCGGTCTAAATTGATAAAGCGTGCGGCCACGCTCTATATATATTCATATTATATTAATAATCAATATAATATGATACTAAAGCGCGGAATTATTTCGAAGTTTGACCGGCGGCTTCACCGCTTCGATCCGGCAAGGGACCAACGGGTGGACCGGCACCCAATCACCCAGTTACGGCGGTCGAAACAGAGCGCTGTCACCATCGAAGTCGACCAGGCGAGTGGCCATGCCACTCCCAGAAGCAGTTCGCCCTCCATTTTCCCCGACGAGCATAAAGAATGCGACGGCTTGCCGAAAATGCCCCCGGCATTTTCATTTAGCAGCATGTCGGTCCCGTTCGCCCCTCATTCGATTGCCAAAAATTGGAAATTCCTAAGTCCGACAGGCTGCTAGGCAATGCGCGGGTTGATCGGTTCCCCAAACGGATACCGCGCGCACTGTCCACCATGCGCCTTTCACAAGCTCGCGACGACTCTCACCATTGGAGTCGAGATGAAGAGTCCTCCTCGGCCGGCCACTTTTGTTTCTGTCAGTTTCGATCGGGCGAGCGCGTCCCAAAATGGAAGGTATTTGGAATGTTAGCCGCGCCCAATCATCTGCGTGCCAACCTCCCGCGTTCACTTCGCCTAGATAATTGATGGCCCGCCGACTCGTTCCTTCATTTGCCAAGATCCAAACCGGCCTGTTTCCCATCAATTTGCGAGGGCATGCACACTCGTGGCACCGGCAGGGAGAACCGCGAGGATCGCGCTCCGAAGGTTTGAGACATTCATGGCTTTGATAGTGAGGCTGAGACTGTGGCGGGGACGGAGGACAAATAGCATTGAGCGCGCCATCAGAGCGATAAAAGAGCCAACCATTGCAGTGGAATGACTTATATTTTCTTTTCCTGCACTATGCTAAGGCATCCCCTGCATTCTGTAAGAAAATCCGACGACTACTCGCCATTCCGCTCGTCCCGGTAGACAGGGTCAGCCGTTACGAGGCGGCCGGCACCGGATCGCGGCAACGCGTGCCCAACCGCGTCAAAGCTCCGCCCGACCACGCCCCGTTCGCCGGTGATATCGGAATTGGATCACACCCTGCGGCGGGAAGCCGCAGCCACTTTGGAATTTCGGATGGCGGTTTGCGCGAATGTTCCGGTTTCCGGAATCGCAAATCCGCAACCCTCAATCTGAAATTCTAATTCAGGGCAGCCGGCGGATTCTGATCTCGCGGAAATAAAACGTGCTGTGGTCGTCGTGCGCCTGCAGCGCAATCGCGCCGCCTTCACTCCGGAGCAGCCGGCCCACCCGCTGTGGCGTACGTACCGGATTCTCCGGCTCCGTGTAGTCCACGGTCGGGCGGTCATTGATCCAGACCCGAATACGTTTGCCCTCGACGAGGATCCGGACCGTGAACCATTGGGACTCATCCACCGCCGAGGTGTCGACATCGACGACATCGTAGAGGCTGCCGGTCTTTCGCTTCTCCCGCTTGGTGCTGTTCAACTGGACCTCGTATCCGTTGCGCAGATGCAACACGCCATCCCGCGTCGCCCGATCGGTATGAAAGAAAATGCCGGAATTGGAGTCCGGTTCCCCACGCACGACCGCGACCAACTCGAAGTTGCGGAACTTTTCCTCGCCGCCCTTCCGGTCGCCAACGAAGAAAAGATGGCCGCGGTTCTTGGGATGCGTCGCGTGCGCCTTGATGGCGCCGTCCACGACCGTGAATGCCCCCGCGTCGGCATTCGCCTCCCATCCCGTCAGGTCCCGGCCATTGAACAACGATTGCCAGCCCGCTTCAGCCGCAACCAGCTGCTGCGCCAGGCCGGCAAGCAGGATCGCCATCAACGTCAGGCAGATTTTCATCGGAGGCTTCTGCCGGCGGCCGCGGTGGCCGACAATGACAAATGCCTGCGCCCATCCAAAGTGGTCAAACGGCCTGGAGCCCCAAAATCGAGTTTTCCCGCACGACTTCGCGGGCTCCAGAAGACCTTCGACACTCGACGCCCCGTGGCCGTAGGTTCGCGCGCGTTTCGAGCAGCATCCAATCAAGCCACCAAGGATTCTCATGCCGGCCCCGTCATTCTCACGTCGTGCGCTGTTGAAAAGCGCCGCCTCGGCCGCGGCCATGATGAGTCTCCCGCGGCACTTGGTGGCGCAGACCGATTCGATTCGCACTCCGCGAAAGATCGATCCGGGCGAGAAACTGAACATCGCGTGCGTGGGCTGCGGCGGCAAAGGCGCGACCGATGTCCAGGAGGTGAGTTCCGAAAACATTGTCGCGCTTTGCGACGTGGACTGGTCCCGAGCCAAGCGCATTGCCCAGGCATTTCCCGGCGTCCCCAAATTCCAGGACTACCGCGTCATGTTGCGCGAAATGGACGAGCAGATCGACGCCGTCACCGTAACCGTGCCGGATCACATGCACTATCCGGTCGCGAAAATGGCGATCGAGATGGGCAAACACGTCTTCGTGCAAAAGCCGCTGACCCACAGCTTGTGGGAAGCACGACAGCTCGCGGAGCTGGCGCGCCGGCACAAGGTCGCGACGCAAATGGGCAACCAGGGCCAGGCCGAGGAAGGCGTGCGCGTCCTTTGCGAATACCTGTGGGACGGCGCCATCGGGCCCGTTCGCGAAGTGCATGTGTGGACGAACCGGCCGATCTGGCCCCAGGCCGTGGAGCGGCCCAAGGAAGCACCCGTGCCCGCGACGCTGGATTGGGATCTCTGGCTCGGCGTCGCACCGGAGCGGCCGTATAGCGCCGTGTATCATCCCTTCAAATGGCGCGGCTGGTACGATTTCGGCACGGGTGCCCTTGGCGATATCGGATGCCACTCCCTCGCGCCGATCCATCGCGCCTTGAAGCTGGGCGCGCCCACGAGCGTCGAAGCGTCGTCGAGCCCGCTGTTCAAGGAGACGTTCCCCGCGGCGTCGATTGTGCGTTACGAGTTCCCTGCGCGCCCCGGCATGCCGGCGGTCAAGCTCACCTGGTATGACGGCGGTCTGAAAGCCGGCCGGCCGGAAGGATTGGAGGATGAACGCAATCTCGGGGAGGGCGGGACGATTTACGTGGGCGACAAAGGGACTCTCTATAGTGGACGGCTTCTGCCCGAGTCCAAAATGCGCGAATACCCGAAACCCGCGGCGACCCTCCCGAGGTCGCCGGGTCATTACAAGGAATGGCTGCTGGCCTGCAAAGGCGGCGAACCCGCCGGCTCGAACTTCAACATCTCGGGCCCGCAGGCGGAAACCGTTCTCCTCGGCAACATCGCCCTCCGCACCGGCAAGAAGCTGACGTGGGACGCGGAAAACCTTCGAATTACGAATGTGCCGGAGGCGAACGATCTACTGCGAAGAAAATACCGCGAGGGATGGGGCGTGTAGGCAATTTCGGATTTCGGATTGCGGATTCAATCCGGTGAGACCGCGTGAGCCCCTGGGAGCGCGGGCGTCTCGTCCGCCGAAGCTTGCGGCATGACCCGATTCGGTCAGCCACAAGACAACCATCTCAGTGATGGTGTCAGACCGAGGGAAACGGAACGCCCTTCACCGCGGCGGAAAATATCCTTCTCCAACGTGGACTGTTTTGCGGGAAATTGCGCATGGGAGAGAAACACCCCCACTATGCGTTCACGTTTCCAACTCAGCCGCCACTTCCGCCGCATCGGCGTGTCCGCCAGGAATACGGTCCTCCTGTCCACGCTGATCTGCACCGGCTGTGTCTCGACAAAATACAAGCCAGCGCCGAAGGGATTACCGCCAGCGGTCATGCTCAACCTCGCGGCGGCGGACGCTCCGATTGAGGCC
>JAUSID010000273.1 GCA_030648295.1 Opitutaceae bacterium | reverse complement strand
CCTGCCCTTTTCGTTGCGATGCACGCGCGTCCACGCCACCGCCATGGCCGGCTCATTCACGGCTTGTTCCTTTTTGTCGTTGGCGCGAGGTTTGCGGTAATCCGCCGGCGCGTCCGTCGGATTCATTCCCTTGAGCACCTGGCCGCGGAGCAGGATTTTCGCGTCGGACGGCGGATGCGCCTCGTAGACGTCACTGTTGCCAAAAACCCCGGTCACGCCGCGCAGCAGCGGATCCTTCGCCGCCGCTGGCTCGATCACGCCCCGCGTCGCCTCGACCTTGTGCCTGCCCCAGTGCGTGACCCAGGTTTCGCCGAGCACATGCCGGCCGAATCCACCGGTCCACGGCTGCTTGCTGCCCCACGAATATTTCGCCCACGGGCTGTCCGCCGGAAAGTTGAACGCGTGCGTCGACGTGCGGAGGGCGATGATCGGGACGCCGCGGTCGCAGGCGTCCACGAAATGTTTCATCTGATCGTCGGGCCAGGCGCGGAAACGCAGCCCGAGAATGATTGCATCCGCCGAGTCGAGCGCCTCGGCGCCGGCGAGCGACTTCTGGTTGTCGGGATTGATCGTGCCGTCCGGATCGAGCGCGAACAGGACGGTGCACTTGAAGCCGTGACGCTGGCTGAGAATCTTCGCCAGCATCGGCAGCGATTCCTCGCTGCGGTATTCCTCATCGCCCGAGAGCAGCACCACGTGTTTGCCTTTGGCCGGGACGCCGGCCGGCGGGGTCAGTGCGAGCGTGCTTTGCGCGGTGGCGGTGGCGAACGAGGCCGCGAGCAGCAGCAAACCGAGAACGAAACGAAAGTTCACGATAGGGGGGATTTTGAGAGTGCCAGCACGCGGTAAGTCAGCGCACGGAAGGAAAGCGGCCAAGCATCATGAAGACGACGCCCGCCGCAACCGGTTTAATGGCTTGCGGCGAATTTTTGCAGGAGTGGCTCGGCCCTGGGAGCGCGGGCGTCTCGCCCGCACCAACCGGGCATGCGGACGAGACGCTCGCGCTCCCAGGCCCGAACGCCCTGCGCACGGATCATTCGCGGTGATTCGCGTGAATTCGCGGGTAAATCGCTGAACTCACGCCTTCTTCACATTCTCCCACTTCTGGGTCTTCGCGGATTTGAGCACGGCGTCGGTGACGAAATCCGTCGCGAGTCCGTCGCGGAAGGTCGGCGACGCCGGCTTCCCGTCGGACAGCCCCTGCACGAAGTCGGCGACTTGATGGACGAACGAGTGCTCGTAGCCGATCTGAAGGCCCGGCACCCACCAGTTCTTCATGTACGGGTGATCGCCGTCGCTGACGTGGATGGACCGCCAGCCGCGCACGTAGCCGGCATCGCGGTGATCGAAATACTGGAGCCGGTGGAGGTCGTGCAGATCCCAGAAGATCGAGGCGTTCTCACCGTTGATTTCGAACGTGTAGAGCGCCTTGTGCCCGCGCGCGTAGCGGGTGGCCTCGAACGTCGCGAGCGAGCCGTTGCTGAAACGCGCGAGAAACGCGCTCGCGTCGTCGATCCCGACCTTCTGGGTCTTGCCGCTGAGCGCGTGCTTCCGCTCCTTCACGAACGTCTCGGTCATCGCGCTGACCTTGTCGATTCCGCCATTGAGCCAGAGCGCGGTGTCGATGCAGTGCGCGAGTAGATCGCCCGTGACGCCGCTGCCGGCGACGCTCACGTCGAGCCGCCACGTGCCGGGGCCGCCCTGCGGGACGTCGGCCGAGATGGTCCAGTCCTGGAGGAATTTCGCGCGGTAGTGGAAAATCTTCCCGAGCTTGCCCTCGTCAATCAGCTGCTTGGCCAGCGTCACCGCGGGAATCCGGCGGTAGTTGTACCAAACCATGTTTGGCACCTTCGCCTTCTCGACCGCCTTTACCATCGTTTTCGCCTCATCGGCGTTCATCGCGAGCGGCTTCTCGCACATGACCATCTTGCCGGCCTTGGCGGCGGCGATGGCGATCTCGGCGTGGACGTTGTTCGGCGCGGCGATGTCGATCAGGTCGATGTCGTCGCGGTTGATCAGTTTCTTCCAGTCGCACTCGATCGCCTCGTAACCCCAGGTGTCGGCGAAGCTCTTGGTCTTCGCGGCATCGCGGCCGCAGGCGGCCTTGAGCACGATCTGCCGATCGAGCGGGAAGAAATTGTTGACCTTGCGAAACGCGTTCGAGTGGGCGCGGCCCATGAAGCCGTACCCGATCATGCCGACATTGAGAGTTTTCATTTCGGTGGAGTGGATTTTTTGAAATTCCTTTTTGGGACACAGAGATCACAGGGCGGCGCAGCCGCAACCAAACCCAAACCTCGGACGAGTCACAGAGGACACAGAGGTCGATCCGGAGGACACGGAGTAAGGCATTTCTCTGTGACCTCTGTTTGTTCTCCGTGCCCTCTGTGACCCGCCGAAGTTTTGCTGAGAAAACAACATTTTGAAGGATCGTGGTACGGTACAGAGGAGGCAAGGAGGGCACAGAGTTAAGACAAGATGTCTGGTTTTGTCTCTGTGGTCTCTGTGTCTCCTCCGTGTTCTCTGTGACAAAGATTGGGAGTTAGCCCACCCACCCGTGGTTGTTGCGGACCTCGATCATGGCGGCGAGGATGTCATTCCACGTCTGCTGTTTCATCATGACCTCGTTCGGGAACATGCAACCGTCCCAGCAGATGTGCTTCATCTTCTTCGTCACCTTCCCGCTGCCGTCGCGCAGCCAGTAGCCGGAGTCGCGCGGAATGTTCAGCTTGCCACGCGGATCGGTTGCCAGGCAGTGGCGGCCGGTCTTCTCGTGCGAACCGGAGCCATGCACCGTGCCGTCGTTCTGCGCGACGTGGAAGTCGATCGTCCACGGGCGCAGCGCGGCGGTGAGCTTCTTCATCGCGGTGTGGAATGCATCGGGCTCCCAGTTGAACTTCTTCGGGACGATCCGGTGCTTCTCGGCGTTTTCACCCAGCGTGTAGAGCAGGGTGTGCGACATGTCGGCCTGGAAGCCGACGACCTTCGGCATGTCGACCTCTTCGAGCAGGTCGACCATGTTCTTCCAGCTGTGCATGCCGGCCCAGCAAATCTCACCTTCGGCGGCGAGCCGCTCGCCCGAGCCCTTCGCGATTTTGCCGGCCTCGCGGAAAGTTTTCGCGATTAGCTTGGTGTTGCCCTTGGGATCCTGGTCCCACTCCTTGACCGGCGCCGCGCTGTCGATCCGGACGATGCCGTAAGGCCGCACACCAAGTTCTCGCAGCTTCGACGCGATCCGCACGGCCTTGCGCACGTGGGTGACCCAGTTCGCGCGCTTGGTTTCGTCGCCCATGGCGGACGCATCGAACCACACCGGCGCCACCACCGACCCGACGACGAAACCCTTGCCGCGAATCTTGTCGGCGAGCTGCTTGATGCCGTCGTCCGAGATGTCGATGTCGGTGTGCGGATTGTAGAGAAACAGATCGACGCCATCGAATTTGACGCCGTTGACCTCCGCTTTCGCGGTCATGTCCAGCATCGTGTCGAGGTCGATGAACGGTTCCGCGCCGGGGCTGCCCTTGCCGACGAGGCCGGGCCACATGGCGTTGTGCAGTTTGGGATAATTATTTTGAGGCATGGTGAGGACGGATGAGGGTGAAGCGGTGAAACGGTGAAACGGTGAGACGGTGAAACGGTGAGGCGGTGAAGCGGTGAGGCGGTGAAGCGGTGAGGCGGTGAAGCGGTGAGGCGGTGAGACGGCGTGTTCTTTCTCTTGATGTCAGCAACGGGGAATGGGAGAAAATCCCCCGACTTTAGTCGGAGGCTTCAGCATGGTAGGAAAGAGGGATGGAAAACTACAAGAGTGGTTCGCATACGCGGCATGACTTGAAGGTGCACTTGGTGTGGAGCACGAAGTATCGGAAAGCGGTGTTGTTCGGGGAGGTGGCGCTGCGGGTGCGGGAACTGATCCGGGAGATATGCGCGGTGCAGGAGGTGACGATTCTGAAAGGGCACGTGAGCAAGGACCACGTGCATCTGTTCGTGGGGTATCCGCCGCATCTGGCGGTGAGCAAGCTGGTGCAGCGACTGAAGGGGAAGAGTTTGTACGCGTTGTTGTCGGAGTATACGGAGATGCGGCGGAAGTTCTGGGGGCAGCGGTTGTGGGCGCGCGGGTACTTTGCGGCAAGCAGCGGGAACGTGACGGACGAAGTCGTCATGGGGTACATCGCGGGGCAGGATCAGGAGCGCAGCGACGACGAATTTCGGGTAGGGGAGGAGCCGCGATGACTTCAGTGGGCTTGAGCCCAGCGCTTGCAGACGGCTTCAGCCGTAATGGCCACTTGAGTGGCCGCCGCCGAAGCCCCCAACTTTAGTTGGGGGAGCATTCACTGCGGGCGGCAAAGATCTCAGTGCGGGCAGGTCGCCGGAGGAGGTGCGCGAAGCGTGTCGCGCCTTCGTGAGGAAAGTCGGCGCCGCGCTGCCGAAGACGCGCATCATCGCGATCTCCGTGCCGCCCGTGCTGCGGGCGGCGAACTCACCGGAAGGCCTCGCGCTGATCAAGAAGACCAACGCGCTGCTGTCGGCGCTCGCCGACGAGGAACCTTCGCTGGAGTTCGTGGATTTGTTTCCGGCCTTTGCCGACGCTGGCGGCCGGACCCGGGCGGAACTCTTCGTGGAGGACGGCACGCATTTCAGCGCGCAGGGCTACGCCATCGTGGCAGCCCTGCTGAAGCCGAAGTTGTAGACAACGGGCGCCACGCTGCACCGGCGGCGCGTGACAACGTTCGCGCCGATGCGCTCAGCCGTTGAGCGGCCAGCCGTCCCGGTGTTTGCGGGCGAGGAACTCGTTTGCAGCCGCGTCGTCCGTCTTGCCGGTCTTGCCGTCGTACTTGACCTTCTTGCCGGCGCGATACGCCACCAGGCCCAACGCCATCTGCTCGGTCAGCAGCCCGTTGTAGTCGAAATTACATGACGTCTTCGTCGGATCGCCCTTGCA
>JAUSID010000271.1 GCA_030648295.1 Opitutaceae bacterium | reverse complement strand
GATACGGCAGTGCATTGCGGCAGCTGCAATCGCTCGGGTATCGCGAGGTGAGTTACTTTCTGGACCGCAAACGCCACACCGTGCCGCTCGACGCCGCGCTGGCTTCGCTGCGCTAGCCGAAGAATCTCAACTATGATTCTGCCCTTCGGCTCCGCGGTGTATGCGTCCCTTCAGCCGCCGGGCGGATTTTGGATTTCCCGGCTAATAACAAAACCGCCCGGCGGTTTTGTCTTAGCCCGCATGAGAGGACGCGCGCGCGGAAGCGGCGCGTTGGACGACGACAGCGAGACGGCAGAGACAAGCCGCGGGCAAGAAATGCGGGCTGTTAGTGGCCGAGCCGCGAGACCATCGCGTAGACGATCAAGCCGAGCAGGATCAGCCCCGTGCCGAAGAAGAGGAACCCAAAGCTCTTCGCGATGTTCTTTCGCCCCTCCCAATCGTCGGCCTTCACGCGGTAAACATCGATGCGTCCGGCGGCCAGCAGCCGATCATACCAGCGCTTCCGTTCGTGCAGCATTTCCGTCTTCGAGATCCGGCCCGAGAAGATCACCGTATCCATCGGGAACTTTTCGATCCGGAAATGGGTGTTGAAGAAGTGGAATGAGAAGATGAATCCCGCGGCGAGCAGCGCCTCGTCCGAATGAACGACCATGGCGATGTTGATTATCCATCCGGGCATGAACGTGGTGAAGAATTTCGGGAACCAGAGGATGAGTCCGGAAAACCCGATAATCGCGACGCCCCAGAACACGGCGAAGTAGTCAAAGCGTTCCCAATACGTCCAGCGATCGAACTGCGGACGCGGACCTTTGCCGAAAAACCATTTCTGGTGCGCAACGAAGTCGCGCCAGTCCTGGAGCGATGGGACCATCGAGTCGGGCCCAAACACGGTCTGCCACACCCGGCGGAACGTGATCCGGCCGGTCGCGGGGTCGCGCAGCGCCTGGCGCCCACGCCAGAAATTCAGGGTGAGCGCGCCGACGTGGAGCACGAAATACGCGAACGTCACCACCGCCGCGTAATGGTGCAGCGTGCGCGCGACCTCCGCGCTGCCCAGGTAGTGGAACATCGTTTTCGCCCAGTCCGTATAATAGAACTTCAGCGGCATTCCCGTGATCACCAGCGCGAGAAAGCTGGTGACCATCATCAGGTGGAGGAACCGCTCGAAGGGTGTGAACCGGGTGAAGACGTCGTCGTCCACGTGCGCCTGCACCTTCGCCTCGCGGAACGACTTCGAGTCATGGAGAAACAGATACAGCGAGCGGAAGAGCCAGAACAGAGTGTGCAGGCCAAAGAAGGCGAACACGCTCACGAGCAACGTGGTCATGAACCAGAACACCTTGTTCAGGGCCGGGTAGTTGACCTTGTCCAGCGGGTTGGCGTGAGCCTGATACTGCGTGAACTTCCCATTGATGCCGGCGTGGCATTGCTGGCACGTGCCCACGATCTTCTGCTTGGAGAGCCGTGAGCGCGGATCGCTGACCGGGAACACATCGTGGTGCCCGTGACAGTCATAACAGGCGGCGACGTCCGAGGCGACGTTCGGCTGGCCGAGCGCCATCGCCTTGCCGTGATACGTTTCGCGATAGTGCTTCAGGCGATCCTCGTGGCACTTGCCGCAGCTTTGATCGCTCAAGCCCTTGAAGTGGGCGGTGGCGGGCTTCTCGATGTCATGGGCGGTATGACAATCCGTGCACACCGGGCCTTTCTTGTCGCCTTTCGCGAGCAGCTTGCCGTGCACGCTCTCGTTGTACACCTCCTCGATGCCCAGGTGACACGTGCCGCAACTCTTCGCGATGTTCGCGTGGTTGCTGCGAGAGTCCTTGTCGACGCTGCGCTTGATGTCGTGCACGCCATGGCAGTCGTTGCAGGACGGCGCCACGATCAGGCCCATCTTAATCAGGGCGCGGCCGTGAATGCTGTCGAGATAGTGTCCGCTCACCTCCTTGGTGCCGATGCGGTAGTTGCTGGCGAGCTTCGCGTCGTCGTGGCAGGTGCCGCATGTCTTCGGCAGGTTGAGCTTGAAGACGGGCGAATCGATCTGCTTCACGGGCACCATGTCGTGCGTGCCGTGGCAACTCGCGCACGACGCCGCGTCCGACGCGCCCATCTTGTGGCTCATGCCGTGAATGCTCGCGGCATATTGCGCCGACGCATTCTCGTGGCATGAACCGCACTGGGCCGGCGGGAGTTTCGACGGATGCTCCGGTTCGGTGATGCTCGTGTGGCATTCGATGCACTTGAGTTTTCCGTGCACCGACTTCGTGAAAAGCTCCGGGCGGACGCCGATCCATTCCGGGGGCTGACCCCGTTTGCGCGGTTTGAATTCGGCCTCATGACACTCCATGCAGTCACTGTTCGTCACCGGCTTCGGAATGGCCGCGGCGGTCGCATCCGTGGCAGCGGGCGCAGCCGTCGGTTGCGCCGGCGACGCTGCATCCGATGCCGCCTTGGCTGGCGGCACCGGCGGCTCGGCGGCCCGCAGGCAGAGCGCAAGGACCGCCATCGCGGAGACTAGGGTGATGAGGAACCGGCGCTGGCCCGACGCGTTCATTGGCGTCCCCGAGTATGCGGACACTTGTAAATTGCGGCTACGCAGGCATTGACCCTTGGTGCGCAGCGTTTGTCCGCGAACGCGCTGCTCGCGCGGAAAGAAAAACGCGCGGCCTTGCGACCACGCGTTGCCCACGCCAAAAAATGGGCCGGATTATTTCTGGATGCCGCCGTTATGGCAGTCCGAGCAGGTCAGTTCGGCGTCGAGTTCACCACTCGGGTGCGCGAACTTCAGCCCTTTCGCGGATAACATCTCGAGCTGCGAACCCTTGCCCTGCGCGATGATGGTGTGGCACGAGTTGCAGTCGCTCGAACGCACCGCCTGGCCCTGCGGGGTCTTGTGCTTGTCGTCGTGGCAGCGGAAGCAGCCCGGCCAGTCCTTGTGCCCGATGTTGTTTGGATACACGCGCCAGTCGGCTTTTCGCTCCGGAAAAATCGTGTGCGAATAGAGCTCCTGCACCGTGGCGATGGCTGCCGGCAGGTCGACCGCGTAGGCGCGGTCGTTGTATTTGCCGCGAATGAAATCAGCGATCTTCTGCGGCGCATCCGCGGCGGACTTGATCCCGCTTTCGCTCATCGCCTGCACCGCGACGCGTTTGATGTTCGGCAGC
>JAUSID010000260.1 GCA_030648295.1 Opitutaceae bacterium | reverse complement strand
TTTGCTCCGCTACGACATCGAGGTCTCGGGCTTTGGTTCGCATCAGAGCGGGCACCTCTGCCTGCTTCGGCTCACCGACCAGATGTATCCCGGGGGCACATCGAAGAATCACTGGCCGACGCTGGGCCTGAACACGCTGCGGTGGGCGAAAAAACAGGGCGCGGTTTGCGGGCCGGCGCACTCGGGCTGGGGCCTGCAGCCGGCCGTGTCGGACGAGAAGAGCTCCGCCAGCAGCACGACCTCGGGCGCGCTGCGGCTCGCGACCGGCCAACTGCCGAACTACGTCGTGCCGCCGTTCAACGGCATTGGCGCCAATGAATACATCGTCGACGTGACCCACGAGTTGCCCGGCCCCGACGGAAAACTGGTTCCGGCGGTGGACTTCATTTCGACCGTCAACACGCCGTATGTTTGGGAGCTGAACATCTGGTACCACACGCTGAACGCCGGTTTCCGCACCCGGATTAGCGGCGAGACGGATTTTCCGTGCGTCTACGACGAGAAGGTGGGACTGGGCCGCAGCTACGTTAAACTCGACGGCAAACTCGACTACGACGCGTGGTGCGAAGGCATCCGGCTGGGTCGAAATTACGTCGGCGACGGCAAGAGCCACCTCATGGATTTCAAGGCGAACGACGTGGCCATGGGTGAGCGCGGCAGCGAGCTGCGGCTCGGGAAACCCGGCAAGATTCGACTGACCGCCCGCGTCGCCGCGCGGCTCGGCGAGCAGCGCAACGAAGCGATTCACCAGCTGGCGTACGACCAGAAGCCCTATTGGGATCTCGAGCGTGCGCGCATCGGCACCACGCGTGAAGTTCCAGTCGAAGTGGTGGTGAACGGCATCCCGGTGGCGACGCGCAACATCGTGGCCGACGGACGCGAGCAGGACGTAGCCTTCGAGGTCGACGTCGCGCAGAGCAGCTGGGTCGCGCTGCGGATTCTCCCGTCGTCGCACACCAACCCGGTTTTCGTGCTGGTGGGCGACAGGCCGATCCGCGCGTCGCGCCGCAGTGTGGAGTGGTGCCTGCAGGGTGTGGACCAGTGCTGGTCGCAGAAGGAGCGTTTCATCCGGCCCGAGGAGATGACCGAGGCGAAGCAGGCCTACGCTCACGCGCGGGAAGTTTACCAACAACGGCTGGCGGAGTGCGCGGTGGAATGATGCCGGGCCGGAATTCTCAACCACGGATCGCCCAGCGCGGACACGAATCAAAACAAAGCATGGATTTCACGATTTATCCGTGTCGATCCGTGTAATCCGTGGTGGATTGATTCGAAAACGCTTCGATCCTCCGGCCAGCCGGGGCTCGCCATCGGGGCGCCGGTGCGAATGAAATGGTGAAACTATGAACTCCACCCGACGGGAATTTTTGGCAAAAACCGGATTGGCGGGCGGCGGACTGATGGCTGCCAGCCTGCTCCGCGGCGCCCCGGCGCCAGCCGCGGCCGCGACGCCGCCGACATCCGGCGGAGTGCGCCGACAGCACTTCAACATGTGCGGTTATGCCGCGCCCCGGCTGGAGCGGGTCCGGGTCGGTGTCGTCGGGATTGGCAACCGCGGTGGTGGCGCGCTGCCGCGGCTGAAAGTGATCGAGGGGGTCGAGATCAAGGCGATCTGCGATCTGCGCCCCGAACGCGTGGCGGAGGGTCTGAAGCGGCTGGCCGGCACTGCGCACACCCCCGCCACGTATTCAGGCAAGGAGGACGCATGGAAGGAGCTCTGCGCCCGCGACGATCTCGACGTAATCTACAACTGCACGCCGTGGCCGCTGCACGCGCCGATCTCGATCTTCGCCATGGAGCACGGGAAGCACGCGTTCTCGGAAATCCCCGCGGCGGTGAACCTCGACGAGTGCTGGCAGCTGGTCGAGACGTCCGAGCGGACCAGGAAGCATTACATGATGCTGGAAAACTGCTGCTACGACTTCTTCGAACTCGTCACGCTCAACATGGCGCAGCAGGGATTTTTGGGGGAAATCGTGCATGGCGAGGGCGCCTACCTCCACAACCTGATGGAGCTGAATTTCGGCAAGAGCTACTACCAGGGCATGTGGCGGCTGAAGCAGAACGCCACCCGCAACGGCAACCTTTATCCGATGCACGGACTCGGCCCGATCGCGCAGATCATGAACGTCAACCGCGGCGACCGGCTCGATTACCTCGTGTCCGTCCAGAGCAACGATTTTCAGATGGGCCCGAAGGCGGACGAACTCGCGGCGACGGATCCGTTTTTCACGCCTTTTGCCGGAAGGAAATATCGTGGCAACATGAGCACCACGACGGTGCGCACCGTGAACGGCCGCACGATCATGGTGCAGCACGATGTCACGAGCCCGCGGCCGTATTCACGGATCCACACGGTCGTCGGTACGAAGGGGTGTGCGCAAAAATGGCCGGAGCCGGCGCGGATTGCGACCGGCCACCAGGGCTGGCTGCCGGAGGCGGAGGTGAAGAAACTGCAGGAGAAATTCACCTTCGACCTCGTGAAGCAAATCGGCGCGACGGCGCGGAAAGTGGGCGGTCATGGCGGCATGGACTTCATCATGGACTGGCGCTGGGTGAACCTGCTGAGGAACGGGTTGCCGCTCGACATGGAGGTATACGATGCCGTGGCGTGGACGTCGGTCGGGCTGCTTTCCGAGAAGTCGGTCGCGAATCGGTCGGGTTCCGTCGACGTGCCTGACTTCACCGGCGGCTCGTGGAAGAAAAACAAGCCCGTCGATCTGGCGCTGAAACAGCGCGCGTGAACCTCTCCCCATTCCCACCATGAAAGTAATTTCGCAGATCGTCACGTGGCTGATCGTGTTGGTTGCGGCGCCGCTGCTCTCGCTTGGCGCCTCTGGCAGCACGGCGAAAAAGATCGGCGTTGGCCTCTACGGTTCCAATGGCCACCAGCTGAATCCCGCGAAACTCGCCAGCCACCCGCAGGCGCAGCTGGTCGCGGTCGCCGGCCTGAAGCAGACGTCGCTGCCGGCGGGCGTGAAACGGCACGCGACGCTGGACGAACTGATTCGTGACCCGGCGGTCGAGCTCATCTCGTTGTGCTCGCCGCGGCGGGCGGATCAGGCGCGCGACGCGATCCGCTGTCTCGATGCCGGCAAGCATGTCTACGCTGAAAAACCGTGCGCCCTCACCGAGGGCGAGCTCGATCAAATTCTTGCCGCCGCCCGGCGCTCGGGAAAGGAATTCCACGAAATGGCAGGAACGGCCTTCGCCGCGAATTATGCGGCGATGCGGCAGTTGGTCCGCGAAGGCGCGGTGGGTGACGTCATCCAGGTGTTGGTCCAGAAATCGTACCGCTACGGTGCGAGCCGGCCGCAGGACGAAGCGATCGATGGCGGCATGTTTTTGCAGGCGGGGGTTCACGCCGCGCGGATGGTGGAGCACGTCGGCGGCGTCCGGATCAAGACCATCACGGGTTGGGAAACGAGCTTCGGGAAACCGGAGAACGAGAAGGGCGAGGGGAAGATCGCGGCGGCCGCGCAAATTGGTTTGGAGAACGGCGGCATCGCGACGCTGATCATCAATTACCTGAATCCCGGCCATCCGCAGCTGCCGCACGGCAACGAGACCCTTCGGATTTTCGGCACCAAGGGGTTCATCGAGTCGGTGGACGGCGGAACGCGGACGCGACTGGTGACGAAAGATCAGACGACCGAACCGCTGCCGCCGGTAAAATCCGCGGACTACTTCGACTATTTTGCCGCGCACGTCACAACCGGCGTGGCCATGCCGCTCACGCTCGAGGAGGAGTTGCATCCGCTCCAGATGTTGATTCGCGCGAAGGAACAGTTGCGCAGTGCTCCGGCCGCAGCCCGCGCGGCGGCGCTCTCACAGCCCACTCGCTAGAATCCTCGAAACACGAAAGTCATTGTGGACAGGTCGAGGCTTCGAAAATTCTAAACTGTCATTCTGAGGGCCGCCGAAGAATCCAGTGGCGCGTCCGGCTGCGAGCATCGTGCTGGATTCTTCGCGAAGCCTCAGAATGACAAGCCGGGAATTGTGTCGGGTCTGAGGCTGCGCCTCGCTAGCTTTCGATCGATTACCCCTCGCAGAATCTTCGATCCGCAATGTCACGTATTACGTGACATTCCCTCGGAGAATCGGCGCGAATTCCGACCGAAACATCACGAAGCGATTCGCGTCGTGTCGCAGAGTTTCCCGGACTTCAAGAGCCAGATCGGCCGGCTGCCCGGCCGGATTCTCGAACTTGCGGTCGCGCGGCCCGCGGGCGGAGAAGCGGCCGGTCGCTGACGAACCGCGATCCGACCGCAGGATTTTCCGTGATGCGCCCAACCGAATCTGGTTTACCACTCCCATGAACCCCGCCGCTGCCCCGTCCCCGCAGGCCGCCCCCGCAGCCATTTCGCAACCCCCGCCGGCTCCAGCCATCGAAGGTCGGTTGACCTCGATGGATGCCTATCGCGGATTTGTGATGCTGCTCATGATGGCCGAAGTCCTGCGCTTGTCGCGCGTCGCGCAGGCCGTGCCGGAGAGTGGATTCTGGAAGTTCCTGGCGTGGCATCAATCGCACGTCGAATGGGTCGGCTGCTCGCTGCATGACATGATCCAGCCGTCGTTTTCATTTCTCGTCGGCGTGGCGCTGCCCTTCTCAATTGCGAGCCGCGCCGCGCGCGGACAGTCGCAGGCGGCGATGACGTGGCACGCGTTGTGGCGGGCGCTGCTGCTCATCCTGCTCGGGGTGTTCCTGCGTTCGGTGAACGCGACGAGCACGAACTGGACGTTTGAGGACACGCTCACGCAGATCGGCCTCGGTTATGGTTTCCTCTTTGCGCTCGGGTTCCGCCCGACGCGCGACCACTGGATCGCCTTTGGCGCGCTCGTGGCCGGCTACTGGGCCCTCTTTGCCCTGTACCCGCTGCCGTCACCGAATTTCGATTACAGCAAGGTCGGCGTGGCGAAGGAGTGGTTGCAGGCGAATGGACAGACGGGGTTCGCGGCCCACTGGCAGAAGAACAGCAATCCCGCGTGGGCGTTCGACACCTGGTTCCTCAATCTCTTCCCCCGCGAGAAGCCGTTCTTTTTCAATCGCGGCGGCTACGCCACGCTCAGTTTTATTCCGACGCTCGCGACCATGATTCTGGGGTTGATCGCGGGGGTGGTGCTGCGCAGTCCGCGCACGCCGCGCGCGAAGACCCGGTGGTTGATCGGCGCCGGTGCTGCGGCGCTGGGCACCGGAGCCATCCTCAGCTGGCTCGGCGTCGTCCCGGTGGTGAAACGGATATGGACGCCGAGTTGGGTGCTGTTCAGCGGCGGGTTGTGTTTCATTTTCCTGGCCGCGTTTTATGTCGGGATCGATCGCTGGCAGAAGAAGGCCTGGGCATTTTCGCTTGTGGTCATCGGCATGAACTCGATTGCCGCGTATCTGATCGCGCACCTGTTCGAGTCGTTCATCCTGAAGAATCTCACGACGCATCTCGGGGCCGGCACGTTCCGGGTTTTTGGCGCCGCGTATCAGCCGTTCCTGCACGGCACGGTCGCCCTCTTCGTGATGTGGCTGATCCTTTACTGGATGTATCGAAAGAAGCTGTTCCTGAAGATCTGAGTCGGTGCGGAGCAGGCGCTTTGTGATTCGGCCGTCGAGCCATCACGGGCCGGATGCCTGGCCTCTCGCCCGTGCCATCCGGCGTTCACTTCGCACTTCCTCGTTCTCGTAATCTTAATCCCTGGTCGCCTACGGCGCCGCCAAAGGCGGGTTAACCCTGGTCGCCTCCGGCGCCGCCGAAGGCGGGTAAACTTTCTCTTTCTCCCGATTGAATGGATTCCACGGGGAGAAAGAGTGGCTGCGGCTTCCAGCCGCAGATGGGATCGAAGTTTCGCTCGAATGTCACTGCGGCAAGGCCTGCCCTGAGCCTGTCGAAGGGATGCCGCAGCCACTATCGCCCAAACCAAAGACAGGGTCCCCTCTCGGTTAAATTGAGTGGAGGCGTGGCCGTGGGACGCCACACTGCGGGTCATGCCAAAATCGAGCCTGAGCGGTCTCAACATCCTGCTGCTGGAGGACGAGGTGGTTCTGCGCAAGCGGCTCGCGGCATTCCTCGAGCACGAAGGCGCAGAGGTGACCGCGACGGCGACGGTGGCGGCGGCGCGGCAGGCGCTTGGCTCCATGTCGTTCGAAGTGGCACTGATCGACGTGAACCTGCCGGATGGCCGCGGCACGGATCTGTTGCGCGAAAAACTTTTTCCGCCGACGACGACGGTGATGGTGATGACGGCGGAGGGTGGCGTTTCCGGCGCGGTGGAAGCCGTCCGCGCGGGCGCGGCTGACTATCTCGTCAAGCCGTTCGATCCCGAGGAGCTTCCGGTTCGGCTCGCGCAAGCACGGCGAAACCGCCAGGCGCGTCGCGCGGACGAATTTCGCCGCGGGCAGGAGGGTGAACTCGTTTTTGGGCCCAGCCTCGCGGGCGTGCGCGAGCAGCTGGCGAAGATCACCGCGGCCGATCGACGGCTCACCGGGTATCTTCCGCCGGTGTTGATCGAGGGCGAAACCGGCACCGGCAAGACTGCGATCGCGCGTTGGATTCACCGCAATGGACCGCGCGCCGACGAGGCGCTCGTGGAACTCAACTGCTCGGCGCTGCCCGAATCGCTCGCGGAAGCGGAGCTGTTTGGCCACGAGCGCGGCGCGTTCACCGACGCGAAGGCGGCGCGCATCGGGTTGATGGAGGCGGCGGATGGCGGCACGTTGTTCCTGGACGAATTGCCGAGCCTCTCACCGGGACTGCAGGCGAAGTTGCTCACCGTGCTCGAGGATCACACCATCCGTCGCGTGGGCGCCTCGCGTGCGATTCCGGTCGACGCGCGGATCATCGCGGCCACGAACGCCGACCTCGGCGTGCTCGTGGCGGCCGGGAAATTTCGCGAGGACTTGTTGCACCGGCTCGATTTGTTCCGCGTGCGGCTGCCGCCGTTGCGCGAGCGCGGCCAGGACATCCTGGTGCTTGCCGACGAATTGCTGGCCCGAGTTTCCCGGCGCTACGGGCAGAAACCACCGCCGATTCCAGCCGAAGGCAGGCAGCGGCTGCTGGCATACCGCTGGCCGGGTAATGTTCGCGAGCTCGCGCACGAGATTGAGCGGGCGGTTGTTTTTGGCGGCGAACGCGGGCTCGAATTTGCGCATTTAGCCGCGGAAAATGGCGGCGCCGCGAGCCCGTGGCTGCGGGCCGGATTTGTTTTTCCCGAATCCGGTTTCTCGCTCGAACAGGCGATCGATGACATCGTCGCCCACGCGGTCAGGCAAGCGGACGGAAACGTATCCGCGGCTGCGCGGCTCCTTGGCGTCTCGCGTGATGTGGTTCGTTACCGGCTGAGGGGGCTCAAGGATTCGGACAAAGGTGGGGAATAATCCGCGTCGGTTTTGGGGGATATGGGGAAAAATTCGCGGCAAAAGATGCTTTTTTCGCAACTCAAACCTTGTCAAATAGCTGTCCATCAGCGCACATACGCCCCTGGCCGCCGTTGGCATGCCGGATGCAAAAGCGGCTCAAAGTGTTCATGATTCGTCCGTCATTCTGTTCCTGCCTCATTGCGATCGCGGCGTTGGCCGCGAGCGAAGGAGCATTTGCGGCGCAAGACACGAGCAACGCCGGGTCAAACGCTTCGGCCGCCAAATCGGCAGCGCCGAAATCGGCTGCCGGTGCAAAGGCAAATGCGCCGTCGGATCCGAAAGCTGCGGTCGCAGCTCCTTCGCGTGACGTCCAGGCTCTGCTCGATCAATTCAAGGCCAAGCGTGAGACGATTCTCGCCGAACGCGCGCAACTTGAGAGCAAGCTCAAGGCCGCGACCGAGGCCGACAAGAACAAGATCCGGAGTCAGATCGAGGCGCAGCAGAAGGAACTGCTCGAAGCGCAGCGTGCACTCGGCAAGCGGATCCGCGACGACATGCGCAAACTTCGGCCCACGCCGCCTCCTCCAGGCCGCAATTAACCTTTTGTTCGGCGTTACCATGATCGAAAGGCAGCCCCGACCCAACCGGGGCTACCTTTTTCTTTTCGCCTATTCCTGAAGCCGGCTTGCCGGGGGCGTGTTGCCGACTCAACGTTTACGGCGAATTCCTCCCTGGTCCCATCCGCCTGCATGTTGCTTCGTTCGCTGTTTCTGACCGCTGTGGCCGCTCATTCGGTGTTGTTGCCCGGATTTGCGGCCCCGACCGCCAGCGCTGAGCCCGATCAGGAGCTGCCGCCCGAGCTGGTGGCCTTGCTTGCGGCGCAACCCACGTGGAGCACGTCGGCTGCGATGCAGGTCGGTGCCGGCTACAAGGACAATTTGCTGCTGAGCGCCGCAGGTGCGGAGGGAAGCGAATTTCTCCGGTACGCCATGGAGCTGTTCCTTTGGCGGCTGCCGCGGGGCCGGACGGATTTTTCCGCCTTTCTCAACGCGGAGCAAACGCGCTATTTGTCGGCGCGAACGATCGATGACGAGGCGCAGGCCTTCGCGCAGCTCGAGTGGCGGTATCGCGCGGGCAAGACGGTGAAAATCGCCATTGGCGCCCAAGGCTACTACCTCGACCAGGTTTTCGACGTCTCCGATACGGAAATACGCCGAATCGTCGCCGAGCTGAAGGTCCGCGGCGCGACGTTTGGCCCGAAGGTCCGCTGGTCGTTCCGTCCGAACTGGTGGCTCGAAGCGCAGGCGATCGCGAAACGCGAGAAATACGAGGACGGCGAGAACGATTCGCGGCTCGGCCAGGGCGCGCTTCGGCTTGGCTGGACGGGACGGCGCGTGGAAATCAGCGCGGGCGGCGAACAGAATCGGCGACGGTTCGACCGCCGGGTGCAGTATTCGTTCGGTGGCCGGCCCATCGACGACACGCTGCTGATTGTGCGCGAGCGCAGCGGTGATGTGCGCTTTTCCGTGACATGGGACACCGCGGGCAACTGGAGCACCGCCACCCGGTTGAGTACGCTCGACTATGACGACAACGGGCCGGGGGAATTCGGCGATGAAGGTCCCGGATTCTTCAACTATCGCGAACGCAAGGCGGTGCAGGAGGTAAAGTGGAGTGCCGGTCCCTGGATCGTGGCGGTGGAAGGTTTGGCGAAGCGAATCGATTTCAGGGTGCAGACGGTTGGCTTCGGCATTTCGCCGCCCGCCCGCATCAAGGATGAGTACGGCGCGAAACTGCGCGTGGAGCGGAAGTTGTCCGACCGCTGGCTGGCCTATTTCGAGTATGGGTGGGAGCGCAGCCGCAGCAACGACCCGCTCGCCTCCTACCGGGTGAACGAAGGCTTGCTTGGAGCACGTTGGAGCTGGGAAAAATGACCCTGCTCCAACTCGATGCCCGCCGCCGTCTTCTCGTCACCTGATCGCGCCACCCGCGTCGGCGTCCTCACGCTGACGGCGGTCGTGTTTGCCGCGGTGGTGGGGTTCGTGACGTTCGAGCTCCGCCGCGGATTGCGCGATCAGATCCTCCGCCGCGATGCCGAGGTCCTGGCCGGCGTCACGGCGATGCAGCTCGATATGGAAACGGCACGACTTTCGGAGATCGGTATCGGCCGGCTGCCGGGCGACGTCTTCACTGCCGTGCTCAATGCTTCGAAGCTCGCCGGCGTGATTGGCGTGCGCGTGTTTGATCCCCAACGGCAGTTTGCGGGCGCAGTGCCATTTGCCTGGTCGGAGGATCCTCCGCCGGCGGACGAGTGGCGGCGGCTGGAATCGGGCGAGACGATTGCACGGCTGCACGGCCGCGACACGCTGCCCGTTCTCATTCAAATGCTCCTGCGGGATCAGGCGACGAATCCGGGCGTGCCGGTGGTCGAAGCGTGGGTGCCGGTCCGCCGGGTCGAGGGCAAGGCGTTCGAGGGCGCGGCGCAATTCTGGACCGACGGGCGCGCGATTGCGGGCGAGTTCGCGGCGCTTGACCGGCGGCTCTTTCTGCAGGGTTTGCTCGCCTGGATCGCGGGCACCGTGATCATCATCGCCGCGTTGACCTGGGCGTTCAGCCGACTCGCCGCTGCGAATCGCGAGTTGCGTGCGCGTACCGATGACCTTCAACGCGCCAATCGCGAGCTGGTGCTGGCGGCAAAAACGTCCGCCCTCGGGACTGTAACCGCACACCTGATTCACGCGCTGAAGAATCCGATCGCCGGCCTCGAGTTGCTGGTGTCGAACCGGGCCGAGCCCAGCGGACGCGAGGGCAGCGGGGAGGAATTCGCGGCGGCCACGGAGTTGACGCGGCGGTTGCGAACCATGGTCAACGACGTCGTCGGCGTGCTGCGCGACGAGCAGAGCGGCATCGCATTTGAACTTTCCGCGGGCGAGGTGGTCGACATCGCGGTGTCCAAGTCGCGGCCCATGGCCGCGGATCGTGATGTTCATCTCGTGAGCAACGTTGGGGCCAGCATTTCGGTGCCCGCGCGGCGCGCGAATCTCGCCGCGCTCGTGCTCCAGAACCTCGTGCAGAATGCGATCGAGGCCAGTCCGGGGCAGGGGAGTGTCACGATTTCGGGGCGCGGAAATGGCACGCATACACTCGAGTTCACGGTCGAGGATCAGGGGCCGGGGCTGCCCGTGAGCGTGCAAGAGCGGCTTTTTCAACCTTGCATGAGCAGCAAGGCCGGCGGCAGCGGCCTCGGTCTTGCGCTGAGTTATCAACTTGCACGCCAGGCTGGCGGCCGGCTCGAGCTGCTGCGCACCGACAGCCGGGGCTCGTGTTTTCGGCTCGTGCTTGATTCCCCGGCGTGAGTGCGGCACTCCCGCTCCTCGCGCCCATGGGTTTCCCGTCGTGGCAGTTTTGGCGTCGTCCCCGTCGCGCCGCTTTTGCGCTCAGCTGGCTCGCCGCGTTTTGCGGGGCGGCGATCGCGCTGCATGCGCAGGTCGATGGCACCGCGCGCTGGCCGCGGCCGTTTACCGCTGGCGGCCGGAGCCCGTCGATTGAATCGTCCCCCGCGGTTGGATCCGATGGCTGGGTGTATATCGGTGTGGCGTTGAACACCACCCCGTCCGAGGGACGTTTGCTCGCGATCGACCGCAACGGAGAGCCAAAATGGTCCGTCACCCTACCGACATGGGTGGACTCTTCGCCGGCCATTTCGGCCGACGGCACGACGGTTTACGTCGGGTGCTGGGACGGAAAACTCTACGCGTTCGCCGCGAAGGATGGCATGCCACGGTGGACCCACGCGACGGGCGCGAGCAATTACATCGTGAGCTCGCCTGCCATCGGTGCGGACGGGACGATTTATGTGGGCGCCGGCGACCTGCGCACGGAAGGTGCGCAGGACTCGGGTTTGTACGCCATCGCCCCGAACGGAACGTTGCGATGGCGAAAGACCACCGGAACCTGGGTTGAATCTTCGCCCGCCATCGCCGCCAATGGCACCATTTACTTCGGCTCGGTCGACCAGAATGTCTACGCCCTCAACCCGGACGGAACGGAGAAATGGAAATTCGGCGCGAGTTCGCCGATCTGGGCTTCGCCGGCAATCGGGCCGGACGGAACGGTCTACATCGGCGCCTTCGACGGGAAGCTGTATGCACTTTCTCCGGACGGCGGGGAGAAGTGGGTTTATGCGACCGGCGGATCTATTTACGGCGCCCCGGCCATTGGTGCGGATGGCACGATCTACATCGGCTCGGCCGATTTTCAATTGCATGCGATCAACCCGGACAAGTCGGTACGGTGGACCTACGCGGTCGGCGGACCAGTTCTGTCCACCCCCGCCGTCCGCGCCGACGGCTCGATCGTTTTCGGGGCGGACGATGATCGGAGCGGCGGGATACACTGCGTCGATGCGAACGGAGCAAAGGTGTGGGCGATTAGGACGAGCCATTTCGTCCGGTCTTCGCCGGTGGTGGCGGACAACTCGATTTACGCCGCGACGTTTGACGGGTTCATCCACGCACTGCACAGCACGGCGGCGCCGCTATCGTCGTTCTCGAGCTGGCCGATGTTTCAGCACGACCCGCGGCATCGCGGCATGGTGCCGCCACCGCAGGGCGGCGGCCGGTTGATCAATCTCTCCACCCGCGCGACCGTGAGCGGCGATACGAACCTCATTGCCGGGTTCGTCGTGCGGGGCGCGACGGCGAAGTATTACCTGATTCGCGCCATTGGCCCGACGCTCGCGCAGTTCGGCGTGTCCGATCCGCTGGCTGATCCCACCATCACGGTGCAGCGGCAATCGGGGCAGATTGTGCCCGGCGGGTTCAACGACAACTGGTCGGAGGAAGCCGAGCCGTCGGTCACGCAGGCCGGCTTGCAACTCGGCGCGTTCCCGCTGCCGGTCGGAAGCAAGGATGCGGTCGTGCTGCCGTTGCTCGAACCGGCGGCCTTCACGGGCAGCGTTGGCAGCACCGATGGCGGATCCGGCACGGCGCTGGTGGAGGTGTACGAAGCGGTCAGCGATCCGGGCTCGACCCTCGTCAATCTTTCGACGCGCGGGAACGTCGCCGCCGGTGGCAGCATCATTTCCGGGCTCGTTGTTCGTGGCACCGGGCCGTTGCGGCTGCTCATCCGCGCGGTCGGGCCAAGCCTGGCGCAATTTGGCGTTCCGGGTGTCCTGGCGCAACCGACGCTCTCGGTCTATTTCCAGCAAAACGTCATTCACACCAACACCGGGTGGACTGCGGACGGGCTCAAAGGTGATCTCGCCGGCGCGGCGCGGATCGTGGGCGCATTTCCGCTCGCGGAGAATAGCGCCGATTGCGCCGCCTTGCTGACGCTCAATCCGGGCGACTATACGATCCAGGTGTCCGGCGTCGGCAGCAACTTCGGCGAGGTGCTCGTTGAAATTTACGCCGCGCCCTGAGGTGGAACGCGTATCGCGCGCCAGGCGTGCGACATGGAATAGGGGTTTTCCCCATGGGAGCGGCGCCGCGTCAGTGGCCGGGAAACTGCTTGCCAGTCCCCCCGTGCGGTGTGGACACTCCGCGCCGATTTCGACCACCGCTTCGCATACCCAGAAAAACTTCGCGGGGTCATACCCGCTCGGACTACATGGACGACAACGCTCCCAAGGAGAATCCGCCCACGGATTTCAACAAACTCGATCTGAGCCAGCTACAGGGCTTCAGCTTCGGCACGCAGTGGACCCAGGAAAAGCCGGGCTCCGCTGAGCCGCGGCGCGAGGGCGGCGATCGCCCGCGACGCGAGGACCGTCGGGAAGGCGGGGCAGGTCCGGATCGCCGTGATCGCCGGATCTTCCGGCGGCCGGCGGGAGCGCCCGGCGACGCGGGTGCACCGGCGGGCGGCGGTGCCCCGGCGGGAGCACCACAGGGGCGGGAGTTCGCGGGCGATCGACGCCCGGGGCCGGCCGGCGAATATCGCGGCGGCGGGGGCGAGCACCGTGGCGGTGGCGAATTTCGCGGCGGACCGCGTCGGGAAAGTGGCTACGGCGGCGGCGGGCCGCGTTTCGGCTACGGCGGCCGCGGGCCGCAGGAGCGCGGGCCGTATGATAGTCCTTACTACAGCGTCACGTTCTACCCGGAGGATTCGAGCTTCAACACGCTCGTCCAGACGATCCGCAAGACTTGCCGCACGGTGGAATTGTTCGAGATCGCGCGCACCGTCGTGGCGAAGTCGGATCGTTTCGTGGTCGTTCTCGGCCACAAACCCGCCAGCGAGCCCCCTCCGGCGCGGCCGGCGGCCGGTGCCGCCCCGGAGACGGCGGCGCCCGCGCCGGCCCCCAAGCCGAAGCCGGTGTTTCATGTTTCCGTGCCGGACGGGATCCCGTTCGAGAGCGATGAGGCCGCCGTCGCGCACGTGCTGAGCAAACACCTCGACAAGTTTTTCGACACTGCCGACGTGGAGGTCGATCCGCCCAAGGGAAATTTTCAGGTCATCAACAAGTGTGGCGTCACCGGCGAACTGCTCGGGCCGCCGAATTACCATCGCTACACGCAGATCGTGCAGCAGCACTACGCGGCCCAGGTCGCGCGGATGCCGTTCGAGGCGTTTCGCAGCCGCATCGAAACGATTCGCGATCCCGAAGTGGTGAACCAGTGGCTGGCGAAGATGAAGAAGGCCACGCGGTACACGTGGAAATTGACCAAGGCCCCGGACGCGGCGAAGGCCGCGGCGGCGGCGAAAACCACGCACGACGCGAAACCGGCCCCGGCCGCCGCGGAGACTCCGGCCGCCGCGGAGACTCCGGCCGCCGTGGAGACTCCGGCCGCCGAGGAGACTCCGGCCGCCGAGGAGACTCCGGCCGCCGAGGCG
>JAUSID010000105.1 GCA_030648295.1 Opitutaceae bacterium | reverse complement strand
ACAAGGTGTTTGGACGCGCCTGATGCGAATGGGCAGGCATTCCAAATTGGATCGAAGGGTTTTCCTCTGTGAACTCTGTGTCGGAGCTCTGTGCGCTCTGTGACCAAAAGGGTTTTTTCCATTCAGTTTGTGAAATGTCCGGGTTAGCGAGGCGCACCCTCAGACCCGACACAATTCCCGGGTTGTCATTCTGAGGCTTGGCGAAGAATCCAGCACGATGCTCGCAGCCGGACGCGTCGCTGGATTCTTCGGCGGCCCTCAGAATGACAGTTTAGGAATTTTCGAAAACCCTGGTCGCCTTCGGCGCCGCCAAAGGCGGGTAAACTCGACCTGTTCGCAACGAGTTTGGGAGTTCAAGGAGTCTATCCGGCCCGGCCAGGAGCAGTTGGGGGTTGCCTAGACTTTCCGCTTCTTCCAGGAAACATCCTTGCTCGATGGGAGCGCGGGCGTCTCGCCCGCACCTGCTGGATCGGCGGACCAGAGGCCCGCGCTCCCACCCGGGCACTCGTCATGAAAACAATTCTCCGCGGCTGCCTCCTGCTCGCCGCCTCCACCGCCCTCTCGCTCGCGGCGACCACGACGCCGGAACGACCGAACATCATCTTCATCCTCGCCGACGACTACGGCACCGGCGAGGTGGGTTGCTACGGTGCCGACAACTACAAGACGCCGAACCTCGACCGGCTCGCGCGGCAGGGCGTTCGCTACACGAACGCGTACACGGTGCCATTGTGCGGGCCGTCGCGCGCGCTGATCATGACGGGGCGCTACGCGTTTCGCACCGGGGCGACGAATCAGGATGCCACCGGGAAACTCACGCCGGCGGCGGAAATAATGATGCCGACGGTGCTCAAGTCCGCGGGCTACATCACGTCAATGGTGGGCAAGTGGGGCCAGCTTCCGCTCGGGCCGGGGGAGTTCGGTTTCGACGATTACCTGAAAATCAAGGGCAGCGGCACGTATTGGAACACCCAGGACAGGGGAAAGACGTACCTCTTGAACGGCCGGGACGTCCCGCTGCGCGACAAGGAGTATCTGCCCGACCTGATGCACCGGCATGTGGTCGACTTCATCAGCCGGAACCGCAACCGGCCCTTCTACGTGTACTACTCGCTGTCGCACGTGCACACCGACATCCTGCCGACGCCGGACAGCGCGCCGAACAGCAGGGACCACTACACCGACAACGTCGTGTATATGGACAAGCTCGTCGGCCGGCTCATGGACGAGCTGGATCGCCTGAACCTGCGCGAAAAGACCCTGGTGGTTTTCCTCGGTGACAATGGCACCACCAATACGCAGGCGCCGCGCGCGACCATCCGCGGCCGGCCGCTGTCCGGTGCCAAGGGCTCGATGCTCGAAGGCGGCGGACTCGTGCCGATGATGGTGAGCTGGCCGGGCAGGATTCCGGCGGGAACCGTTTCCAAGAACATGATCGATGCGAGCGATTTTTTCCCGACCTTCGCCGAACTGGCGGGTGCGAAACTCCCGCCGAAAACGATCGATGGCCGGAGCTTCGCGGCTCAGCTGCGCGGCGAAAAAGGCCCGTCGCGCGCATGGGCATTCAACCAGCTCGCGCGGAGCTGGTGGGTGCGGGAACCCGGCTGGAAATTGAACCAGTCGGGGGAACTCTTCGACATGAGCGACGCACCGTTCGGGGAGAAACTCGTTCCGGTGGACACGCGCGACGCCGCGGCCGTGGCGGCGCGCCGCCGTCTCCAGGCCGCGCTCGATCAGTTGAATCCCGCGGGTGGCATCGTGGATACCGGCGATGCGTCCGGCCGGCATGCCAAGAACGTGGAACGGTCGAAGAAGAAGAAATAACCCGCCACCGAAGTCGTAATTTGAACATGAAGACACCTCTGCTCACCATTGCCGCGCTCGTCGCGGTGGCGTTGGCCCACGCCGCGGATCGACCCAACGTACTCTTTTTCGCCGTCGACGATTTGCGGCCGGAACTCGCCGCCTACGGGCACAGCCATATCAAGAGCCCGAACCTCGATCGGATCGCCAAGTCGGGCATGGTCTTCAACCACGCCTACTGCCAGCAGGCGGTGTGCTCGCCGACGCGCTCCAGCCTCATGACTGGAACGCGGCCGGACACCACCAAGGTGTGGGATTTGGAAACCCATTTTCGCACCGCGTTGCCCGACGTGATCACGCTGGGCCAGCATTTCAAGAACAACGGCTATTTCGTCCAGGGGATGGGCAAGATCTATCATGGCGGCTTCGATGATCCACGGACATGGTCCGTGCCGTGGCAGGGGCCGCGCGCTCCCATGTACGCGCGGCCGGAAAACGTCGCTTTGACCGAACGCAAGATTGCGGACGCAGCGCCCAAAGCCGCCGCCAAGAAGGCGGCGAAGAAAGCCGCGAAGGGTCCCCGCGGGCCCGCGTTCGAATCGGCGGACGTACCCGACAACACGTATTCAGATGGCAAGGTCGCCGATCTCGCGGTGTCGACGCTGCGGGAGATCAGCCGGAAGCGGGAGCCGTTTTTCCTCGCCGTCGGTTTCGTCAAGCCGCACCTGCCCTTCGTGTCGCCGAAGAAGTATTGGGATCTTTACGATCCGGCGAAGATCGCGCTGGCGCCCAACAAATTCCGGCCGAAGGACGCGCCCGACTACGCCATCCAGGCCGGCGGGGAGTTGCGTTCGTATCACGGCATCCCAACCGAATCGATTCCCGATCCGCTCGCGCGCGAGCTGAAGCACGGCTATTACGCCGCGATCAGTTACATGGACGCGCAGGTGGGAAAGGTGCTCGACGAACTCGAGCGCCTCGGGCTGCGCGAGAAGACGATCATCGTCCTCTGGGGCGACCACGGGTGGAAGCTCGGCGAGCACGACGCCTGGTGCAAACACAGCAATTGCGAAAACGACACGAATGCCCCGCTGCTGCTCGCGGCGCCCGGGATGAAGCATCGCGGCGTGCGCACGAACGCGCTGGTCGAGTTTGTCGACATCTATCCGACGCTGTGCGATCTCGCCGGGCTGCCGCTGCCGTCCCACCTCGAGGGCACGAGTTTCAAACCGGTGCTCGAGAATCCAAAGCGGTCGTGGAAGCCCGCCGCGTTCAGCCAGTATCCACGAAACAACTCCGGTGAATCCCTGATGGGCTACTCAATGCGCACGGACCGCTATCGCTTCACGGTCTGGGTCGGCCGGCGGGACCACTCGAAAGTCGACGCCATCGAGCTGTACGACCACCAGGTCGACCCGCAGGAAAACACGAATCTCGCGCGCAAGCCGGAGCACAAGGCACTCGTGGATCAGCTGATGATCCAGTGGCGCGCCGGCTGGCGCGGCGCAGTGCCCGGCGGCGCCTCGGCGGTATCGGCGCTTTGAACGCCGTCCACTGCCCACGCTGAAATCATGTTCCAGCCCCTTCGCCGCCTCGTCCGTCTCCGGGTTGCCCTGCTAACCAGCATCACGCTGGCCGCCGCTCTGCGCGGCGCGCCGGCGGCCACCTCGCCGACCAACGTGCTGTTCATTGTCGTCGACGACTTGAACACCTCGCTTGGTTGCTACGGCGATCGCCAGGTGAAGTCGCCGAACATCGATCGACTCGCCGCGCGCGGCGTGCGATTCGACCGGGCGTATTGCCAATACCCGCTGTGCAACCCGAGCCGGGTGTCGTTTCTCAGCGGCCGCCGTCCGGAGGCGAGCGGGGTTTACGTTCTGACCACGCCGGCGCGAAAAGCGCTGCCGGACGCGATCATGCTGCCGCAATTCTTCCGCCAGCACGGATATTATTCGGCCGGGGCCGGAAAAATTTTCCACAGCAAGGGGATGAACGATGCCGCGTCGTGGGACAGCTACGACGATGGCCCGGGCGAAGACGCGCAGGAACAGGCTGCGATCAAATCGCGCTACGCCGGCGGTGACGGTCGTCCGCGCTGGCATGTGCTCGATGGCGACGGCAGCAGGACGCGCGACGGGCTCAATGCCGCGAGCATCCGGCGGCTGATCGCGGAAAAGGCGGAACAGCGCACCCCGTTCTTCCTCGCCGCCGGGTTTCACAAGCCCCATCTCCCCTGGACCGCGCCGCGTCGCTTCTTCGCGTTGTATCCGGAAAATGGTATCAAGCCACCGGTGGATGCCGCCAGGCGCGACATTCCGGCCATCGCGTTGCAAACGGAGCTGTCGGGGTTCGCGCAGCCCGAGTCACGCGCGGGGGCGATTCGGGGCTACTATGCCTGCGTGTCCTTCATCGATGCGCAAATTGGCACCCTGCTGGATGAACTCGATCGCCGCGACCTGTGGCGTAACACGCTCGTCGTGCTTTTCGGCGACCACGGTTTTCACCTCGGCGATCATGGCGGGCTCTGGGCGAAACTGAGCGCCTTCGACATCGCGACGCGCGTGCCGTTGATCATCGCGGGCGGTGGAATTCCCGCCGGCCGGAGCGTGTCGACGCCGGTTGAACTCATCGATGTGTATCCGACGCTCGTGGACTTCGCGGGACTGAAAGCCCCGCCCCGGCTCGACGGAAAATCGCTTCGTCCTGTGATCGAACAACGCGATGGTCCCGGGGGACTCGCCTACAGCCTCGTCTATCACTACGACGTGAACCGCAAGATGGACGTCGCGGGCCGGACGGTGATCGGCGACGCGTGGCGCTATACGGAGTGGGAGCGCGGCCAGGCGGGACGCGAGTTGTATTTTCACCCGGACGATCCGGGCGAGTATCGGAATCGCAGTGGCGACGCGTCGCATGCGGGTACGATCTCGGCGGCCCAGTCGCACCTGCGCCGGCTGCCCGAGCCGAAGCCCGGACCGGCCAACCGCCCGCGCGCGCTCGCGCCGCCGGACTCGAAGAAGTAAGTCGGGCGGGACTCAGCCGGAGATACCCGCGCGCGCCAGCGAGCAGATCCCAGAGGGGACTTCAACCTCGGGTGGTTGCCTCTGGATCCCCTCTCGAGCGGGGTGTCGCGCGGCGACGGGGTGGGTTTGGACGGCCGCCCACCATGCGACCGAGGGCGGTCGCGCTCCCAGGCAACAGATCACGTATGGCGTGAAGGTTCCGAGGCGGCGGGCGGATGAGAACACCTCGCGTAACAACACGCCGGCAGGACCGGCGGGACGGGCCCCTCAATACGCCGACTCGGGCGGGTCCAGCAGCTGCCAGAGCGTGCGGGCCGTGATCTGCACATCGACCCATACCGACCAGTGCGTGATGTAGTAAACATCCCAATACACACGACAGGTGAGCATTTCCGTCTCGATGATCTCCCCCCGGAATCCGAGGCTCTGCGCGAGTCCGGTGATGCCCGGTTTGACGAGATGCCGCGTGCGATAACCGCGGATCTGCCGCCGAAACTCCTCATCCAGCAGCGGCATATAGGGCCGCGGACCAACCACGCTCATTTCCCCGAACAGCACGTTCAGGAACTGCGGGAACTCGTCGAGGCTGCGGCGCCGCATAAACCGGCCAAAAGGAAACACCCGCTCATCCTCGAGCCGCGCCTGCCGCGATTCCGCCTCCGGGTCCTCCGGCCGTACATGCATCGAGCGAAACTTCAGCATGCGAAACGGCCGGCCGCCCTGCCCCCGCCGCGGGCGCACGTGGAACAACGGTCCCGGCGCCTGCCACCGCTGCATCACCGCGACGCAGAGGCAAAGCGGCGGCAGCACGAACAGCACCACCGGCACTGCAATCAGCAGATCGAATCCGCGTTTGAGCAGCCGGTTCAACGGATCCTCCAGCGGCTCCTCCTGGAGGGTGTAGAAATGCCGCCCCTCCTCGATGATCGGCACCACCGGATGCGTGTACCGTTCGGCAAGATTGTTGTGAATCAGCAGACGGCAACCGTGGTCCTGACAGATGTCGATCACGCCCCGCGCCTCTGCGTCCGTCGCCGGCAGTTCCAGCAACACGACCTGTCCGACCGGTCGTTCCTGCAAGATGCGCGGCAGGTCGGCAACGCGGCCGAGCATGGGCACGAAAGGCGCCGCTGAATCGGCCGCACTGGGATCATCCGACAACAATCCCAGCGGCTGGACGCCCAGCAGTTCCTTGTTGGCGATCCAGTCGTTCAATTTTGCAAACGAGGCCACGCGCCCGATGAACAGCGTGGGCAGATGATGACCACCATGAAACATGAGCTGCGCCAGCGCCCGCGGCAGCCGCGCATTGATCAGGGTCAAACCGATCCAGCACCAGACCAGGAACGTGCCGAGAAAGAGACGGCTGATGCTGCGATCGAGCGTCGCGAACATCATCGTGAAGGTGAACAGCGCCATCAGCGCCACCTGCCGCGCGGCGAGCGCCGCCGCGTCGCCAAACCGCAGCGCATGGAACCTCGGCGACAGCTTTGCCAGATCGCGGGTGGAAAGCAGCAGGCCCGCCACCACGCAGAGGAAATACGGGATGAGGTTCACGCCGCGGCTCAGCCGCACGAACGGCACGTAGCGCATGATGAATTCCGCGTAGACCCAGAAAAAAACACCCACGAGCAGCGTCGTGGCCCCCGCATGGAGGTTCACGAGTCCGCGCGCCCGGGTGGTAATCATCGCGTCCCGTTTATGCGGACCTGCCCGGCGCCGCGCAAGCGTGACGCGCGGCGGTGAAACCACAACGCGGATACCCGCCCGCGTCGCCGGCCCCGCGGCGGCGGTTCCAGCCCGGTCGTCCCACCCCGCGAGGCGTCGCCACGCCCGCGCGGCTCAGGAGGGAATACCGGTGGCGGCGGACGCCGCCGCGGCGGGGGCGCGTCTCCGCCGCCGGGTCGCGAGCAGACCATGCTTGGGAGCGAAAACCAGCGCGTTCACGAAGACCAGCGCCTGCAGCAGGACGATGCACGCGCCGGTCGAAGCGTTGATGAAGAAGCTCAGGTAAACCCCCACGAAGCTGCAGCCCGCCGCCGTCACCACGGCGATGCCCATCATGCGATTGAACCGATCGGTGAGCAGATATCCGACGCAACCCGGGGTCACCAGCATGGCAATGACCAGGATGATGCCAACGGCTTTCAGTGACACGACGATGGTCACGGCCAGCAGCGACAGGAGCGTGTAGTAGAGCAGCCCCGAGCGCAGCCCGATGGTCCGGGCGTGCCCGGGATCGAAACAGAACAGCAGGAGATCACGGCGCAGCACCAGGATGACGGTGAGCGTCAACCCCGCGATCGCCAGCGTGTCGCGCAGGTCGCCCGACTCGAGCCCGAGGATGTTCCCGAACAGGATGTGGTCCAGATGCAGGTCTGATTTGACCTTGGTGAACAGGACGAGTCCGAAGGCGAAAAGCCCGGTGAAGACCACGCCCATTACCGTATCCTCCTTTATCCTACTGTTGGCCTTGATGTAGCCCGTAAGCACGGCGCACAACAGCCCCGAAGCAAACGCACCAATCGCGAGCGGCACCCCGGCCGCGTAGGCAATCACGATCCCGGGCAGCACGGCGTGCGAGATCGCATCGCCCATCAGCGACCAGCCCTTGAGCACGAGATAACAGGAAAGGACCGCGCACACCGCTCCGACGGCGACGCCCACGACCATGGCGTCGACCATGAAGGGGAATTGGAACGGTTCGAGAAGCCGGTACATGGGATCAGCGGGTGATCGGAGGCTCTGCGGCGGGCCGTGCGCCTTCGGGCCCGGCCGCCGCGCGGCGCCGCGAACGGGCGGCGATCAGGCCGTGCTTCGGTGCCGTCACCAGCGCCACGACGAAAAGGAGGCTCTGCAGCGTCACGATGCATCCGCCGGTCGAGCCGTCGAAATAATAGCTGGCATATGCGCCCACCAACGAAGTGCCGACGCCCAGGCTCACTGCGATCGCGATCATCCGGCTGAACCGGTCGGTGAGCAGATAGGCGATGGCGCCCGGCGTGACCAGCATCGCCACCACCAGGACGGCACCCACGGTCTGCAGCGCCGCGACCGCCGTGGCGGAGAGCAGCGTGAGCAGCGTCAGGTGCAGCACCGTGGTATTCAGGCCCAGGGCGCGCGCCTGGTTCGAGTCAAAACAGAACAGGAGCAAATCGCGCCACTTCAGGCCCAGCACGACAAGCGTGACCCCGGAGATGACGAGCACCTGCACAATGTCGGAATTCGAAATGCCCAGGATGTTGCCGAACACAATGGAGCGAAGATCGACCTGGCTCGGGAACAATGAAATCAGCAGCAGGCCCAGCGCGAAGAAAGCGGTGAACACGACGCCGATGACCGCATCCTCGCGCAGGCGCGTCTTCGTCTTCACAAAACCCATGCCCACCGCCGCGAGCAGACCGGTCAAAAATGCGCCGGCGGCATATGGCCAGCCGATGTAATAGGCGATCGCGACGCCCGGCACGACCGAGTGCGAAAGCGCATCGCCCATGAGCGACCAGCCGCGCAGGGTGATGAAACACGAGAGAAACGCGCACACGCCCCCTATCACGCCGCTGACGAGAATCGCCTTCAGCATGTATTCGTACTGAAACGGTGTGAGCAGGGTCTCGATCATGCGCCGGTTTTCCCCGGTACCGGCAGCCAGGATGGCCGGCGGCCCGGCGCCGCGTCACTTGCGCGGGACATCGTCCTCGTCCTCCTTTTCCTTCCGCTGCGAAACCACGGCTTCGTGGCCCTTGCGCTGGCTGTATTCCAGGTGTCCTCCCTTGCCGAATACGAGCGGACGCTCGTCGTCGGTAAGGACGGTGACCGCTCGGCCGTCGTGTTTCTGGACCGTGGACTCGTCGAAGCGGAAGTGCCGCAGCACACCGCCGAACGTGCGCAGCAGGTTCTCCTCGGTGAAAACCTCCGTCGTCGGGCCGGCCGCAAGCACGGTGCGGTTAATCAAGACCACGTGGTCGCAGAATTCCGGGACCGAGCCCAGGTTGTGCGTGGAGACGAACATGATGTCCCCCTCGTCCCGCAGCTCGCGCAACAGCGTGACAATCGCCGTCTCCGTGTTCACGTCCACGCCGGTGAAGGGTTCGTCCAGCAGGATGATGCGGCCTTGTTGCGCCAGCGCGCGGGCGAGGAACACGCGCTTGCGCTGGCCGCCCGACAACTCGCCGATCTGGCGCTCGCGGAACTCGCTCATGCCCACGCGCGCGAGGCTTTCCTCCGCGATCCGGCGGTCCACGGCCCGCGGGATCCGCATGAAATTCATGTAGCCGTACCGGCCCATCAACACCACGTCCCAGACGCTGACCGGGAAGCTCCAGTCCACCTCCTCCGATTGCGGCACGTACGCGATCAGATTTCGTTTCAGGGCCTGTCGAATCGTTTTTCCGGATACGGTGACGCCGCCCGCCGACGGCCGCAGGAGTCCCATCATGGCCTTGAAGAGCGTGGACTTGCCGCTGCCATTAATCCCGACCAGCGCACAAATCGAGCCGGCGTGCAGGGCGAACGAAGCCTCGCGCAACGCCACGTTGCCATTGGGATAGGCCACCGTCAGGCCGGTGACATCCACGGTCAGCGGATCGAAATCGGAAGTCGGGGCGGTCATCGCAGCTGAAATCCCTTCACGATCGCATGGGCGTTGTATTCCATGAGCTTCAAGTAGGTCGGCGCCGGCCCATTCGGCGGGGTGAGCGAATCGACATAGAGCACGCCGCCGTACCGGGCGCCGGTTTCGCGTGCGACCTGGCGCGCCGGCTTGTCGCTCACCGTGCTTTCGCTGAACACGACCGGGATCTTGTTTTTGCGCACCCCGTCGATGACTTTCTGCACCTGCTGCGGGGTACCCTGCTGATCGGCGTTCACCGCCCAGAGGAAAAGCTCCTTCAGCCCGAAATTCCGCGCCAGATACGGAAAGGCGCCCTCGCTCGTCACGAGCCAGCGTTGGTCGGCCGGGATCTTATCGAGTTCGGAGCGCACGGTCCGCTCGATCGCGGCGAACTTGGCGCTGTACGCTTTCGCATTGGCCGTATAGATGCCGGCATTCGCGGGATCGAGCTTCACCAGCGCACGCCGGATGTTCTCCACGTAGATCAGGGCGTTTTGCGGCGACATCCACGCGTGGGGATTCGGTTTGCCGGTATAGGGGCCTTCTTCGATTCCGATCGGCGCGACGCCCTCGCTGACGACGACACTCGGCACTTTCCGGAGATTGCCGAAAAACCGATCGAACCAGCGCTCGAGGTTGAGCCCATTCCACAACACCAGATCCGCGCGCTGGGCCTTGACGATGTCCTGCGGCGTCGGCTCGTAACCGTGGATCTCCGCGCCGGGTTTCGTGATCGATTCCACGACCGCGGCATCCCCGGCGACGTTTTGCGCCATGTCCTGGATGATGGTAAACGTGGTCACGATCCGCTTTTTCGCCGCCTGGGCGGGCGTCATGAACATGAACCCGAGCAGCAAAATGGTCAGCGCGTGGCCGAGCACTGCCAGCCGGGTGCGTCCATCTGCCCTCGTGAGCACAACAGCCCGTTCGTGACGGAGGAGCGCGCGAAAAAGCTCCATGGCTGCGTTAGTCCGGAGGATGCAATCGGAATCGTCGGCGGTGTTCATGAGGATTCAAAATCGCCGGGACATCCCCGCGAAAAGCAGCAGGTCGGGCGCCGTGCGGGTGATGCCCACGTTGATGCCGCCGTCGAGTTGGAGATTGTCATTCAGCCGTCGCGTCAACCCGCAGTTGAACGTGAGGACGTGCGCGCCATCGCCGGTGGTCGAGGCAAGTTCCGCAAAACCGCCGAGATCGGCGGTGAGATCGTGGCCGGCGGTCACGGTGTTGAACCAGACGGCCCGATGGCGGCCCTCCCCCGCCCGTACCGCCTGGATCGATGTCATCGCCCCGCCGCTCCATCCCCGGCCGATTTCGAATGCCGTCGGCAGCGTCAGGGCGGCCTCCACTTTGCGCGGGCCAAACCGGCGGGGTGCGGTGGGAAGCGTTACATCGAGGATCACGCCGGCCCCGAAATCACCGCCGTCGTTGCCGCGCAGGTTCCACTTGGTGCGCGCCGTAAAGTCACCCCGCCCGCCCAGAGACGACCGGGGTTCACCGCGCGGCTGCCCGGTCACGCGCTGATACGGCACCACGAAGAACCCCGCCTCGGTGTTGCGCGTGAGGCCGAACCGGAGGTTGAACGGCGCCGCTTCCCACGCGGCCGTGCGGGTGCCACCCTGGCGATCGCGTTCGTAGGTCGCAAAGCTCATCTCCAGCTGCGCGCGGCCAGGTTCGAGCGTGAACGGGCTCTCGGTCGCATCCGGTCGGTCCGTGCTCATCTCGCGCCCCGGCTGCGGGGCGGCCCGGCCCGGCCGCGGCTCCAACGCGACGGCGGCGCAAAGCACGACCGCGGCCGCCGGCGTGAACCATCGTGGGGCAAAATGCATCGTTCTAGATATTGAACACGCTACTTTGAAGAGTCAAAATAAAAGTTTGGTTGCGTCAAACACGGACCGGCCTTATCAGGGGATCATGGCCACCATGGCGGTCGAGAATTACCTGAAGCACGTGCTGCTGCTTTCAGAGGGAGGCGACGGCCTGGTGTCGATGGGCGCGCTGGCTGGCGCCCTCGAGGTGGTGCCCGGCACCGTCACCACCATGATCAAGGCCCTGGCGGACGAGGGGCTGGTGGAGCATCAGCCCCGCCATGGCGTGCGGCTGACCCACGACGGCCGCCGGCTCGCGCTCAGCGTCCTGCGCAAGCACCGGTTGGTGGAAACGTTTCTCGTCAACGTCCTGAAGATGGACTGGTCGAAGGTCCACGAAGAGGCCGAACAGCTCGAGCACGCCATCTCGGACGAGGTGCTCGACCGGCTCGACGCGCTGCTCGGACACCCGGCAACCGATCCGCACGGCGACCCCATCCCCACCCGCCAGGGGAAAATCAGCTCCCAGGTGTACGGCACCCTCGCGACGTGCGTGGTCGAGCGCGACGTGCGCGTCGTCCGAATTCTCGAACAGTCGCCGGAGTTCCTTCAGTTCGCCGAGCACCACAGGCTTCAACCCGGGGCGATGCTGCACGTCGTGGATCGGAACCTCACCGCGGGGATGGTGACCCTGAAGCCCGGGACCGGGCGGGCCATCGCCATGAGCCTCACCGCCGCCGGCAAGATCCTCGTCCAGCCGGAACGATAATCCGGTCCGGCCGCGCGCCTGCCGTTCAACTCCGGCGCGGTTCGCGTTCCACGACACAATACAACGCCGGCAGCACGACCAGCGTGAGAAAGGTCGAACTCAGGATGCCTCCGATGACAACGGTCGCAAGTGGGCGCTGCACCTCCGCCCCCGCACCCGTCGCGATCGCCATGGGCACGAAACCGAGGCTCGCCACCAGCGCCGTCATCAGCACCGGGCGGAGTCGGGTGAGCGACCCTTCGACCACGGAACCCTCGACGCCCCCACCCTCCTCGCGGAACTGGTTGAACGTGGTGACAAGCACGAGGCCGTTGAGCACCGCCACGCCGCTCAGGGCAATGAACCCGACGGCCGCGGTGATGCTGAATGGCATGTCACGCAGCCACAGCGCGGCGACCCCACCCGTCACCGCCAGTGGAATGCCTGAATAAACCAGCAACGCCTGGCGCACGCTGCCGAGCGCAATGAAGATCAGAACAAAAATCAAAACGAGCGCCGCCGGCACGATCACCGCCAGCCGGGCGCGCGCCTGCTCGAGGTTTTCAAACTGCCCGCCAAACTCGACGATGTAATCCCGGGGCAGCGTCACCTGCTGCTGGATACGCCGTTCCGCCTCGCGGACGTAACCCTCGATGTCGCGCGTGCGCAGGTTGACCATGAGCGCCGCCCGGCGGTGCCCGTCGTCCCGCTGGATCGGTTCGACGGTCGAGACCGTCTCCATGGTCACGAGCTGGCCGAGCGGTACCCTCCCGTGCTCGCCGACGCGCACCTCCAGCCGCTTGATCTGCCCGTCGTCCGCCCGCAGCTCGTCGGGCAGCCGCACCACGATGTCGCGCGTGCGCAGGCCCTCGATGATGGTGCCGGCCTCCTGGCCGGCGAGCGCCGCCGTCACGACCTTGTTCACGTCGGCCGCCTGCAGCCCGTAGCGCCGCATGGCGTCACGCCGCGCGCGGATCAAGAGCTGTGGCGTTCGTCCCTCGGTCTCGAACTCGACCTGCGCCACGCCGGGGGTTGCTTCGAGGATCCGTTTGATTTGTGCGGCGAGCTTTTCGAGCACGTCATAGTCCGTCCCGAAAATCTTCACCGCCAGCTGCGCCTTCGTGCCCTCCAGCATTTCGTTGAATCGCATTTCGATGGGCTGCGCGAACAGGAGGTCGTAGTCCGGATTGAGCCGCTTCAATGTCGCCTCGATTTGTTCCCGCAGCTCCGCCTTGTCGCGCGGGCGGCCGGCGGTCTTCGGCCACTCGTCCGGCGGCCGGTAGAAAACGTACACATCGCTTTCATTCGCGGGCATCGGATCGGTGGCGATGTCGCTCGTCCCGATGCGTGTGAAGATGCGCGTGATCTCCGGAAACTCCGCGCGCAACCGTTCGGACACCTGGATGTCGGTCCGCACCGACTCTTCCATGCTCATGCCGGCCGGCTTGTAGAGCATCGCCGTGATTGACCCCTCGTCGAGGGTGGGCACGAACTCCGCGCCCAGCCGGTTGAACAGCCAGACGGATGCGGCGAACAGCACCACCGCCACCGCGATTGTCAGCCACCGCCACCGCAACGCGATCGCCAGCGACGGCCGGTAGAGCCCCTTCACGGCGCGAACGACGGCATTGTCGCCCTCGCGAACGGAACCGCGCAGCACGAACGAGCACAGCGCGGGCATCAGCGTCAGCGCGAGCACGAGCGCGCCCCCCAGCGCCAGCATCACCGTCAGCGCCATCGGGTGGAACATCTTCCCCTCGATTCCGGTGAGCGCAAGGATTGGAACGTACACTACCGTGATGATCACGACGCCGAAAAACATCGGCGAGCCGACCTGCTTGGCCGCCGTCAGCACGGTCTGGTGCCGCTCCTCCGCGGTGAGTGTGCGACCGAGCTGGCCCTGGCGGAGGCCGAGCTGCCGCACGATGTTTTCCACGATCACCACCGCGCCATCGATGATCAGCCCGAAATCGATCGCGCCGAGGCTCATCAGGTTTCCCGAAATCCCGAATTGGGCCATCCCGGTCAGTGCAATGAGAAACGACAGGGGAATGGCCGCGGCCACGATCAGCGCCGCCCGCCAGTTGCCGAGCAGCGCGAGCAACACGGCCACGACGAGGATGGCGCCCTCGAACAAGTTCATCCTCACCGTGCGGATCGTGCGATCGATTAGCTCCGCCCGATCATACTGGAGACGAATCTCCACGCCTTCGGGCAGCTTTGCCCCCAGCTCCGCAATCCGCGCCTTCACCCGCTCCGCCACCTCGCGGCTGTTCTCGCCCGCGAGCATCATGGCGGTACCGAGCACCGTTTCCCTGCCGTCCAGCGTCGCTGCCCCCGTGCGGAACTTCGTGCCGATGCGCACGTCGGCGACGTCTTTCACGAGCAGCGGCCGCACCGCCGCGCCAAACTTCAACGGCAGCCCCGCCAGGTCCTCCACCGTGTCGACTCGTGTCACCGCGCGAACCGTGAGCTGCTGCCCGCCGCGGCTGATGATCCCCCCGCCGGCATTCTCCACGTTCTGCGCGATAAGTTCGGCCAGCTCGCTGAACGTGAGCCCTGCCGCCTCGAGCGCGCCGGGCCGCGGCTGCACCACGAATTGTTTCTCATGACCGCCACTGCTGTTGATGTCGGCCACGCCCCGAACCGTCCGCAGCAGTGGCTTGATGATGTATTCCTGGATCTCGCTCAGCTCGATCAGCTGTTCGAGTTCGCCCGCCGGCTTCTGCTTCGCATCGGAGCGATATTGGACCGTGTAATACACGATTTCTCCCAATCCCGTGCTGATGGGGGCAAGCTTCGGCACCGTGCCGGCGGGCAACCGTTCGCCGGCGCCCTGGAGCCGCTCGGCCACGAGTTGTCGCGCCCGATAAATGTCGGTGCCGTCCGCGAACTGCAGGGTCACCTGTGACAGCCCAAATTTCGTCAGCGAACGCATCTCCTCCACGCCTGGCAGTCCGGCCAGTTCCTGCTCGATCGGCTGCGTGACGAGCTTCTCCGACTCTTCGGCCGCGAGCGCCGGCACCTCCGTGTTCACCTGCACCTGCACGCCGGTGATGTCCGGCACGGCGTCGACCGGCAGGTGGAACGCGGCCCACAAACCGACCCCGAGCAGCGCCGCCGTCGCGAGCAGGACAAATGCCCGCTGCCGCAGCGAGAATTCGAGTATGCGGTCAATCATGGCGTGGCACCCCGGCCCGACCCGGGCCCGCCCGTGAGCGACGGATGCCAGGCGAGCCCCGTCAGTCGATGCAGCTCCTGCGCGGCGTGGAGGGCGTCACGCCGTGTGTCGAGGAGGACGGCAACGGCCTCGAGGTATTCCTTCTGCAGTTCCACGTACGTTGCGATCGGCACGGCACCGAGACGGAAGTGCCGGTCGGCGAGCTCCGCCGCCTCGTGGAATTTCGTGACGGAGTCGGCGCGCCACCTTGCGATTTCCGCCACTCGCGCCCCGTAGCTCGCGGCGTGTTGCGCGATTTCGCGCTCGAGATTGCGCTGCGCCACCAGCAGCACCGTTTCCGCCTGTCGCTGCCGCGCCTCGGCGATGGCCACGTCGCCATGGCGCCGGTTCCAGATCGGCAGCGGAACCGTGGCCTCGATCCCGAACTGGGTCTCGCGGTCACCGGCGCCTTCGCGGGACACATACGGTCCGACGCTGAAGGAGCCGTTGCGATCGTTGCGGGCGAGTGAAACACGGAAGCCCTGCTGCTCCAGCTCGACGCGACGCGCCTGCAGCTCGAAATTTTTCTCCCGCGCCGCCCGAACCAGTTCCTCGAGCGGAGGTGCCGGCGGAAACAGGAGCGATGGGCGCTCGATCCGAAGTGGTTCGGCGGGCGCGGCGCCACGCAGCTGATTCAGCTCGAACAGCGCGCTGCGTTCCGTCACCGCCGCCTCGCTGGCGCGCCGTTGCAAAGTGAGCTCGGTCGCCTCGATGATCCGCGTCTCCAGCGTCGGCGTGAGCCCGGCGGGATCGCGTTGCACCAGCACGTCGCGCAAGGCTTCGAACCGCGCGGCCACTTCGCGCGTTGCCGCCAGCTGTTCCTGTGCGGCGGCCACGGCCAGCGCGAGAGCGCGGGTGCGCGCCGCGAGTCCCACCTTGAACTGCGCCACCCCGATTTCCGCGAGCTGGATCTGGCGGTTGGCGATCGCTTTCCGTAATGCGAGCCGGCCCGGCCAGTCGAAACTCTGCCGCACCGACACCGACCAGGCGGTGCCCTCCTGCGCGATCGCGGAGGCGACGCGTTTCCGGCCGGCGGCGATAGCGAGCTCGGGGTTCGCCAGCGTGCCGGCGTTCCGAAATTCACCACGGGCAACGGCGAGTTCGGCGTCGTAGAACTGGCTTTCGGGATTGCTGGCCAGCACCTCGGCCACCAGAGCCTCGAGCGTGACCGGCGTGACTGACGGGTTCGGCTCCGCGGCCAGTGCGCAACCAGCGCTGCCGAGCAGCGAGGCAAAAAGTAGGAAATGAGAAATGGGGGAATTCATGACGAGTGAGTGGTTGAGCCTTTGGCCGGGCGCCGACAGCGCCCTGGCCATACCTGTCGCAGCCAGCGTTCCGCCGGCCTCGCGGGTGGGTTTCCGGCGCGAATGCAGCCGCTCGCGCGGGTCGCGAGCGCGCCCGGTTTTCAAATCCTCAACACGGTCGTCTGAACGCAGGCCATCGGCCCCGCCCGGCAATGTACTCTTTCCCCCGCGCCAAGGGTTGCCACGCGAACATGGGCGTCAGGCCGCAGCGGCACTGGCGGCAAAACCCACCCGATCCGGGGCTCGCCCGTTCGGCGCGCCTTGCTCGTCTCGCGTCGCAACGTGGCATCCGGCGGCGTGGACACGACCAACTCGTGATCGTCCTCCTGCGCGACGCAGCGAATGCCTGCGTGGCCGCGCTCGTGGTGCCGATCGGGCGCCGTCGTGGCGGCGTGCGCATTCGGATTCGTGTGCGTATCCAGATTGGGATGATGCAGCACAAAAACGACCGAATCCCCGCGGGACGTCAGTTCGACGTCGTGCGGCCCGAAGAGCTCAACCGCCAGCGTCGTAGCCGCGAGGCTGACCCCCGGCAGCCCGAAAACGTAGGCGACCACGGCAAACCAGCCGGTGACGAGTCGGCGCGCGGCGCGGGAACTGTGGGATGCAGCCACGAAAAAGGGGGGCTCGTTGTCGTTGGCTCCCCGGGGGAAAGGCAAACCAAAAGTCGTCGCGATTTGTCCCTGCCGTAATGGGCGACCGAGCAAGTACGCGAATAAAACCGGTCAGGAAAAAGCAGCTGGGATTATTCGCGTGCCGTGGCGTCTATTCGCCGTTAACGAGGTTTTCCGGCCGGCAACCCCACGGGGCCGCCGGATTTGGCCGTCAAAATCCCCAGTTCACGCGCCAGATGTGCGTCCACTTTGCGGCGCGATCGTTCAGGCCGCGCTGCAATTCGTAATCGAACACCAGGTTCGGGCTGAACCGCCACAGCCCGCCGGCGCCAATCGTGCCGGCCCAGTCTGAGAATCCGGTGGAGCGCACGTCGATGGTCGTCTCACCGTACACTGCGAACGCTTTCGTGAGATCGCGCTGCGCGAACGCACTCACATACCACCGGCCGTCATAACCATCGTCGGCGTCATTGCGCACGACGTCCCACTGCAACATCGCGCCCGCGAGAAATCCGGCGCCGGTGTCCATGGCCCACGGAATAATCAACCCGCCCTCCACCGCCTTGCCGGCGACGGAACCCGTGCCCGTCGGCAGCTTCACGTAAGGCAGCAACGCCGCCGCCGCGCCATGCTGCTCGTCACGCCAGAACGTCCACTTCGTCCGCAGCGAGACATCGCCCAACCCGGAGTGACTGTCGCGTGCGCCGCCGCGCTTCAACGTTTCGCGCAGGAAAAGATCGAACCCGATCTGCACGTCGAGCGATTGCGTGAGTCCGGCGCGAAGCGTCGAAGACGCCACCGCGACGGCGCTGTGGGTATTGCCCGCGGCGTCCGCTCGATCGAGCGAGAGCTTCAGCCCGTCAATCCGGGCGAGGAAGTGGCCCGGAGCGACGGTGTAGGGCGACTCGGTCACCTGCGCGGGCAAGCGGGAAACGACACCCGCGGCGGCAAAAATAAAGAGAGCGCGGAGGGCACCCGCGTTCGGAAAATTCATGGCGCGGCAGTCAAGGCGGGAACGAGCATGGGGTGCGAGCAGAAAGAAGAAGACGCGGAAGACAGCGGAGACGGGGAAGAACGCGAGAGTCGGAAGAACGCGAGACTCGGGAGACGCGGAAGAACGTGAAACTTGCAGCTCGCGTTGAAATCGAGGCTCCCCGTCTTCCGTTCTTCGGGTTCTGAGTTCTGGGTTTTGGGTTTTGGGTTTTGAGTTTCAGATTCCCGAGTGGGTGGTCACTTCGCATCGCTCTACCGATTCACCGCCTCACTGCTTCACCGTTTCACCGCCTCACCGGTTTGCAGGCTTGCCGCCTTTCCGGGGCGGCACGCAGACTTCGCACCCGATGTCGGTCCCGTTCGCACGACTGGTGTTTCTGTTTACCGCGGCCTTCTTCGCGGCTTTCTTCATCTGGCCCATCTTCCAGATCCTGAAAGGCGGATTCATCGACGCGAACGGCGATCTGACCTTCGCGTACCTGGCTGCACTGATGGTTGATCCCATCTATCTCGCCGGTCTGCGGAACTCGTTCCTCCTCGCCTGCGCCGCGACGACCCTCGCACTCCTGCTTGCGCTGCCGCTCGCCGTCGTGAGCGACCGCTACCTGTTTCCCGGCAAGAACCTTCTCGGTTCCCTCGTACTCGTGCCGATGATCCTGCCGCCATTCGTTGGTGCGATTGGGATCAAGCAAATCTTTGGGCAGTACGGCGCCTTCAACGCCATCCTCCATCACCTGGGATGGCTTGGACCCGATGCGACCATCGACTGGTTCGCAGCGCACCAGTTCTGGGGTGTCGCGGTGGTCGAGGCGCTGTCGCTGTATCCAATCATCTATCTTAACGCGGTGGCGGCGCTGGCGAACATCGACCCCGCGATGGAGGAGGCGGCGCAGAATCTCGGCTGCACGGGGCTGCGCCGGTTCTGGAAAATCACGCTGCCGCTCATCCGCCCGGGCCTTTTCGCCGGCGGGACAATCGTGTTCATCTGGGCGTTCACCGAACTCGGCACTCCGTTGATTTTCGACTACGACCGCGTCACCAGCGTGCAGATTTATCATGGATTGAAGGATATTGGGGCGAACCCGTTTCCGTTCGCGCTCGTGGCGGTGATGCTCGCGTGCTCGGTCGGGATTTACGCCGTGAGCAAGGGGCTTTTCGGCCGCTCGAGCCACGCGATGGTGGCGAAGGCCACGCACGCGGGTGGCGCGCGGAAATTGCCGCCCGGCCGCCGGTGGCTGCCCACCCTGCTTTTCGCCGGCGTCACGTTCATCGCCGTGCTGCCGCATCTTGGCGTCATCCTGGTGGCGTTCGCGGAGGAGTGGTACCGGACGGTGCTGCCGCGCGCGTATTCGCTCGAGAATTTTGCCCTCGCGCTCGGCCACGATCTTACCGTGCCGGCGATCGCGAACAGCCTGCGGTTCGCGAGCCTCTCCACCGTCGTGGACCTCGTGCTCGGCGTCGCCATCGCCTATGTCGTGGTGCGCAGCAAAGTCGCGGGCCGGCAGGTGCTCGATTTTCTCGCCATGCTGCCGCTCGCCGTTCCCGGGCTCGTGCTGGCGTTCGGTTATCTCGCCATGTCGCAGGACGGAAAACTGTTTTCGTTCCTGAACCCCACGCGGAATCCGACGATGCTGCTGATCATCGCCTATTCCGTGCGCCGGCTGCCCTATGTCGTGCGGGCGGCCGCGGCCGGCTTCGAACAGACCAGCGAGACGCTCGAGGAGGCGGCGCAAAACCTGGGCGCGACGCCGTTGAAGGCGGTTTTCAGAATCACGCTGCCGCTCATCACTGCCAACCTCATCGCCGGCGCGCTGCTGGCCTTTGCGTTCGCCATGCTGGAGGTCAGCGACTCGCTGATCCTCGCCCAGAAACAGGCGTTTTACCCGATAACGAAAGCGATCATGGAACTCTTCCAGCTGCTCGGTGATGGCACGTTCATCGCCAGCGCGCTCGGCGTGTGGGCAATGGTTTTTCTCGGCATCACCATCGCGGGGCTCAGCCTGTTCCTCGGCAAAAAACTCGGCGCCATCTTCCGCGTTTAAATGCTCCTGCTCGTCATCGTTTCGCTCATCTGGGCATTCTCGTTCGGACTGATCGCAACGTATCTCCGCGGCGTGGATACGGCGGTCGTCTCGGCGGCGCGGCTTGGACTCGCCCTGCTTGTGTTTCTGCCGCTGCTGCGGTGGCGCGGGCTCAGGGCGCGGACGGCCATGGCGTTGACCGGCATCGGCGCGCTTCAGTTTGGCGTGATGTATCTGCTCTACATCCAAAGCTTCCGCTATCTGCAGGCGCACGAGGCCGCGCTGTTCACCATCACGACGCCAATCATCGTGACGTTGTTCGCCGATGCTCTCGACCGCACCTGGCGCCAGCGCGCGCTGCTTGCCGCCGTGCTGGCCGTGCTAGGGGCGATACCCGTCACCTGGAGCTCGAAGAATATTTCCGTCACGCTGACCGGCATCGCGCTCATACAGCTCTCGAACGCGGCCTTTGGCGTCGGGCAGGTGCTCTACAAGCGGCTGCGCGTGGCCAATCCTGCGCTCCGGGATCGGGACATTTTCGCGCTTCCCTACGCGGGCGGATTCGCGATCGCGCTCGCGATGATCGCAACGCGCGATGTTTCCCTGGCGCTGACCGCCACCCAGGCCTGGACCCTCGTCTACCTCGGCGTACTCGCGTCGGGCTTGGGATTTTTCCTCTGGAATGTCGGCGCCACGCAGGTGAGCGCCGGCACGCTGGCGGTGATGAACAATGCGAAGGTCCCGCTCGGCGTCACCTGCTCGCTCCTGTTTTTCGGCGGGCAGGCGAACATCGTGTGGCTGCTAATCAGCCTCGGCGTCATGGGCGCGGCCGTATGGCTCGCGAGGGAAGACCAGAAGACACAGAAGACACGGAAGACAGCGAAGACATAGAAGACGCGGGAGGCGAAAAGACGATCGGGCGGCCGGATTTCGGCGTTCTGCGTCAAACTTCCCCGGAAGACCGGCGCTCTGCCTTTGTCATCTATTAGATGACAAAGGCGGGAGGCGGCTGGCGGCTGAATTGTCGCCCCTATTTCGTTTCCACCGGTTCCACTTCCTCGAGGTCACTGTGCTGCTCGCAGTGCCGGAGTACGGTGCGTAACAGTCCTTCAAGTACACTCTCGCTCGCGGTGGCGCCAGCCGCCGGGGGCTGCGCGGGCGGCGGCGGGCCACCCGGCAGCCAGCCGGGTTCTCCCGGCGTGGGCACGAGGTCCTTCAACGTGAACAACGCCTGGCCGATTTCCCAGCCGAGCTGCCGGTACGATTCCCACTGCGCCTCGTCGAAAAACTGATCCAGGGTCGATTGTTGCGGGAATGGCGCGTTATCGACCGCATACTGCAGCACATCGCGCGAGAGATTCGCGGTCAGCGTGGGTTTGATCAGCAACAGCAGCGACGTCGCGCTCGCGCTGCTGTAGCCGCCGTTTTCATCCGGGTAGGTCACCGTCGCCAGCGCCGCGTGGGCACGGGAAAGCTTCTGGCCGGCGGTGGCGTTTGGCACGCTGCGCAACGCGGAAAGCGGGCCGATGACGCGCCGGGCTTCCGGTGACAGCACGCGAAGCTGCGCCTGGTTCAGGAAACGGATCCGCGCGCCGAAATCCATCCGCGCCTTCCGCACGAGATTGCCGACATCTTCGTACGTGTAGTCCGGGTCACAGCCGCAGTCGCAGCAAAGGATCAGGGGCACCCGCCGCCGGATCAGCTCATAGGCGGCGGTATTCTCGAAATGCCCGCCGTCGGAAAGATACCAGTATCGCCGCGCCGGGCCGTGGAAACGGGCGAGCATCTCGTCGAGAAAAGCGATCTGCGCCGGAAATATCCGCGCCACGTGCACCGCCATTCGCTGCACCCTGGTACGACGGGCGATGCCATTGCGCTTCGCCGGCTCCACGCCACTGTCCCACCAATAACCGAGCCGCACGTTGAACAGCCCCAGCAGCAGGCTCGTCGCCAGGCTCGTCCGCGCGCCCAGTCCCGTGGTGAACGCCGCCCCGGAGAGACCCACCCAGGCGCCCACCGGCGGCATTTCCACCGTGACCCGATCCGGCTCGGGATCGCCAAAGAAAAAATACTTTCGCACCGGTTTGATCCCAAACACATGAAACCGCTTCGGGCCCGGATCGTTCGAATCCGCGTCGTCGATCGCGGTGATCTGCGCTTCGCGTGAGCGTGCGAACGGCTCGACGGCATTGAACAACGCATGATCCGAGCGCCGAACGCTGAGCCCGGCCGGGCCGATGGCGAATGAGAAACCCTTCCGGTCGCGCTGCTCGATGTTCGAACGGCCGGAGACCGTCTCGTTCACCGTGGCATTGATCAGGTGCAATGGACCGCCGCGCGCCTGGGGCTTGTAATCACGAAATTCGATTTGGTCGCCGGTGACGGTTTCTGTCACCTGCCAGTTGCCCTGCCGCTGCGGGTTCGAGGCACCGAGATAGGCTCGCGTCAGGCGCGCCGAATAGAGCTCGTGATGCGAGCAGAGATTCACGAACTCGAGCCGGCGGCCCAGCAGCACGCTCACGATGAACAGCGCCAGCGCGGCGAGCGTGACCTTGGCCCAGGCGGAAAACGATGGTTGTCCCAATAGCACCGCCGCCGTCGCCTCCCCGTCTCCCCACAGCTGCACCGCCCAGAGCCGTGCCGCCGTGGCCAGGCCGATGACACCAATGGCGAGCATGGCAATGGCGGCGGCCCACAATCCGATGGTCATCCAGAGTGACGATGTTCTGCGCTCCACCTCGTCATCGGCCAGCAACCTCGGCAGCACCGAGTGCATGAGGCCGACCAGCGCCGCGGGTGAGCAGAGCGTCCAGATCCATGTCAGCATGTCCTCCTTCTCACTGGCAATGGTCTGGGCGGCGGTGTCGACCACCGCATAGACCGTGACGCCGAGCGCGATGGTCAGCGCGGTGACGAGTCCGGAGGTGAGCGCACTGCGAGCGGCGCTGAAATCCGCTTCATGCACCTCCGCCACGTCGCGCAATTTCGCGACGGCACGGGCCACGTAGTGCCGCACGCGCGAATGATGATTCGCGCGTGACAGCAGCAGCGAGAGTTCGCGGCTGCCATGCCAGAACCCGATGAGAAGCGCGAACGCGAGCGAGCGTCGCGGCCATTGCTCGATGAACCGCGGCAGCGGCAGGTTCAAACGCGCCGCCGCGATGATGTACAGGAACGCCACGGCAACCAAACCGACCAGCACCACCCCGACGTATCCCGTCCATTTTCGGGCGGAGTTCGGGTCCGCAATATCCTCCGGCCGCTGGCGCAGTCGCTGTCGAAAATCCGCCCACAAGCACCACTCGAGCGTGATGGTCAACACCACGAGCCAGCCCCACGGATGCGCTTGAACGAAGGCCGGCAGCGGCAGCTTGAACAGGAGCGCAGCGACGACATAGGTCCACAGGCCATTGAAGAGATAGAACGTCGGAGCGGGCCCGCGCCGGAGCGGGAAAGCGAGCCAGTAGCCGAGTGCGAGTGGCACGGCGCCAAGGACGACCGCCCAGGCGACCGCGGGCCAGAAAATGCTCCAGCTGATCGTGAGTCCTCCGATGGTGCCCGGTTCGAGCGCGCGAATTCGCCACCCCGCCGGCAAGGCGTTCAGCGCGAGTTTCACTGATTCGCCCACCATGAACACGCCGACGATCAGCGCGCCGATGACGACGAGCATCGAGAGCCAGTTCCGCACGTGCACGGCCGCCGCGCCCCAGGCGTCGCCGGCGCCGTTCGGTGCGAGGAAACGGCCGTTCTCGCGCAGGAACTGGAGTTGCGGGGTATCCAAATCGTCGAGTCGCGACTCGACTTCCTCGATGCCATCGAACTTCTCCGTCCGGCTGGGGTGGTTCGTCACCGGATCCGGTCCGTCCGAAAACCGCCGGCGTGCGATCCAGGCGCCGAGGAATGAACCGATGTAACCGCCGCCGGAGACAGTGGAAAGGTAATCGATTTTCCGGAGCAGGCCGTTGGCGGCGAGCGATTGCAGCAGCCCAAGGCAGAATGTGCCGCTGCGGATCCCGCCGCCGGACAACGCGAGACCGGCAATATTCGGCGGCCGCGTGTCGGGCGCGTCGGGCACTTCACACAGCGGCGGCTCATTTCCGATATCGGCCGCAACCGCCGCGGGCGCTGGCGGCAGGACCATGCGTTTGCGCTCCGCGGCACTTGCGCGCCGCACATGCAGCCAGCGGTTCTCGCGCTGTTCGATCGGTGCGGGGTAATACGAATTTCGGGATTCGGTACGTCCCGTTGACGCTGGGACCGGCGTGATTTGCACTGGCATCGACGAGCTCATGAGGAACTCCTTGGTTGGGGAATGCCGCGCGCCCGAACGCAATCGTCCGGTCGCTGCGGCGTCGGGGTGGGCGCCGAATGTGAACGGGACGATGCCCCGTCGCACGGCCCAAAACTACCGGAATTCCGGTAGACCGTGCCGGCGCTGATTTGGGCTCGAGCGGTGTGCCGCCGGTAGCGACGAGCGCCAGCGGATCGATTAGCGATAGGACGTTGCGTCGGCTCGCTGGTGCTCGCCGCTACACGCGATCAATTAGTGGAGACGCGGCGCCCTCGCCGCGTCCAAGTGCAAAACGTTGTGCTTACGTCCGCGGCGGGGGCGCCGCGGCTCCATTAACAGGATGATGAACCGAGTTATCCAGCCTCGTCACCTCGGCTGCTACGAAGCCCGACTGTGTTCGACGCTGACTCCGGTGACGTTAGCCGCGGGTCGCCTTCGTCTGGTAGGTCTTCGAATGGCCCGTGGCGGGAATGCTGATGGTGTAGCTCTTCGCGTCGGGCGCGACGGACATCTTGATGAGGTTCGCCCCACATTTCGCCGCCTCTGGTCCGCGCAGATCCTCGAAGTTCGCGATGAATTCGTCCGCCACGTTTTCCGCCGCCGGCACGTTGAAGCTCTTGTGCACCTGGTAACGCGCCTGGACTGATTTCGCGGACTTGATCGCCGCGAACGCGCCGGGCTGCCCGCCCTTGCGCGGCCCGTTGTTCATCACCACCACGGTCGGCTCCATGCTCTGCACGAGCACCGGATTGTTGCTCACCTCCAAGCCGTGATGGTTGGTCTGATACACATCGACGATGCCAACCAGGTTGTGCGGGCAAACGAGCTTCTCCTCCAGGTTCCACGTCAGGTCCCCACCGTCGAAGAACCGGAATCCGCCGAAGCTGAGCAGAAACACCGCGCTGTTGGCGTTGTCGCTCGGGTCGGCCGGCTTCGCCTCCGTCTTGCCCGTGAGCGGGTTTTTCACCCGCGCCTGGCCCGCGCTCGGCGCCACGAACTTCTGATCCGCGGCGAGACAGCGCAACTCGAGCTTCGGCGCCCCCGCGGCGCTCTGCAGCGGAATCGTCACGCCCGGTGCGAGCGCGACCCGCGCCGACCCAATCTCACGGTAGGGTTTGATCTGAATCGGAAACGCCGACTGGGGACGGCCATCGGGATCGTGGTCGGGGATGGCACGCTGGTAAATCGTGCTGAACGCCACCTGCTGTGCGACTTCCGCCGCCCCGCCAAAGTGATCGATGTGATAGTGGGTGATCAGCACATGATCGATTTTCGTGAGGCCCGCGGCTTTCGCCGCGTTCACGATCCGGCCCGAGTCGCGGCCTCCGGGATTGCCGGTGTCGATCAGGATCGACTCGTTCGCCGGCGTCACGATCAGCGTCGACCCGCCTCCCTCCGAATCGATCCAATACACGTCGAGCGTTTTCGTTTTCTGGTCGGCGCGGCCGACCGATGACACTCCGAACAGAACGAGCAGCAAAAGCACGGTGCGGGGGATGGGGTTCATAAAAGAAATCTTGTCGAATTGTGGCACGGGGCGTCTTGCCTGTGATGATCGTGGCGTCGACACGCCCTCGAGTTCCATGGTTCGCACGCCCACCGGCACACCGTTCCCCTCACGCCTTCGAGTAATACGCGTTGATCTTGTCGGCGACGTCGCGAAACCCGATGTCTTCGCTGTAGATCGCTTTGAACTCCTCGATCGCCGCTTCGGGTTTGCCCGTCATTTCGAAGCAGGAGCCGAGTTCGTACAGGATGTCCTTCTTGGCGTCGTCCATCGTGCTCAATTCCCCCTTCGCCGTCGTGAGCTGGGCGACCGCGAGATCGTAGAGCTTCTTGCTCTTGAAGCACCGGCCCAACCCCACGAGTGAAGGCACGCGGACCTGCGGCCCCTTCTGCGCCTGCTGGAACTGCGCGATTGCCGCATCGATGTGGCCGAGCTCGAGCAGCAACGTTCCCAGTGAATAACGCGCCGCATAATCGTTCGGGTAACGTTCGATGTAGCGCTTCGACTCGGTGAGCTTGTACTCGCCCAGCTCCTTTCGCGCCCCTTCGAACTTGGCCTTCGCCGCCGGATCGTTCGGCGCGACGGCGACCGCGGCCTCGGCCACCTTCATGCGCTTTTCAATCACCGCCGCCGTGAGCTCCGCCTCGTGCTTCTCGAGCGCGGCATCCGTTCGCCCCGTCGGCTGCTGGCGCGCCTTCCGCACCCAAGCCAGCGCCTCGTCGAGATTGCCGAGCTGCCGGTAGGCCTGCGAAACGCTGCGGTAATGGACAATGTTGAGCGGTTCCTTCGCCACCCGCGCGAGCGCCTCGGCGAGCAGCCGCTGGCTCATCTCATCGCCGGTGACGATCTTCGCCTCCTGCTCGAGCGAAACCGCCTGGTCCTCGTCCCGCAGCTTGTCGCGGTAGGTGCTCTGTTGATCCCAGCTGTGCTTGGTGACGGTCTGGGCCACGGACGCCTTGCGCATCAGGTTCTGCGCGTCCGCATCCGTCGGTTTCAGGCGCAGGATTTCATCCGCGATCTTCAGCGCTTCGGTCGGCTTGTGGGCCGCAAGCCAGGCCTCGCCGAGTGCGAGCAGGTTCGCGCGATTCTCCGGGTCGAGCTCGCGCACGGCATCGAGCGCGAACGCCACCGTCTCGGGAAACCCGAGGGCACCCGCCGCCTCGGCGAGCATCTTGAGCGCGAGAACGTTGTTGGGATCCTTGGCCAGCAGCATCTCCGCCGTTTCCATCATCTTCGTCGGCTCCTTTTTTCCGCCGCCAAACATGAACGGCGCGGAGGACAATCCGCTCGTCATCCGCGCCATGAATCCACCCGATTTACCGCGGACCTGCCGAACTTGGGCGACGCGCTGGAGCTTGCGCACCGGCAGGCAGCCGGGCGCGGTCTTCAACACCTGCGCTGTCACTTCCATGACGTAGTCGAGATTGCCTCGATCCAGCGCAACGCGCGCGTTCTCGATGAGCTTCTGGTGACGAGGGTCGAGCGAGGCGACGGGGATCTCGGGCATAGGCGGATCGAAGCGAAATCCCGCGCCCGGACCCGGTCAACGCCAGACTCTATCCCAAATCGCGTCAGACTCGTTTCCCTCGCGGGCAGTGCGGGGTGAACCGCTTGGTTACCAATCAGGGCGGGCTGAAGCTCCGCCGCGGCTCAGCCAACCACGTCCAAATCCGCGCGTGTGGCCGCTTCGAGCCGGGCGAGCCCGGAGCGTACGCTCTCATCCGACGGGCCTTCGATGAGGAGCCGCAGTTTCGGCTCCGTACCGGAGTAGCGCACCAGCACGCGGCCGTGATCGCCGAGTTCGCGCTCGAGCGCCCGCGTCGTCGCGCCGAGTTGCGGCAACGTTTCGAGCGGTTTCTTCTCCCGCACCTTCAACGCCGCCGTCAGTTGCGGAAATTTCTTCAACCGGCGCCGCAGTTCCGACAGCGGTTTTCCGGTGGCAAGCATCACCTCGATCGCCTTCAACGCCGCCATCAACCCGTCGCCCGTCGGCGAAAGGTCGGAGCAGATGATGTGTCCGGAAGATTCGCCGCCCAGTGTCGCGCCTTCCAGCACCATGCCTTCGATCACATACCGATCGCCCACCGCGGTCCGAAGCACGCGCCCACCGGCGGCGGCGATCGCGGCATCGACGCCGAGATTGCTCTGCACGGTCACGACGAGCGTCTTCTTCACGAGCCTCCCCTGTTCGAGCGCGTGTGTGCCAAGAATCGTGAGCAACTCGTCACCATCGAGAACTTCGCCGCGCTCATCGCACAGCAGGCAGCGATCGCCGTCGCCGTCATGGGCGATGCCGAGCCGCGCATTCTCCGCGCGGACGCGCGCGGCCAGTTGTTCCGGATGCTCGGTGCCGACGCCCGCGTTGATGTTACGGCCATCGGGCGCATCACCGATTCCGATCACGGTCGCACCAAGCGCGCGCAGGACCGGCGGCGTCGTGGTGCACGCCGCGCCATTCGCGGTGTCGACGACAACCCGCCAGCCGGCCAACGCCGCCGGCGGCAGGACGGTTCGCGCCGCCGCAACGTAATCATCCATCGCGGGCCGCCCGAGTCGCTCGTCGAGCGTGGCCTCGGTCTCGCGATGCGGACTCACCACCGGGGACGGCAGAAGCCGTTCGATTTCCAGTTCCTGATCATCCGTCAGCTTCATGCCGGCGGGACCGAAAAACTTGATGCCATTATCGGCGGCCGGATTGTGCGAAGCCGTGATGACAACGCCGAGCACCGCGCCGGTCGTGCGCACGGCCCGGGCCACGGCGGGAGTCGGGAGCACGCCGAGCGATGCCGGGTAGGCACCGGCGGTGGCGAGCCCGCGCGCAACGGCCTGTTCGAGCAACGGACCGGAATAGCGGGTGTCTCGTCCAATCACGACGCGGCCTTTCGTCCGCAGCCACCGCGCCGCCGCTTCGCCCAGCCGCTCGGCGAACTCCTCGTTCATGACTGGGCCGCCATAGGGCCCGCGCACGCCGTCGGTGCCGAAATATTTTCGCGTCATGAGCCGTAGAATTCGCGCGTGGCCGCGATTTTTTGCCGCACCGCGCCGCCGAGCAGAAGTTCACGTGACGGTGCGATGCCCTCGCGGACCGATGCCGTTTTGCCGACGATCCACATTCCGACCGCCGCGTTCAGGACGATGGTGTCAACCAGTCCAGCTGGACCGCGACCCGCAAGAATCGCCTCGACCGCGGCCACGTTGGCGGCGACATCACCGCCGGCGAGATCGGCAAACGGCGCCGCGCGCAACCCGAAGTCGGCCGCGTGCCACTCGCCGTCCACTTCGCGCAACCGGCCGAAGCCGCGCACGCGGTTGGCAGTGGCCGTGGTGAGTTCGTCAATACCACGCTGCGCGTCGATCACCCCGTGCCCGACGATGCCCGCGCGGGTGCCGAGGGTTTGCAGCGCATCGGCGAGCTTGGGCACCCATCCGGCGGAGAACGTCCCGAGCAGCACATGCGCGGGCCGGCCCGGATTAATCAGCGGGCCGAGGATGTTGAAGACCGTGCGCTGCCCGCGCGCGGCGAGGGCCTTTCGCACCGGCGCGATGTGCTTGAACGTCGGGTGGTAGGCCGGCGCGAAGAAAAAAACGTAACCCAACTGGTCGAGCGCCTGGCGCAGCGTCTCGGGCGCCGCCTCGAGTTTTACGCCCAGCGCCCCGAGCAAATCCGCGCTGCCGCACTTCGATGTGATCCCGCGGTTGCCATGCTTCATCACGGTCACGCCGGCACTCGCCAGCACGAGCACGACGACGCTGGAGATGTTGAACCCGCCGGCGTGATCGCCGCCCGTGCCAACGATGTCGATGGCGTGTTCGGCCCAGGCATTCACTCCCGGATCAATCGCTCGCGCGCGGAACGCGTGGGCGAACGCGGCCACTTCCTCCGGCGTTTCGCCCTTGGCGGCAAAAGCAGTCAGGAAATCTCCCTTCGCCTCGGCGGTCACATCGCTCGAGGCCAGCGCCGCGGCGGCCGCCTCGACCTGCCGCGGGTCGAGATCGCCGCCGGCGGCGAGGTGCGCGGTGAATTCGGCGAGGGACGACATGCGCGGACGAGTGAGGCGCCGTGGCGGTGGGCGGCAAATAAATTTGCGCGCCACGGCCAAAGATGAAACCAACCGGCGTGCGAAACCTGCACCTGCTCGCCGCCCTTCTTCTGCCCACCCTGCTCTGCGCTCAAACTCCCGCGGAACCAGCGCGCCCGGTCACGCAGCCCGTGGCGGAACTAAGCCTCACCGACGCCATCATCCTCGGGGTCGTCGAAGGCGTGACGGAGTACCTGCCCGTTTCCTCCACCGGCCATCTCATCATTGCGACACGGCTCCTCCACCTCGAATCGCAGACACCGCTCCGTGACGCCAATGGCCAGCCTCTCTGGTACCGGAAACCCTCGGCCCGAAATCCGCAGGGCGAACCACTCACGCTGAAACTCGCGGCCGATACCTATACCGTGTTGATCCAGTTTGGCGCGATTGCCGCCGTCGCGTTGCTCTATTGGTCGCAATTCATGGCCATGCTGCGCGGGTTGCTCGGCCGCGACCCCACCGGCCTCCGGCTGTTGATCAATGTTTTCATCGCGTTTATTCCGGCCGCGGGCCTCGGTTTCCTGGCCCACGACTGGATCGAGGTGAATTTGTTTTCCACAGGGACCGTCATTGTGGCCCAGGTCGTCGGTGCATTCTTTATGCTGTATGTCGAGTACTGGCGCCGTCGGCGGCTGACGCCGGACCTCGAGCTGAAGCAGGCAAAGGCGTCCCTCGCCGCGGACCTCACTCCGGGCGCGGCCGCTGGCATCGGCGCGTTCCAAATCCTCTCTCTGTGGCCCGGCATGAGCCGCTCGATGACCACGATCGTCGGCGGCTATTTCGCCGGCTTGGACCCGCGGCGGGCGGCCGAGTTCAGCTTCCTGCTCGGGTTCGTGACGCTAAGCGCCGCCTCGATCTACAAAGGCTACAAAAGCGGCGCCGCGATGATTCAGGTGTTCGGCTGGACCAACGTCGTGATCGGCGGCGTGGTTGCGGCGATTACCGCCGCGATCTGCGTGCGCTTTCTCGTGCACTGGCTTACGCGCCACGGGCTGGCGGTTTTCGCCTGGTATCGCATCGGTCTTGCCGTGGTGCTCGCGGTCGTATTTTACCTCTGAAATCGCGCCCCAAGGATGACGCTTGACGCGTCGAAACCGCCCCCTTAACTCGGACCCTTTCATCGCAAATCCGCGGGCTTTTTGCAAAAGCACGCGCATCCCAACGCTCACTCTCATGGCCAATCCGAAACGCAAACAGTCAAAACGCCGCAGCGCCAACCGCCGCGCGGCCAACGCCTTCAAGGCGCCCGAGTTCGCCAAGGACCCGACCGATGGCAGCGCGTTTCGCCCCCACCGCGTCAATCCGAATAACGGAATGTATCGCGGCCGCCAAGTGCTCAACGTCGAGGTCTGAGCCTCGGGTCTCGCTGACTTTGTCTCGGACGTCCCACCGGCGCCCGGCAAATTCCTAGATGGTCACCACGTCCGGCGCAGCGGCTCGCATCGCAGTTGACGCCATGGGCGGCGACTTGGGCCCGGCCGAAGTCGTGGCTGCCGTCCGGCTGGCGCTGAACCAGTATCAATCGCTCAACCCAATCACGCTGGTCGGGGACGAAGCCGTGCTGCGGCCAATCCTCGTCGACATGGGATTGCAGCGTCATCCGCGGCTGTCGGTTCATCACGCGTCGGAAGTCATCACGATGGATGACAAGCCGCTGAACGCGCTGAAGCGGAAAAAAGATTCGTCGATGGTTCGCGCCATCGAGCTGGTCAAGAATCGCGACGCCGGCGTCGTGGTCAGCTGCGGCAACACCGGCGCCCTGATGGCGGGCGGCACGCTGCGGTTGCGAACCATGGAAGGCGTCGCCCGGCCCGCGCTGGCCGCGATTTGTCCGCGTGAAGGCGGCCACTTCGTGTTGATCGATGCGGGCGCGAATCCCGAAGCGAAACCCGAGCATCTGGTCCACAACGCGATTCTCGGCAGCCATTACTGCCGCGTCATGCTCGGCGTCCGAAACCCGCGCGTCGGGCTGATGACGATTGGCACCGAGGAGGGCAAGGGAAACACGCTCATCACCGAGACCAGCGATCTGCTGCGGCGGGTGAGCGACATCATCAATTACGCCGGGCCGATCGAGGGGTTCCACGTCTTCGCCGAACACGTCGATGTCGTGGTGTGCGATGGCTTCGTCGGCAACATCATGCTCAAGAGCTGGGAGTCGCTCGTAAAATTCTTCTCCAGCATGCTGAAGGAGGAATTGCAGGCGAACCCGATGCGCGCGACCGGCGCGCTACTCTCGAAGGGCGCGTTCAATGCCCTGAAGGAACGGATTAATCCCGAGCGTTATGGCGGCGCCCCGCTGCTCGGGCTCAACGGCCACATTCTCAAGGCGCACGGCTCCTCCAACCGCCGCTCGATCAAGAGCGCGATCCACGCCGCCAACGAAATCGTCAAGGCCGACATGAACCAGCACATCGAGGCCGATATCGCCCGCGCGAACGATTTGCTCGCCCAGCCGGTGTTTGGCTGAGGTGCATGAGCGATGCTCATGAGGCCGCTTTCGCGGAGACCGTTCCACGTGGGCGCCGTCACTCCATGAGCCGGCCTCACGCTGCATAAAACTCTCCGCGTCATCCACCAGATGCTTCCTCGTTCCACCGTTATTCTCGGCACCGGTTCCTATGCTCCCGAGCGCGTGCTCACCAATGTCGAGCTCGCGCAGACGGTCGACACGTCCGACGAATGGATCCGTACTCGCAGCGGCATTCGTGAGCGCCGGATTGCGGCGCCGGACGAGCAGACCTCGGACATGGCGGTGCAGGCCGCGCGCCGGGCATTGGAAGACGCGAAGTTGCAGCCGTCCGACATCGACCTGCTCGTCGTCGCCACGGTGACGCCGGACCTGATCATGCCGGCGGCCGCCTGCATCATCCAGCACAAGCTCGGGCTGCCGACCAACACCGCATGTTTCGATTTGAATGCCGCGTGCTCGGGTTTCGTGTACGGGCTCGACACGGCGTGCGCGATGGTTGGGTCGGGCCGGTACCGCAAGGCGCTCGTGATTGGAGTCGAAAAACTCTCGGCGGTGACGGACTGGCAGGACCGCACGACGTGCGTGCTGTTCGGCGACGGAGCGGGCGCAGTCGTGATTGGCGGGAGCGACGAGGCCGGGCGCGGGTTGATTGGAACGCGGCTGGGCGCCTACGGTGACGGGGTCGATTTGCTGTATATTCCCCGGGGCGGCACGGCGGCACCGGCCACCGCGGAGTCAATTGCGAACCGCGACCACTGCTTCCGGATGAAGGGCAAGGAGGTCTTCAAGCTCGCGGTACGGGCGATGGACGAGGCCGCCCGTGATATTTTGGAACAACACGGCCTGCGCGCGGATCAGATTTCGCTGGTGATTCCTCACCAGGCGAATCTGCGGATCATCGAAGCCATCTCCCAATACCTCGAGCTGCCCATGGAACGGTTCTTTGTGAATGTCGACCGCTACGGCAACACCTCCGCCGCCTCCATCCCGCTCGCGCTGGATGAAGCCCGCCGCGCCGGCCGGATCGCGCCCGGCGATCTCACGCTGCTGGTGGCATTTGGGGCGGGCTTGACCTACGGAAGCGCGCTGATTCGCTGGTGAGCCTTTTTAGTGAAAGTGAAGGTGAGGGTGAAAGTGGAGATCACAACCCACCCTGCCCTCTCCCCGACTCCATCATCGCTCATTTTCACCTGACTTCACTCTCACCCTCACCTTCACATTCATCGATGCGTCTCCCCTTCGCGCGCGTAGTGCGACTCCTCTCTGTTCTCTTTCCGGCACTCTGGCTTATGCTGACGGCAGCGCGCGCCGACCTGGTGTGGACACGCGGCGTCGGCTGGCACGTTGAAGGTGGCGCCCTTTCCGGGTTGGGCGGAACGGAAGGTCGGACCGCGCTGGATCAGATGAACCGGGCGCGCGACAACGAGGAAAAGGGCAACACCCGCAGCGCGGTCAGGACCTACGAGGCGGTGGCGAAACGCTACCCGAACTCGATTTACGCCCCGGAGGCGCTTTACCGCGCAGCCCGGCTCCAGCTCAGCCGGAAGTATTACACCAAGGCGTTCGAAGCGTTCCAGCAGGTGCTCAGCCGTTATCCGAACACGAAACGGTTCAACGAAATCACCGGCGAACAATATCGGATCGCCAGCGCCATGCTCGATGGCGCGCGCGGCCGGATGCTGTGGGGATTGCTGCCCGGCTTCACGCAGCGCGACAAGGCGATCGAATATTTCGAGAACATCCTGGTGAACGCGCCCTACAGCGACTACGCGCCGCTTTCGCTCATGAACATCGCGCGCGGCCACCAGAAGCTCGACAACACCGAGGAGGCGATCGACGCGCTGGACCGGATGATCAACAATTACCCGCAGAGCCTGCTCGCTCCGGACGCGTACCTGAAGCTCGCGCAGACCCACGCCTCGCTGGTTGACGGACCCTACTACGACCAGGCGTCGACCACGGAAGCGATCACCTACTTCACCGACTTCATGCTGCTGTTCCCGAGTGACTCGAACATTGCCGGCGCGGAGAAGGGACTCGACGGGATGAAGACCATGCTCGCCGAGAGCAAAATGAAGATCGCGGACTTCTACTTCGAGAAGCGGAACAACTACAAGGCGGCCCGGGTGTTTTATAACGAGGCGATCACCGCGTATCCGGAATCGGCGATCGCGAACCGTGCGAAGGCGCGGCTGGTGCAGGTCGAGGCGAAAGCCGCAAGCCAGCCGGCACCGCCCACGCCCGGGACCCCGGCCCCCGCGAAGAAGAAGAAACGCTTCCTGTTCTTCTGACCCTGGGAGCGCGGGCGGATCGCCCGCATTGTTCCGCCGTAGCATGGGCGTCCCGCCCATGTTGTTTCGGCGTGGCATGGGCGTCCCGCCCATGTTGGTCTGCCGTGCCGCAGTCAATCCACGGGCAAGCTTGCCCGCCTCTGGCGGCGCCGAAGGCGACCAGGGTTTACCCGCCTCTGGCGGCGCCGAAGGCGACCAGGGTTTACCCGCCTCTGGCGGCGCCGAAGGCGACCAGGGTTTACCCGCCTCTGGCGGCGGGATGCCCGTGCCACTCCAAGCTCCGCATTCGCAGTGGCGTTCACTTGCGGTTAACCCGGCCTTCGCTCGCCGGATCGTGCTCACGCTTGCGCTCCGGCGCCACGCGCACCATCCAGATTGGCAGCATGTCCGCCGCTCGCATCGCTCTCGGTCTACTTTCCGGTCTCGTTTGTTTCAGCGGCTGCGTCCACTACCAGCTTGGGACCGGCTCGCGTGTGACCTTTCGCACGGTTTACGTCGAGCCGGTGGTGAACAAAACCCTGCTGCCGCAATCGCAGCCACTCCTGAGCACGCAACTCAGGAAGGCGTTCGCCCGCGATGGCCGGATTGCGCTCGTCAATTCGCGCGCGGCGGCCGACGCGACACTGACGGTGATGATCACCGATTATCACCGCGACGTCGCCGCGGTGCGCGAGGGCGACACGGGGCTCGCGCGCAAGTTCAATCTCACCCTCGGCGTCGCCTGCACGCTGCGGGACAATCGCACCGGCAGCGTCGTTTTCGAAAATCGCAACGTCAGCGCGGTGCGGGAATCATTCACCGATGGCGGCCAGTTGCAGTCCGAGTATCAGACACTGCCGCTCCTCGCCGAGTCGCTCGCCACCAAAGTCGTCCACAGCGCGCTCGACGTCTGGTAAGCCGCGCGTTGTCTCCTGTCTCCTGTCTCCTGTCCCCTGTCCCCTGTGTCCCGTCTCCTGTCTCCTGTCTCCTGTTTCATGCATGCCCCCCTGCTGAATCCTTCGTTGCTGGCCGGCGATCATGCGAACCTCGCCGCCAGCGCGCGACTGGTCGAGGAACTGCAGCTGCCCTGGCTGCATTGTGATATCATGGACGGACATTTCGTCCCGAACCTGTCGTTCGGCCCGGAGACACTCGCGGCGCTGCGGCGGGCCGGGATAAAGCTGTACTTCGACACGCACCTGATGCTCGACGAGCCGCATCGCTACATCGAGCCGTTCGCCCGGGCCGGAGCGAATCTGATCAGCGTTCACATTGAACCCGCCTACGATCACCGCGGCACGCTGGCGCGGATTCGTGCGCTCGGTTGCCAGACGGGGATCGTGCTGAATCCGGACACGCCGGCCATCGCGGTTGAACCGTTCCTGGCCGAGGTGGACCTCGTCCTTGCCATGACGGTCCAGCCTGGATTCGGTGGCCAGTCGTTCCGCCGCGATATCGTATCGAAAATCACGCAATTGGAAAGGTGGCGGCGCGATCGCAGCCTGAATTTCCGGCTCGAGGTCGACGGTGGAATCGACATCGCCACGGCGCGCGAATGTCGCGCCGGGGGCGCGGACACGTTTGTCGCTGGCACCTCGTTCTTCAAGGCCTCCGACAAGCCGGCATTCGCCGCCGCGTTCGCCGCGATGTAGGGCGTGGCCCCTCTCGAGCCGTATCGATTCAGTCGACAACCGCGAATGAACGCGAATGGACGCAAATTCCAGAGGACGAGGGAGAGGATTGCCCAACTGAAACCATGGTCACCGTTTGGTTGATCGTTTCCATGCTCCCAAAGACGCCCTCTCGATTCGCGTGAATTGGCGTCTATTCGCGGTTGAACCGAATTGTTCCGGATCGAGAGGGGTGGCGCGCCGCCCGTTCGACGAGCCTCTCAACAGCTCGGGGCCAGCCTATCGATGAAACTGTTGGCCGTGAGCCTGTCGATTTCCGAGGTGGACGCCCTTTGGTTGCGGCTGCGGCGCCGCGTGGAGAAACATCACGACTAGACTCTGAGCGTATTGGCATCCCCACCGTCCTCACCGCCTCACCGCTTCACCGCCTCACCGCTTCACCGCTTCACCGCCTCACCGCGTCACCGTTCCGTCGCGATCGCTTTTGCCCGGGCATAATTGGCCCGAACAAAATCCCCGAGTTCCCGCGCCAGCCGGACTTCATCCACCTTGTCGCGCGAGCCGAGCCGGCGCCGAATCTCGCCGGTCGTCCGCTCGTAATCGACGGCCGACAAGTCCTGCATCACGGCCAGCGCGCGGGTCTTCGCCGGCTCCGGCGCCGCGTTGATTGCGCGCCAGGCGTCGGTCAGCTCCCGATGCGTATCCTGACACAGGATGCGCACGACAAACGCCATCTCGCGAAAGATGTTTCCCGTCCACGCCTCGCGATAGATCAACGGATCGCGTTGCGCGAAAGGCGACTCCTCTGGATCGCTCCGCCACGCTTTCCATTCCTCGTGCGCGTAAAAATCGCGGCGGACCGGCAGCCGCCGCAGCGCAAACCGCTCCGGCCCTCCCGGCGTGCCCGGCCGGAAATTCCACCGCATCTGGCCCTCCATCGAGAGCGTGTATTCGATAAACGCAATCGCCGCCTCCCGATTCGGCGCACCGCGCAGCAGCGCCACGGGATCGACCGATGCCACCGATCCTCCCTCGGGCGATACATAGCCGAGTCGTTCCGCCGTGGCACTGCCGCCCCTCCCGTTTTTCTCCGTCGTGGCACGGGCGTCCCGCCCGTGATCTCCCGTCCCCACGTCCTTCGCGCTTCTGCTACCACTGCGGCGTCGCACCGCTTCCTGCTGCTGCCGGCCGTAGAAATCGATGCAGAGTCCCGCCGCGCAATTTCCCGCCGCCACATCGATCGGCGGCTTCTGCGAGCTGTCGGTGAAATACCGTGCGTTCGCGCCGATTCGCTGCAACAACCGCATCCCCGCGATCCATCCCTCGCGTGCTGCGCGTCTCTCGCGCTCCTCCGTAGTCATTCCGGGTTCAGCGTTCTCCAGCGCGTGCAATTGCCCCTGCATTTGCTGTTGGAGGATGTTCTCGAACGCCTTCGCCACCGATCCACTCTTCGTCGGATCCGCGAGCCCCACCTCGCCGATTAGCCGCGGATCCGCGAGATCAGACCATGCCGCGGGCTCACGATCGAAACCGACCCGTCGCAGGGCATCGCGGTTGAAAAGAATTCCATAGGTACTCAGAACCGTTCCAATCCAGAGCCCATCCGCGTGCCAGTAATCCTCGCCACCGTAGCGTCGTGGTATCGTTTGATCCGTGAACCACTCCGGCCGGAGCCGCCGCAGCCCGGAGTCGACGAGCCGCCCGGCCCTGGCCTGCCGATCGAAATCGTAGGTGCCGCCGCCGAAGAACACATCGATCCCGCAGGTGACATTGGAAGCGAGAAATGCCGCGCGGGCTTCTCTCACGATTGCCGGCGCATCGGCCGGCAGCCGTCCGTTCGAAAAACCCGCCTCGACGTCCGCACTCCACGGTTTTCCCAGTCCGCGCCGCCAGTAGTTTTCGAACGCGGTACTGTATTCGCCCTCGAGGAACCGCGCGATTTCACTCGTGCCGCCAATCACCCGCCAGTCGATCGACACCGTGCGGCCGGTGCGCGACTGATACCATTTGGCGAAGCCACGCGAGTACTCGTATCGAATCGCCTCGTTGTGCGGGGTGATGATGACGATCGTGGCGTCCGTCCTCGCCGCCGAGGTGCGTTTTGGCCGGAGGACAAACGGCAGCGCGACGACCACCAGCAGCGCGAGGACGATAAACGCGCGTTTCATTCGCACAGCACCACCACGTCCTCGGGCTCCGCGGTGGCGTATACCTCACCCCGCGCGGAGTGCTCGATGAACCGCGGATTCAACTCGAGGATCTTCAGCTCGTGCGCTCCGGCAATCAGGTCATACTGCGCGATCTCACCGAGGTAGATCGCCTCGCCGATCCGGCCTCGCACTGCGTTGCGCGCCGGCGCTTCGCGGCTCAAGACCCAGCACTCGGGCCGGACCGACAGCGTCACCGTGGCGCCGACCGCCGGTTTCGCATTTGCATCGCCGAGCACGCCTTCGAACCGGCCGACTGGCGTATCAACAACAGCGCTACCACCCGTCGCGCTCACGAGCGTGCCGGGGAGGAAATCCGTCTCGCCGATGAAATCCGCCACCGTCCGGCAGACCGGCCGCCGGTAAACATCGCGGGGCGAGCCCACCTGAAGGATCCGGCCGTGATCGAGTACCGCCATGCGATCGGAAATCGACAGCGCCTCCTTCTGATCGTGCGTCACATAGACCGTGGTGAGGTTGAATTCCTTGCACACGCGGCGGATTTCCGCGCGCATCTCCAGCCGTAACTTGGCGTCGAGATTGGACAGCGGTTCGTCCAACAGCAGGCAGCGCGGACGAATGACAAGCGCGCGCGCCAGCGCCACCCGTTGCTGCTGGCCGCCGGAAAGCTGATTGGGCCGTCGCTCGGCGTAGACGGCCATGTGCACCGACTCCAGTGCCTCCGCCACGCGGCGCTTGATTTCGTCGCGCGGGACTTTCCGCTCCTCGAGTCCAAACGCGACGTTTTCCGCGACGCTCATGTGCGGCCAGAGCGCGTAACTCTGAAACATCATGCCCGTGTTTCGCTTGTGCGGCGCGAGCGCGGTCACGTCCTCCGCCCCGAAAAAGATCCGACCCTCATCCGGAATGTAGAAACCGGCCAGGCTCCGCAGCAGCGTGGTCTTGCCGCATCCGCTGGGCCCGAGCAGGAAAAACAATTCTCCCGGTTCGATTGTCAGGTCGAGTTTGTGCAGCGCCGTGACGTTTCCGAAACGTTTCGTCAGTTGCTGAATGCGGATCGAAATCATCGGGGTTTGGCGGCGCCAAAAACCAGTGAAGGAAGAATCCGGTCCCCCGCTAGTCAAAGGCATTCACGGTGCGGGCGCAGTGGCCGCCAAGCGAACAAACAGGTTTTAACCGCTAATCTGCGCTAATTGACGCCAATGTTGAATTCAGAATTCCCTGCCATCTTCGCGCTTCGCCGATTAGGCAAAGCACGTTCGCCGCAAGCGCGCCTTCGATTTCTGAAGATTAGCGAAGATTAGCGGTCGCCAACGACTGCTGAGAAATTGCGCGCAGCTGAACAACCGAGCCAGAGGTAGCAGTTACGCCGGGGCGTCTTTTCCCGCGTGCGCAGTGTGACCTGCCCGAAGTCTTGCGCGTGCAGCGACTCCGGGTTCGCCTGCCTGGATTCGCGCCCATTGGCGTCCATTCACGGTTGATCCCCACGCGCGCCGGCGCTGAAAAAGTGTGACATTAGGTTTTCGCAGGGCGAAAACCTCCGGATGCCTGACGCGAAAGACGATCCCGTCGCCATCCACCCGGACCTCGCCGAAGTGTTGTTCACCGAGGCCCAGCTGCAGACACGGGTCAAATCGCTCGCGGCGGAAATCAAGTCCGTGTACGGCAAGGACGAATTCACCATCGTGTCGCTGATCAATGGCGCGGTGATGTTCACCGCGGATTTGATGCGCGAGATCGACAACCCGGTCCGACTCGACTGCATCCGCGTCACCAGCTACGGCGTGCACACGAAGTCAATTGGCACGCCGCAAATCATCCACAGCCTGACGCTCGACATCATGAAGCGCGACGTGCTGCTCATCGATGACATCCTGGATACAGGCAAGACGCTCAAGCTGGTCAGCGATCTCATTCGCAAGCTGAGTCCGTCCAGCCTGCGCACATGCGTGTTGCTGGACAAGAAGGCCAGGCGTGAAGTCCCGCTCGAGGCAGACTTCGTGGGCTTCGAGATTCCCGACAAGTTCGTGGTCGGATATGGTCTAGATTTCGCGGAGCGCTATCGCAACCTGCCGTGCATCGGCGTGCTCAAGCCGGAACGCCAGAAGGCGCCGGTCTGGGCATCCGGGTGATTCGTCGGTGGGGTGTTAGCTCGCGGTTCCGTCCTGGGAGCGCGGACTTAGGATTCTAATATATGCGGCCAGGGCCGCGTTAAGAACTTTGCGGGCGAGACGCCCGCGTTCCCAGGACCCAGGCGCGCGAAACCCGACGCGGCGCGTCCTACCGCGCCGCCGGCGTCTTCGCCGTGTAGTTGGGCAGGGCGAATCAGGATCCTGGCTTCGAGCGGGGAATCGGAATCGCGATCATGTCGATCGTGCTCGTCTTGCCCGCACGGCCGGTGCCCTTCGTCACCATGCCGGACGAGGCGGGCGGCCGCGCCGGATCGAAATACACGTCGCGAATCTCGCCGTGGAGCCGCCGCGAGTCGGCCGTAGTGGAATAGTAGGTACCCTTCACCTGGTGGCGCATGCTGCTGCCGGTTTCCCACAGGATGTCCGCCAGCTGCCCGAAGATTTCGAGCCACTCGGCGCGCCCCGACCCGGCATTTTCACCATACAGTCCGGAGATGAAAATCAACGGATGCCCGGGTCGTCGCGCACGGCGACGGTCGGCCGGAGCAGGTTTCGAACCAGCGAAATGGCTTCAGACATGGGGCGGAGTGAGCGCGCGGGGTTTGTCGCGCACCGGCAGTCTCTATTTGGCGGGGATGGGAAAACAATCGGAAACCACGACAAGCGTCGGCCGCTCGCGATTGGGCGCGGCCTGCATATCGCGCCGGAGTTCCCTGCCGTCCTTCCCCACCATCTGCGGCAGGATGCCGCAGCCACTTTCGGAGGATCGCGCTGTGGAATTTTGTGGCTCCGGACGAAAGGTGCTTTTGAAGTGGCTGTGGCTTCCAGCCGCAGTTCGTGGGGGTTTTCGTACCGCCATTGCGGGCGAGACGCCCGCGCTCCCAGGGAAACAATCCAAGCCGTGTTTTCGAACCTCGTTGCAGAAACTCGGCGTAGCGGAACGCGTGAGGGTTTCGCCGAATCGCATTCCGATCAGCGAAACGCTCACGCGTTCCGCTACGCCTCCTTTCCAAAACGGACAATTCGGCGCGCGGTTCAGCCTTTGCGCTTTTTGCCTTTTGGCTGCGATCCTGGCGGCGCCACGCCGCCGCGCGCTCGTTCGGCCGCCAGCCGCTGCGTCAGTTCCTGAACGCGCGCCGGCTCTGCCTTCGCGAGGTCATGCTCCTGCTTGAGATCGGTCGCGAGATTGAACAATTCAGCTCCGCTCTCCGCGGTCTCAATCAACACCCATGGGCCGGCGCGCAACGCGAGCGGCGCCTGCCGGTTGTTTTGCAGCACGAGTTGGTCGCGGCCCTTCGCACCCGGCGTGCCGAGCAGCGCCGGCAACACGTTGACCGCGTCGGGTCCGCCGCCTTTCGGGATCGTCCCGCCGGTGAGCGCCGCAAACGACGGCATCATGTCCACCAATCCGAGCAGGGCATCCGAGGTTTTTCCCGCCGGCACCCGTCCGGGCCAGCGCACGATGAACGGCACGCGGTGACCGCCCTCATACAACCGGCTTTTCTGGCCGCGCAGGATTCCGTTCGGCGGCTGCCGCGCATGCAGCGCATTGGTGCCATCGTCGTACGAATCCTTGATCGCACCACCGTTGTCCGACATGAAAATGACGAGCGTGTTTTGCGCGAGCCCGCGCCGCTCCAGTGCGGCCAGGACCTCGCCGACCGTCCAGTCCATCTCGTGAATCACGTCGCCGCGCCAGCCGCAGTCGCTCGTGCCCCGAAACCGCGGATGGGGCACCATCGGCTCGTGAATGTCGTGGGTGGAGAAATAGAGAAAAAACGGCTTCGCCGGCGTCTGCTTTTCGATGAAAGCCGTCGCCTTCTTCGCCAGCGTGTCGGCGATGTCCTCGTCGTGCCACCGCGCCTTTTCGCCACCTTTCATGTAACCGATCCGCGAGATGCCGCGCACGATCGACTTTGAGTGGTTCCGATCCGCCTTCATGATCAGCATCTCGGGATGCGAGTCGGCCGTCGGCACGCCGGGAATCGGCTCGCCAAAGCTGACCGTGATCGGATCCGCCGGGTCGAGCCCGACCACGCGATGATTCTCCACGAACACACACGGCACGCGGTCGCCGGTGGCCGGGATGATGAACGCGTAATCGAAGCCAATCTCGAGCGGCCCTGGCTTGATATCCTGGTTGAAATCCGGCGTGGTCTCGCCGAGTCCGAGGTGTCACTTGCCGACCACGCCGGTTGCATAACCCGCGGACTTCAGGACCGACGCCACGGTCGGCGTGCCCGGAAGGATCAAACTCACCGCGTTGCCGGCCGCGATTCCGGTGCCCGCCTGCCGCCACGCATACCGGCCACTCATGAACGCGAACCGGGTCGGCGTGCACACCGACGCGGTCGTGTGCGCATCGGTGAACCGCATGCCTTCGCGCGCCAGCCGATCGACGTTGGGCGTCTTCACCTTCGTCGCCCCATAGCAGCCCACGTCGCCGTAACCGAGGTCATCAATCAGGATAAAAACGATGTTGGGCCGGGACGGCGTGATCGCCCTTGAACCCGCGGACTCGCCGCCGAACACGGCCACCGTGGTGATGACCAGTGCCGCCAGGAGCGTGCCGACGCCGGGGTGCGCACTTCCGGTTTTTGGAATCAGGGTATTCATGCAGCACGGCATGTTCCGGCCGATTACCGCCCGCAAACAAGCACGAACGTGCACGGCGGGCGGCTGCGCCCTGGGCCGTTGCGGGCGAGACGCCCGCGCTCCCAGGGACGCACCCTCACGAAGGAGCCGGGACCCTTCCACCCGTTTTTTTCCATCCAGATCCGCACCCGCCGGGCCACTGCTACCGTCATACTCAGCGCGCCATGAAGTTCCTCCACCTGTTCCTGATTGTTGCAGCTCCCTTCAGTCTCGCCGCCGCGGATACCGCGACGCGGCTCCAGGAATTGATGAAACGCTATCCGGAGGCGGATGCGAATGGCGTCGGTGTCCTCACGGCCGAGGAGGCGCAGACACACGCGAACAAACTCCGGAAGCAAAAGAAACAATCGCGGCCACAAACCGCGAAGGATCCCGAGCGGGCCGGCGAAGCGCAGGACGGCGCGCGCCGCCCCACCCCCACACACGCCGACGTGAGCTACGGAGCCGACGAACGCAACAAACTCGATTTGTGGATCGCCAAATCCGACCGGCCGACTCCCCTCGTCGTTTTCATCCATGGCGGCGGATTCGTGAATGGCAGCAAGGCGGTGGCGAGTCCGGAGATGATCAGCGGCTGCGTCGACGCCGGTGTTTCGTTCATGGCGATCAATTACCGCTACCGCACGACCGCTCCAATCCAGGACATCCTGCGGGACTGCGCGCGCTCGATTCAGTTCATCCGCTCGAAGGCGAAGGAATACAACATCGATCCCACCCGGGTCGCGGTGTACGGCGGGTCGGCCGGAGCCGGTACCTCGCTCTGGCTGGCATTTCATCCGGATCTCGCCGATCCGAAAAACCGTGATCCCGTTTTGCGCGAATCATCGCGCGTGCGTGCGGCCGGCGCGCTCAACACCCAGGCGACGTATAATCTCCGCCGCTGGCCGGAGTTCCTGCCCACTCGCCCCGGCCAGAGCTTCGAACGCCCGGGAGAGGTGACGGCCTTCTATGGCAAAACATCCGACGCGGAACTCGATGAGGCGAAGGCGATCCTCGACGACGTCGACATGCTCTCGCTCGTCAGCCCGGATGATCCGCCCGTGTTCATGTATACGAGCCAGGCCGACGGTCCGGTGGCGGATCGCGGCCAGTATCTGCACCATCCGAACCACGCGCGCGCGGTGAAGAAGGCCTGTGATGCCGCCGGTGTTCGCGCCACCGTGTTCTTTGCCCAGGCGGACCCTCGACTGGAAGGCAACCACCTGCACGCGCTCCGCGAATTTCTGCTCGCGCATTTGAAGTCAACGGCCCCTTGATTCGGGCGTGGGTCGCAGGGGCGAACACCGACCAGGCAAAGTCGAAGCGCAAGCCGTCACAAACGGATGTGCCGTTCTAATCAGGCGGCGGTTGTCTTGGCGACCGCGAATCCTCGAGACGGCAAACCCGGAGCGCACGCCAGTGCACCTCTCCGGGTTTCCACTCGCCCGCGATCAGTCAGGAAATCGCGGCCAGCTGTCGGCCAGACGCATCGGCCGAAAGAAGGGCGCAAGGAAATTGAAGACGGGAAGACATCGGAAGACGTCGGAAGACGTGGGAGACTTGGGAGACGTGGAAGACTTGGGTGATGCGAAGGGCGGCTGGAAAGCCGCCCTTCCGCCGGAGCGGTGGCTTTCCAGCCGCCGAGGCTTGGCCACGATGCCAGGTGGCGATTCTGCAAGAAAGTGAGATGCGCCGGTTGGCTGGCACTCGGAAACTTCGATCAGGCAAGCTTCGGGTTCCGTAGGTTGTGGCGGGCGGGACCAACAGCGCTCCAGGCATGTCCAACATTCCCGATCAAACCATCGCCGAGGATGCCGCCACCGCAGCGCTGCTCCTGACCGCAAGTTCGTCCAACTCAACGCTGGTCCCGCTGACAAATGTGGTTTTCGGTGGAATGGATGGGGCGCGCACGATCACGGTGACTCCCGCCATGACGCTGCTCGAAGTGACCGACGCTGAAGAACCGGGTGCGTTTACTCGTCCCCATCCATTAATGCTAACCGAGCGCCCGAATGAGCTGTGGTAACACGTCGAACCGGCTAAAGGTCACGCCCACCGCGCCGGCGCCGGGATTGGTTTCCACAAACTCAGGGTCGGGTGAAAGTCCAAACCGGTGGTAAAACGCATCGCGCAGGAAATCCTTCACGGCGGCCAGTTCCGTCTTCTGCGTGTCGACGTGAACTTGAAAATAGTCACCCTGGCCCGCGGCATTGACCCGCACCGCCACTGCATCCAGCCCAAAGGCACGCTTCAGCATCGCCTCGGCAACGTCGATCACGGCCAGGCCGCGGAAGAAGCTCCCCCCAGCCCAGACGTGAAACTCGGGTGGCATGGCTGCGGACAGCGACGCATCGTCCAGGTCGCGATTGAAATCGTAGGGGACCGCTCCGACGTACTCCAGCCAGCGGTCGAGCCTCGCAGGACCGGTGCACTTCTCCTCCCATTCCAGTTGGGCGGCCAGTGCACTGCGTTCCGGCAAACGCGCCGGATCGATCTGCCAGCTGCGATCACCCTGCTGTGAACGGGTGACAAACTCGATCCACTGCTCGGGGTGATGAATCAGAAAGAAGTTCTTCGCCACCTCACTGAAAAGATACGCCACCATGGCGCGCAACGGCACGCCGGATTCCTCGACCATTCCGTTTGCGGAAAGGGTCGGCGACGATCGTCCGCCGGCCGGGCCGGGGAGATGGCGGCGCAGCAGCGGCTCACGCCAGCCGGTGAACAGCGATGCGAAGGTTGCATCCGCTTTTTCTCCGGCGCTTTTCCGCTCCAACCCGCGCACCCGGCTCAACTCGCCGGCATACCAGTCGCGCTGTACCGCGACCTGCGCCTGCAGATCAGCGCGCGAAACGAGGAGCGGCAGCTGCCGCAGGATCCGGCGAATCCACTCCCGGCTGGCAAGCTCGAGCCGGCCATCGGCTATGAGGTCCGCTTCGATTTCCTTGAAAAAATCGGTGTCGAGCGGCAGCCGCGTGAGAATCGCCGCCATTTCCGCCGCCTTTCCCGTCATCTTGCGGACTTCGCTGGTGGTGAGCGCAGCGCCGGTCGCGCTCGTTTCCGCATACATTCCGCCCGACCACCGCCAGGCGGCGCGATCGCGCTCCACCGTGTAAGGGAAAATCACGCGGAACCGTTCGGCCGGCACCTGGTAGGTGCCGAGAATGCGGTAGTTGTCGGCTGGATTCGACGAGATCAGCGTCCCCTGCCCCGCCCGGCCTTTCTGTTCCGTCGCCTGATCGAGCGAACCAGCACGGACGCCCGTGCCGTACTCCGCCTGGCACGCCAGATGTACGAGCACGTCCGCGGGAATGCCCAGGTGCAGCAGCGTGTTCAACGCGTTCTTGGTGGCGACCGTGAGGGCGGAAGAGCTGGAAAAACCGCCCTGCGGGACTCCGCCCGTGCACGCAATCCGCAACCCGCGGAAATAATCGCGCCCCAGGCTCGACTGGACCCTCGCGCCGATATGACCCTCGCGCAGCGTGCGCAGCGAAGCGATGGCGTTGCCGATCAGCGCAAATGGACGCCGCATGCTGTTCGACACGCGCAGCGACGATGGCGGCAACGGCAGGTTCTTCTGCTTCCGGGACTCGATTTCCTCGTCGCTGAAGTAGCCGAGCGATAACAGCAGCGTCTCGCTCATCCGGGTCCCGAAGCCTTCGTAGGAATGCCAGTCGGCGACATCACTTCCCGGATACATGCTGCCGTCGTCGCCCGACACGTAGTTGACGTTTTCCCGGTACTTGGGATCGAGCGGGTAAAGGTGAATCCGGCGATCCTCGGCCAGCTGGGCGAGCACGACGATTTGCTCGTTGCCGTTCACGTCGGCGGCGCCAATCGGCATCTGCCAGGCGGGGCCAAAGAAGCGCCCCATGTCGGGATGCATGAAGGCAATGCGCAGACGGCCGCCGCAGATCCCGATGGCCACGGGCTGATCCGGCTTGTACCCGAGTTTGTCGCGTCGCGCGGCCTCGAACAATTCCTGGAGCTGACGCGCGATCGACGCGACCTGGCCGGCCGGGCGATCGGCGAGTATCGCCGCTGCGGCCGCGGCTATTTCCTGCTGCTCCGGCGAACGGCCAGCCTGTCGGGCGAGTATGCCCTCGAGCAGCGCGAGGTCCTGCGGCTGGGTGACGTCGGAGCAAAGGAGATCATATTCCGGCTCGTTCGGGCTCGTCGTGACCGTCCGGATCTCGCCGCCCGTCCCGCTGATGCGGGCGACGACATCCGTCAGGTAGTATTGCCCCTGCGCATTCACATTATCGAGCTGCCCCAGGTGCCGGAACAACGTCGTGGCGCGAATCGCATACAGCGGACAGTTGCCCTCGGTCAGGCTGTCGAGCGCATGCTGGGTGAGCTGGTCCGTTTCCGCCGCGATGTCCTTCTGCTCGACGATGCGAACGACGCGACCGGCCTGGTTGCGCAGGACGCGGCCCTTGCCGTGGTGTTTCGGTGGTTCGTAGCGTGCGCTGAGAAATGTCAGCTCCGCCTCACGCCCGCCCGTCGAATGCGTTTCCAGCAACCGCCGGAAAATGGAAGCCGGCACGACTCGATCACCCATCGTGACGACGAGCACCGGATTGGCCGCGAGCAGGCCGGGAACCGAAAACGCCTCGAAAGCGGCAAAGGCGGTACCGCCGGTCGGATTTTCGGAGCAGACCAGGACGTTGTCGTCGCCGAGCGCCGCGGCGACCTCCTCGTGCCGGTAGCCGACCATCCCGATGACGGGAGATGGGCTGACGGTGCGAAAGGCGTCGATCGAGTGGCGGGCGAGCGGAGTTCCGAGGATCGGCTGGATGCACTTCGGTTGCTGGCCAAAGCGCGTCCCCTTGCCCGCCGCGAGAACCACCAGCACCGGCGCATCCGCCCGGATGCCTCCGTGGAGCGAGAGCGCGGATGGGTTGAGGACTTTTTGCAGGCCAAGTCCGACGGTTTGCCCGAGCGGATGCATCGGTTTCGATTTCGCCAATGATTCGGTGAGCCGTTCAACCGCGCGTTGCGCGAGCGCCACCGCCGCGTCGCGCTGGGCATGAGCGGCTCCCGCCGGGAGAGCGCAGCCGGTCTCCGATGCGGGTCCGGCCTTGGGCGGGAATGATGGGTTGAGCGGCGTTGCCACGGCGTTTGGATGACGGCGAACAGCCCAGGAAGCTCAAGGGAAAACACCGACCGCGGCGAGCCGTGTGCCCCGCCCTTGACCGGCCACTGGCGAAGCGCACGCTGGCACGATTCCGCTACCGCGATGGCCCATTCCCCCGCCCCGACTCGCTACGACAATCCCGACCTTTATCGCCGCTGCGGCCGCAGTGGACTGAAGCTGCCGGCCATTTCCCTCGGGCTGTGGCACAATTTCGGCGCCGAACATGATTATGCGAACAGCCGCGCGCTGGTCCTGCGTGCGTTCGACCTCGGCATCACCCATTTCGATCTGGCTAACAACTACGGTCCGCCGCCCGGCACGGCGGAAGAAACATTCGGCAAGATTCTGCACACCGATCTCGCCGGATACCGCGACGAACTGATCATTTCGACGAAGGCGGGCTACACGATGTGGGACGGCCCGTACGGCGACTGGGGATCGCGAAAATACCTGCTCAGTTCGCTCGACCAGAGCCTGCGGCGGATGCGGCTCGAGTACGTCGACATCTTTTATTCGCACCGACCGGATCCGCACACGCCGCTCGATGAAACGATGGGCGCCGTCGCGCACGCGGTGAAATCAGGCAAGGCGCTGTATGCGGGGATCTCCAATTACAACGCCGAGCAGACCGCGCGGGCGGCCAAGCTTCTCCGCGAGCTCGGGACCCCGTGCCTCATCCATCAGCCGAAATATCACCTCTTCGATCGCTGGATTGAAAACGGACTGAGCCAGGTGCTGCTCGACGAAGGCGTCGGTGGCATCGCGTTCTGTCCGCTCGCGCAGGGCCTGCTCACTAATCGCTATCTCGACGGACTGCCGCCGGATGCGCGCGCCGTCCGTGATCCGCGTTTTCTCAAACCCGGGCACATCACACCGGCGAAGCTGGCCGTGCTGCGCGCGCTGGAAACAATCGCGCGACGACGCGGGCAGTCACTGGCCCAGATGTCGCTCGCGTGGGTGTTGCACAATCCCGCGATCACCTCCGCGTTGATCGGCGCGAGCAAGACGCGCCAGATCGAGGAGAATCTGGAGACGCTCGAGAACCTGAAATTCTCCGCGGCCGAACTTGCGGAGATTGATCGGATCGTCGACGGGGCGGCGTGAGTCCATAACTCGCCGTTCAATCGTCTTCAAATCACGACCAGTCGGCTTTGCTGATAGCAGGGCGTCCGCTCGCGGGCGCCGCAGTGGTTTCGGACCTGGCTTGACGGCGTCCGCCGTTCGACCGGCTCACGGTCCTCGACAAGCGGACACCCTGCCAACTTCAACGCAGAACCCAAAACCCGAAACTCAAAACCGCGCCGCGGCGCTTCACAGCGCCGCCGCCGCCCACGACGGGACCTCGAATCTCCGGCCGTGCAGGTGGTCGCGCATCACCGCCTCGAGCCACGGCCGCGTGGCCGAGCTGTCGATCACCTGGACGAACTTTTTCGCGCCGTCCTTCTCCACCTTGTACTTTTCGATCGTGACGCCAATCGGACTCACCTCGCCATTGAGCCGGCAAACCACGTCAATCCGGCGGCGCGACGAGTCGATCTTGAGGTCCTCGACCGCACCGTAACGGCCGATGACGTTGTTGATGTAGGCACGCGCGGCCTTGCTGGTCATGAGATCTTTGGCAGCCCCAAACATAAAAGTGGTGCCACCACCGTAGCAGCCATGGCCAAAACCGCAATGGGGGTCGGGACCCCAGGAGTTTGTCGGAGGGGCAGCGAGCGCCGGTGGCAATCAGGTGTTTCCAACGAGCGGAGCACTGGCGCCGACAAACTCCATGGGCAAAACTGAGCCGCGTTCTTGCCTCAGATGACGATGCAGTCGAATTCGATCGAGCTCCGTAGCAGCCGAGGTAACGAGGCTGGAGTATTCGACCCACCGGTCGACAGCCTCCTTACGTCGGCTGCTACGCTCGACTGCATGGGTGCGGCTTAGCCGCGAAATCCCCAGCGCCCCGACGGCGCCTGCCGGACCCAGACGTGACGTGCTTCCGTCATCAAGTGTCAGGTGAAATTTCCCGGCCGCGCGAACCAGCAGGCTTGAATCGTGTCCGGTGCTTTGCCGGCCAACCCGCCGGGCACAATTGCTTTGCCATGAAATTCAACGCCACCCACCTGAAGCGCTATCGGGAAATTGCCGGTCTCCTCTGGAAATACGGCCGCTCCGATTTGGTGAAGCAGATGGGCGTCGACGAGGAGGACGTGCAGAAACAGTCCGAGGAACACGAGCGCAACGGGAAGAAGAACGGCGACGTGACCCCCGATCAACTCGTCGACGACCTCGAGGCGATGGGCCCCACCTATGTGAAGATGGGGCAGGTGCTCGCGGGCCGTCCCGACCTGATGCCCGAGCCGTACCGGCTCGCGCTCTCACGGCTCCAGGACAAGGTGAAGCCGTTTCCCTACGAACAGGTCGAGATGATCATCGAGCAGGAACTCGGCGCGCGCATTTCGAAGGCGTTCTCGTATTTCAATCCCGAGCCGATGGCCGCGGCGTCACTCGGCCAGGTGCACGAGGCTAAGCTTCGCGACGGCCGGCCCGTCGTGGTCAAGGTCCAGCGGCCCGAGATCCGGCCGCAAATCGAACAGGACTTCGAAGTCCTCACCGAGTTGTCGAAGACGGTCGATGCCCACACGAAAATAGGGCGCCGCTACCGGTTCGGCATGATGATCGAAGAGTTTCACCTCACGATCCAGAACGAGCTCAATTATCAGCGCGAGGCCCAGAACCTGATCACGTTGGGTGAGAACCTGGCCGAATTCGAAAACATCCAGGTACCGCAGCCGATCATGGACTACACCACGCGCAGCGTGCTCACGATGGAGTACGTTCGCGGCCGCAAGATCACCTCGCTCACACCGCTCGCGCGACTCGACGTCAAGGGCGGGCCGCTGTGCGAGGAACTTTTCCGCGCGTATTTGAAGCAGGTCCTGGTGGATGGATTCTTCCACGCCGATCCCCATCCCGGAAATGTCTTCCTGACCGACGAGAACCGAATCGCGCTGCTCGATCTCGGCATGGTCGGCCATACCGCGCCACAGATGCAGGAGAACCTGTTGAAGCTCCTGCTCGCGATCAGTGATGGCGACAGTGACAACGTCGCCGACATCGTCGTGGCAATCAGCGAAAAGAACGACGAGTTCAACCGCGCTGAATTCAAACGCCGGCTCAGCCAGCTGATCGCGCAGACGCGTGACAGGGGGCTGGCGCAGATCAAGGTTGGCCAGTCCGTGATGGAGGTGTGCAAGGCAGCGGGCGAGAACGGGCTCTACGCGCCGAGCGAACTCACGCTCCTCGGCAAGACGCTGATGCAGCTCGACGAAATCGGCCGCATCCTCGCGCCGGACTGGGACCCAAATGCCTCCGTCCGCCGCCACGTCGACGAGTTCATGTCGCAGCGGATGCAGAAGGATGTGACGAAGGGAAACATCCTTTCGACCATCCTCGAGATGAAGAGCTTCCTCGGCACGCTGCCGACGCGGCTGAACCGCATCATGGATGCGGTCGTGAACTCAGAGCTCGAGGTGAAGGTGAAGTCGGTCGACGCGAAAGTGGTGATGGAAGGGATGGAGAAAATCGCGAACCGGATCACGACGGGGCTCGTGCTCGCGTCATTGATCATCGGCGCGTCGCTGCTGATGCGCATCGAGACCTCGTTCCGGCTGTTCGGCTATCCCGGGCTGGCCATCCTGTGTTTTCTCGCCGCCGCCGCCGGTGGTTTCTGGCTCGTGCTGAATATCTTCATCCAGGACTACAAGGATAAGAAGAAGATCAAACGTTAGGGTCGCACCAGGTAGGTTGCGCGCTCGCCGCACGATTGACGTCGTGGCGCGGCAAGCGCGCCACCTACAGCCGGCGTTTGATTTACTCCGGTCGAACGAGGAACAAGATTCCCGAAATCGTGTGGCGCGCGGCGGACGGTTGGAACGCCAGGTCTACGAGCCGATGCTGCAGGCGCTTCGGGTGGCGCAACGGATCGAGCACAAGTTCGCCGAATTCCGGCAGGTTGGGCCGCCGGACGAACCGGATGCCGCGCGCATCGCCGAGCCGAGTGGCGAGTCGATGTAGGAGTGAAAGTGAGAGCGAAAGTGAAGGTGAACGTGAGAATAAAGGGAGTGAGGGAACAAGTGCCTCAGTTTCGCCAGCAGGCGAAACTGTTTCAATCCGCGCCCCGCTCTCGCGAGCGGGGCGATGGCGCATCGGTTCGTGGCCGATGCACCAGCCACTTGGTGTCCGTTTTTGCGAAACTGTCAAAGAACGTTGCTGGCCGGGCGGAATCCATCGTGCCATCCGCGTTTCACTGGCCGTGCACGTGCAAGTTGCGCTGTTTGCGAAAGGGTCCCACCCGCGCCGAGGCAGCCGGTTCGCACCGCCCGAATTCCCCTCCCGGCACGCGCGCGGCGTTACAATGCCAGCATGTCCTCCACCACGTTCACCGGTCGCGTCACCCCGTAATGCTCGACCCGATCCTTGCACGATTGATCGATGAAATACACGCGCAGCGAGTCCTGGCTGGTATCGATTTCAGCCAGCAGCCGCGCCCGCAACTCGACCCACTCCTTTTGTCCAAGCTGCATCTCGAAAACCGATTTCTGCACCCTCACGCCATACGACGTGCATGCCTTCGCCACGCGCCGCAGCCGTCGGGCGCCGGAGCGCTCGTCGGAGGTGGCCACATCGTAGGCGACAACGAGGAACATGTTTCAGGAAAAGATATGGGGCGCATACGGAGCATCGCCGCGGATGGCCCGCGCGAGCAACCGGGCCTGGATGAACGCCAGTTGGCCGTGCCGCACCTTTTCGCGGAACAGCGGGTGCGTGAGCTCCTCGGCCTTGCGCTGCTGGTAGGCGGCGACGGCGGCCTTGCGCGCCGCGTCGGAAAGTTCCACCGCTCCCCCGTCTCGAACGTGAAATTCCGCCGGCTTCAACTCGCCGCGGTTGAGCAGCGTGAGCGCCAGCCGTTCCGTCCAGGGCCGGAACTCCTCCATGAGATCGAGCGCGAGCGACTCGCGGCCGGCGCGATCGGTGTGCAGATAGCCGACAAACGGATCGAGTCCGACGGCGGTGAGCGCCGAAACGCAATCGTGGCGGAGCAACGCGTAAAGAAACGAGAGCAGGCAGTTGATCGCGTCGCGCGGTGGCCGGCGGTTGCGGCCGTCGAAATTAAAGGTCGCCCGGAGCGCCGGCCGCAGGTGCAGCGCGAAGACCTCGAAATGGAGGGCGGCGGCCCGGCCCTCGATGCCGCGAATGATGTCGGTATCGTCGGGTGCGCGCTCGAGCTCGCGCAGGAGGTACGCGAGATGATCGGTGACGGTGCGCAATGTGGCGGCGTCGGCTTCGCTGGCGGCGTCGCGGGCGCTGCGCGCGAGCAGCCAGCGGGGGTTGTGGAGTTTCCCGGCGACGAAACTGCGGGCGAGTGCGGCGACGGCTGGGGCGGAGCTGGCCGCGTGGTGCTGGGCGCGGCGAAGATGGACGGAACCGCGGGGAACGCCCTCGACGCGGGCTTCGAGCCGGCCCCAGTCGGTGAAGAAGCAGACCGAGGCGCCGTTTTCCCAGCAGAGCCGGAGGACGGCGGGAGAAACGTAGATGTCGGCGCCGAAAACGAAAACGGATTCGAGATTATGGATCGGAAGCGAGAGTTTGAGCTGGCGCTCGTGTTCGATGCGGATGGCGAGCCCGTCGCGGTGGACGGACAATCCCGGCGTCAGCAGGTAAAGGACGTTTTGGAGGGTCTGGGCCATCGAGAGGTTTTCGCGGCGCGAAAACCTAGGAGTAGGAGCGGGGGATGAATAGTGAAGCGGAGCGCATGGCGGCGGCTTCGGGGAGGCAGACTTCGTGCAAGGAGCAGCCCTCGCATTGTGGTTTCAATTCGGGGGCGGGCGAAACGCCGCCGGCGAGCAGCGTTCGGAGGTCGGTGAGCGCCTGCACGGTCTGGTCGCGCAGGGCGGAATCGAAGGCGACTTCGGAGCGGCGCTGGGACGCGGCGTGGAAAATTGCGCCGGAGTCGATGGTCAGCACGAACATTTCCTCGAGGCAGAGCGCCTGGGCGCAGAGCTGGACCTCGTCGTTGTCGAACCGGCGTTTGGGTCCCTTCTTGTATTCGACGGGATGGGCGGCGGTGATGCCACCGGTGGCGGGATTGCGCCGGACCTCGACCAAGTCGGCTTTGCCGGAAAGGCCGAGTTTATCGGAGAACAGCGGCAGCGCGCGGAGGAGTTCCCAGCCCGCGCGCAATTCGTAGCCGGGCATGTCGACGTGTTCGTGGGCGAGATCGCCGAGGACGGTGTGTTCATTGGTACCGCGCAGGCCCTCGATGAACTTCAATCCCGCCCGGCGTGGGCAGAACAAAAAGTCGTTCAGGGCGGAGAGCGGGAGCGGCTCCATAAGGGTGAACTCACCCGTTCGGATGCGTGGCATCGAAAACCTGACGAACGATTTTCGGATGCAAGGTCCTGCCCGGATGAAACGGCAGGACCACGCGTTCAACGCCCCGCTGGTAGATGCGATGGCTGCCTTTGGAGCGAGCGAGGCTGAAGCCGGCGCGCAGCAATTCCGCTTCCGCCTCGCGGGCTGTCCAACGCGGCAGTTTAGGCATGGGCCATATCCAGCGTGGTGGTGATGACCGAACGGCTGAACACGGTGGTCTTCTCCTCCTCGGAGAGAGTTTCGAGGTAAAGCTCGACGGCTTCGCGCAGGTTGGCGAGCGCTTCCTCGAAGGTGTCGCCCTGGGTGTGACAGCCCTTCAGTTCCGGGGAGTAGGCGTAATAGCCGTGATCGTCGTGTTCGATGATGGCGGTGAGTTTCTTGTTCATGACGGGCGGCGGCAGCCTATTCGCGGACGCGGGATTTCCAAGGTCAGAGATGCCCGGCGCGGGGGGGGGGTGAGACGAATTTCGGGAGTTCTAAATTTCTTCTGTTAAGCCGCCAGAGGGAGGCAATCGTTACGGGCGGCCTTCGCGTTGAGGCGATGCTGCCAAAATTCCTCGAGGCGCCGGCTGCTGTGGATGCAGCGGAAGGCCAGGACGTTTTCGGCACCCACTTTGGACCAGAACATTCCCGATTGTTTGCAGCGCCCGCCGATCACGGTTTTGCAGCCCGCCTCCACGACGCCGGAACCAATGAAGAAGTCAGCCGCCCGGAAGGTGCCGTACTGCATCCGGCTGACGTTGCTCACAAAGTAGTGTAGGGCCTTTTCGACGGCCGGCGCTTGGGGTTGGTCCGCGCATTGGTGGCGCGCCTCTTGGATCAGGTCTTCGACTTTATCCTTGAGCAGCCACTTGGCCCAGTGGTGCAGCCGGAACTGGTAGTCCGGCTGCGCCTTGCCGATGAGGGCATCCAGCACCAGTCCGGCGTGCTCGAGGGCATGGAAGAAATCGACGATTTGGATACAGCCTTTGAAGTTGAGCTCGGCCATGTTGGCCAAGCCGTTGGCTCCATCGATCAACACCACGACCTTGGCGGCGGTGCCAAAACCGCGCCGGAGCGCCTCCTGGCGCAGCATCGGGCCGAACTCGTCGATGGGCATGAAGCCGGAAACGTAGGTAGTCGATTCCCAGTCCCGCACCGGTCGGCCCTCGTCATCGACCCGGTGCTGGGTAAACACGCATCCCAGATAGGCCTGGCGGGTCTTGGCGGTGCCGTCGGCCTGCTTGCCTTTGCGCCCGACCAGTTCCTCCGGCACCATCGGCACGCCGGTGCCATCGGCGCTGACATACATGACGGGGGCGTCGCAGCGCTGGCAGCTGCCCGGTTTGGCTGGCCGCTCTTGCCATTGCTGCGCGGCACCTCCCACCCGTTGGACCACCCGCTGAATCTGGCGACTCGACACCGTGATGCCGCCGGTCTGCGCCAGATGTCGCTCGGCTTTCAGGTACGTGGATTCGTCGGCGCCTTCCAGGCACATGAGCTTGGCCAGGGCCGGGGTGTAGCCCACTTCCAATCCCAGCGCGGCATCCGAGGGGTGATGGCCCTGCGGTTTACCTGGGTCGTAGTAGTAGTCACGCCGCAGATCGAAACGGCCAAAAATCCCCTGCACCCCGATGGTTTCTTGGCCCTTGAAGACCTCCCTGGGTTTGGGCTGGTACGCCGCGTCGATGTGCTCGGCCGCCGCCTGGAGCAACCAGCCGACCAAGGCGTTGGCCGACTTGAAAACGGCCGTCCGCACCAATATCTCCAGTTGGGCTACGGCGTTTCCTTGCGGGGCTTGGGCTTGAAACCGTGCGATCAGTTGTTGGATTTCCTCTTCTTGGGCCAGGAGGATCGCCGGCGGGAATGGTTTTTTTTTAAGCCCGCGATGTGCTGGCGAGTCTCGCCAATCACCAAGTCGGCATACTGCCGGGTGAGGTGCTGGTATTGGGCATAGCCGGCCAAGGCGGCTTCCATGGCGGGAAGTTCTTCGCCTGAGACGTAGTGCGTGTGATTCTTGCCCTCCTCCCAATGCTGGAGTTTGTGGTAAGGGCCGGCCACACCGGCCCGCTCGTTGAAGGAGTAGGTCGAAAGTTTACCGCGCTCCATCGCGGGAATGGCGGCGATTTGCTGAAGGATCTGTTGTTTGTTGGGCTGGCTCATAATATGTCTAGG
>JAUSID010000254.1 GCA_030648295.1 Opitutaceae bacterium | reverse complement strand
AAAATTTCAACTCGCCCGAAATGGCAGACATCGTGAACCCGCCGCTGGACAAGTATCTGAAGTGAGGAGCGACGCCCTGACCTCGTAGCGGCGAACGCGTGTCATCCTGAGCGCACAGTAATTCGCGGCGCGGATTGCGTGGAGCACGCGGATGAACTTTCCCCTTTGTCATGCTGAGCGTAGCGAAGCATCCAGTGGCGCGACCGGTTGCGGGCATGGTGCCCATTCGGCAAGCTCAGGGTCCCGCGCCTGTCGAGGGACTGGATTCTTCCCCTTCGCTCCACTCAGGGTCAGAATGACAAACAACGACGTTCATTGGCAGCGCAGCGAAGGATCCAGCAGCACTCTCGCATTCGCGTGTCCGGGTGGATTCTTCGCTTCGCTCAGAATGACAGATTTGTTCAGGTCGATCGGCGATTTCCCGGATCGAGCGATCCCTTCGTCCCATAATCCCCGATGACCTGTCATCCTGAGCGCAGCGAAGGATCCAGTATCGGGTGCGCAGCCGGCCGCGCTGTTGGATCCTTCCCCTTCGTTTCACTCTGGGTCAGGATGACAGGCTGTGCGTGGCGGCATTGACCAAAGCAAAATACTGTCGTCATGTCTCCGCGCTGCTACTGGGTCTACATTCTCGCCAGCAAGCCGCATGGTACCCTCTACATCGGCGTGACCAATTCACTGGAAACTCGCGTTTGGCAGCATAAGAACAAGGCGGTTGGCGGGTTTACGGCGCGATATGGGGTCGATCGGCTCGTTTATTTCGAGCAGTTCAGCGACGTATCCGACGCGATCGCGCGCGAGAAGCAACTCAAGGGCTGGTTGCGCTCGAAGAAGATCGCGCTAGTTCACAGGGAAAACCCGCTGTGGAAGGACTTGGCCGCGGACTGGTACGGCACCGACGTCGAAACCAAAATCTCCCATCAGTGAGTCTTGTGTGTTGTCATCCTGAGCGCAGCGAAGGATCCAGTAGCACTCTCGGATTCGCGTATCCGGATGGATTCTTCGCTCCGCTCAGAATGACAAACGTGTTCGGATGGATAGACGACTTCCTGCATTTAAATCCGCCATGACCGCCGCAACCCCCGCCACGCCCGCGCTCCGGCTTGTGGCGATCAAGAAGGCGTTCGGCGCGACGCGCGCGTTGCGTGGCGTGTCGCTCGAGGTCGCGGCCGGTGAAGTGCACGCGCTGATCGGCGAGAACGGTGCGGGGAAAAGCACGCTCATGAAAGTCCTGAGCGGCGCGCACGCGGCGGACGAGGGCACGATGGAACTCGGCGGCCACCCCTATGCGCCCGCGCATCCGCACGATGCCCGGCTCAAGGGCGTCGCGATGATTTACCAGGAGCTCAACCTCGCGCTGCACCTGACGGCGCAGGAGAACATCCTGCTGGGCGCGGAGTCGGCCAAGGCGGGCTGGATCAAACGCCGGCAATCGCGCGAACGGGCGTGCGCCGCGCTCGCGCAACTCGGCCACGAGTCCCTCGACCTCGACCGTCCCGCGGGCGCGTTCAGCATCGCGACCCAGCAAATCATCGAAATCGCCCGCGCGCTCCTGACGAAGCCAAAGGTCCTCATCATGGACGAGCCGACGAGCAGCCTCACGCAAGCCGACACCGAGCTGCTGTTCGCCGCCATCCTCCGGCTCCGAACCCAGGGCGTGAGCATCATCTATATCAGCCATTTTCTGGAAGAGTGCCGGCGGATCGCCGATCGCTACACGGTCTTGAAGGACGGCGAAACCGTTGGCACCGGCGCGATGAAGGACGCGAGCCTCGACCGTATCGTAACCCTGATGACGGGGCGCGAGGTGAAGGACCTCTACGCGCGGCGAGCCCACACGCCGGGCGATGTCGTGCTCGAGGTGAGGGCGCTCGCGAGTGCGCCGCGCCTGAAGCGGGCGGGATTCCAGCTGCGAGCGGGCGAAATTTTTGGACTCGCCGGACTGATTGGCGCCGGGCGAACCGATTTGTTGCGCACCATTTTCGGACTCGATCGGCGCGAGGCGGGAGAAGTTGTGATTGTCGGTGCTCCCGCGGGCAAGGCGACGCCACGATCGCGCTGGGCGCAGGGCGTCGGTTTCCTGAGCGAGAATCGAAAGGAGGAGGGGCTGATGCTGACGCAGTCGATCGCGGACAACATCACTCTGACCAAGCACGCGACCTTTGGCCGGTTGGGCTGGATCAACGGCCGGCGCCAGCGGGCGGCCGCGCAGCGCTGGGTCGATGATTTGCGCGTGAAGTGTCGCGATGCGGCGCAGCCAATCTCGCAGCTGTCGGGCGGCAACCAGCAGAAGGTGGCAATTGCGCGACTGCTCGAACATCCGGCGCGGATTTTTCTCCTCGACGAGCCGACGCGCGGCATCGATGTCGGCAGCAAGGCCCAAATTTACGAGCTGGTTGGCGAACTTGCTGCCGCCGGAAAGGCGGTGATCGTGATCAGCAGTTATCTGCCGGAGCTGCTTGGGCTCTGTGACACGATTGGCGTGATGTGTCGCGGCGAGCTGGTGACCATCCGGCCGCGCGCCCAGTGGAGTGAAGCCGACATCATGCGCGTCGCGACGGGGGCTGGCGGCGGGTCGAACGAGCAACCGTGAATGCGGATCCCGCGCGCCCAGGTTTCGCGGCCCATTCGACTTCGCTCAGGGCAGGCATGCGCGCAACCTGTGCACATCACGGGCGAGACGCAGCGAGACACCCATGGCGTGCTGCCAGTTCTTTGTCACACGTGTGACAAGAAACTGGCAGCACGTTTTTCAAGATTCCCTCGGCCAGATTACTCAGGGCGCCGGCGATCGACCAGTTTTCTGTCACACGTGTGACAAAAAACTGGTCGAATCCGGACCGTTTCGCACAACGGGACGCGTCACGACGATTCGTTCCGCCAGTGGCTGCGGCTTCCAGCCGCAGATTTTCCCAAGGCACATTCGAACCAACCGGTGGCAAGGATGCCGCAGCCACCAAAACGCGCGGGCAAGACGCAAGTGGCACACTCGGATTCCGGCTCCTGTGGGAAGGCCGTTCCGGTTGTGTTCTGGATTTCGAAATGTCCGAACATGGCGAGACGCCCATGCCACTTCGGAAACGCGTACCGATCGGGTCGGCCGTGGCATGGGCGTCCCGTCCCGTCTTTCGTCTGGGAAATTCGGCTCCTACGGACTCGACTGTCACCGAATCACCGCCTAACCGTCTCGAACACTTCAGATGAAACACCCCGTCTCATTTCCGACCCGCCGTACTTTCCTCAAGACCTCGGCTGCCGCCGCCGCCGTATTTGCGCTCCCGCGATTCAGCATCGGCCAGACGGGACCGTCGGCCAACAGCAAGTTGAACGTCGCGTGCATCGGGATCGGCAACCGCGGCTGGTTCGCCGTTTCCGAGGTCTTGAAGAGTCCCAACGTGAACATCGTCGCCTTGTGCGATGTGGACCAGTTGATGGTCAACGCGACCTACAAGCGGGCGGCGGAGTTGAAAAAAGCGGGCGAAGACGCGCCGCGCGATTTAAGCGGCGTCCCGCTGTTCAAGGATTACCGCGAGATGTTCGCCAAGATGGGCGACAAGATCGACGCGGTCACGGTTTCGACGCCGGATCATCACCATTATCCGGCGGCGATGATGGCGATTCAGCGCGGCAAGCACGTCTACGTGGAGAAGCCGCTGACGCATTCGGTGGGCGAGGCGAGGGCGCTGCGCGCGGCGGCGAAAAAGCACCGCGTCATCACCCAGATGGGAAACCAGGGGCGCGCCACGGAGGGAATCCGGCTGATGAAGGAATGGTTCAACGCCGGTGTGCTCGGCGACGTGCGAGAGGTAGTCGCGTGGTCGCCGACCTTCAACGAACGGTATTTCAAACGACCGACGAGTGTTCCGCCGCCGAAGGAAGATGTGCCGTCAACGCTCGCGTGGGACCTGTGGCTCGGGCCGGCGGAAATGCGGCCATACAGCTCGCTTTATCAGCCCGAGCGGTGGCGTGGCTGGTGGAGCTTTGGCAACGGCATGCTCGGCGACTGGGCGTGTCACACGCTGGACGCGCCGTTCTGGGCGCTCGAACTCGGCGCGCCAACCTCGGTCGAAGGGAAAGTAAGCGTGGTCGACAAGGAGAACGTCCCGGAATGGGCCGAGATCACGTATCGGTTCCCTGCGCGCGGAAAACTGCCGCCGGTGACGTTGAAATGGCTCGAAGGAAAGGAAAAGAAACCCGCGACGCCGTCGACCTGGGAGAAAAATCCGAAAAATCCCTTTCCGGATCGCGGCATGATGATGCTCGGGAGCAAGAACACACTGATCGCGCCGGGCGGCCGGCCCGACAGCCCGCGGTTGCTGCCCAACGCCGTGATGGAGGAATTCAAACAGAATCGGCCCGAACCGACTCTGCCGCGCGTGATCGGCGGCCCGATGAAGGAGTGGCTCGCCGCGATCGCGGGTGGCCCGACGCCCGGGTCCAACTTCGAGTACTCCGTTCCGCTGAGCGAAATGGTACTGCTCGGCGTCTTGGCGACCCGCACTGGGAAGCGTCTCGAATGGGATGGGAAGGCGGGCCGCGTCACCAACGATCCGTCAGTGAATCGCCTGGTCGAAATTCAGGCGCGCAAGGGCTGGAAGGTGTGAAGGGACAGACTAGCGAGGCGCAGCCTCAGACCGGGTGATTTCGGAAATCGTGAAATCTGGCAAAGGCGACCGGGGGCGGTCGCGCTCCCAACGATGACCGCACGAACTTTCGCAACGTGAATATCATGAAAACAATCCTCCGTGTCTGCTTCACCGGGTGTTTGATCTCCGTCCTGATTTTGGGCCGCAGTCACGCCCAGTCCGTTCCTGCCGCGCCGGTGAAATCGGACGGGACCGACGCGGAAAAGAGCGAAGAGGCGGTCGTCCTGAATCCCTTCGAGGTTTCCGTAGGGCGAGACGAAGGCTACGCCGCCCGCGAGACGCTCGCCGGCACGCGGTTCAAGTCGGACTTGAAGGACGTGCCTTCGCAGGTGTCGATCATGACGAAGGAATTCCTGGAGGACATCGCCTCGGTCACGATGGAGGACGCGTATCGCTACTCCCTCAACGTGGAGAACACGAACGAGTATATGTCCGCCACCAATGGCGGCGGCGACTTCAACACCGGGGTCCTCAACACCCGCTCGGCAAATCGGATCCGGGGACTGACATCACCCGGCGTCACGCACGATTTTTTCCAGACGGTGGTCCTGCAGGACAGCTACAACACCGAGCGGATGAGCATTTCGAGCGGACCGAATGCGATTCTGTTCGGCAATGGCAATCCCGGCGGAATCGTCGACACCTCGCTGATCCGTTCCAATCTCCAGCGCCCGAAATACGAGGTGAGCTTTCGTACCGACAACTACGGCTCGCTTCGCGGCGCGACCGACGTCAACCAGCCGTTGATCAAGAACGTGCTCGGGTTCCGTTTCGCGGCGGCCAAGTCGCACCAGAACCATTGGCGCGAGCCGGGCGGCCGGGACGAGGAGCGCTACTTCGGCACGTTCACGTTGAAACCGCACAAGTCGACCTCGGTGCGCGTGTACTATGAAGACTCGGTGTCGGACATGACGACGCCGCGCAACGTGCGCCTCGGCGATCAAGTCACGCCGTGGATCAATGCCGGCCGGCCGGCTTTCGACAACGGTCTCAACAATCCGACGGTCATCGGCCCGGCCAACAGCGGCATGTTCGCGCGCAACACCTCGACCACCCGCACCGTGCTCATCCGCGGTGCGTATGTAGCCGACCCCTACATGATCTGGGGTTCCGCCGCGGCCGCCAACATCGCCCTGCCCGCCACGCGGTACTCCGTGCACACGATTGGCCCGGGGAGCCAGCCGAACCAGGTCGGCACCGATTCCTACATCTACAGCCTGCCGTACGACGAAACGATTTCCCCGTTCGACGTAAGCGTGAACGGCAACGGCACGCGCAACCTGATGTTCGGCAAGACCTGGGGGGTCTCCTTCGAGCAGCGGCTTCCGGGCGACGTCTACTTCCAGGCCGACTACAACAACGAGCGGGTGCGGGATCCGATCGCCGATTTTCTGCGCGGCATCGGCTCCGCGGTGCGCGCCGATGCGAACCGGTACCTGCCCGACCGGGTGACGCCGAATCCGAACTTCGGCCGCTACTACGTCGAGGGGGAGCCGCGGGTCTTCGGGTTCCGTTCCGACAAGGAGGAAATGCGGGGGATGCTCTCGTACGAGCTCGATCTTTCGCGCCGGTCGGGGTGGACGCGCTGGCTGGGCCGCCATCGTGCGGCCGTCATGTATCAGCGTTCCGAATCCATGGACGGACAGCAGGAATCGGTGCAACGCGTGATTCCGCCCGGCATTTCGTTCGATACCGCGCGTGAGAGCTGGGGCGGCCCCACCTACAACACGTTCACCTTGCGCACCTACTTGTCCGACCCGATGGATGCGAGCACCGGACACAGCTATTACATCTCGCTGCCGTTCGATCCGGTGCGGACCACCACGTATCCGCTTCCGGATGGCAGCACCTACGTCGCGGGCTACAAGAATCCAATCGGCGCCACGGGCGCCGCCAACATGGTGAACACCCTCGCCGAAGGGCGCGTCCTGGTGCTGCAGAATTTCCTCCTGAAGAACCGCCTCGTGACGAGCTTCGGCTGGCGTCGGGACAAGATTCGCCAGGCAACGCGCCCGATGCAGCGCAAGACCGCTTCGGCGACCTCGGCGTTCGAATCGATCTTCGATTTCGATCCGCCAACGAATTGGTCCGAGTATACGTCGGGCGCAACGGATACGCAGGGCGCGGTCCTGCACATCTTCCCCTGGCTGTCGGCATTCTACAACCAGTCGAGCACCTGGAATCCACCGACCGGGTTGATCAATCCTGACGACGGCTCGCAGGTTCCGGGTGCGACCGGTCAGGGCAAGGACTACGGCATCATGCTTCGCGTCCTGGACAATCGCGTTTCGCTGCGGCTGAACAAATACGAGAACACCTCGGGGCCGGCAGGCATCGAAGGCTATCGCAACGCCATCGTTCCGGTGGTCCAGAACATCGAGAACACGCTCATCGATCGGACGGAGGACGGGACGGTGAACGTGCCGCGCCCGCGATTCTACGACGCCGAGCAGGGCACCTACACGCTCAGCGGACTCACGGGCGATCTGGTGTCGGAAGGCTACGAGGCCGAGATCGTGGCCAATCCCATTCGCAACTGGCGCGTCTCCCTGAGCGGTGCGCGGGCCAAGGCCACCGCCTCGAACATCGGGCGGCCGTGGGTGAACTTCATCCAGGAGCGATCACCGGTCTGGGCGGCCAATGCGAGTCTCACCGGCCCCGGCGGCACGAACACGACGATCGGCACCCGCTACCTCGCCATCATCCAAACCCTGAACCAGATGAAGCAGGCGGATGGGCAGAAAGTCGAAAACGGCCGCGACTGGCGCGTGAACCTGGTGAGCCGCTACACCTTCACCGAGGGAGCGGCGCGCGGCGGATTCGTGGGCGCGGGGTACCGGTTTCGTTCCCCGCAGGTGCTGGGTTATCGCGCGTCGCTTGTGGCCAATGAATTTCCGCTGCCGGGAGCGCCGGCGCAGGTGCTGGTGCCGTCCCGCGAGGCACCGATCGAGGGAGACGTGCTTTCCGAAGCGGAGCTCTTCCTCGGTTACAGTCGCCGCTTCGGGAAGCGCGTGAACTGGCGGATCCAGCTCAACATCCGCAACGTCCTCGATGATCAGGATCCGCTCGAGCAGCGCGCGAATATCACCTACGGGTTCACCACGATCTACGCCGTCCCGGAACCGCGGAGTTTCATCCTGACGAATACGTTTTCGTTCTGACGTAGCAGCCGAGCCCGTAGCAGCGAAGCCGTAGCAGCCGGGGTAACGAGGCTGGAATTGGTTTCGAACATGCAATTCGTCCAGCCTCCTCACGTCGGCTGCTACGTTCGACCACGCGATTCCGTTTAGCGCTTCCGGTAATCGACGAAACTTCCGCGGGTCGGTGCCGTTCGAGAATTTCTCGACGTACGTACGCCGTCAATCGTCGCGGACTCGAATCCCGCGCTCCACATCACGCGCGACGGTTCCAAGTCAACCAGATCGGCGACTCCTCAAGTGGCTGCGGCATCCTGCCGCAGATGGATCGGACCGACGATCGAACACCATCTGCGGCTGGAAGCCGCAGCCACTGCGGCCAACGCGGCGCGAACCGACTACGGTGTCCGTTTGCCGGCGCGATCCCACGTGGCCCGGCCATCGAAGAGATTGAAACCCATCCCGCTGACAGTTTTGCCCTCGAGCTCGACGGCACTCGCCGGCACCTCCAGTCGAACCCAGCGGCCCGTCGGCGGCAGTTCACCCATGTGGCGACGGCCTGCGCCGCCGACGGCGCCGTTCGGCAATGCCTCGTCCACCCATACCGTTTCGCCCGCGATGACGACGGGCGGTTGCTGTGCCGTCGCGGTGCCGCGGTGACTGGCGAACGCCCCCTGGCTGGCGTTGACGTAGCTGCCGCTCGGACCGGTGTTGAGCGCGACCGCGCGCACCATGTACCCGCCGACTTCGCGTGCCCGGTTCGGATCGACGAAACGCGTTTCGCCGACGGGCGACCCGGTTATGCGCGTGAACCGTCCGTCACCAGGTGCTCGATACACATGGTAACCGGTGATCTTGTCCGGCGACGGTTTCCACGTGAGCACGACGTCGGCTCCGGTCGTTTCCGAGCGTGCCTCGGTCGGCGGGGCGATCACGTGCAGCCGCAGGGTGGGATCGCCCAACAGCGCGACGTGGATGCCGCGAAGCTGCCGTTGCACTTGGTTTTGATAGAGGGTGCCCGGGTTGTTCTGGCTGAGCCGGATCCCGTGGCCAATCGTTTCGCCGACACCCATGTGGTGGAAGAAAAGGTGAGGTCGTCCGCACCACGCCGCGGCGAGCCCGAGCTCGCGCGACGCGAGCGCCGAGCGCAGGATATTGTCCGATTGCGACCAGTCCGCAAACCAGCTGCCGAACATCAGGTAGAATGCCGTTTTCGGCCGCAGATCGAGAAAGTCGCTCGACCAGAGATCATTCCAGGGGCCGTGCGCTCCGAGAGTGCCGACGCTCCGATCGCTGCCGCCGCCGCTGCCAAACGCCCACAGATAGATGTCCGTCACGAGTCGCTGCAGCCACCGCTCCTCCAACGGGGCAGCCAAATCGACGCTGGCATGTTCAACGTGCGCCGCGCCGACGAGCGCGGAGAAATTCCGGTATGCACTCGCCGCATACGCCTGCCCGCCGCCGTCACCGACGGTGTTGCCGATCAGCGCGCGCCACGTCCTGTCGCACGACGGTCCAGCCGTCGCCCACAAGATCCTGTTCCAACTGGCCGATTTCGGCCGCGAGGTTTCCGGCGACCGAACGGTCGACGACGACGATCATCCGGCCACGGTCGTCGACCAGCGGCGCCTGCATGCCCACCGCGATGTATCCGTGCGCCGTGATGTTGGTTCCCTCCGCGCGCTTGCTCACGTGATACTCGTAGCGGCCGCCGGCTTCGACGCTCTCATCGACAAACGAGCTTGCGTCCCCGGACAGGATTACCGGTTCACCCCACGCGGCATCCGTGGTGCCCTTTCGCCGCACGGTGTAGGTTTCCGCCGGCAGATGATCGCGCACCCACGTCAGTTCGATGCGCGGCGGCGACGTCTCGACGCTGGCGCCCAACTGCACGGCGTAGACCCACGTCATGTCCGCCGCGCGCGCGAATCCGGCCAGGAGCAGCGCGACCGCCGCGGACATCAGCGCAAGGTCGTGCTGCCGGACGCGGCGCGCACGCTGCGGCTCCCGTGAACGATCTTCACCCGCGTTCAACGGCATCGTTGGAATTGGTCCTCCTGCGTTCGGCGGTGCGATTAGTTGACGTCATTCGGAACCCGCCGGCGACAAAACCCGCCGCGGACTGAGCCCGGGCGGGAGTCGGTTGTGATGCGGACCCCGAAAGCCGGCGCCGGTTCGTCACCGGCGCTGCGGAACTTACAGCGGCCCGAGCGGGACGTTGACGCCGACCGGGTTGGCATTGTCGCTGACCGCGCGGGCGCCCTCGTTGACGCCGACGACGCGGACGAACGTATCCAGAATTGTGTGAACCAGCCGCGTCCCGACCCGATAGGGCGAATGCGGCACGTACACGATGTCCTGCGGCTCGAGCAGGATGTCGCTCGAGACGCCGCGGAGAATCTGGTTCAGGTCAACCGTCGCGACCCTGGGCTCCGCCAGCGAGCCGCGGACAATCGCGACCTGGGACGCGTGGACCTCGCGCACGTTGGTGCCGCCCGCCTGCGCGACGGCCTGGAGCAGAGTGAGACGGGGCGTGTATTCGACCGCTCGGGGGTTGTTGACCGCACCGAGAACGTGCACGCTGCCGCGCGTCGCGGAAGGCAGGTACACGAAATCGTCGGGCTGAAGATAGATGTTCTGCGACAGATCGCCTTCGCGCAGGAGCCGCTCGAAGTCCACGCGCAGGTGGGTGCCGTCGCGGATGACGAACGCGCGGCGGAGATCCGCGGCTTCGTCACTCGATCCGAAGTTCGATGTCATGCTCATCATGCCGCCGCCGCGGGTCGCGACCGCGGTGGCGGGCGCGGGACCGCCGGCGACCGAGATGGCCTCGAGGAGCGTCATCGGCGCGGAGAGCGAATAAACGCCGGGCTTGTTCAGGCGGCCGAGCACCCAGATTCTCTGGCTGTGCGCGGCGGCCAGCGTCACCGACATCGGCGGATCTTCCCGCAGGAACCGGCGCATCTCCTTGGCGAGGCTGGCGCGCGTCTGTCCAACGGTCATACCCCAGACGTCGATGCCCGGCAGCATGTGGAAGTAGACCTTGCCGTCCGGTCCGACCACGGACCGCGACCGCGAGGCATCTTCGCCGACGATTTCGATGTCGAGGACATCGCCGGGGCCGAGCCGGTATTCGGTCGTGGGCCGGTGCAGCAGCGCCGGATCGAGGGGCGGCAGATCCGAGACCGTTTGGGGCACGAAGTTCGCGGGAACGGCCGTGAACGTTGGCCCCGGAGTTTTACGGGCGCGATACGACTGGCAGCCCGTTAGCAGCACCGCCGAGGCGAAACTGGCATACAACAGGGAGCGGAGCAGGTGAGGGTGCGATTTCATGTGGGGAACAACGGCAGGTTTTCGCATGGGCGCGTCAGGGCTCAACGCAACGGCGTGATCTTTTCGCCCGTCCACACCACGATGGCCGAGGTGACGAAGGCGTTGGTCGCGGCATCGAGCAGTTCCTCGGCGTAAATCCACGGACGATCGCTGACGAAGACGATGTCCCTCGGTTGCAGGACGATGTCGGGGCTGCGGCCGCTCAACACATCGATCGCATCGATCTTGAAGGTTTCGGGTGCACCGAGCCCGCCACGGATGACGAGGAGTTTTTTCGTCCAGGCGCGGTCGCTGAATCCGCCGCGACCGGCAATCGCGCCGAGCACGCCCACGGAGGCATTGTAGGTGTGCGGTCCCGGCGCGCGAACTGCGCCGAGCACAAACACTTCCTTTTCGCCGCCGCCGGGGAAGTAGATGTAATCGTCGGGCTCGAGCGGAACGTTCTGGGTCAGGTCGCCGTGCAGGAACAGTTTTTCGAAATCAACCTTCATGCGCTGGCCGTTGCGGGCGAGGAAACTGCGCGAAAGATCCGCCATTTCGACCAGGCTGCGGTCGGACGCCATGCCCGTCTCCATTCCGCCCGAGCGGGCCACCGCCTCGAGCAGCGTCGTTGGCCGGTCGAGCGGGAAGGCGCCGCGTTGCGCGACGCGGCCGAGGACGAAGTACTTCTTGCTCTTGTATGCGACGGGAACGACGAAAGCCTGCGGGGTGCGACGATATTTCCCCAGCTCCTCGTTCAGCTTCTCGCGAAACTCGTCGACCGTGAGGCCGGCGGCCATGATGTCCTGGGCTTCCAGATACGTGACGCGGCCATCGGGAGCGATCATGACCTGTTCGCGCGCCAGCTCCGGCTCGCCATAGAGGCTGAAATTCAGGATGTCGCCGGGGCCGAGGGTCAGCTTTTTTTGCCAGCTGGCGCGTTGCGTGGGCGAGACGATTGAGAACGCGGCGGGATTGCTCGCCGGAACCACGACGCTCGCGTCGTCGGCGAACACCTTGTGGTCGGCGAGGCCGAGGGTGAGGGTGGCGAGCAGCGTGAGGCAGCCGACCCAGCGCGAGAACCGGCCCTGCGCCACCGGCGTCATCGCGCGGTTGACGAAGGCGCCGACCAGATTGCAGCGCGCGTGCCGCAGCGTCTGCAATTGCGCGCGCGTTTCGACGGCGTCGGATTTTCCGCTCTCCACGAGCCAGGCGAGATTCGGCAGATTCGAGGCGAGCAACACCGACTCGGCCATCGAAGCGGGTGGAAGTTCCACCAGGATCACGACGTTGTCGATCTTGCGCCAGACGTTGAGCGCGCCCTGCCATTGCTTGCGGCGCTCCAGATTCCACGTCCATCCGGGGAGTGGGATGTGAACCAACGGATCAGTTTCTGTGCCCATAAGTTTTTCCGTGACCATGGCCGGCGTGAACAGCGCGCTCGCGGTCAGGGCGGTGAAATCGGAATCGGGGGCAAATCCAGACCCGCGCGTCAGATCGTTGGGATGCGCAAGCAGGGTGGCGGTCCCGCCGCCGTTCGCCCCATTGGCGCGGCCATGCGTCCGGCCGTCGGGTTCGGCGCTCGTGCGGGTGGCATGCGCATGCCCGTTGGTCGCCGCTCCGGCCATGGCCGACTCGACCGTCTCGGCCGCGGTCCTGCCCACGACCACCGGTTCGGCGGCATCCTCGCCGGTGCCCGTGACATCGGCGGTCGGTCGCGTCGCGATCGTCAGCACGCGGAATCCGCATTTTCGGGCGGCACCGGCCAGCAGGTTGATCCAGGTCGAGCGGCCGTCACCGGAGTTCGACGAGGTGATCCCGCAGATGAGGCCGTGGTTCGGCGAGTAGGCGAGCCGGTCCTGCAGGGCGATCCACGTCCGGAACGCCCAGCTTTCGCGGTCGGAAAGCGACATGCGCCGGAGGTCGCCCAGGGTCGCGAGCACCGGCAGGCCGGTGACGCGATTCACGTCGGACTCGGTCTTCAGCCTCGTATCAAGAATCTCCCGACGCAGGACCTCGCCGGTGGCGACCACCATGCCGATCAGGCCGCAGAAGGCGGCGAGCATGGTCACCTTGATCCACGGGTCGTGCCTGGCCACGGTGTCGAGCGACGCCGGCAGCATGACCTTGAAATTGCCCGGCGGATTCGACTTGAACGTCTGGATGGCGTTCTGCCGGAGCTGGAGCAACCGCTGGAGGTTTTCGAATTCGCGGACCTTCAGGAAAATAAGCTCCCATTCCTCGCGCGTCGCCTGGGCCACGCGTTTTGTGCCCGGCCTGGCCTCGGCCGCATTGGTATCGGCCTCCCTGGCGGGCAACGGCGTTTTCTGGAGCTCCATCTCGGCCTGGATTTGCGCGATGTTGGCGCGCTGCGCTTTCACCGCCGGGTGGATGTCGGTGTATTTGGCCAGCAGCTTCGCGAGCTCGTCCTGCGCGGCCTGGAGTCGCTCCGCGGCGCGATTTGCGACGCCGGCCGGCGTGAGCGCAGCCGCCGCGCTCGCGGAACTCGCCCCGGCGAGGGCGATCGGCCCGAGCTCATCGAACGCCTTCCGCGCGGGAAGGAGATCGGCGCGGACCTGCCGCAGCTGTTCGGTGACGTATCTATCCGCTTCAACCGCCTCTTTGCGCTGATGCTCCTGGGTGAACGCAATTACTTCCTGCGTGTAGGCGTTGGCGAGATCGATGGCGGAGCGCGGGTCGCTGCCCGTCGCCTGCACGGTCACGATGTCGCTCTGGCGTTCCGGCACGGGACGAATCCGGCTCGAAAGTTCACCGGGCGACATCGGCGGTTTCATCTTTTGCGCCATGCCGCGGAAAATTTCACCGGAGCTGATCATGCCGACCAGCGTCGGACCGTGCAGCTGCATCGGCCGGTAGGCGTCGGTGGCGACCGGCGGCTCGAACCGGACGATTTGCGTGCCGGCCGTGTAATAGGTCGTCCACAGTTTGAGGCCGAGGACCCCGCCGCCGACGGCGCCGAGGACGCCGCCGAAAAGCAGCCAATACCAGCGGCGGGCGGCCGGCCGCAGCAGCGACCATGCGTCGATGGAAAATGCGGGGCGAGGGCCTCCGGTCGGCCCGCCGGCGGCGGCCGCCTGCATGGGGCGGGGCGGCGATGCGCTGCGGCGCGAACCGGGATTCTGGTGGCGCCCACGCTCGTAATCGTAGTTCGCGCCCGCAGCGGGATCCGTGTCGGGAAGGTTTACCGGGAGACCATTTTGATTCATACGTCGGTGAGGCGCCGCGCGAGGAATGAGCCGGTGCGCCCGTCCTGCATCCTACTTTCCGGCTGATCCTGCATACAGTAGGTCGAACCCTACATCGCGGTGGGGTACAGCGGGTGCTGGAGGGACCAGAGACCAGGGACCGGAGGACAGAGGCCAGAAGCCAGAGGTCAGACGTCAGAAGTCAGCATCGTTCTCTTTCTCTCGACTGGGAGAACGAGAACCTAGGGGCCAGACGATGACCGATCTCGATTTCACGATTTCTCCATACCCTTGCTTGCGGTCCCGGGTTGCGAAATCCGCCGGTCAAACCAGCTGGTTCTGGATCGCGTAGTGGGTGAGCTCGGCGTTGTTCAACATGCTCATCTTTTCCAGGATGCGCATGCGATACGTGCTGATCGTCTTCACGCTGAGCCCGAGCTCCTTCGCAATCGCCGTGGCGGTCTTGCCCGAGCCGATCTGCCGCAGCACCAGAAATTCCCGGTCGGACAGCCGCTCGTGCGGCGGGGTCTGCACGTCGACCGCGAGATACGACGCCATCTTTTCCGCGAGCGACGGGCTGACATAGCGGCCGCCAGCCATGACTTTCTTGACGGCGCCAACGAGTTCGTCCGGCGCGCTTTCCTTCGTCATGTAGCCGGATGCGCCGATTTTCAGCAGCCGCACGGCAAATTGATCCTCCGGGTGCATGCTCAGCATCAGGACAGGCAGCTTCGGCCGCGATTTCTTGATTTCCTTCAGCACCTCGAGCCCGCTGCGGCCGGGCATCGTGATATCGAGCACGACGACGTCCCAGTTTTCCTTCCACACCTTTTCGATCGCCTCCTGCGCGCTGGCCGCCTCGCCGAATTCCGCGCGCGTGAATTCCTCCGCCAGGATTTGTTTCAGGCCCTGGCGCACGACGGCATGGTCGTCGGTGATGAGGATTTTCATGGTGCGGGGGCCGGAGAATCGCCGGCCTTTGGCCCAGGCAGGGGAACGCGCAGCGCCACGGATGTTCCCTTTCCCGGCCGGCCCTGCAGCGAAACCTCGCCGCCAATAAGCATGGCCCGCTCCCGCATGCCCACCAGTCCCAGGGATTTCGTGCCGGCGATTTCCTCCTCGGAGATGCCGCGGCCGTTGTCCTTTACCACCAACACCAGGTGGCCGGCCTCCTCGTTGAGCCGCACCTCGACGCGGGTGGCTTTCGCGTGACGGATGATGTTGGTGAGCGTTTCCTGGAAAATCCGAAAAAACACGGTCGTGAAGTCGTGCTCCCACTCCGTGTCGGCCACCGTCGATCGCACCTGGCACGGTATTCCCGTGCGGGTTTGGAATTCGTTCGCCTGCCACTCGATCGCGGCCACGAGCCCGAGGCTGTCGAGAATGCCCGGCCGGAGCTCGGTCGCGATCCGCCGCACCGTCTGGATCGTCTCGTCGATGTGCTCCGTCATCGTGCGTGCTTTGGCGGCGAGCTCCGGGCTAGTTTTCGGCAGCCGGCTGGCGAGCCACGACATGTCGAGCTTCAGTCCCGTCAAGGCCTGGCCGAGTTCGTCGTGGACTTCCCGCGCGATGCGCGTGCGCTCCTCCTCGCGGACGTATTGCAGATACGTGGTCAGCGCCCGCAGCTGTTCGAGCGAGCGGCGCAGCTTGTCCTCCGCGCGCTGGCGTTCGCGCCGGTCGGCGGCTTCGCGCAACGCGCGATGCACCGCCGGTCCCAGCCGGGCGAGCCGGGTTTTCAGGACATAATCGGTCGCGCCGCTCTTCAGGGTCTCGATCGCGACTTCCTCACCCATCGTGCCGGTGACAAAAATAAACGGCGTGTTCGGCACGCGCTCCTTCGCAATCGTGAGGGCGGCATAGCCATCGAACGCGGGCAGGGCGTAGTCGGACAGGATCATGTCCGGCCCGAGCTGTTCGATTTGCGCGATGAAATCCTCGCGCGTCTCCACCCGGACGAGGCGGAACTTCAAGCCGCTCTCGCGCAGGAAGTGCTCCACCAGTTCGGCGTGCGGGGTGTTGTCCTCCAGCAGCAGCACCCGCAGTTCGCGCTCCGCGGGCGGCGGGTCGCGCGCGTGGTCGGCCGGCGGCGGCGCGGCGGACGAGGCGGCATCGGCGTCCGATCCGGGCGTCATCGCGGTGCGCACTTCGCCGTGGCCGCGAGTGCCACGACGCGATTCTCCGGCGGCGGATGGTTGATTTGGAGCCAGAACTGGGCGAGATGCCGCAGCACCCGGGCGAAATTCCTGAACTCGACCGGCTTCACCACGTAGGCGTTGGCGCCGAGCGCATAACTCTCGCGCACGTCCCGCTCGTCCTGTGACGACGTGAGCATGACGACGGGCGTCCCCTTCAATCGTTCGTCGGATTTGATTTGCCGGAGGACTTCAATCCCGTCGAGTTTCGGCATCTTCACGTCGAGCAGCATCACGGCCGGCCCGTGCGGCGGTCGATCCTGGAATTGGTCGCGCGCATACATGTAGTCCAGCGCCTCGACCCCGTCACGGACATGGACGACATGCGGCCGCGGGTCCATCTGGCCGAGGGCATGCATGATCAATTCAGCGACCACCGCGTCGTCTTCCGCGAGCAGGATGTATTTTTCCGGCCCGCTCATTTCTTCTCCTCCGGGAAGACCGGCAGCGACAGGTAGAACGTGGCGCCGGTGCCCGCCGCGCCCTCGGCCCAGGTGCGGCCGCCGTGGCGCTGGATGACGCAGCGCACGATGGCCAGGCCGATTCCGGTGCCCTCGAATTCGCTCGCGGAGTGCAGCCGCTGGAATACGCCGAAGAGTTTCGCCGCGTATTTCATGTCGAACCCGACGCCGTTGTCGCGGATGAAGAGGATGTTTTCGCGCTCCGTCGCCTCGGCCCCGATCTCGATTCGCGCCTCGGCCTGGCCGCGCGTGAATTTCACCGCGTTGGCCATGAGGTTGAAGAAGGCCTGCCGGAGGAGGAATGGATCGCCGAACACTTCCGGCAGCGGCGCGATCGCCCACGTCACCTTCCGGTCGCGGATCAGACCCTGGAGCTCGCGCTGCACGTCGCGGACGGTGTCGCCCAGGCTCACCCGCACCTTGTGCAGGTCGGCGCGTCCAATCCGCGAGAAGGCGAGCAGGTCCGCGATCATCCGCCCCATCTGCTCGCTCGAGTCGCAGATGGTCTGGAGATGGCGCCGGCTCTTCTCGTCGAGCTTCGGTTCGAGCTCGGCGCGCAGCATTTCCACGAAGCCCGCGATGTGAATCAACGGGGCGCGGAGGTCGTGCGAAATTGAATACGAGAAGGCTTCCATTTCCTGGTAGGCGGCCTGCAGTTCCGCCGTGCGCTCCTGCACCTGTTTCTCAAGCTCTGAATTGAGGCGTCGGATTTCGTCCTCGGCATGTTTGCGCTGGGTAATGTCACGAGCAATGGTCGAAAATCCAGTCAGCTTGCCGTTTTCATCACGCAACGCGGTGATGACGAAGCTGGCCCAGAATTGCGAGCCGTCCTTGCGCACCAGCCGGCGTTCGTCGTGGTAGCGGCCCTCGGCGGTTGCGACGGCCAGGGCCTGGTCCGGCTTCTTGCGCTCGACATCCTCCTGGCTGTAAAAGCGATGGAACCGCCGGCCGATAATCTCCTGGGTGCGGTAGCCCTCGATTCGCTCGGCCCCGACGTTCCAGGTCGTGATCCGCCCGTGGGTATCGAGCATGAAGATGGCGTAATCCTCCACGCCTTCGACCAGCAGGCGGAACCGCTCCTCGCTCTTGCGCAGGGCCTCCTCCGTGCGGCGCCGATCCGTGATGTCGCGGATGAAGCAGGTGAAGATGGTCGGGCCATCGCCGGGGATTTTCGTGATGCTGATCTCCACCGGGAATTCCGCGCCGTTGGCGCGCAGCGCCATCATTTCGGTGCGGTGGCCCAGCACCCGGCCACGGCCGGTTTGCAGATAACGGGCCATGCCTTTCCGGTGCATCTCCTCGCTCGACTTCGGGATGAGCAGCTCGGCCATGTCGCGTCCGAGCGCGAGTTCGCGGCTGTAGCCGAAGATCCGCTCGGCCGCGGGATTCCACTCGATGATTTTTCCGTTCTGATCGATCGAGACAATCGCATCCAGCGCGGTCTCGAGCACCGCCGCCTTGCGCGCCTCGCTCTTGCGCAGCGCTTCCTGGTGCCGCCGCCGCTCGGTCACGTCGCGCGTAACCTGGGTGAAGCCGCGCAGCCGGCCGTCGTCGTCGCGCAGCGCGCGGATGTCGACGTGGGCCCAGAACGGGTCGTTGCCCTTGCGCAGCCGCCAGCCCTCGTCCTCGAACCGGCCTTTCTCCTCCGCGATTTTGAGATCCTTCTGCGGTTTGCCCTGCTCCCGCTCCTGCACCCGGTAGAAACAGCGGAAAGGTTCGCCCATCACCTCGTGGGCGCGGTGGCCCAATACGAGTTCGGCCCCGGCATTCCAGCTGGAGATCCGGCCCTCCGGATCCAGCATGAAAATCGCGTAGTCCTTCACGCCGCTGACCAGCAGCCGGAACCGCTCCTCGCTGTCGCGCAGGTCCTTTTCCGCCAGCTTCCGCTTCGTGCGCTCCTCCGCCAGGTGCAGCGCACGCTGCACCGCCGGGACGAGGTTGGCCATGCGCGTCTTCAGCACGTAGTCGGTCGCCCCGCTGCGCAGCGAGTCGATCGCCAGCTCCTCGCCCATCGTCCCGGTGACGAAAATGAACGGTGTATCCGGACATCGATCACGCGCGATTTCCAGCGCGCTGAACCCGTCAAACGCCGGCAGCCCGTGGTCGGACAGGATGAGATCGGGCGGATTTTGCTCGAGCTCGCGGATGAATTCGTCGCGCGTTTCGACGCGCTTGGTGCTGAAAGGCAGTCCGCCCGTCCTCAGCTCATGGCTGATCAGCGTCACGTCCGCGGGGACATCCTCGAGGACCAGGATGCGAAGTTCCTTGTTCACGTGGTGGCGGTGGAGGTTTTTCCCGGAAAGCAAGTTGTCCTGCACCTATCGTAAGGGGGGGGCGGCCGTGCCGATAGTGGGTCCGCACCCGAAACGAATCCGGGAACGCCGCGGACGCTCCGGTCCGCAAGCGGGTTGCACGTCGATGGCAGCGTCATGGCAATGTGGGTACAACGGATGGCCGGCACTGGCGGCCACCCGCCGGCTGGCGTCCGAAAAAGGGCGGGGTGGGGCATGCGAAAGGCGGGTCAGTGCGCGAGGTGCGCCGCGGGGGCGAGCACCGGCGCGCGCACGCGGGCGGCCGCGCGGGCATAAATGTCCAGCATCCTCGCGGCCGTGTGCCGCCAGTCGAACTGGCGCGCATGCGCGATGCCGGCCTGTTGCAACCGTTCACGCAGCGCTTCATCGAGGGCGAGCCGCGTCAGCTGTTGCTCAATCGCATCGACGTCATCCGGGCTGGCCTGGAGCGCCGCCCCGCCGCAGACCTCGGCGACGGCGCCAATCGAGGACGCGAGCACGGGACAGCCGCACGCCATCGCCTCCAGCGGCGGCAGCCCGAAACCTTCAAAAAGCGACGGATAGACAAACACGTTTGCCGCGCGGTACCACCGCGGCAGCTCCGCATCCGGGATGAACCCGAGACAGCGGATGTCGGCCGCGAACGGTGAGCGTTGCACCAGTTCGTGAATCACCCCGGCGCCGTGCCAGTCGCTGCCGATCAGCACGAGCTGCCACGGCGAGGGCGATTGGGCCTTGAACCGGTTGAAGGCGGCGATGAGCCGCGCGTGGTTTTTGCCCGGATGCTCCAGTCGCGCCACGTACAAGAAGAACGGCGGATGCAACCCGTGCCGCTCCGCCACGATGGCCCTCGCCGCCGCCCGTCCTTCCGGCGTGAATCGCTGGTGGTCGAGGCCGTTGTGAATGACGGTCACGCGCTGGTCGGGCACGTGGAAGAATTGCCGGATGTCATCGGCGGTCGCCCGGCTCACCGCCACGATTTCATCCTGCCGTCGTGCCAGCCGCCGTACGATGACGCGACCGTAGAGCATCCGCTTCCAGTCGTACTTCTTCGGCAGCCGGAACGGCGCCAGATCATGGATGGTGCCGACGAGAGCGCAGGGCCGGGGCCAGAGCAGCCGCCGGTAACTGGGGACGTGCAGGACGTCGAGCGCGAGCCGCCGCACGAGGCGGGGAAGCTGCACCTGGTGCCAGGCGATGTCGCGTTCCGCCAGCCGGAACGTTTCGGAGACTGGCACGATCCGCACCGCGTCGCGCGCGAACTCGAAAAGGGGCCGGTCGTCCTCGAGGACAAAAAGCGTGAGCTCGTGCCGCGACGGATGGGCCAGGAGCGCCCGCACCAGCGCCAGCACATATTGGCCGACGCCGGACCTTCCGCGTTGGATGACCGACGTGGAGATCCCAATCCTCATTGCGCTCCTTCCAATAGCAGCTGGTCGAGCCGCGTCAGTCGGAGTACGTTGCGCACATTGGGCTGCGCGTGGGTGAAGAGGACCTGGGCGGGCAGCGATTGCGCCCACTTCTTCAGGCGTAACATGAGGGCCGCGCCGGAGCTGTCGACGAAGCGGAGCCGGGCCAGATCGATAATGACCAGGGTGGCCCCGGCGTCCACGAACGCGCGGACGTGATCCGTCGTCATCCGCCACACGTCCTCGGCATTCGCCGCGATTATCTCCCCGCACCAGGCGAGCGAGCGGGTCGTGCCGTCGCGCAGCACGGACGGTTGCGCGGCGATTGCCTCCGCCTGCTGGGCGGCATCGGCCACGTCGTTGGCCACGACAAAGTGATCCAGCAGCCCGAGCGATGACAGCGCGCGGCGCAACCGCGAACTCGGCGCCAGCAAGACCAGCTGCCGGCCGTTCGCCTGGAGAATCTTCCGCCAGCGCACGAGGAAGGCGACGCCTGTGCCGTCGATCCGGCGCAACTTGGAAAGATCGACCACGCAGTGCGCGGCGCGGTGCGGGAGCTCCCGCCAAAACTCCGGGTGCATGTCCAATGCGTGCCGCGTGAAACTTTCGCCGGGATCGACGCCGCACCATTCGGCCGTCGGGAACGACATCGTGCGCGGTTTCGGTGCGACGGTCGGACGCGAAAACAGCCGGCACCATTGCGCCGCCAGCGTGGGGATGAAAGACAGCAGGTCGGTGGCGTAGCGGCGGAAGAGCCGGCGCGGCTCCTGCCCCAGCCGGAAAATCCATTCGGTGCCGCTGCGGCGCATCCAGTCGGGCGCACGTTTGACCCGTCCGGCGAGAAAATCGATCGTGGCGCCCACGCCGATCGCCACGGGCACGCCCAGCGTGCGGTGATTCATCGCGATCCATTTCTCCTGCTTCGGGCAGCCGAACGAGACGAGCAGGATGTCGGGCTTCGCTTCGCGAACGCGCTGGACGATCTGCGCATGGTCCATGTCGAGCAGATCGGCGAAGGGCGGGGCGTAATGGCCGACGACGTTGAGCGTCGGATAATCGCATTGCAGCCGTTCCGCCGCGGCTGCGGCCACTCCCGGCGCGGCGCCGAGGAAGAAAATCCGGTGGCCCTTTTCCGCCGCGGCGTGCAGGAGCGCGGGCGCGAGGTCCGAGCCGGCCACGCGTTCGGGCAGCCGGTTGCCCATCCAGCCCGACGCCCAGACCAGCGGGGTGCCGTCACACAGCACGAGATCGGCGTCGAGCAGGATGCGACGCAGTTCGACGTCGCGGTGGGCCTGGACGAGGAAATCGACGTTGGCCGTGACGATGTAGTTGGAATGTCGTGACGCGATCATGGCCTCGATGCTCGCGACCGCGCCAGCGATGGTGACGTGGTCGAAGGGCACACCGAGAATGGCGACGGGCCACGTGGCGAGGGTTGGCGAAATCGTTTCGACCGCGCGGGGTGGCGCCTCCCGCGACGCGAGCGCGTCACCCACGAAGGGAGCCGGGGCGGAATTCATGCGTCCCATTGAACGCGTTTGGCGCCACATGGGACATGGGGACTGTCCCTTCCGGATCGCCGGTACGCGGGGAAACCCGCATCGCTTCTGGGGCCCAGACCCACTTCTGAGAGGCCAGCCGGTGACTTACACTGGCGGCGAAATGGTCCAAGAGAAGATAGTCCTCCCGGGTGGGGGAGCGGATTGCTATCCGCTTTCTCCGCTGCAGCAGGGCATGCTGTATCACCGACTCGACGCCGGATCCACGGCGGTCGACCTCGAGCAGATCACCTGCGAACTGCACGAGTCAATCGACCCGGAGAAATTTCGCCAGGCGTGGGCGCAAGTCTCCGCCCGGCATGAGATTCTTCGCACCGGTTTTCTGCTCGAAAACGGCGCGGAGCCGCGCCAGGTCGTCCAGGCGCCGGAGGAAACGCCGCTCGAATTTCGTTACGAAGAGTTTGGCGGTGAACGTGAACTGCGCGTCGCGCTGGAGGATTTTCTCGCCGCGGATCGCCGGCGCGGTTTCCCCACCCTCACCGAGCCGCTCATCCGCATCGCGCTGTTTCGCGGCGGGCCGGCTTGCTTCTGGTTCGTCACCACGTTCCATCACCTGCTGCTTGATGGCCGCGCGCTCGTGGTGATGTTCCGCGAGGCGCTGGACCTCCATGACGCTCTCGTCGGCGGCCGCCGGCTCGACTTGCCGGCGCCGGCGCCGTATCGCCGGTACATCGACTGGCTGCAAACCCTCGACTGGTCGCGCGCGGAAAGCTTCTGGCGCGGATACCTGAAGGGCGTGACCGCGCCGACCATGCTGCCCATCGCGCGGCCCACGGCGGCAGTGATGGACGACGTTGCAGCGCGCGGCGAACTTGCCTTCCGGTTGCGCGCCGCCGTCACGACCCAACTGCGGATCGCCGCCACGCAGCATAATGTAACCCTGAATACAATGGTGCAGGCGGCGTGGGCCATCGTGTTGAGCCGCTACACCGCGGAAACCGACGTCGTGTTCGGCGCGGTCCGCGCGTGCCGGCACATCCCCGTGGACGGCGCGGCCGCGATCGTCGGGCTGTTTATCAACACCGTGCCCGTGCGGGTGCGGGTGAATCCCGACGCCCCGCTGGGCCCGTGGCTGCGTGAACTGCGCGAGCAGTGGGTGGCGTTTCGGGATCACGAGCACACCCCGCTCATGAAGGCGCAGCAGTGGAGCGAAGTCGCACCCGGCCGCGCGCTGTTCGAGACGCTTTTCAATTACCAGGAGCCATCGTGGGACACCGCGCTGCGGATGCTCGGCGGAAAATGGGAGCGGCGGAACTTCGACATCATCAGCCAGCCGAACTACCCCCTGGCAGTCGACGCGTACGGCGGCGAACACATCACGATCAAGATGCTCTATGATCGCCGGCGGTTTGCGGACGATGCGATTGGCCGGCTGCTGGGGCATTACCGCGTGACGCTCGAGGCGCTCGCGGGCGCGCCGGAGCGGACGGTCGGCGAACTGCCGTTGCTGACGGCGGCGGAACAGGAGCAGCTGTTCGTCGCGTGGAATCGCACCGCCATGGAATACCCGCGCAACGTCTGCGTCCACACGTTCGTGGAGCAATACGCGGCCGCGTCGGCCGACCGGGTGGCCGTTTCGGATACGAGTACGACGTTGACGTATGGTGAACTCAACCGGCGCGCCGGGGTACTCGCGGCCCGGCTGAAGACGCACCGCGTCGGCCGCGGCAGCATCGTCGCCGTGTGCCTGGAGCGCTCGACGGAGTTGATCGTCGCGTGGCTCGGCGTGTTGAAGGCTGGCGCCGCGTTTTGTCCGCTCGATCCCACCTACCCGGCGGAGCGTCTCGCCTTCATGCTCGAGGACTCGGGTGCGCCCGTCGTCGTCACGCAACGGCATCTGGTGCGCCAGGTCCCGACGCACGCCGCGGTGACAATTTGCATCGATGGCGAGGAATCGGGCGGCCCGGCGGTGGGCGGAGCGCGGGACGCCGGCGCGAATCGCGGCCGCGAGCGGCCGAACGCCGACCGCCTCGCCTACGTCATCTATACCTCGGGTTCAACCGGCCAGCCCAAGGGGGTGCCGATCACGCACCGGGCGTTGATGAACCTCGTGACCTGGCATCAGCGGACCTTTGGCGTCACGCCGGACGATCGCGCGACCCAGGTGGCGAGTCCCGCGTTCGATGCCGCGGTGTGGGAAATCTGGCCGTACCTCGCGACTGGAGCGAGCGTCCATATCCCCGACGAGGATACACGGATTTCGCTGGCCGCGCTGTGGCGCTGGATGGCGGAGAAGAAGATCACGATCGCGTTCCTGCCCACCCCGCTCGTCGAGGCGGCGATGAACGAGCCCTGGCCGCAGGGCATGGCGCTGCGCACGCTGCTGACGGGTGGCGACAAGCTGAAGCGCCGGCCGCCGGCAGATTTCCCGTGCCGGCTGATCAACAACTACGGGCCCACCGAAAGCACCGTGGTGGCGACTTCCGGCCCGGCCGACGGGCAGCCGGGGGGCGGGATCACTCCGACGATTGGCCGCCCGATCGCGAACACCCGCGTCTTTGTGCTCGATCGCCTGCTGCGGCCGGTGCCAGCCGGCGTGCCCGGGGAACTCTTCATCACCGGCGAAAGCCTCTCCGGCGGCTACCTCCGCCGCCCCGAACTCACCGCCGAAAAGTTCATTTCGCTGCCGCCCTCCGCCGATCTGCCCCGGCCAGTTTGTCATCTATTAGATGACAAACGCGGCGAGACCCGGGTATATCGCACGGGTGACCTGGTGCGGTGGACCACGGCGGGCGAGCTGGAATTCCTCGGGCGGCTCGATGGCCAGGTGAAGATTCGCGGCTGCCGCATCGAGCTTGGCGAAATCGAGGCGGTGTTGAACCGCCACCCCGGGATTCGCGAGGGCCTGGTGCTCGTGCGGCCCGACGAACGCCAGCAACCGCAGTTGGTCGCCTATGTCGTGCCCGCCACGCCCCCGGCAACCGGTCACGTAGCACGGGACATTGGTATCCAGGAAGTGGAGCTGATGACGTTTCTGCGGGGAAAGCTGCCCTCTTACATGGTGCCCGCGGCGCTGGTTTTCCTGGAGAGCTGGCCGCTCACTCCCAACGGCAAGATCGATCGCAACTCGCTTCCGGCGCCCGCGGTGCGCCGCACCGATGCCGCCGGCGCCGCGGCCGTTCCCGCGTCGCCGACGGAGCAAACCGTGGCGCGCGTGTGGGCGGACATCCTCGGTCGCAGTTCCATCGGCCGGCACGACAATTTCTTCGATCTTGGCGGTCATTCGCTGCTCGCGGCGCAGGTCGTGTCACGCCTCAACCAGGCGCTGGAGACCACGCTGTCGGTCCGCGCGATTTTCGATCAGCCGACCGTGGCGGGACTGGCGCGGGAATTGGAAATGCGGCGCCAGCAGCCGGCGGCCGCGCCGCGGATCACATCCAACCGGCTGAAGCGCAGGACCGCGCGAACCGAGGAAATCTTACAACCGAATTAACGCCATGGAAGCGTCCCCCGTTCTCACTCCCATTTCGACCGCGTCCGCCGCCGTTGCCGCCCGCCCCATCCCGGCTTCGTCCGGCCAGCGGCGACTCTGGTTTCTCGAGCAGATGGAGCCTGGCTCACCTCTGTACAATATACCGTACCTCGTGCGGCTGAGCGGCCCGCTCAATGAGCGTGCCCTCGATCGCGCGCTGGCCACGGTGGTGGAGCGCCACGAGGCGATTCGGACCATGTTCGTGGCGGTCGGCTCGGAACCGATGCAGGTGATCAAGACATCGTGGTCGCTCGACCTGCCCGTCACCGACATCTCGAACGTGCCGGCGAACGCGCGGGAGGCGGAGCTGATGCGGCTGGTGGGCGAGGAGGCGAAGAAACCCTTCAACCTGCAAAAGGATCTGCTGCTCCGCGTGCGGCTCATCCGGCTGGCGGCGACCGAACATGCCCTGATGCTGGTGATGCACCACATCGCGTCGGACGGCTGGTCGATGGGAATTTTGTACAAGGAGATCGGGATCTGCTACGACGCGCTGGCGAACGACCAGGAGCCGAAGCTGAGCGAGCTGCCCGTCCAATATGGCGATTTCTCCGAGTGGCAGCACGAGTATCTCCAGGGCGAGACACTCGGGAAGCTGAAACAGTATTGGAAGAAGCAGATCACCGGCGCGCCGGCGTTGCTCGAACTGCCGACGGATCACGCGCGGCCGCCGCTGCAATCGCACACCGGCGACACCGTCACGGTGCAGTTCTCCCCCGCGCTCGTGACGAAGCTGCGGCAGCTCAGCCAGCAGAACCGCGTGACGTTCTTCATGACGCTGCTCGCCGGCTTCAACGCCGTGCTGCACCGCTACACCGGTCAGTCCGATCTCGTCATCGGCTCGCCGCTCGCTGGTCGCGACGCGGCGGAGACGGAGGAGATCGTCGGCTTCTTCATCAACACGATCCTGATGCGGACGAATCTCGCCGGCGATCCGACGGTGACGGAGCTGCTCGCCCGCGTCCGCGACGTCTCGCTCGCGGCCTTCGAGCATCGCGAGATGCCGTATGAAAAGCTGGTCGAGGAACTCCAGCCGCAGCGGAACCTCAGTTTCGATCCGATTTGCCAGGTATATTTTGCGCTCCAGAACATGCCGATGGCGCCGTTGAAGCTCAGCGGCATCAAGCTGAGCATCGAACCGGTTTACACCGGCACGGCGAAGTCGGACCTCACGGTCTGGGCGATCGAGCAGGCCGACGGTTCGCTCAGCGTGACCGCGGAATACGCGCTCGACCTCTTCCAGCGGGAAACGATCCAGCGGTTCCTCGGGCATTTCCAAACCGTGCTCGAAGGCATGGCGGCCGACCCGGCGCGGAAGATTTCGCAGCTGCCGCTGCTCACGGCGGAAGAACGCCAGCGCTCGCTCGGCGAATGGAACGCGACGGCGACCGATTATCCCCGCGACCGCTGTATTCACCAGCTCTTCGAGGAGCAGGTGGCCCGCACCCCTCAATCGACCGCGCTGGTGTTCGACGAAACGGAGCTCACGTTTGAACAACTGAACACCCGCGCGGATCGATTGGCGGCGCAGTTGCGCACGCAGGGCGTCGGCCCGGATGTTCTCGTTGGCATCTGTGTCGAGCGCTCGATCGACATGATGGTGGGGCTGCTCGGCATCCACAAAGCCGGAGGCGCCTACCTCCCGCTCGATCCCACTTATCCGAAGGAGCGAATCGGATTCATGCTCCATGATTCGCAGGCGCCGGTGCTGGTGTCCCAGCTGAGCCTGCTGCGCAAGCTGCCGCCTCACCAGGCGGCCGTGATTTGCCTGGATGATGATGGGAGTGCGACTCCTCGCGGTACCAATTCCCCGGAGGCGACCGAGGGCGGTCGCGCGCCCACGGCCGACAATCTCGCGTACGTTCTCTACACTTCCGGCTCCACGGGAAATCCCAAGGGTGTGATGGTCACGCACCGCAACGTGGTGAATTTCTTTGCCGGGATGGACCAGGCGCTCGGCACGAAGCCCGTTCGACCGGCCCAGGGCCCCGAGTGGGTCGAGGGGCCGGGCGTGTGGCTCGCGGTGACGAGCATCTCGTTCGACATCTCGGTGCTGGAACTCTTCTGGACGCTCACGCGTGGGTTCAAGGTCGTGGTGCTCTCTGACGCCGCGAAGCTGCCGGGCATGGCGGAGGCGAAACGTGCCGTCGCCACGAAGAAGCCGCTCGATTTCAGCCTGTTCTACTTCGCCAGCGTCGACGATTCAGGCGATGCCGATCCCAATCGCTACCGGCTGCTGCTCGAAGGGGCGAAGTTCGCCGACCAGCATGGGTTCAAGGCGGTGTGGACGCCCGAGCGCCACTTCCACTCGTTTGGCGGACTGTATCCAAATCCTGCGGTCGTCGGCGCAGCCCTCGCGGCGGTCACGCAAAAGGTCCAGATTCGCGCCGGCAGCGTCGTATCGCCGCTACACCATCCGCTGCGCGTCGCGGAGGAATGGTCGGTGGTGGACAACCTGTCGCATGGTCGCGCAGGGGTCTCGTTCGCGAACGGGTGGCATGATCGCGACTTCACGCTGCGGCCCGAGAATTACGCCGATCGGCGCAACCAGATGCGCCGCGACATGGAGACGGTGCGCAAGCTCTGGCGCGGCGAGGCGGTGGAGTTCCCTGGCGGCCGGGGCAACCCGGTGCCGGTGAAAATCTATCCGCGTCCGATCCAGCAGGAGCTGCCGATGTGGATCACGGCCGCGGGCAATCCGGACACCTTCAAGCTGGCCGGCCAGATGGGCGCCGGCGTGCTGACGCACCTGCTCGGGCAGGAACTCGATGAGCTGGCGAAGAAGATCAAGATTTACCGGCAGGCGCGGCGGGACGCCGGCCACGATGATGGCTGTGTGACGATCGCACTGCACACGTTCGTCGGCGAGGATCTCCAGCAGGTGAAGGAGAAGGTGCACGATCCGTTGTGCCGCTACCTGGCGGACTCGGTCGATCTGCTCCAGGGCCTAACCCAGGCGCTGTATCCCGGCGCGGAAATGAAGAGCCTGAAGCCGGAGGAGAAGGAGGCACTGATTGAGTATTCATTCAATCGTTACTTCGAACTTTGCGGGCTGCTCGGCACGCCCGAGACCTGCCGGAAGATCCTCGCGCGGCTCTCGTCGATCGGAATCGACGAGATTGCGTGCCTGATTGACTTCGGCGTCGATGTCGATTCCGCCCTCGTGAGCCTGAAGCTGCTCGACCGCGTGCGCAGTGAATGCCAGGAGCAGGCCGCCGGCGCGGAACTCGCGGCGGCCCGCGCTTCCAGTCGCACGGTTTCGCTCGTCGAGCAGATGCAGCGACACCGCGTCACGCATCTGCAGTGCACGCCGTCGTTCGCGCGGCTGCTGCTCCAGTCGCTGGACACGGCCGAGGCGCTGCGCTCGTTGAAGAAGTTGATGGTGGGCGGCGAAGCCCTGCCGGTCGGGCTGGCCGAGGAACTCGTCGGCGTGGTCTCGGGCGAGGTCATCAACATGTACGGCCCGACAGAGACGACGATTTGGTCGACCACGCATCGCGTGACCAACGAGCCGAGTTCCACCGGCGCGGTGGCGATTGGCCGGCCGCTGGCGAACCAGCAGGTCTACGTGCTCGACGGCAACCGCCAGCCACTTCCCGTCGGCGTGCCCGGCGAACTTTGGATCGCGGGCGACGGCGTCGCGCGGGGGTACTGGAAGCGGCCGGAGCTGACGGCGGAGAAATTCGTTCCCGATCCGTTTGTCGAGGACATGGCGGAGAAGGACCAAGGACCAAGGACCAAGGACCAGGGACCGGAGATCACGGACCAGGGACCGGAGACTAGAGACCAGAGACAATCGCCGGAACCCAAAACCCAAAACCCAGAACCCAAAACCCAGAACGGCGCGAGCAGCGCCGCGGTGCCGCGCATGTATCGCACCGGTGATCTCGTTCGCTACCGCGCCGATGGTGTCGTTGATTTCCTGGGACGCGTCGATCACCAGGTGAAAATCCGCGGCCATCGGATCGAACTCGGCGAAATAGAGGCGGCGCTGATGCAGCACTCGGATGTGCGCCAGGCGGTCGTCGTGCTGCGCCGCGACAATCCCGACGATCCGCAGCTCGCGGCCTATGTGGTTGCGGCCGGCGACGAAGCACCGGCGGCGAATGCGCTGCGTGATTTCCTCCGCCAGAAGCTTCCCGACCACATGGTGCCGGCGCTTTACGTCACGCTCGACCAGCTGCCGCTGACCCCGAACGGCAAGGTCGATCGCAAGGCGCTCCCGGCGCCGCAGGGCAGCCGCGTCAAGTCCGAGGCGTCGTTCGTGCCGCCGAAGGGCGGGGTGGAGCAGGCGGTGGCCGTGATTTGGAAGGACATCCTGCACGTCGATCAAATCGGCGTGGACGATAACTTCTTCGATTTCGGCGGCCACTCGCTGCAAGTCGTGCAGGTCCAGAACCGGCTGCGCGAGGCGCTCAACGTCGATGTCCCGGTGCTGAAGCTTTTCCAATTCCCCACCATCCGCATGCTGGCGAAATTCATTGGCGAGCAGTCGTCCACCGGCCCGAAGGACGATTCGTTCCGGCAGAAGATCGAGGAGCGAAACAAGCTGCGCCAGGGCGCCATGATTCGCCGCCGCGCGATGGCCACGCCTGCGACCACGACCTGATTCCAATTCCCCTCCGGAACTGGCGCGGCGATCGCCGCGGGCCAGCCCCGGCGGCGCCGCGAACACCACGCTTGCAGTTCAACCGTTCGAATGAATCCCCACGAGCCCCAGGAAAGCATCGCCATCATCGGGATGGCCGGCCGATTCCCGCAGGCCGGAAATCTCGAGGAGTTCTGGCACAACCTCCGCCACGGGGTGGAGGGCGTGTCGTTCTTCGCCGATGAGCAGGTGCAGTGGCTGCCGATCGAACACGCGCCGGATTTGAAGGATCCGCGCTACGTGAAGGCGCGGGCCGTGCTCGAGAAACCGGAGTGGTTCGACGCCCCGTTCTTCGGGTTCAGCCCGCAGGAGGCACGCGTGATGGATCCGCAGCACCGCGTCTTCCTCGAATGCTGCTGGGAGGCGCTGGAACACGCCGGCTGCAACCCCGAAACACATGCAGGGCTTATCGGGGTGTTCGCGGGCGCGAGCATGAACACCTACCTGTTCACCAACCTGCTCACAAACCGCGACCTCGTCGCGAACACCGGCATCTTCCCTACGATGATCGCCAACGACGGCGACTTCGTGCCGACGCGGGTCTCGTACAAACTCAATTTGCGCGGCCCGAGCATCAACGTGCAGACCGCCTGCTCGACCTCGCTTGTGGCGGTGTGCCTCGCCGCGCAAAGCCTGCTGAGCTACCGCTGCGACGTCGCGCTCGCGGGCGGTGTCTCGATCACGTTTCCGCCGAACCGCGGCCAGCATCACCTCGAAGGCGGAATTCTCTCGCCGGACGGCCACTGCCGGGCGTTCGACGCGAAGGCGGCCGGCACGGTGCTCGGCGACGGTGCCGGTGTCGTGGTGCTGAAGCGGCTGAGCGAAGCCATGGCGGACGGCGACAACATTTGCGCGGTGATCAAGGGCACGGCGATCAACAACGACGGCGCGGTGAAGATTGGATACACGGCGCCGAGCATCGACGGCCAGGCCGAGGTGATTGCGATGGCGCACGCCGAGGCGGGTTTTGCGCCCGAGACGATTTCCTACGTCGAGGCGCATGGCACCGGTACGCCCCTGGGCGATCCGATCGAGATCGCCGGGCTGACGAAGGCGTTTGGGCTCCAAGGTGAACGCGGCCAGTTTTGCGCCCTCGGTTCCGTCAAGAGCAACATCGGTCACCTCGATATCGGTGCGGGCGTCGCCGGGTTGATTAAGACGGTGCTGGCGCTCCAGCACGGGGAGATTCCTCCCAGCCTGCATTTCGAACGGCCGAATCCGAAGATCGATTTCGAGCACAGCCCGTTTTTCGTCAACCACGCTTTGCGGGCCTGGCCGCGTGGCGAGCAGCCGCGGCGGGCGGGCGTGAGTTCGTTTGGCATCGGTGGCACCAATTCGCACGTCGCCCTCGAAGAGGCGCCGGCGCCCGAGCCGGTGAGTCCGGCGCGGCCGCGGCACCTGCTGCTGCTGTCGGCGCGCACGGCGACCGCACTCGAAGCCGCGACGGACAATCTTGCGCGTCATCTCGAGCGCAACTCTGACGCGAATCTCGCCGACGTGGCGTTCACGCTCCAAACCGGCCGGAAGGTTTTCGCGCACCGTCGGGCCGTGGTGTGCGATGACGCCGCCGATGCGGTGGAGGTGCTCACCGCGCGCGACGCGAAGCGGATCGCGAGTGGCGGTTCCGACGCTGAGGCGCCAACGGTGGCGTTCATGTTTCCCGGCCAGGGCGCGCAGGCGGTGAACATGGCGCGGGAGCTCTACGAAACGGAGCCAACCTTCCGGGCGGCGATCGATCGCAGTTGCGAACTCCTCGAGCCGCGGCTCGGGCTCGATTTGCGGGCCGTTCTTTTTCCCGCCCCGGAACAGGCCGAGGCCGCGGCGAAGCAGCTCACGGAAACGCGGCTCACGCAGCCGGCGCTTTTCGCGATCGAGCATGCGATGGCGCAGCGGTGGATGCAGTGGGGCATCAAGCCGGCGGCGATGATCGGCCACAGCCTCGGCGAATACGTGGCGGCGTGCCTCGCCGGCGTGTTCTCGCTCGAGGATGCGCTCGCGCTGGTGGCCGAGCGCGCGCGGCTGATGCAGGCGCAGCCGGCGGGCGCGATGCTCGCGGTGCGCGTGGCACCCGAAAAGATTAGGGAGTTCCTGGGATCCAATTTGGCGCTCGCGGCGGTCAACGCTCCGGGTCTATGCGTCGTTTCCGGACCATTCGGCGCGATAGACGCGTTGGAGCAGCGGCTGGCCGCGAGCGTCATTCCTTTCAAACGGCTCGCGACCTCGCACGCGTTCCACTCCGCGATGATGGAGCCGGCGCTGCGGCCGCTGGCGGAGTTCATCGCGAAGCTGAAGCTGAACGCGCCGGCCATCCCGTGGGTCTCGAACGTCACCGGCACGTGGATTACGCCGGCGGAGGCCACGAGGGCGGAATACTGGACCACGCATGTGCGGCAGACGGTGAAGTTCGCCGATGGCGTGGCGGAGCTGGTCAAAGGCGGCAGCCGGATATTGCTCGAGGTCGGACCGGGAGCCACGCTCGCCGGGCTGGCGCGGCAGCACCCCGCCACGGGCGGCGGCGCGACGACGATTCTCGCGAGCCTTGGTCGCACGCGGGACAACGCCTCGGACCGTAGTTCCATCCTGCATACGCTGGGCGAATTGTGGATCGCCGGCAGCCGGATCGACTGGCGCGGCGGATTATATCGCGATGAACGGCGGCGGATCGTTCCGCTGCCCACCTATCCGTTTGAACGCAAGCGGCACTGGGTCGAGCCCGGCATGACGTTCGATCTTGGGTCGAAGCCGGCCCCGATCAACGGTCCGGCCCCGACGATGGCGCTGGAAGCGGAAACCATCCCGGCAGCGGTGAACGGGGCCGTCCTGAACGGTGCGGCGCCGCCGGTTCCCGCCGCCGCGCCGAACGCGATCACGGCGACAACGGTCGGCGCGTTGAAGGAAATCTTCCAGCAGCTCTCCGGCATTGATTTGGCGGAAGCCGGTCCCGACGAGTCGTTCTATCAACTCGGATTCGATTCGCTGTTCCTCACCCAGGCGAGTGTCGCGGTCGGGAAGCGGTTCGGCCTCGACATCACGTTTCGCCAGCTGCGGGAAGATCTCATCACCTTTGGCAAGCTCGCCGCCCACATCGAGCAACGCACGGTGCTCGCGCCGGGAGCCGCCAGCCAGGCGACCAACGTGGCGACAGCCACGAACCCGACCATCGTGACGGTGGCCGGGGCCGATGTGGCGGCTCCGATCACCAACGGGCGTGAGCCGGGTGCCGGGCTCACCGTGGACACGACTCGTCCCAGCGCCGCGGCGTTGCCGACGGACCATATGCGCGCAAGCACGGTCACGCTGGCGGCGCAATGTATCCCGCTGACGGATGCGCAGCGCGAAATCTGGTACGCCTGCCAGCTGGGCGCGGCGGCGTCGGCGGCTTACAACGAATCGATCACGCTGCAACTCGACGGACCGCTCAGCGTCGCGGCGCTCCGCCGGGCGGTCGAGTCACTGGTGGCGCGGCACGATGCGTTGCGCACGACCTTCAGCCCGTTGGGCGATGGGCAGCGGATTGCGGCGGGTGCGCCGATCGAATTGACGTGCCACGATTTCTCGTCCGCGGCGCCGGCCGACCGCCGCAAGCTGGCGGCGCAGTGCGCGGACGAGCAGGTCAACGCGACCTTCGACCTCGTCAACGGCCCCCTTTTCCGGGCCAGGTTGATCCAGCTCGCGCCAGACTCCCACCTGCTGGTGCTGGCGGTCCATCACCTGGTGTGCGACGGCTGGTCACTCGCCGTCCTCCAGCATGAACTCGGCGAGTTCTATTCGGCGGAGGTGCAGGGGCGGCCCGCGGTGCTGCCGGAAGCGCAGTCGTTCAGCCAGTACGCCGGGAGGCAGCAGCGGGCGCACAGGACGCCGGCCTATCTGGCGGCGGAAGAATTCTGGAAACGGCAATTCCCGGAGCACGTGCCGATCCTGGAGCTGCCGACGGATCGTCCCCGCCCGGTGCAGCGGACGTTTGCGGGCGGGTTTTTCCTCCGGACGCTCGCGCCCGATGTGACGGCGGGAGTGAAGCGGCTGTGCGGTGACCGGGGCTGCACCATGTTCACCGCACTGCTCGCGGGTTTCAACGTGCTGCTGCACCGGCTGGCCACGCAGGACGACGTGATTGTCGGCGTGCCCGCGGCCGGGCAGGTGATGGGCGGGCTCGGCAATGCAGTGGGCCACTTCGCCAACCTGCTGCCGATTCGCAGCCGGTTGAAGGACGACGCTCGTTTCAGCGACTACCTCACGGAAATGCGGCAGCACGTCGGCGACGCGCTGGAGCACTGGTGTTATCCGTTCGGCACGCTGCTCCAACAGATCGACTTCGTCCGCCAGCCAAGTCGCGTGCCGGTGGCGCCCGTCGTATTCAATACGGTGCGACACCGCGGCGTGCTCGATTTCGCGGGGCTGGCGGTGACGCCGACGAACAACCCGAAGCGTTTCGTCAATTTCGATCTCAACTTCAATTTCGCGCTCGCCGACGAGTCGGTGATGCTGGGCTGCTACTACAGCAGCGAACTTTATGACGATGCCACGATGGCACGTTGGTTTGGCCATTTCGAAACGCTGCTGCGTGGCATCGTCGCCAATTCCGAATCCCCGGTTGCGAGCCTGCCCTTGCTGACCGGGGCGGAGCGGCACCAGCTGCTCGTCGAGTGGAACAACACCACGCTCGAGTACGATCGCAGCGCGTGCATCCACCAGCGGTTCGAGGAGCAGGTCCGCCGGCACCCGAATGCGGTGGCGGTCGTGGGCCACGATCAGCGGTGGACCTATCGCGAGCTGAACGCCCGCGCCGATACGATCGCGCGCCATCTGCGCGGCCGCGGCATCGGTCCCGACCATCTCGTGGGCATCTTCCTCCAGCGTTCGCCGCCACTCGTCGCGGCGATGCTCGGCATCCTGAAGGCCGGAGGTGCGTACGTGCCACTGGACATTTCCCATCCCAAGGACCGGCTCTCGTTCGTTGCCCGCGACACGGGCATGCGCGTCGTGCTCACGGAGCGCAGCCTAACCGCGTTCCTGCCGGACGGCGAGTGGGACGCAGTTGCCATCGACGACGAGGCCCAGCTCGCTTCACCTTCGAGCGCGGCTGCGACCGGGTCACCGACGGCGGACAACCTCGCGTATGTGATCTACACCTCCGGCTCGACCGGCCGGCCGAAGGGCGTCTGTGTTCCGCACCGCGGCGTCGCCGCGCTGGTGGCGTGGTCGGCGCAACATTACCGGGCGGACGAGCTCGCGGGCGTGCTCTTCGCGACCTCCGCGTCGTTCGACGTGGCGGTGTTCGAGAGCCTCGTGCCGCTCTGCCTCGGCGGCAAAATCATCGTCGCGTCCAGCATCCTCGAGCTGGGATCGCTGCGCGCCCGCAACGAGGTCACCTTGATCAGCGGCGTGCCGTCGGCGGTGGCGGAGCTCGTGCGCGGCAATCTCGTGCCCACCTCGGTGCACACGATCAACGTCGCGGGCGAACCGTGCCCGCAGTCACTGGTCGAGGCGCTGTATGCGTTGCCGCAGATCGAGCGGGTATTCGACGTGTATGGCCCGACGGAAACCACCGTGTACTCCACGGGTGGAAAACGCGTGCGCGGCGGTCGCGCGACCATTGGTCGTCCGCTGGCAAACGAGCAGGCCTACATTCTCGACCGCCGGATGCAGCCCGTTCCAATTGGCGTGCGCGGCGAATTATTCATCGGCGGCGACAAGGTGGCCCGCGGTTACCTCAACCTGCCGCAACTCACCCAGGAGAGATTCGTCGAGGCGCCATTCCTCCCCGGCCGCCGGCTGTATCGGACGGGCGACGGCGCGCGTTTCTCGGCCGATGGTACCATCGAGTTCCTCGGCCGCCTGGATTACCAGGTGAAGATCCGCGGGTACCGGATTGAGCTCGGCGAAATCGAAGCCGCGCTCGCGGGACACCCGTCCGTGAGCGAGTGCGTCGTGGTGGCGCGCGGTGAGGCGACGAACGCCCGGCTCCTCGGTTATGTGGTGGCCGCGGCCGGTGGCAGCATTGAGGTGGCGGCGCTGCGCGCACACCTGGGGCAAAAATTGCCGGAGTACATGGTGCCCGTGGTCCTCACCGTGCTGGACGAGCTTCCGCGCACCACGAGCGGAAAGATCAACCGGAAGGCGCTGCCGGATCCCGAGGTCACGACGGAAAGCGCCCCGTTCGTGGCGCCGCGTTCGACCGCGGAAGAACTCATGGCCGACATCTGGCGCGATGTGCTCGGGCTGAAGCAAATTGGAGTACACGACAGCTTCTTCGAACTGGGCGGCCATTCGCTGCTTGCCGCCCAGGTGATCACGCGGGTGCAGGACGCCCTGAACGTGGACCTCACCATGCAACAATTTTTTGCCTCCCCCACGATCGCGGGCTTCGCCCCCGTGGTTGAGGTGGCATTGCTCGAACAAATCAACGCCGACCCGGCCGCCGTCTCCGAGTCGGGTGCCAGCCGGCAACCGATGACGGCAAAGGAATAGCCATGACCGTCCGCGACGAACTGGTTCCGACTCGGGTGGAGCCCTCCGGCTCGCAACGTGCGCTGCTGGAGGAGCGGCTGAAGCGCGCGCGCCAGGCGGCGACGAAGCCGGCGGAACGGGGGGCTTCGATTCCCCTCCGCACCGACACCGGTGAAATCCCGCTCTCATTTGCACAGGAGCGCCTGTGGTTCCTCGATCAACTGGAGCCGGGCAGCCCGGTTTACAACGTGTGCCAGGCGGTGCGGATGCGGGGCACCCTTGACATCAACCTGCTCGAGAAATCGATCAACGATGTCATCCGGCGGCACGAGCCGCTGCGGACAAACTTCATCACCTCGGAAGGCCGCGCGGTCCAGGTCGTCGCTCCGACGCGCACCCTGACGCTGACGGTCGTCGATCTTTCGGAATGGCGCGACGGCACGGCGGAGGAGGAACTGCTCCGCCGGCTGCGGGAAGAGGCGCGGCGGCCGTTCGATTTCTCGCGCGATTTGTTGATCCGGGTGTTGCTGATCCGAACCTCGGCGACCGAGCACACGCTGCTGCTGACGATGCACCACATCATCTCGGATGGGTGGTCGATCGGGATCCTGTTCCGCGAGCTCGCCGCGCTGTACACGGGGTATTGCAGCAACGAGCCACCGGCGGTGCCCGAACTGCCCATTCAGTTTGCCGATTACGTGCTGTGGGAGCGCGAGAACCTCCAGGGGCCGGTGCTGGAGAAGTTGCTCGCATATTGGAAGAAACAGCTCGGCGGTCCGCTGCCCGTGCTCGAGCTGCCGGTGGATCACCCGCGATCGGTCGCGCCGATGTCGCGCGGAGCCGCCCAGGCGGTGCAGCTGTCGCGGCCGCTCACCCAGGCGTTGAAGTCGCTCGGCCAGCAGGAAGGCGCCACGCTTTTCATGACGCTGCTCGCCGCCTTCCAGGTGCTGTTGCATCGGTGGACGGGCCAGGAGGACATCGTCGTCGGCTCGGTCGTGGCCGGGCGCCGGAAGGTCGAGCTCGAGAAGTTGATTGGATTTTTCGTCAACACGCTGGTTTTCCGCGGCGACCTCGCGGGCAACCCGGCCTTCCGCGAACTGCTCGCCCGCGTGCGCGAGACGTCACTGGGCGCGCTGGCGCACCAGGACGTGCCGTTCGAGCGCGTGGTGACGGAGCTGCGCCCGGACCGGACGATCAGCCGCAATCCGCTCTTTCAGGTGATGTTCGTGCTCCAGAACGCGCCGATGGCGCCAACGGATCTGCCGCGCCTGATGCTCGAGCCGCTCGACGTCGACACGGGCACGACAAAATTCGATCTCACGCTCTCGATGTTCGAGGGCCCGCAAGGGCTGCGCGCCGCCTTCGAGTACAACGCCGATCTCTTCGAGCCGGGTACGATTTCGCGGATGCTGGGCTGCTTCCAGACGCTGCTCGAAAGCATCGTGGCCAGCCCGGAACAGAAGATCTCGCGGCTCGCGCTGCTCACGCCCGCCGAGCGCCATCAGGTGCTTTCGGGGTGGAATCAGACCTGGAGTGAATATCCGCGGGAAAAGACGGTGCCCGAGCTGTTCGCGGAGCAGGTGGCGCGGACGCCCGAGTCGACCGCCGTCAGCTTTGCCGAGGAAGAAATCACGTATCGTCACCTCGACGCCCGGGCCAATCAGCTCGCGCGCCGTTTGCAGCGGATGGGCGTCGGGCCCGACACGCTGGTCGGGGTGTGTCTCGAGCGCTCGGTCGAGCTGATCGTGGCGCTGCTCGGCATCCTCAAGGCGGGCGGCACGTATGTGTCGCTGGATCCGGCGTATCCGAAGGAACGGCTGGCGTACATGCTCGCGGACACGCGGGCGCGGGTGCTGCTGACCCAGCAGCGGTTGCGCGCGACAGTGGAGGCGTTCGCCGCGGCCGAACCATGCCGGCCCGACGAACATCCACCGGAGGTCATCTCGCTGGACACCGAGTGGGCGAAAATCGCGGTGGAGAGCGAAGAGCAGGTGGCCGCGACGGCCAAGCCGGAGCATCTCGCGTATGTGAGCTACACGTCGGGTTCGACCGGCCGGCCGAAGGGCGTGTGCGTGCCGCATCGCGGCGTCGTGCGGCTGGTGAAGAATTCGGACTTCGCCCGCTTCGATACGGACGAGGTGTTCCTCCAGTTCGCGCCGATCGCGTTCGATGCCTCCACGCTTGAAATCTGGGGTGCGCTGCTCAATGGCGCCCGGCTGGTGATCTGCCCGCCCGGCCCGGCCTCGCTCGCGGAACTCGGCGAGCTGATCGAGCGCTCCGGCGTCACCACGCTGTGGCTGACCGCGGGTCTCTTCCACCAGATGGTGGAGGAACAACTCGATCGGCTGCAGAATGTGCGGCAGCTGCTGGCCGGCGGTGACGTGCTCTCGCCCGTGCATGTGACGCGGGCCCTCGAGCAGATGCCGCGGACGGAATTGATCAACGGATACGGTCCGACGGAGAACACGACGTTCACTTGCTGCCATCGGGTCACGGCGCCGCCGTTGCCCGGCCGTTCGGTGCCGATCGGCCGGCCGATCGCGAACACGCAGGTTTATATCCTCGATCGCGAAATGCAGCCGGTGCCGATGGGCGTGCCCGGCGAGCTGTTCGCCGGCGGTGACGGACTGGCCCGGGGGTACCTGAATCTCGCCGAACTCACGCAAGAAAAGTTTGTGCCGCACCCATTCAGTCGCGACCCGAGCGCCCGGCTTTACCGGACGGGCGATCTCGTGCGCTGGCTGCCGGACGGCAGCATCGAATTCCTCGGCCGGATCGACCGGCAGGTGAAGATTCGCGGGTTTCGCGTCGAACCGGGTGAAATCGAGGCGGTGCTTACATCGCATCCGTCCGTGCGCGAATGCGCCGTGGTCGTGCGCGACGATCCGTCCGGCGCCAAGTGCCTCGTCGCGTATATCGTGCCGAAGCATTTCCCGGCGCCCGCCCCCGACACCCTGCGCGCCTTTCTCGAGGAGAAGATCCCCGAGTACCTCATGCCGTCGGTGTTCGCGGCGGTCGACGTGATGCCTTTGAACGCGAACGGCAAGGTCGACGTGGCCGCGTTGCCGTCCTTCGACGGCAGCCGGCCGGAGCTGCAGGGCAAATACATCGGGCCGCGCGACGAGGTGGAAGCGAATCTCACCGAGATCTGGGAAAACGTTCTCGGCGTGAAACCAATCGGGGTGCACGACCGGTTCTTCGACCTCGGCGGACACTCGCTGCTCGCCGTGCGCGTGGTGGCGCAGGTGGAAAAGTGGTTCGGCAAGAAGCTGCCGGTCGCCGCCATCTTCCAGCACCGGACGATCGAGCAGCTGGCCCGGCTGCTGCGCGCCAACGAAACGCGTTACGCATCCGTCACCTCGCTCGTCGAAATCCAGGGCCATGGTACGCGGGCGCCGCTGTATCTCGTGCATGGCGTCGGCGGCGGGATGTTCTGGGGTTACTCGAATCTCGCGCGTCACCTCGGCACGGATCAGCCGCTCTATGCGTTCAAGTCGCGCGGGCTCGACGGCCTGCCGGAATGGCCGACGATCGAGGAGATGGCGGCGAACTACATCGCCGACCTGCGGGCGCACCAGCCGCGCGGGCCGTATCTGCTCGGCGGCTACTGCTTCGGCGGCATCGTGGCGTATGAAATGGCGCGGCAACTGCACGGCCAGGGCGAGCGCGTCGCGCTGCTCGGCCTGATGAACTGCTCGCCGCCGAACACCGACTACAACCAGCCGGCACCGCGGCGTGCGCTCGCCTGGCAGGCGAAGTTCATGGCCAATCTCGCGTACTGGATTGGCTGCTTTCTGTTCAGCTGGACGCTGCGGGAGCGCATTGAGTTTGTCCGCTGGAAACTGCGGATCCTGCGGAAGAAGGCGGCGGCGCCGCTCGGGCTCGCGTCCAAGGACGATCTGCCGACCCGCGATGTGGACGAACTGGTCAATCTCGCGGCGTATTCGGACAAGCAGCGTTCGCTGTGGGAGAGCCATGTGCGGGCGCTCATTCGGTATCGGCCACAGCCCTACGCCGGTCGCGTGACCCTGTTCCGCACCCGCGGCCATGCGCTGATCTGCTCGTTCGACGAGCAATATGGCTGGGGACCGCTGGCGCGCGGTGGGGTGGCGGTGAAACTGATGCCCGGTGGCCATGGCAACATCCTCGACGAACCCCATGTGCGCGCGGTCGCCCAGGCGCTGCAAGGCTGCCTGCACGAAGTGGGAGCGAAGCAGGAAGTCTCGAAATGACGGACTCCCTTGCCATGCCCTCGATCGAACCTGCCGCCGGCGACCGTCGCTCCGGCTCCGTCCCGATCCTGCCGGCGGACGAGGTTGCCTTCTGGACGGTGGCGCTCGACGGCCAACCGGCGGGGGTCCTCGAATTCATGGCCGGCGTTGTTTCCGCGGCCGAGGCGGAGCGGGCGCGCCAGTTTCGCTTCGAGCGCGACCGCCGGCGTTTTGTCCTTGGTCGCGGGATTCTCCGAACGATTCTCGGGCGCTACCTCGACCAACCCGCGGAGCGCATCGAGTTGCGCTACGGCGCCAACGGCAAACCGATGCTGGCCGGAGATGCACCGGAGCCGCGGCTTCATTTCAACGTGGCCCCTTCCTTCAACGGCTTCGATTCCCTATGAATCTCATCCGATTCTTCTTCCGCGGCTCACGCGCCATGATGATTTGCACCTTCGTGGCCGCGCTGCTCAGCGGCGCCTGCAACGCGGGTCTCATCGCCATGGTCAACCTGGCACTGCAGCAACATGGCTCGATGACCAACGCGTTGATCATCGCCTTCGTCGCGCTGGCCGCCGGCCGGCTCGTGACCAACTTCATCGCGCAGATCACCCAGGCGCACTTTGCCCAGCAAAACAGCGCGCGGCTCCGCCGCGAACTGGTCGAGAAGATCCTCGCCGTGCCGCTCCGGCAGCTGGAGGAAATCGGTGCGCCGCGCCTGATGGTCGCACTGACGGAGGACGTGCTCGTGCTGACGGAGGCGATGCTCTGCGTGCCGACTTTTTCGGTCAACGTTGCCATCCTGATCGGTGGCGCGGTTTATCTCGGCTATTTGTCCTGGACCGTGCTGCTGGTCATGGGCGTGTTCATCGTCTGCGGCGCGGTGGCGTATCGGGTGCTCATCCGCAGCGGCTTCGGCCGGTTGTTCGCGGCGCGCGATGAACAGGACCGGCTGTTCAAACATTTCCGCGAACTCACCGAGGGCATGAAGGAGCTGAAGCTCCACCGCGAACGGCGCGGGGTTTTCTTCGCCGACCACATCTATGGCAGCACCGAGCGGTACAAGAGGCACGCGATTGGGGCCGAGATGCGGTTCATCCTGGCGCATAACTGGAGTCACCTCCTCTTCTTCACGCTCATCGGGTTGATCCTCTTTGCGCTGCCGAAGCTCTCCGACGTCACACCGCAGGCGCTGACCGGCTACGTCGTCGCGACCCTTTATCTCATGGGGCCGCTCTCGGGCGTGCTCGGCAGCCTCTCGCTCTTCGGCCGCGCCAGCGCCGCCTTGCGAAAGATTGAGGAACTCGGCCTCACCCTGGCCGAGCGGGCCGGCGACGACTGCCCGATGACGCGGCGGACGGAACTGCCGCAATTCGAACGGCTCGAACTCGTGGATGTCACGCGCTCGTATCATCGCGAAAAAGAGGACGACCATTTCACCCTCGGCCCCATCCGGCTGTCATTTCAGCCCGGCGAACTCGTCTTCCTCGTCGGCGGCAACGGCAGCGGCAAGTCGACCCTGGCCAAGGTCATCACCGGCCTGTATTCGCCGGACACCGGCGTAATCAAACTCAACGGACGGCCCATTGGTGATCACAACCGCGACGATTACCGGCAGTTGTTCTCGGCCGTGTTCGCGGATTTTTACCTGTTCGAAAACCTGCTCGGCGCGCATGGCCAGGATCTGGATACGCAGGCGCGCGAGTATCTCCACGCCCTGCATCTCGAGCACAAGGTCAAGGTGAAGGACGGTGCGCTCTCCAACACGCAGCTGTCGTCCGGCCAGCGCAAGCGTCTCGCGCTGTTGAGCGCCTATCTCGAGGATCGGCCATTCTATCTGTTCGATGAATGGGCGTCGGATCAGGACCCGCTCTTCAAGGAGGTCTTCTACACCCAGCTGCTGCCGGAGTTGAAGGCGCGCAACAAGACCGTCCTCGTGATCACGCACGATGATCATTACTTCCACCTGGCCGATCGGTTGATCAAACTCGACTACGGCCAGATCGACGTCCACCACGGCGCCGGGGCGGAGGCTGCGGCGGCGAACGGCTCCATCCTGCCGTTCCCGGCCGTGGTCGACACCGCACCATTGCGAGTGGCGGCGGAGCCGGTTCGCAGCCCGGCGCCCGCCCGCGTGTCGCGATGAATGGGAAGTAACGCATTGGCCGCGGACGCGAATGGCGCCAGCCGGCGCCGGCGGCAGCGAAGACTGAACAAGGTAAAAGGTAAAGCATGACCCCGTCGGCCATCCTCCGTCGGCCATCCTTCCACACGGCGATCTGCACGCGCGTTCAGCCCTGCACTATTGCAATGCGGAAGATGTTGACGCGTTGCCCGACCTTCCCCCCCATTTTCGCCGTCTGCCGCTCGCTCGAGCAGCCTGCCGGGTGCCACCCCGCCCAAGCCCAAACCCACCTATGAACGTACTCTGCGGCTCGCCGCGCTATCTTCATTCGGCTGCCATCGCCACGTCTGTCCTGCTGCTCGCGCCTATACTCGCCAGGCCCGCCACCGCCGGGACGACGGCGGAGCCGGCTCGCCTCACCGGTAGCGCCGCGTCTGCCGCCCAAGGCACTGGCACAATCGAAGGCCGGGTGATTAACCGACGAACCGGCGATTACCTCGAGCGCGCGCGGGTGAGCGTGGAAGGCACGGCGATCGAGTCGTTCACCGACTCCGACGGCAACTACCGGCTAACCAACGTTCCCGCGGGCAGGGTGCGGCTGCGCGCGTTCTACACCGGTCTGCCCGCGCAGTTGGCTGAACTCGATGTAACCTCGGGCCAGTCCCTCAGGCGCGACATTGCCCTCGCACCGGACGCGCAGGGCGCGTCCGGCGATGGGGCCCCGATCCGGATGGACGAGTTTGTCGTCGACACTTCGCGCGAGATGAGCGGCGCCGCGATTGCGATCAACGAGCAGCGTTTCGCGGCCAACACGAAGACGGTCGTCGCCACGGATGAGCTCGGCTTCGTGCCGGAGGGAAACGTCGCCGATTTCATCAAATTCCTGCCGGGCGTCACGATCGAGGACGAGGGCGGCTTCGCGCGCGACGTTTCGATCAACGGCGTGCCCAGCGACTACGTGCCGATCACGGTGGACGGGTTCAGCCTCGCCTCCGCCCACCCGTCGGGCAACAGCACCGGCCGCAACGCCGCGCTCGACATGGTCTCGATCAACAACCTGTCGCGCGTGGAGGTGCTGTTCTCGCCCACGCCCGAGTCGCCCGGATCGGCGCTGGCCGGCTCCGTGAACCTGGTGCCGCGCAGTTCGTTCGAGCGCGCACGGCCGGTGTTCAACGTGAGCGCGTATCTGCTGATGCGCGACAATGCGCGCGACTTCAACAAGACGCCGGGCCCGTTCAGAAATCGGGCACGCAAGGTCCACCCCGGGATCGACTTTTCGTACCTCCGCCCGGTGAACGCGCGGTTCGGCTTCACGCTGTCCGGCGGCACCTCGACCAACTACCTCGACCAGGACTTCAGCCAGAACACCTGGCGCGGAACCAGCGCGGCCACCAACGGGAACGCGTTTCCCCACACCACGCCCGACCGGCCCTACCTCACCAGCTACCTCGTCCGCGACAATCCCAAGGAGAGCACGCGGAACTCCTTCAGCGCGACGGCCGATTACAAGCTCACGCCGAACGATCGCCTGTCCTTCTCGTTTCAATACACGTCGACCGCGTTTCAGAACCGCAGCCGGACGCTGACGTTCAACGTCAACCGCGTCGCGCTGGGGGCGTTCTCCCCGACTTTCACGCACGGATCGGCCGGCGCCGGCTCCATCCAGCAGGCGATTGTCGGCCAGACGCGGGACAATCGCACGTACATGCCCAGCCTCGTCTGGCGCCACCTCGGCCCGGAGTGGCACGCCGAGGCCGGCCTGGCGCATTCCCATGCCCGGGCGGTGATCCGCTCGACCGATCAGGGCTTCTTCAACAACTCCACCGCCTCGCGCTCGGGCGTGACCGTGTCGTTCGACGACATCTTCTACCTCCGGCCCGGAACGATCACCGTGACGGATGCCGCCGGTGCGCCGCTGGACCCGTATAGTCTCGGCAACTACGTCGTCACGAATGCCACCGCCAACACCCGCTCCACCGCCGACCAGCAGCGCAGCGCGTACGCCAACCTGCGGCGCGACTTCCGCGCGCGCGTGCCTTTCACCCTGAAGGCGGGCCTCGACGTACGCGAAGCTCGGCGCGATCTCCGCAATTTCAACCAGCCGTACACCTATGCCGGCGCCGACGGTCGTACCAGCACGGCGCCGGCGGGCAGCGATGATCTCGCGGTCGGGTTCCTGGATGTCGGACCGTCGCAGCGAGCCGCGCCATTCGGATTCCCGCGGATCCAGTGGCTCGGCAGCGAACTGCTCTGGGAGCACTACGTCGCCAATCCCGGTCACTTCCGGCTCGATGAGGCGGCCGAGTACCGCTCGACCGTCAACGGCTCCAAGGGCGCCACGGAAATCGTCTCCGCCGGCTACCTGCGCGGGGATTTGCCGCTGCTGGGCGGCCGGCTGAAACTCGTCGGCGGCGTCCGCGCCGAGCAGACGAACATCAAGGCCGAGGGGCCGCTCACGGATCCCACGCGCAATTTCCAGCGGAACGCGCGTGGCGAACCCATACTCGGGCCGAATGGGCGCCCGCTGCCGGTGACCACCAACGCGCTTGATGCGCTCAAGCTGACGCTCGTCGCGCGCGAGGCGCGCACGCGCAAGGAATACCTGCGGTTCTTCCCCAGTCTCAACGCGAGTTTCAGCCTCCGTGAGAACCTGATCGCACGGGCGGCGCACTACTACTCCATTGGCCGCCCCAACTTCAACCAGTACGCCGGGGGCATCACGCTGCCCGACTTGGAGGACGCGCCGAGCCCAAGCAACCGGATCGGCGTAAACAACGCGGCCATCAAGCCGTGGAGTGCGCGCACGACGAACGTGCGGCTGGAATATTATTTCGAGGGCGTCGGCCAGATCTCGGTGGCGGCATTCCGGCGCGATTTCGAAATTTTCTTCGGCAGCACGAGATTCACGCCGACGCCGCAGTTCCTGGCATTGTATGGACTCGATGCCGCAACCTACGGCGAGTACGAAGTCGCCACGCAGGAAAACGTGACCAGCACGGTGCGCATGACGGGGGTGAACGTAAACTACAAGCAGGCGTTGACGTTTCTGCCCCGTTGGGCTCGCGGGCTGCAGGTGTTCGCGAACGGCAGCGCCCAGCGCGCGACCGGCGACGCGGCGGACAACTTCTCCGGCTATGTGCCGCGCAGCGCGAGCTGGGGCGTGAGTCTCACGCGCGAGCGCTACAACGTCCGGGTGAACTGGAACTATCGCGGGCGGGTGCGGAGGGGCGACATCAACGTCGCGCCCAGCATCGAGCCGGGCACATTCAACTGGGGCCAGCCGCGGCTGAACATCGATGTGCAGGGCGAGTATTACTTTTGGAACCGCGTCGCGGTGTTCGCCAGCATGCGCAATGTCGGCGACGCCACCGACGACGTCGAAGTTGCGGGTCCGAGCACGCCGCCGCACGCGCAATTCCGCAGCCGGCAGGATTTCGGCTCGTTGTGGACCATCGGCCTGAAAGGAACGTTTTGAATCGCCGGGCCGAACCACACCGCTCACCGCCCTCAGCGGCGGTGAGCGTCACTTCCCTGAACACCGCGCCTGACCAGCAACCCCGAACCCGCCGCGCCACGCCTGACGTGCGCGGCCTCCCCTGCATGCACGTCCCGTTGTTTCGCATCATCATCGCTGCCGTTGCCGCCGGTTGCGCGCAGCCGTTGCTCCGCGCCGCCGCGGCGGAGTCGGACCGGCCCAACATCGTCATCATCCTCGCCGACGATCTCGGCTACGGCGACGTGCAGATCCTGAACCCGCAACGCGGCAAAATCGCCACGCCCCACTTCGATCGGATCGCCCGCGAGGGCATGACATTCACCGACGCGCACAGCGGCTCGTCCGTCTGCACGCCGACGCGTTACGGGCTGCTCACCGGCCGCTACGGGGCCGGCGGGAGCGATCGGCAACCCCCAACCACAATAAACGTCGTTTCATGAATTCATCATCGCTGCTCCACGTGTTGTCCCAATGTCATCCGGTGTTCCGAGCGGCGCGGCTCGCGCGCCGTTTCAGCCGGTTCGCGCCGAGCCTCCTGCTGGGTTTCGTGGTCGCCGTATTTGCTCCCGCGACCAGCGCAGCGAGTGCCGCGCAGGGAGGCGTGCTCCAGGGGCGGGTGGTGAACGCGTCCACCAGCGACTATCTCGAAGGGGCGCGAATCGTAATCGAGAATACGACACTGGAGGCGTTCACCGATTCCGACGGCTACTACCGGCTCACGAATGTTCCTGCCGGCAGGGTCACCGTCGCCACGTTTTATACTGGGTTTCCGGTTCGCCGCGACGAGGTCACGGTGCGCGCCGGCGAAAGCAGCGAGCATCCGATCGCTTTTTCCGGCGGGGAGGCAGGAGCCGTCGCGGGAAAGGGCGGCGTGGTCCAGCTCTCGCAGTTTGTCGTGGCTGCTTCGCGCGAGATGTCCGGCGCCGCCCTGGCGATCAACGAGCAGCGTTTTGCCTCGAACATCAAGAACGTGGTCTCGACGGATGAGTTCGGGGTGATCGCCGAGGGCAACATGGGTGAGTTCTTGAAATACCTCCCCGGGATCACGATGGGAGACAGCGGCGGCAACGCCCGTTTCATCTCCATCAACGGCACACCGGCGGACAATGTGCCAGTGACGATTGACGGATTCAGCCTGGCCACGACCGGCAATGCCGGCACCGGCCGCGCGGTCGATATCGACATGATCTCGATCAACAACGCCTCCCGCGTGGAGGTGTCATATTCACCGACCCCGGAATCACAAGGCGGCGCGCTCGCGGGCTCCGTCAACATCCTGCCGCGAAGTTCGTTCGAGCGGGTGCGGCCGGTCTTCAGTTACAGCGCGTATGTGATGATGCGGGACAACGCGCGCGACGTTGACAAGGTGCCCGGGCCGCGCCCCGAGCCCACGCGCAATGTCCATCCCGGTTTCGACTTTTCCTACATCGCGCCCGTGAACAAGCGCTTTGGCGTGACCTTCTCGGGCGGTTACTCGCGGCAGTATTCCGCCCAGGACACGATGGCCAACACCTGGCGCGGCGCGAGCACGGCCACCAACGGCAACGCTTTTCCGCACACGACGCCGGACCAGCCTTACCTGTCCGCCTATGTCGTGCGCGACGAACCCAAGGTCACCACGCGTCGCTCCCTGGGGGCGACGGTCGATTTCAAGTTGACGCCGAACGACCGGCTTTCGCTCTCGATGCAATACTCGTCGTTCGACGTGCACTTCCGGAACAACGCGGTGACATTCAACGTGGGTCGCGTGCAGCCCGGCGACTTCACGACGACAACCACGCACGGGACGGCGGCCGCCGGCGACGTGCAGATCGCCAACAGCCCGCGCCACCGCTTCAACCGGACGTATATGCCCTCGCTGACCTGGCGGCATACCGGTCCGGTGTGGAGATCCGTGGCCGGGGTGGGGCTTTCGCAGGCCGTGGATAAGAACAACATGGACACGCCCGGTTTCAACAGCATGACCGTCCGCCGCACCGGTCTGACGGTTTCGTTCGATGATATTTTCTACCTGCGCCCCGGCACGGTCACCGTCGCCGAAGGCGCGACCGGCGTCCCCGTCGATCCGTTCGTGCTGGACAGCTACGCGCTGACGGCCGCCGCCCGGAGCCCGCGCACCGTCACCGACCGGCAGCGGAGCGCCTACGCCAACGTGCGGCGGGATTTGGATTGGCGCGTGCCGTTGGCATTGAAAGCGGGGGTGGATCTGCGCCAGTCGGAACGTGATTTTCGCAGCAGCACCAGCAGCTACACGTTCGTGGGTGCCGACGGCCGGGCCAGCACCACGCCGGCGGCCGGCGACGACGACGCGGCGGCGTTTGTCGACCCGTTGTTTTCGCAGCGCGTCCTGCCCTTTGGATTTCCCCGGCTGGAGGCCATCAGCAACGAGAAGCTGCTCGCCCATTTCGAGGCGAATCCATCGCAGTTTACACTCAACGAAAACAACAAATACCGTTCGGAGGTCACGAACTCCAAGCACGCCGAGGAACTCATCTCCTCCGTCTACGTGCGCGGTGACGTGAACTTCATGGAGCGGCGCCTGAAGCTGGTCGGCGGCGTGCGGGCGGAGCAGACGAACATCCAGGCGGAGGGACCCCTCACGGACCCCACGCGGAACTTCCAGCGTGACGCGGGCGGCCGTGTCATGGTCGGCGCGAACGGTCGCCCGCTCCCGATTGCGACCACTGCGCTCGACGTGTCGCGTCTCACGTTCATCGAGCGGGGCACGAAAGTGGACAAGGAGTACCTGCGGCTGTTTCCGAGCCTGAATGCCAGCTTCAACGTCCGCGAAAATGTAATCGCGCGGGCGGCATATTATCATTCGGTGGGACGGCCCAACTTCAACCAGTACGCGGGCGGCCTGACGCTCCCGGACCTCGAAGTCGGCCCCACGCCGGGCAACCGGATTCAGGTGAACAACGCCGGCATCAAGGCCTGGAGCGCACGGTCGGTCACCGCGCGGCTCGAATATTATTTCGCGGGGGTCGGGCAGGTGTCGATTGGCGGTTTTCAGCGTGAGTTCGAAAACTTTTTCGGCGGCACGGAGTTTGAGGCGACCCCGGAATTTCTCGGGCTCTTCGGATTGGAGGCCGAGATGTACGGCGAGTACCGTGTCGCCACGCAGCACAATGTCGCCGGCACGGTGCGGATGACGGGCTTCGATATCAGCTACCGCCAGGCACTGACCTTCCTGCCGCACTGGGCGCGGGGCATCCAGGTGTTTGCCAACGGCAGTTCCCAGCGCGCGACCGGGTCGAGCCTGGGCGCGTTCAGCGGGTCGAACTATGTGCCGCGCAGCGGCAGTGTGGGCGCGAGCCTGAATCGCGAAAAATTCAGCCTGCGCACGAACTGGAACTACCGTGGACGGCAGCGTCGCGGTGAGATTGGGGCGGGGAACAGCATTGAGCCTGGCACGTATAACTGGGGCTCGAAGCGGCTGCTCATCGACGTGATTGGCGAGTATCGTTGGCGAAAGTATCTTTCGGTGTTCGCGCATCTGCGCGACATCGGCAGCGCGCCGGTTGACACGGAGGTGGCGGGTCCAAGCACGCCGCCCCATGCGCAGTTCAATGGGCGGCGCGACTTCGGCTCGTTGTGGACCTTCGGGATCAAGGGCATCTTCTGAGTGCGTTCCGAATGGCCGGCGGATGGGGTCATGCTTTACCTTTTACCTTGATTTGGTCGGTTGAGCGGCCAGTTTTCCAATATGGCGCGCAAGCTGCGGCTGGAATTTCCCGGAGCCATTTATCACGTGATCAATCGCGGGAACTACCGGGCGTGGGTGTTCAAGACGGAGGGGGCGCAGGCCGCGTTCGAAAAGTGTTTGTTCGAAGCGTGCGAGCGCAGCGGATGGCTGCTCCACGCGTTCGTCATCATGGGCAACCACTACCACCTCGCGGTGGAAACCCCGAAGGGCAATCTGGTCGCCGGCATGCAGTGGCTGCAATCGACGTTTGCCAACCGGTTCAACACGCTGCGGGGCGAGCGCGGACATTTGTTCCAAGGGCGCTACAAGAGCCTCTTGGTCGAGGCGGGTGACGCCTTGGGACAGCTTTGCCACTACCTGCACTTGAATCCCGTGCGAGCCGGCATCGTGCCGGTCGGGCGGTTGGGCGAATTTCGACTCTCGAGCTATTGGTATCTGACCCGGCCGAAAGAGCGGCCGGCGTTTATGCGAGTGGAAACGGCCTTGGCGGCGGCGGGACAACTGCCGGACCGCGCCGCCGGCTGGCAGAGCTACGCGAGTTACCTGGCGTGGCAGGCTGCGGAAGGACCGGCGGGAAAGAACGCCGCCTATGTGTCGCTGACGCGCGGGTGGGCGCTTGGTGGAGAGAAGTTCAAGGAGGCGTTGCTGCAGGATTACGCGGTGGCGACGGAGGTGCGGGCATGGGAAAGCGACGGGGTGCGCGAAGTGCGCGCGGCCCATTGGCGAAAGGCGCTGAACGCCGCGTTGGCGGGAGTGCCAGTGTCGGCGAGGACAGATGAGCGCAAATCCGCGCCTTGGAAAGTGGCGGTCGCGGCGCATCTGAAAGCGACGACGGACGTCCCGAACGGCTGGCTGGCGGAGCAACTCGAAATGGGCTCGGCGTTCTACGTCAGCAAACACGTTGGGAATCTGCGCAAGAAGGCAGATGGAAAAACTGCGAAATGGGCGAGGCTTGGCCCGCCGACGGGTGGAGTGAACCCGGGCAGAGGGCGCGGGGCTTCGCCTTGTCTACGTCGCGGGGCGTGATTTGCTCCCGGCTGGGTTGGGGGTTGCGGGCGTTTCGCGCCCAGCCCGCACCACGAGAATCGGAATCATCGTGTTGTGCCGCACCTTCTCGATTGTACTGCCCAGGAAGAAGTCGCCGATCATCTTGTGCCCGTGCGAAGTCATCGCGATCAGATCGCAGCCTCGCATCTCTGCGGTTCTCAAGATTTCCTGGGGCGGATTGCCGAGCGCGAGTTCAGTGGCCACCGGAATGCCGCGCGCGTGCAGCCGTTGCGCGACGCCGTCGAGATAGGCGCGGTCCGCCCGCATCTCCTCTGACTCCGCCAGCTTGAGCTGTTCGAAATTCCGCGCCACGAATCCGTCCGCGACATGCACCAGCAGCAACTCGGAACCGAGCCGCCGCGCCAACTCGGCGATATGCGGCACGAGCGCATCGTCGGCGCGGCCATTTTCGAGGGCAACGAGGATTTTTTTGTACATGGGATGGGGATTGAAGCGGAGAGCGCACGCCTCGTCGCTCACTCGCCGCCGATGACCCCGGCCACTTCGAGCAACAGTCTCACGTTGAGGCCGATAATCAGCAGCGTGACGCCCCAGCCGACCAGCTTAATCCACCGCGGATTGACGAACTCTCCCATCTTGGTCTTTTCGCTCGTGAAGCGCATCAGCGGCCAGCACGCGAACCCGAGCTGCATGCTCAAGCACACCTGGCTGGCGACGAGCAGCTCGGTGCTTTTGTTCTCGCCGAAGAGGCCGATGACGAGGACGGCCGGCACGATTGCGATCGCACGCGTGATCAGCCGCCGCAGCCACGGCCGCAGCCTGATGTTCAAGAAGCCCTCCATCACGATTTGGCCGGCGAGCGTGCCGGTCAGCGTCGAGTTCTGGCCCGATGCCAGTAGCGCGACCGCAAACAGGACGGCGGCGAATTTCACCCCGAGCAACCCGTCGAGCAGATGAAACGCTTCCTGGATTTCCCCGACCTCCCGATGGCCGCTGCCGTGAAACGCCGCCGCCGCGAGGATGAGAATCGCGGCGTTGATGAAGAGCGCAAACATCAGCGCAAACGTCGAATCGATCGTGCCGAATTTGATCGCTTCGCGTTTGCCGCCGGGGGTCTGGTCGTATTTGCGCGTCTGCACGATCGACGAGTGCAGGTAGAGGTTGTGCGGCATCACCGTGGCGCCGAGTATGCCGATGGCGATGTAGAGCATCTCCGGGTTGTTGACGATCGCGGAGCTCGGTACAAAGCCGGCGAGCACCGCGCCCATCGCCGGCCGGGCCAGGAACAGCTCCACCGCGAAACACGAGCCGATCGTGACGATGAGTGTGACCACGACGATTTCGATATAGCGGAAACCCTTGTTCTGGAGCAGGAGCACGACCATCACGTCGACCGCCGTGATGATGCATCCCCACACCAGCGGAATCCCGAAGAGCAGCTGCAAAGCGATCGCCGAGCCGACGACCTCCGCGAGATCGCACGCGGCGATCGCCAGCTCGCACAGTATCCACAGAAACCACACGACCGGCGTGGAGTAGTGGTCGCGACACGCTTGCGCGAGATCACGCCCGGTCGCGACGCCGAGCTTGATGCACAGGTGCTGCAGCAGGATCGCCATGAAGTTCGAAATCATGACGACCGCCAGCAGCGTGTAGCCGAATTTCGCGCCACCCTGGAGATCGGTGGCCCAGTTTCCCGGGTCCATGTAGCCGACGGCAACGAGGAAGCCGGGGCCGGCGAACGCGAGGCACTTCCGCCAGAACGAGGCGTTGCGCGGCACGGTGATCGTGCGATGCACTTCCTGCAGGCTGGGGGCGGCCGGGCTTTTGCGCCAGCCCGGCTCCCCGGCCGGGGAAGGAGAGGCGTTTACGTCATTCATGGACGGCATGGGTATTCCCGGCAACTCGAGCCTGGGCACTCGGTGCCGCCGCGGCCAGAGCCACGAGCAGGGGCATGACGCGAGGGGCAAAAGAGCGAAAGCCGCGCATAGGCAATCACGAGCGTTGTGCGAGCAACATTTTGAGGAGTCAAAAACAATCTTTGGATTGTGTCTAAGTCCCAAACCTTTATAGGCGGCGGATATGGCGACGAGCACGGTCGAAAACTATCTCAAGCACGTCCTGCTCCTTTCGGAGGGCGGGGATGACCTTGTCTCAATGGGCGCGCTCGCCACGGCCATGGAGGTGGTGCCTGGCACGGCGACGACGATGGTGAAGGCCATCGCCGGGGAAGGACTCGTCGAACATCAACCGCGCTATGGCGTGAAACTGACCGCGAAGGGCCGGCGCCTTGCGCTCAACGTCCTGCGCAAGCATCGGCTGATCGAGACGTTTCTCGTCAATGTGCTCAAAATGGACTGGTCCAAGGTTCACGAGGAAGCCGAGCAACTCGAACATGCGATCTCGGATGAGGTGCTCGATCGGCTCGACGCGCTGCTCGGGCATCCGACCACCGATCCGCATGGCGACCCGATTCCGAACCGGCAGGGCAGGCTCAACTCACAAGTCTACGCGACGCTCGCCACCTGCGCGCTCGACATACCGTTACGGGTCGTTCGCGTGACCGAGCAGTCGGCGGAATTCCTTCAATTCGTCGAACAAAACGGACTGTTGCCTGGCGCGGGCATTCGCGTCGCCGACCGCAACCTCACCGCCGGGCTGGTCAAGTTGAAGAAAACTGGCGGACGCACGCCGATTGTCAGCGTCGCCGCGGCCGGTAAGATTCTCGTGGAGCCGGGAAAATGAGCCGACCATTCGTATATGAAGTATTTGGGTAGAGTTGACATCCGTTCGGACGATAGCTCGTTTGAGATCGTGGCGCGTCTTCGCAGGTCTTTCGCTGTGTTCATGGTGGCCTTCTGGCTGCTGGCCACGCAGCATTGCGGACTTGAAGCCGCTGGTGTCTGGCACGGTGACGAGCATGTCGCAACCTGCTGCGCCACGGCATCTGGCTGCGTCAACGACGGGTGCAGCGTGGTCGAGGGCGGCAATTACAACCCGGCGGTGAACCCGCTGAAGGTGTCGGCGCCCGATTTGCTGTCCTGCATCTGCTTGTTTTGCGCATCGTCGGTGCCAGTCGATGCGCTGGATGATGCTGGTTGGATCGCCACGGTTTTCCTGGAGCGGCCGCCCGACTGGGTCCCCACCTGGCAGTTTGTGCAGCGCGCGGCATTGTCGCCGCGCGCGCCGTCGTTAGTCGCCTGATCAGTCCCTGCGCGGACTGACGGGCCACCTCGATCCTGCGCGGATGCGCGCGGCTTCGCCGCGGACAACTGTGTCCGCATTTGTCCACCCCTGTTTGCGGTTGGCATTCCAGCATTTCCCGTGTCCGGCCTGGTTGTATCAGCAACGATTTCCGATGAACCGAGTTCTGTTTTCCACCTTACGCCTTGTTTTCACCCTCTTCCCGGTCGCTGCCGTGGTGTCGCGGTCGAGCGGCCAGGAACCGCCGGCGCGCAATGTTCCAGGCACATTGTCGCTGGAAGCCGCGATCCAGCTGGCGCTGGAAATCAGCCCCGCGCTCCGGGCCGCCACGGCGCGGGTCGATGCCGCTGGCGGGCGGGCAATTCAGGCAATAGCCTGGGCGAATCCCGAATTGGAGCTTGGCGCGGAGGACTGGCCGGTCCGCACCGGACGTTTCTCCGATGCCAAGCGGACCATCGGTATCGCCCAGCCATTACCGTTCCCGGGCAAGCGATCGCTGGACAAGCAGATTGGGCGTGCGGAGGTCAGGCTTTCGGAAACCGAGTTGGACCTGCACCGGGCCGCGCTAATCCGGGACGTCAAAATCGGATTTTTCCGCGTCCTCGCTTATGACCGGTTGACGGAAGTGTCGACCGGACTGGTGGTGGCGGCGGCATCCTCCGCGGTGATCGCCAGGAAAAGGGTAGAGGCCGGAGCCGCCGCTTACCACGAGCAGTTGCGGGCGGAGGTGTTGGAGGAACAGGCGCGAACGGACTTGGCCGACGTTCAGCGCGATCTGGCGGCGGCGCGACAGTCCCTGGCCGCGCTCGTCGGCCGGCCTGATCTGAGTGACGCGAAGCTCAGGGGCGTCCTCGTCGAGACGTCCGATGCGACGTTGCTGGAACGCTCCGTCCAGGAGCGCCTGGCCTCCCATCCGAGTTTGCACGCGGCACAGGTGAACCTGGAGCGGGCAGAGTTGGGCACCCGCCGGGCGCGGCTGGAGCCATATTCGGACATGAAGGTCGGTGTGGCCGGCGGACGAAGCGGTGAGACGAACCAGTCGATCGTTCAACTCAGCGTGTCGCTGCCTTTGCCGCTCGTGAACCGCGGCAAGGGAGTGACGCAGGAAGCGCGGGCCAACGTGAGCATCGCCCAAGCCGAACTGAACGCCGTGCAACATATGTTGCAGCGTGATTGGGCGAACGCCGCGCGGCGCTACACCACCGCGGTCGAGCAGGTGAGAAACTATCGGGAACGGATTTTGCCGAAGGCGACCGAAGCACTGCAGCTGGTGCAGACCGGGTTCGAACAGGGGAAATTCGATTTCATCGATCTGATCGACACCCAACGCACCACCGGCGAGGTGCGACAAGCCTACTACGGGAAGCTCTTGGAGATGAATGTGGCGCACGCCGAATTGGAGGCACTCCTGGCGGGAGGCGACCAGCCGGCCACACGAATGAAATGAGCGCTCCTTCACCTCGATCCTTTCCATCAACCACGAAGTATTTTCGAACATGAAGAAGACATTCACCTCACGGCTCACGCTGATCGCGAGCATCGCGGTCATGGCGTCATTCCCCGGATGCAACCGACCGGACAAACCCGCCGCCGAGGATGGGCACGGCCATGCCGGTCACAATCAGGCCAAGGCGGAGGCCGCATCCCCGAGCGTCACTGGCGCGTTTGCGCAGGTTGCACTCAGCGGAGCGAAGTGTGCGGCGCATGATGCGGCCAGGGAACTATGCTTCATTTGTGATGCCAGCCTGCGCGAAAAAGGCCGGTTATGGTGCGAAGAACACAAGCGCTACGAAGACCGCTGCTGGCTTTGCCATCCTGAGTTCCAGGACAAGAACCGGCTGTGGTGTAAGGAGCATTCGCTGTACGAGGACGAATGCTTCCTTTGCCACCCGGAGCTGCGGGGCAAAGTCAAGACCGCCGGAAGTGCTGGAGCGGCGTTGATGTGTAACGAGCATGGCGTTCTCGAAGCGGAGTGCGCCGTGTGCAAACCGGAGCTGGCGGCCAGGCTGGCACCGGGCGAGAGCATGAAGGTGCGGCTGCCCTCGCCGAATTCGGCGGCGATCGCGGGAATCCAGACCTCGCTCCCGGAGACCGGTGCGATTGCCGACAGCGTGGAGTGTGTGGCGGAATTGAGCTTCAACCAGAACAAGCTGGCGCAAATCGCCGCACCGGTGACCGGCATCATCCAGACGGTGGACGTGGACCTGGGTACCCTCGTCGAGGAAAACCAGACGGTGGCCAGGATATGGTCGGCGGCGATTGCCGAGGCGGTCGCCAAATCCGTCCTTACCCACCAAACGCTCGAGCGGGAAAGGAAGTTGCACGCCAGCCGGGTGACTTCGGAACAGGCGTTGCAGGCGGCGGAGGCAGCCCATCGGGCGGCGTGCCAGCAGGCGCGCACGTTTGGGTTCAGCGAGGAACAAATCGACGCGCTCGGGCAGCGTCCGAACGATCCCGTTTACCTCGAAGTGAGGGCTCCGTTCGGCGGCGAGATCGTGGAGCGGACGGCGGTGCGGGGCGCGCTCGCGGAGGCGGGCAAAGCGCTCTTCATCGTGACCGACCGCTCGACGATGTGGGCCATGCTCCACGTTCCCGAAGCGGCGTTGGCGCGTCTGAAGACCGGCCAGCCCGTGGAATTGCGGACGGATTCGCTGCCGGGCAAGATCTTCACCGGTCAACTGACGTGGATCGGTCCCGCCGTGGACGAACGCACCCGGATGGCCCGCGCGCGCGCGGAGTTCGCCAACCCCGACGGCCTGCTCAAAGACAAGATGTTCACCGCGGCGCGAATCCTGACGCGCCAGGAAAAACGCGCGATGCTGGTGCCAGCATCGGCGATACAGCGCATCGAAGGCCGGCCCTACGTGTTCGTGAAAATGGCGGCGGATCTTTTCGACGCGCGGGCGGTGCGGCTGGGGGCGACATTCAATGGCCGGCGGGAACTGCTCCAGGGCGTGACGCCACAGGATCAAATCGCGGTCAGCCACGCGTTCGCCATCAAGTCCGCGATGCTGATGTCGCGGCTGGGCGCGGGCTGCGCCGATGACTAGCCCGCATTTTCACGCTCAACCTCCATTTCATTTCCATCGGTCCACGAACATCTCTCCGGCTCGTCGCACGCCCGGTGAAATGCGGGCTAATTTCATGCTCAACCAGCTGATCAATTTCTCGCTCCGGAACCGACTGTTGGTGTGCGTGCTCGCGATCGCGCTCCTTGTCGTCGGCGGACGCTCCTTGAGCATTCTGCCGATTGACGCCTTTCCGGACACGACGCCGGTGCAGGTGCAGATCAACACCACTGCGGCGGCACTCAATCCCCAGGAAACCGAGGCGCAGATCACCGTGCCGGTCGAGCTGGCCATTGGCGGTCTGCCGGCGCTGCAAAACGTGCGCTCGATTTCGAAGTTCGGGCTGTCGCAAGTCGTCGCGACGTTCGACGATCGCATCGACATCTTCAAGGCGCGCCAGCTGATCATGGAACGGATCCAGTCCGTGGAGTTGCCGGACGGGATCGCGCGGCCGCAACTCGGCCCGATTGCGACGGGCCTGGGCGAAGTGTTTCACTATGTGGTACGCTCCACCGATCCGAAACGCACGCCGACGGAGCTGCGCGTGTTGCAGGATTGGGTGGTGAAGCCGATCCTGCGCAAGGTTCCCGGGGTGGCGGAAGTGAACACCTGGGGAGGCTTCGAGAAACAGTTCCATGTGGTGGTCGAGACCGACCGGCTGATCAAATACCGGCTGACCTTCGAGGAACTGGTCGAGGCCTTGCAGGCGAACAACCAGAATGTCGGCGGCGGGCAGATTGTCCGCGGCGGCGAGTCGCTGCTGGTCCATGGCGTGGGGTTGGCCACCAACATCCAGGAAATCGGCAACATCGTCATCACGGCGCACGATGGTTCGCCGATTCGCGTGCGCGATGTCGCCACCGTGAAGGAGGATCACGAGATTCGCCGGGGCGCCGTCACGGCCGACGGTCGCGGCGAGGCCGTGCTCGGGCTCGGGTTCATGCTCATGGGGGAAAACAGCGCGGTCGTGACGCATGCGCTCAAGGCGAAGCTCGCGGAAGTGCAGAAATTCCTGCCCCCGGACGTGAAGCTGGACGTGCTCTACGATCGGACGGAGCTCGTGGACAACGTCATTCGCACGGTTCAGGAAAATCTGCTGGCGGGAGCGCTGCTGGTGATTGCGATTCTCTTCGCGTTCCTCGGCAACCTGCGCGCGGGCTTGATCGTGGCGGCGGCCATTCCGCTTTCGATGCTGTTTGCCGCCAACTTCATGTTGCAGGCGGGCATCACCGCCAGCCTGCTGAGCCTCGGCGCGGTGGACTTCGGGCTCATCGTGGATGGCGCGGTCGTGATGGTGGAAAACGCCATGCGGCGGCTCGCCGGACGCCAGCATGAGCTGGGGCGCGTGCTCACGAAGGAAGAGCGGCAGGACGTCCTGCGCAGCGCGCCATTGGAAGTGGCGCGGCCGGTGGCCTTCGGCGTGGGCATCATCATGATTGTCTTCCTTCCCATTCTCACGCTGGAGGGCATCGAGGGGAAAATGTTCAAGCCGATGGCGCTGACGTTGATCTTCGCCCTGCTGGGATCGCTCATCCTGGCGCTCACGCTGACGCCCGTGCTGGCGGCGACGTTCCTGCCGAAGCAGGTGAGGGAAAAGGAGCCGATGCTCGTGCGTCTGGCGCACCGGCTTTATGAACCGGCGCTGGGTCTGGCCCTGCGCTTCCGCAAGCTGACGCTGGTGGGCGCGCTGGCCCTGTTCATTGGCACGGTGTGGCTCGCCACCCGCATGGGCGGCGAGTTCCTGCCGAAGCTGGGCGAAGGCGCGATTGTCGGCACCACGGTGCGGCTGGCCGGCATATCCGTCGACGAGGCCGTGGCGCAGAACGACCGGATCGAGAGGGTGATGATGGCCGAGTTTCCGGACGAGATTGAACACATCTGGACGCGCCTGGGCACGGCGGAGGTCGCCACCGATCCGATGGGCGTGGAACTGGCCGACTTCTTTCTCGCGCTCAAACCGCGTGAGCAGTGGAAAAAGGCACGCACGCAAACCGGATTGACGGAGAAGATGCGTGGCGTGTTGAGCCAGGTTCCGGGCCTGAAAACCGCGTTCAGTCAGCCGATTGAAATGCGCCTGAACGAACTCATCGCGGGCATCCGGGGTGACATTGGCGTCAAGGTCTATGGCGACGATTTGGAGGAACTGCGACGGTTGGGAGGCGAAGTGCAAGCGGTGCTGGCGGCGGTCCCCGGGGCCAGCGAAGCGAGTGTCGAGCAGCTGACCGGCCAGACCTTCCTGCAGGTTCGCGTGGACCCGCAGGCCATCGCCCGCTACGGCGTGTCGAGCCGCAACGTGCTGAATGTGGTCGAGGCGGTCGGCTCGCGACGCGTGGGCGATGTGCGGGAGGGGCAGCGGCGGTTTCCGCTCGTCGTGCGACTGCCGGACCGGCAGCGCACCGATCCCGACGCCTTGGCGGCAACGCTGATTCCGACGGCCACCGGTCTGATGCTGCCCCTGAGCCAGCTGGCGACGATCACCGAGATCGAAGGTCCGTCCACCATCAGTCGCGAATGGGGCAAGCGGCGAATCACCGTGCAATGCAATGTGCGCGGGCGGGACGTGAAGAGCTTCGTGGCGGAAGGGCGGGCGAAAATCGCCGCACAGGTGAAGCTGCTCGACGGTTATACCATCGAGTGGGGCGGGCAGTTTGAAAACATGGAGCGGGCCAACCGGAAGCTGATGTTCGTCGTGCCGATGGCCCTGGCGCTCATCTTCGTGATGCTTTTCTTCAGCCTCGGGACGCTCCGCGAGGTGCTGATCGTGGCGTCCGGCATTCCGCTGGGGCTGGTGGGCGGGGTGCTGGCGTTGTGGCTGCGCGGGCTGCCGTTCACGGTGAGTTCGGCCATTGGCTTCATCGCCTTGAGCGGTGTGGCGATCTTGAATGGCCTCGTGCTGGTCACGTTCATCAAGCAGAGGCTCGACGAAGGCACGCCCTTGGAGAAAGCCGTGCGCGAGGGCTGTCTGGTGCGATTGCGGCCGGTACTCATGACGGCGCTGGTGGCCGCAGTGGGGTTCATCCCCATGGCCGTCAACATCGGCGTGGGCGGTGAGGTGCAGCGCCCGCTGGCGACGGTCGTGATTGGCGGGATTTTCACCAACACGCTGCTCACCCTGCTCGTGCTACCCGCGCTCTACACGATGTTCAAGGGGAGGCAGCCCGACGACGTGGAGGTATGACTCCGAAATCAACCGAGGGAAAACGCCATGAAAGAAATAAAAGCCATCATCCAACCCTTTCGCATGGAGGGCGTGGTCCACGCCCTGCGCCAAATCAAAGACCTGCCCTCGATGACCATTTCCACAGCACATGGTTTATCGGCCGAACACGGTGCATTCGATCAGGTGGTGAAAACCAAGCTGGAAATCAAAGCGCGCGCACACGACGGTGCCGAGCACCAACCTTGAATAGGAGGGAACACGAGCGCCCGGCCCAAAAGCTACCGCGTGCTCTTCCACCACGAGGTATGTGACGAGGGCAAACGCACTGAACGCCCGCCAACGCCCAGCCTTCCCCAACAAGAAACCATCCTGCCATGAAACCTAAGGATTGTCTTCTCTGCATCGCCGTGACCGCACTCGCAGTAGCCCTGTTTGCGGCCGCACCGTCGTCGCAGAAAGCGGCACCGGCGAAGTCCAAATCCTCCGCCGAAAAGAAAGTCTTCGAACTTCCAAAGGAGGGCAAAAACCTCTCGCGTGATAAAGGCGGCTGGCTCAACGTGAATACCTCCGGCTCGCAGATGATCGTGAAATTCTTCGACCGGGAGAAAAAGCCCGTGCCACCCGATGTTCCGCGGGCGGCGGTGCGCCTTCGCTACGCGACCAAATCGGACATCAACCGCACCGTATTGAATCGCAAGGACGAGGCGCTCGTGTCACCGGGCAACGTCAGGCCTCCGCATAATTTCCTGGTTACACTGACACTGCTGCGCGGAGATGACACGTCGGACGACGCGGAAGCAGCTGAGATCTACAACTTCAAGTTTCCGCGACAACCCCTGTACATCGAACCCCGCTCCGCCCACGCAGCCCGCGCCCGCCTCTTGACCCGATCCGCCGCCATGTTCGAACGCGTCATCGCGCCGGCGCTGCTAACCGTGGATCTTGCGCGTCGGCGCGAAGAGGTGCAGTGTGCCGGGCTAAGTGGCGATAACGTTTCACTCATTCGTCTGATCCCCTCGGGAAGCGGCCTAAGGAATCGCCTGACATGAAAACCTCCAGCGCCTTCCTCCTCACCGCCATGCTTGTGCCGGCTGCGATGACTTTCGCCAGTACTTCCGCCCAGCGCGCCAGCGCCGATACCGCCGCTGCCGCGGGAACTCCCTTGTTCGTGGTAGAGAAGATGCAGCGCGGCACGTCGCTCACATTTGCCGATATTCAAGAATTGGCCCGCCATCGAATGCCGGATGATGCTACGATCGCCTATCTCCGCTCTACGAAAATGAGCTATCGATTGACCACCGAGTCATTCGACAGGCTCCGAGCGGCCGGCGTGAGCGAACGCGTGATGAATCACCTCTTGCTGGCCAGCCCGCTGGAGGTGATGCCCTCGGGACGCGACTATCGACCTGCGCCGATTCGCGGCTACCGCCATCGGTCGCTTCGCGCGGCGCCGCGGTTTGGCCGGTTTGGTGGATTCGGTGGGCAACACCGTCATATTCACCGTGGTGGTTACCGCGGTGGTCATCGGTAATTGGAGCCAAATCGTAGTGGGTCGCGAAACATTCCGCGCCATGGTCAACAGGGCGAGAATCCGCTCCCCGGATCGATAGTTTCTGCAAATCGTCGCACTCGTGAGGCCATCGTCGTCACAGACCCCGGTCGCGGTCTCCGCGCCTCCCTTTTTGGATCCGAAACTGGACGATGCGACGCGCTGGTTCCGGGAGGAGGTCCAACCGCACGAGCGGGATCTTCGCCGCTACCTCCGCAGCCGATTCCCATCGGTGGATGCAGATGATGTGGTCCAGGAATCCTTGCGCTTGCGCGGCGACTCCGCCGCATGACGATGCCACTGGTGGGGCGTTCCGTCCAAGGTGGGCTCTCTTCATAGCGATTTGTCGAGTGCACAGTTGACATCCGTTTCCCACGCCGCTCGTTATCGCCTGTTGTGAACCTGTTTCGCCATAAAGTCATTGCCGGGTTCCTGCTGGCCTTCTGGCTGCTGGCGACGCAGCACTGCAGACTCGAGGCGGCCGGACTTATTGAGCCGCATGCAGTGGCCGACCAAACGTGCTGCCCTGGCGGCGAAGCTCACTGCTCGCATGACGGCTGCGACACGGTCGAAAACGAAGGCTACCGGATCGATAGCGACTCCGCGGTCATTCCTGCGCCGCAGTTTGCCGCCTGTCTTTGTCTCATCTGTTGGAATCTTTCGGTCCCTTCATTCGAAATTCGCGAGGGCGATGCATCATCGAGTGAGAATTTCGAGCGCCCATTGAATTGGGTGCCGACCTGGCAGTTTGTGCAGCGCGCCGCGCTTTTGCCGCGCGCTCCTTCGTTCGTATTGGCCTGATCAGTCCCTACGCGGGCTGACGGCTATTTCTTAATCCTGCGGCGACGCCTTTGCGCGTCTACGTGCAGTCGTTCCCACTTTCGATTTCCCACTCTAATGATGTCCCTATTGTTTCCTTATCAACGGCCGGTTCGATTGCTTGGCCTTATATTAATTCTCACTGCAGCGGCCACGCGTGCCCAGGAGGCCGGCGGAAATCCGCTTACGCTCGAACAAGCGCTGGCGCGCGCGGCGGAGCGTAACCCCGCCCTTGCCGCGCAACGCTACAGCGAGCGCGCCGCGGAGGCGCTGATCGAACAGGCCGGTTTGCGACCCAATCCGCAACTTGAAGCCGCGGTGGAAAACTTCGCGGGCACCGGTCGGGTGCAGGGAGTTAGGGGGCTTGAGGCCACCGTCCAAGCGAGCCAAACCCTCGAACGCGGCGGCAAGCGCGAGAAGCGTGTCGCCGTCGCGAGCCGCGACCGTGAAGCCGCGGCCCGGGAATTTGCCGTGCGTCGCACGGAGATACTCACGGCGGTCGCCACTGCTTACGTCGAAACGCTCGCGGCGCAGCAACGCGTCGCACTCGCGGAAGAACCCTTGCGGCTCGCCCGCGAAACGATCGAAGCCGTGGATACGCGGGTTCGCGCCGCCGCCGCTTCGCCCGCCGAGGCCGCGCGTGCGCGCGCCGCGCTGGCCGCGGCGCAGG
>JAUSID010000253.1 GCA_030648295.1 Opitutaceae bacterium | reverse complement strand
TGCTCGATGGCAGGTTTCGCCCGCTGGCGCCCGCAATCAGCTGGCTGGATACACGGGCCGGTGAAGACTACCAGGCGCTGCTCCCCGAGCTGAACCGGGAGGAAGTGCGCGAGACGGTGGGCTGGCCGTGGACGCGGCGGTTCCCGCTGACGCAGCTCGCCTGGCTGCGCAAACACCGGCCGAGATTGTATTCAAAAGCACGGTACTTCACGCCGGACACCGCCTACTACCACCAAGAGCTGACGGGCCGGCTGGCGATTGATCACTCGTCGGCCACGACCTTCTTGCTGCAGGATCAGAAACGCCGCCAGTGGCACGGCCCATTCCTGAGCGCCCTCGGCATCGAGCCATCCGCCCTGCCGGACCTCGTTGCGCCCGGGGCCCCAATCGGAGGCCTGACGGCGAAGGCGGCGCGGACCATTGGGCTGCCTCAGGGATTGCCAGTGATCGCCGGCTCCTTCGATCACCCGAGTGCGGCGATCGGATCCGGCGTGCTGAACGTGGGCGACCTGCTCCTGTCGTGCGGAACGTCGTGGGTCGGATTCTTCCCCACCGTGGACCGGGCCGCGGCGCTCTCGAGCGGGTTGATCGTTGATCCGTTCCGGCAGCCACTCGGGCCGTGGGGCGCGATGTTCGCGCTGACTGCGGTCGGGACGACGATCGATCGATATCTGACGTCGGTGTTTCCGTTGCCCAAGTCGCTGTCTCTGGCGGAACGATATCAGCGCTTCGAGGCGGCCGCCGCCACCGTGACCTGCGGGAAGGAGGGGCCGCCGATCGATCCGCTGGCTGCTCCGCCCACCGGCCGCGCGGCGTGCGCCGCGTTGTGCCGCGGTTATTCTCTCGGCCAGCTCAGCCGGCGGCTGATGGCTGGCACCGCTCTCGCGATGCGCCGGCGGTTGGTGACGCTCACGGCGGCAGGATTCAACCCGCGGCGGGTGATCATCGTCGGCGGCCCGTCCAACAGCGCAACTTGGACGCAGATCGTGGCCGATGTCCTGGGCCGGGAATTGTATCTCGCGGGCTCGTCCATGGCCGGAGCCACAGGCGCGGCCATGCTCGGCGGCATGGGCGTCGGATTCTTCCGCGATGCGACTGACGCGGTGAACAGCATCCAGCTTTCGCTGACTCAGGTCACACCCGAGCCGTCGGCGCGCGCGTGGTAGGCGCGATTCGAATAAATTACCCCAGGCATTCGCATGAACACGAAAATCAACGCCGTTCTCTTTCCGCTTTTTCTGAAGTTATACGACACGATGCGGCCCGACCTGCGCGGGAGGCTCCTGCCATTCGTGGATCAGGTGCGCGCGTTTTTGCAGGCGCAAGGGGTGACCGTCACTGATTTCGGGCTGATCGCCACGCCGGCCGAGGTTCGGCGTGCCGCGGCGGCCGCGGCCCGCGCTGATCTGGTCATCACGCTGCACCTCACGTATTCGCCGAGTCTCCTGGTTGCGGATACGTTGCAGAGGCTGGGCAAGCCGATCCTGATGCTCGACACGACCAAAGCCGGCCATTTCGACGAAACGAGCATGGCGGCGGATATCTCCGAGAACCACGGCATTCACGGCGTAATGGATCTCGCGTCGGTACTGACGGGCCGGCGGGTGCCTTTCGAAGTCGTGGCGGGGAGCCTCGCGCACCCGGAGATTGCCGGCCGTACGAAGGAGGTTTTGCGGGCATTGAAAGCAGTCGCGCTGTTCCGCGATCAACGCATCGGTCTCACCGGCCGGCCGTTTGCCGGGATGGGCGATTTTGCAGTGAACTTTGTCGAGCTGAAGAAACGGTTTGGCGCCACAATCAAGGATGTCCCGATCTCACGGATCATCGCCGCGGGCCGGCGCATTCCCGCCGCCCAGGTGGCCGCGGCGGTGGAGGCCGACCGCGTCCGCTATCGGCTGCACCAGGTTGACCCGGAGGCCCACCTCGCCGCGGTGCGGGATTACCTGGCGCTCTCGGCCATCATCGCCGCCGACGGCTTGAGCGGTTACAGCATGAACTTCCAGCACGTGCGACGCGGGATCGCCACGCCGTTCTACGCCTGTTCGCGGCTTCTGTCGGATGGAATCGGATACGCGGGGGAGGGAGATGTGCTGACCGCGTTGCTGGGTCGGCCGCTGAATTTCCTGTCCGGTGAGGCTTTCTTCTCGGAGATGTTCTGTCCCGACTGGTGGGGCGGCACCCTCTTCATGGCGCACATGGGCGAGTCCGATCCGCGCTTTGCCCGGCCCGGCGTGCAGCCCGTGCTCGCGCAGAAGAAGCCGGCGCTAAGCGATCGGGTTTCGGTTTATCACCTGGCGGAACTCGGCGAGCGTGAAGTCACGCTGGTCAACCTCGCGCGCGATGCGGAGCGCGGTTTCCGTTTCGTCGTGGCGCAGGCGGACATCGTGCGGTTTCCGCTCAAGGTCGAATTCGCGATGCCCCATTTCAGAATCAAGCCGCGGCTGCCGCTGGAGAACTTCCTCGAGCGATACGCCTACGCCGGCGGCGGTCATCATATCTACCTGGCGACGGGCGATCAGCGGCGGCCGGTTGCGCTCATGGCCCGGCAACTGGGCCTGGCGTTTGCCGAGGTCTGAAACGGTCATGAGATTTCCCGGACATACGGACATGAACCGACTGAAGACCAGCGCGGCGCGGCCTCAGGCCAATTCAACCACGGATCGCACGGATGAACACGGATGCGAATTGGTTTTATCCGTGTTTATCGGTGTCATCCGTGGTCGCATGGGTTTGAAAAACCCTGGCCGCCTACGGCGCCGCCGAAGGCGGGCAAGCTTGACCTGTTCACAACGAGTTTGGGAGTTCAGGGAGTCTAGCGTTGGCGGGCTTTGAGGAACGCCACCAGGTCGGCGAGTTCCTCCTTCGTCAGGACCACATCCATTCCGGGCGGCATGGGTGACACCGTGCCGGGCTGAAATTCGGCGATGTCAGCGCGCGCGATCCGCTGCTCAATTTGCGGTCCGGTCGCGAGGATGACCTCTTCCGCCGTGTCCTTCTTGATGATGCCGGTGAACGACTCACCGGCCCTCGTCGTGATCGCGAACGGCTCGTATCCACGAATAAACGTCGCGCTGGGGAACAGGACGGCTTCGAGCAGTTCGCGCTCGTTGCGGATCTGGCCGATGCTGGTCAGGTCCGGCCCCAGCCTGCCACCGAGGTAACCAATCGTGTGGCAAAGCGCGCACGCCGTTTTTTCACTGTTGAACAACGCCTGCCCGCGACGGATGTCGCCGTGGCTCACGAGCGGGAGCAGTTCGTCGACGCGCGCGTTTTGCCCGGCCGCATCGGCGTTCAGCCGGGTGAGGAGCTCGTCGCCCTGTTTTTGCACCGAGGCGGGGTAGCGCGCGAAAATCGGCTTCAGCGTGTTGCCGCGCAGGCCCGCTAGCGCGGGAGAGTCCTTCAACGATGCGACGAGTTTCAGTCCGATTTCCTCATTCGGCGACTTCTCAAATGCCGGCAGCAGCTTCGGCGCCTCGAGCGGTCCCACGGTTTTGACCTGCTCCGCGAGCACGAGTCGTTGCGGGCCGGACAGGGGTGCCTTTCCGAGCACGGTGGCCGCCGCCTGCCGCACGAGCATTGGCTGCTTCGCATCGAGATGGGCGCAGAGAAAATCGAACAGCGGCGGATCGATCGGCGCCAGAGCTGCGGGCGCAGCGGTCATCATCGCGTCGAGCCGCACATCGGCCGGCATGGTCGAGTCGCGGCCCACGCGCGCGAGTGCGGCCGACAGCGCCGCATTTCCGCCCTTAGGCATCGGCAGGACCTTCACGGTGGCGACGGCCTGCCGCATGATCGTGCCATCGCCACTCGCGAGCAGTGCCGGCAAATCCGTAAGCCAGCGGGCGGGCGTTGCCTTCAATCCGGATGTCGCCATTGCCCGCAGCGCGAGCAGTCGCGGCTCCGGGGCAGTCTTCGCGTCGGCCGCGACCGACGCGAGCAGGTCCTGGATCGCGGGCGACTTTGCCAGCTGCGCCAGCGTCGCCTGCAACTCCGCGCGCTCCGGGTCGCCCGCGGCCTTCGGCAATCGCTCGCGATAGTAACTCGTCAGGGCGCCGCCCCATTCCGAATGGTTGCCCACGATCCATGTCGCGGTCTGCTTCAGCATCGCGGTGGAGGAGTCGAGCCAGCGCAGCACGTGCTCGGGTTTGAGCCCGCCGCCTTCCATCTGATCGAGCGCGACCATTGCGGCGCGCGCCACGCGCACCGTCGCGTTCGCCAGTTGTGCGTGCAACTCATCCGGCCGGCCGATTTCGATCAGCGCATATATCAGTGAATGCTCGAGAATCCGATCTGCCGCCGCCGCCGGCGCGCCCACGGGAGTCGTTTTCGTGTCCCCCAGCTTCCGCGTGGCGGCGAGCAGCGGCTTGACGCCGCGCGCATCACCGATTCGACCAAGCGCCTCCGCGGCGCGGCGGGTCAGTGCCGGATCGCTGCCGGCCGCGAGCCGCCCGAGCGCCTCCACGGCGCCGGAATCGCGCCACAGGCTCGTCACATGCACGGCCGTGTGGACCACCGACGGATCGCGATCGTTCAGCGCGGGCCGCACGGCCGCTCGGGCCGCCGGTGCATCGATCCGCGAGAGCGCCCAGAGCGCGTTGCGGCGGATGCCGGCCGAAGCTCCCTTCACCGCGATGTCGGCGAGTGTGGCCACGACCGGCTCGCCTTTCCGGCCGAGCAGGTGAATGGCGCGATCGCGGATGTCCGCGCGTTCGTCGCCGAGCAGTTTCGCGAGGTCGACCGGCGACATCGTCGCCCACGGCAATTTCAGACCACGCGGATCTTCCGCTTTCCCCGCGCCGTTTTTGCGGATCCGATAAATGCCGCCGAGCACGTCCGGCTTGGACATTTGAGAGGTCGGACAACAGATCTTGTACCAGCCACCCGTGTCGACGATGAGCAGGCTGCCATCGGCATCCTCCAGTACGTCCGTGGGCCGGAAGTCCTGGCTATCGGAGGTCACGAAGTCGGTGTCGCGCGTCGTGAACGTGGCCCCGTCCGGCACGAGTTCATGGCGGCCGATCTTGCGCAGGTTGAAGTAGCAGATGAACAGGTTGTCGGTGAAGCCGTCGCCGAATCCGCGCGACCGATACGCGAGCGAGCCGCAGGGCGCGGCCGCACCCATGTGCGTCATGATCGGCATCAGGTCGCCCGTGCGCACGTGACCCGCGAGCGCGGGCTGCTCCTTGCCGTAGAGGCCGCCGTAGATCGAATGGATGATCCCGTCGCGCTTGCCGGCGACTCCGAGTTGAAAAAACGTCCCGTTCAGGAACCGCTCGCCCGTCGATGTGAACGTGACACCGACGGGATTATCCATCCCGCCCGTCAGCACGGGTTCCTCGCCGGTGCCGTCGGGTCGCGAGCGGAAGATATGCGCGGCGCGCGTGACCATCGTCTTTCCGTTCGGCAGCGTGTGTCGCTGCTCGGCGAACGCTCCCTTGGTCCAGTACATCCAGCCATCGGGCCCGAGGTAGGGGCCGTGCACGTCGTTGGCGCAACCGGTGAGCGTCTTACCGTCGTACCAGACCTCGCGGCGATCCGAGACGCCGTCGTCGTTGTCGTCCGTGATTTTCCAGATGTGCGGCGGCGCCGCGACATACAGCGACCCCTCGTAGAACAGCGCGCCCTGGGGAAACATCATTTTCTCCGCGAACACCGTGGATTTTTCGAAGCGGCCGTCGCCATCCGTGTCCTCGAGCCGGACAATCCGGTGCGGCTTCAAAGCGAATTGCTTGTCGGACTTGTCACTGAGTCCCGATGAGTCGGTGGCGTAGAGCCGGCCGCGCTCGTCGAACGCGATCGAGATGGGCCGGTTCACCAGCGGCGGGCCGGCGACGAGTTCGACGGTGAACCCCTCCGGCACCGACAGGGTTTGCGTGGCGAACTTGTGCGTGGCGCGAGGCACCGGCGCGGCTGCGGTGCCCGCATTCGCGCCGCCACCCGCCGCAGCGGGTTTCGCGGCGGACGCGGTGTTTGCCGCGATCGGTTTCGTGTCGCTGGCGGAACGAGCGCAGCCACCGAGCAGGGTCAAAGTGGCGACAAGGGCAAAGGGATGACAGCAGAGTAACGGTCTCATGGCAGCGATGGCGGTTGGCGGGCGAAGGAGGCATTCGTCCGCGAGTCGTAAAGGGGCCTCGACTGGTGCCACGAGTAGACGACCGCCCTGAAGTGGCAACGCACAAGTGCGGCGCGGCGACCGCGGACTGATCCTGTTGGCGGATAGATGCGCCGCGGAGAAGGGAGCAGGGAGAAGGGAGAAGGGAGCAGGGCAGCAATTGAATTACGGCAGGGTTCTTCAATAACCCCCCTTTACGCCCAGGGTCCACTGGCCGCCGTAACGCTCCATCTGCCGAATCCGGCCATCGGCCTTGTAGAACCACGTTTTGCCGGAGTTCGCGATGTTCCGCCCCGACACGAAAACCGTCGTGTGCCGGCCCACGCGATAACCCGCTCCAAAATCGAAGATGAATCGGTCAGCGAGATACTCGGGTTCGCCGGGGAAATAACGCGAGTTGGCCGAAACGTAATTTGCGCCCGTGATGAACTCGTCCGTCCACGTACCCGAGAGGTTCGCGTTGAACCGGCGGAACCGCCAGCTCACGCCGGCGGCCGCGTTTTGCGGCACGAACCCGCCCGGCTTCGGCGTCGAGGTGAACCGCGAATAGCTGCCAAACACGCTCGCGCCCCGGAACACCTCGCCTTTCAAAAACGTCAGCTGCTGCGAGTAGCTGAGCTCGATCCCCTTGATCTTCCGCGTCCCCGGCACGTTCTCGAACGTGATGAATTCATAAAAGCCATACACCGGGTCGTCGCCCAGCCCGAGTGCGGAAGCCGGCATCGGTTCGCTCCGGTCAACCGCCCCTTTCATCGAGGTCTGGAACACGTGCACGCTCACGGTGCCGGCGGGATGGATGAAATACTCCGCCAGCGCGGAAAACTTCCGCGAACGCTCCGGCGTCAGGTCCGGATTCGGGATCGTGATGATCGTATCCGCGGCGTTGATGCTCCACTGTCCCGCGATGTTGTTCAGCGGCGGCCGCTTGATCGCCTCGTGGTAGCCGAACTTGAAATTCAGGTTCTTCGTCGCGGTGTATTTCGCCGCGGCACTCGCGAGCACGTCGTGATAATCGCCGTAGTCGGTCGAGAACCCGCGCGACCATTTCTCCTCGATGTACGGTGCCGTCTGCGCCGCGGTGTAGGTCCGCACGCCGGTGTTGGGGTTCACGGTCACGTTGGCGAACCGGTTGCGCGAAATCGGGAGCGGCGATTTCACGCGGCTGCGCGTGCTCGTCTCCTCGTACCGCAGGCCGCCCTGCCACTGCCACGCACCCGACCGCGTGTTTTGCATCACATAGGCGGCACGAATCTGCTCCTGGTTGCTCTGCGGGCTGCCGAGCAGCGAATCGAGGTTTGCGGCGCGCTGCGCCTCCGTCTGCGTGAACCACGTGGGATGATCGATCAACCGCCCGCGCATCGCCGCCTTGTCCGGCACGGGCAGCCGGCCGATGTTGCTGCCCCACGGCTCCGCGATCCGGAAATCCGCGATCGAGACCGGCAGCGGCGCATTGAGCTGGTTGTTATCCGGCCCGACATACGTGGCGGTGAACTGCTTCACGTTTTCCTTCCGCCGCGTCGTCACCTGATCGTACATGCCGGCCTTGAAGAACGTCGGCCGCTCCCACGCCATGGCATACCGCGCGTTGATCTGGCCGACGTATTGCTCGGTCTTTCCCCGCTGCCGCATCAGTACGATGTTGCCCGGGGTCGGATCGTTGCGGCCGAAGTTGTCGAGGTTATACCAGTCGCGCAGCACGCCATCGAGTCCCGGCGTCTGGGTGAGGTTCCACGAGGGCGAAGCGACGCCCGGCCGCTCCGCGATCCAGCCGGTGCGCGTGAGCCAGAGGTTCGCCTGATCGACCGCGCCGATGTGGTCGGCGCCGTTCTGGGCGCGTGAGCGCGAGTAGCTGGCGAGCCCGTCCGCCGTCAGCCGGCCCTGCTTGTAAGTGAAACCCAACGACAGGTTCGTCGTGTCGAATTTCCGGCCGGAGTGGACGTTCGTGTGCTCGAGCCGGGTGTTTGCATTCGCCGTCGGCAGCGCGACGATGCGTGACAGGGTCGAGCCCGGGGCGATGTTCGCCGCGCTGACGCGGAACCCCAGGTTGCGGTTGGCGATCTCGTCCTTGAAATACGTGTAACTCGAGGCGAGCGAGAGCCGCAGCGATGTGAAGGGCTGGTAGTCCAGCTTCAACCCCCCGGATGATTTGTCCGTCATCTTCGGGCCGTCCTTGTAGTTGATGAGGTTGATCAGCGGCGTGCCCGCGTTGTTCGCCTGCGCCGAGGTGTAGTCATGCGTGTTGGTGACGCGGAACTGCGGCTTGAACACATTCGTGAAAAGTCCGTTCACCGCGATGCCCAGCTTCTGGCCGAAAAATGCATTCGAATAGTCGAACGTGGCGGTCGGCCGGATCTTGGCATGAGCGGAGTCGTCGTGCCGCGGCGTCCGGTGGACCGTGAACTCATACTCGTTGCCGATGGCGCCGAGCATGGTGTTGAAGCGCGCGCCCTTTCGGTCGAGCGCGCTCTTGCTGCGCAGGTTGATTGAGCCCGCGGGGGCATCGGCCGGCATGTCGGCGCTGAGCGTCTTGTAGACTTCGATCGACTCGATGTTGTTGATCGTGACAGCTTCGAATTCGAACTGCCGCGTGTCGCCGCCGAATCCCGTCGCGGTGCTGTTCGCGAGCGTGCCGCCGTCGAGAGTGACGTTGCCATAACGCGGTTCCATGCCGCCCATCCGCGCCGCGCGCGTGTCGGTCTCGACGTAATCGAGCGTGATGCCCGGCATGAATTTCAGGAACTCGCCGATGTTGCCCTCGGCGATGTCGCCAAAATTGTCTGACGCGACGACCGTCTTGACGTTCATCGCCTGCCGCTGCTCCGAAATCGCCTTGGCCTGGCCTTCCTGCTCGGCCTCGACCAGGAACGCGCCGAGCGTCACGACCTCGCCCGCGGCCGGGCGCGCGCCGGCTCCGGCGAGCTCGAAGTCCCGCGTGGTCGTTGCGCCGGGATTGATCGTCACGCGGGCGGTGACGCTTTCGTAGCCAAGATAACTGGCGACAAGTGTCACGTCGCCCGCAGGCACGCTGGTCAACCGGTAGTATCCGCCATCCTCCGACACCGCGACCTGCGCGGTGCCGTCGATGCGGACCTCGGCGTTGCGCACATATTCGCCGGTGGCGGGATTGAAGATTCGGCCGGTAATGCCGCCCATGCCGGCGGAGGGAGTCTGGGCACGGGTGAGGCCGGTGAACACGAGGAGCGCGGCGAACAGGATGCCGTGGCGAAGCGGGAGCGAGTTCATGGTGGGTCAGGTGCGCCAGCACCGTGGTCGCGGAGCCTCGAGGCGCTCTGTCAGTCCGACCGAACTCGCGTCCGGTTGCGATCCTGTTTTGAAGTGCCGCGGTTTTTCAGTGCGGCGCGCGGCGGAATTCGTTTTGAACATGCCGATGAACGCAGCCGACAGGACCGACGGCGAAATGTATTACGAGCAGCTGGTGCCCGGGCAGGTCTACAACTCCGGGTCAATCGCCGTGACCGCCGATGAAATCAAGTCGTTCGCGGCGCGCTACGATCCCCAGCCATTCCACCTCGACAGCGCGGCGGCGGAAAAAAGCATCTTCGGCGGATTGGTGGCAAGCGGCTGGCTGACGGCGTCGCTGACGATGCGTCTGATGGTGAAGAGCGAATTCAAGTTCGGGACCGGCGTGATCGGGCTGGGCGTGGATTCGCTGCGCTGGCCGAAACCGGTGCGACCGGGCGACACGCTGTCCGCGACGGTCGAGATCGCCGGGATGCGCGCCTCCGAGTCGAAGCCCGGGTTTGGCGTGGTGAAGATTCGAACCACGACGAGCAACCAGCTCGGTGATGTCGTGCAGGTGATGGTGTCGAGCGTGCTCGTCCGCCGCCGGCTAGCGTAGCTGAAATCGGCAGTGAAGTGGCGGCAGTGTGGCTGCGCGCCGGCTTGGAAGTGGCTGCGGCATCCTCGCCGCAGATCGGAACTGAAATTCCGATCGACACTCAGGTTCGAATCTGCGGCAGGATGCCGCAGCCACTTTGCAGGCACTTCGAGCCGCTTGATCGGAGTTCGACCGACGGCTGCGAATGAATGAACGTGTGCTGCGATGTGCGCGAGGCGCTGACCATCGCGTCGGAGGGATCGCGCTCAAATCGGTCTTTGCACCGAAGCGGGGTTCTCTCCGGCGCGCAGTGAGTTGATGGCGCCCTCGCGGCCGAGTTCGAGGCACTCGAAAAGATTGCGCACACACTGACCCAGCCGGTCGCCGCCAAAACCGCCGCGTTCGATGTGATCGACCAGCTTGCGGCCGAGCGCCGCCGCGCGCTCGGCCACCTGCCGGCCAATTTCGCCCGGCGGGTTTTCATCGAGCTCGAGAAACGGATTGAGGAGCTCAACCAAAGCGACCGCCACCTTGAGCGCGCCGTCCGCTTCCTCGCCATGACCGTTTTTCTCCCGCGATGGCAGCAGCCGCGCAATTCGATGCACGATCCGACCCGCATGCGGCAGGTTGAGCGAGATCTGAAAGAAAGGGATGTCAGGCTCCATGGGCGGCAGAGGAAAGGGAGTGAAATCGCAGCCATTCATGTCCGCAATCTGTCCGGCTGCAACTGGCGGGTGGAAGCCAGAGGCCAGAGGTCAGAGGTCAGATGTCAGATGTCAGAGGTCAGATGTCAGATGTCAGAGGTCAGAGGTCAGAGGCCAGACGACGGATGTCAGTAGTCAGATGTCAGTGGTCACATCGAGAGGTGCAAAGGCATGTGCCGCGCGCTGGTGCCAATACGAAGGACTACCGGAATTCCGGTAATCTCGGGTCTTCCACCCGGTCGCGTTGATCTCCAAATTGCCGCCGACCCCTTCCCCGTCTCCCAAGTCTCTCCCGTCTTCCAAGTCTTCCGCGTCTTCCCCTGTCTTCCGTGTCTCCCGCGTCTTCCAAGTCTTCCCGTCTTCCCCATGTATCGCATCCTATCCTTTGACGGTGGTGGTATCCGTGGACTCGTGACGCTCGCGCTGCTCAAGCGGCTCGAGGCCGGGGTTCCGCGATTCGTCGCCAACACGCAGTTGCTCGCCGGCACCTCGACTGGCGGCATCATCGCGCTCGGACTCGCCGCCGGCAAGACGGTGGACGAGTTGATCAACCTGTACCGCGACAACGGCAAAGAAATCTTCGACGACTCGTGGCTCGACGACCTGCGCGATCTCGGCGGGGCGACCGGTGCCGATTACGACCAGAAGAACCTGGAGCGGCTGCTCAAGGCGATTTTTGGCGATCTGCGGCTGCGCGATCTTCAGCAGCGCGTCGTGGTGCCGGCATTCGACCTCGACAATGAGGATCCCAATCCCGCCAAGCGCACGTGGTCGCCGAAGTTTTTCCACAACTTTCCCGGCAACGACAGCGATGGTAGCGAATTCGTCGTGGATATCGCGCTGCACACCAGCGCGGCGCCGACCTATTTTCCCACCCATGCCGGCTTCATTGACGGCGGTGTCGTCGCCAATAATCCGAGCCTCGCCGCGCTGGTGCAGACGCAGGATATGCGCAACCGGCAGACCGCCCCGAAGTTCAAGGACGTGCGGCTGATTTCGATTGGCACCGGCCGGAACCTCGCGTTCGTGAAAGGCTCCACACTCGATTGGGGATTTGTCGCCTGGGCCAAGCCTCTTATCAGCCTGCTCATGGACGCGAGCATGGGCATCGCCGATTTCCAGTGCCGGCACATCCTGAAGGATAATTACTGCCGGATCGCGCCCGTGTTTGCCGCGAACCAGGTGATCAATCTCGACGACTGGCGCCGGGCCGACGAGCTCCTTGCTTTCGGCAGCGCCGCGCCGCTCATCGACTGCTGGACCTCACGCGACGTCGCCGCTTGGGCGAAAAAAATCCGGTGGTGAGCGGCATGCGGCGACCTACATCGGTGTGGATACGTGCTTCCTTTTGCTCGCCGCGGAGGCAACGAAGGGAACCAAGGGCCGAGAAAACGCGGCGCTCTTCGTTCTCTTTGTTTGCTTCTGTTCAAATCAGCGCTGAACGAGATCGATTGTGGTTTAATCTGATCGGGTCAGCGGCGGGCGACACTTGCCCGGCCGAGCCCAAATTCATTCCCGACCGTCACGACCTTGCCGCCGCGGAAGTGGACTTCGAAGAACTTCGAACCGCAGACCGGCGCGCCGTTTTCGTCCTTCAACGTCGTCACGATTTTGCGCGTGCGCGCGTCGATTACGTCGGGTGTGTGACACCAGGCATAACGGCCATCGAGGCTGAACGTCACCCAGCCGTGGCCGCCTTGGGAGAGATCGATGCTGCCCGTCTCCTTCGGCGGCATCTGCGTGGAGTCGAAAATGAAAAGTTTCTTGCCCGCCTGATCGGAAATCCAGAGCTCCTTTTCGTCCGGCGTGAAACCAATCCCATGGGTGCGGCGCGCGATGGGTTCGGGTCCGACGAAAACGCGATGCGGTACTTTCCCCGTCTGCAAGTCGACGATGTCGAAGCCCACGTGTTGGTAGAGGCAGACGTACGCGAAACGGTTGCGGCTATCGACGGTGAACGGCGACACCTGGCTTTCGCCGACGCCGGCGACGTTGAGCACGATCGCGTCATCAGTTGGCCGGACCACGGTGAGTCGCGCCTGCGTGCCGAGATACACGAATTTTCCGTCGAGGCTCGCGATGCTGTTGTGTGCCTGCGGGCCGACCGCGATACGCTTGAGGATGTCTCCATTATCCGCATCCACCACCAGGAAGCCGCCCTCCGGCTCCTTCCACCACCAGCCGGTGGGAACGTAGAGTTTCTTGCCGTCCGGCGTGATGCACGCGCGATCGCAGCCGCGATCATACTGGCGCTGCCAGATGATTTTCTCGGTCTCGAGATCGAACGCGCCGAGCCGGCCGCTGGTCGTCGTGAAATAAGCGGTGTGCCGGACGAGACTGACGCAGAAACCCCGCAGCCCCTCCTTGAAGGGAATGTCGATCCGGCGGGCGAGCCGGTGGCCGTCGTCGATGTCGAACACGAGCACGCCCATCCCGGAACCGCCTTTCTGCGACGCATCGGGCGTGCTCATGTAGAGATAGCGCTTCAACGAGTCGGCGGCATGGAGCGAAACCATCCCGAGGGTAATCAGGGCGAGAAGAAGTTTGCTCATAGGCCGACGGGTAGCACGGGCCGGCGAAAAACAGAAGGCTGATTCCAGAGCAACGTGCCCGTTCAGCCCAAGATCGGACCGAACGAGATCGAAACTCCCGCCGTGATCTTGACGCGCTTCGCCGGGTGTGACGCTTCTAGCGTCATGAACCGGTTCGTCCTGTCGATCCTCCTGGTCGCGCTCGCCGCGTTTCCGGTCCGCGCGCAACTCGAACTCTCGCGTGCCGACTACGTTGATCGGGTGCAGGCGATCTGGACCGGGCAGATCATCGCCGTCCTGGTCGCGATGCCCTATGAGCACAAAACCGCGTCCGTGCTGCCGCTCGAGACGTTGCCCATGATGTGGCGCGGCCAGCCGGCGACCTTCGCACCGGTCGACGACGACTGGTATTACGAGATGGCCGCAGTTCGCGCGTTCGAGCAACACGGCATCGGGTTGACGGTGGAGCAGCTGGGGCAGCAGTGGCTGGCGAACGGCTGTGGCTCGTGGGGCTCGAGCGAACAGGCGCGGCTCAATCTCGCCAAAGGCATCAAGGCGCCCGATTGCGGGCACCCGCGCTACAACAAGCTATGGTTCACCCTTGGGCCGCAGTTCAGTGCGGACGTTTATGGCGCGCTCGCGCCGGGCCTGCCAAACGTCGCCGGCCGGATGGCGCGCGAATTTGGACACGTGAACGGTTTCGCGGAGGGCACCGACGGCGCGGTATTCACCGCCGCCATGGTGAGCCTCGCCTTTCGCGAAAAGGACGTGCGCGCCATCGTCCGTCAGGCGGTGAACATCCTGCATCCAAGTTCACCCTACCGGCAGTCGATCGAGCTCGTGGTGACGTGGGCGGATGCCGGCCGGTCGTTTCGGGAAATCGTCGCCGCCGTCGAGGATCGCTGGCACATCGAGTATCCAGCGACCAATAACGCCGTCTCGAACGGTGGCATCGTGGCGGCGGGACTTTGGTTCGGCCGGGGCGAATTCTGGCCGACGGTCAACCTGATTGCTGGCGCGGCCGATTTCACCGACGCCGACTGCAACGCCGCCAACGCCGCGGCCGTGATCGGCGCGATGCACGGGATGAAGGCGCTCCCGGCCGACCGCGTGGCGCAACTCGGCGATCGCATGGTTGGGAGCGGCATGGGCACGGTGAAGGAGTTTCCCACGCCGGTGGACGAACCGATCAGCGGGCTGGCGCGCCGCACGGCCGCGATCGGCGAAAAAATTCTGCGGGCCGAAGGCGCGCGGCTTACCGGTGAACGATTCACGATCCCGCGGCAGACGATCGTTACGCAGCCGGCCGAGCGCTTCGTGCTGGCGGATCTCATGCAGTATTGGAATCCGGCTTGGACGCTCGAGCGTGCGGGTTGCGGCGGTGCGGGCGGCGGCATGGGTGGTATTCGCGGGATCACCCACCTCCAGGGCGACGTCCTCGCCACCTATCCGCGGGATGAAGTCCGCGGCTGCGTGCTCATCCGCAGGCTCAAACTCGGGTCCGCGCCGACGCTCGCGTTCGAAGCCGGCAGCGAACCGAGCCGCGCCTGGGAGCTGAACGTTTATGCCGACAACACGCTGCTCGAGAAGCACGTGATTGTCGGCGACGCTGGAGCGCGCAAATGGCAGAGATTTTCGGTGGACTTGAAGGCTTTCGCCGGACGCGAGACGACGCTGCGACTTTTCCAACGCGTGCTGGTGCCGAATCGCACCGCCGGCAACGCGCTTTGGCGAAATCTGACGATGGAATGAAAAGTGAATGGGGCGGCGCCATCGGCCACGCGATTGCGTGAAAGGTGTGATGGATGGCGGCTTCGCTTGCCTGGGGAGCGCGGACGTCCCGCCCGCAATGACTGAATCGGGCCGGCGGACACGCTCCGAAATAAAATCTGCGGACGGAATCCGCCGTGTTGCCCGTGATTTGAAGTGGCACCGGCATCCTGCCGGTGATCCGAATTCACGCTCTTAGTGCTTTTCCAACTGGCACTTGGACGATCAGTATAATCTCCGAAAACTTTTTTCTAAAAATTTTGAGCATTTCGCCAAGTACCTCGTCCTACTCCGCGTAGTCAGCACCGTCCTGGTAAGACGGTGAATGTTTGTAGTTCTTACGGTTTGCTTGGTGTTAGGTCACAAAGGGCCGCCCGTTTAACGGGCGGCCTTTCGTGTTTCCGGGGGACCGCGGGGTTGCAGTGCGACCAACTGCAATGCGGATCAGAAACCCCGCGCTCCCAAAGTGAGCGGAACCAAGCCGTTTCGTGGACTCGTCACTCCGCAAGCCCGGAGCGCTCACCCGGAACAATTCAGTTCAACCGCGAATAGACGCCAATTCACGCGAATACGGGGCGGCATTTTTTGGGAGCATGGAAACGATCCACCAAACGGTGAACACGATTTCACTTGGGCAATCCTCCTCGTCGTCCTCTGGAATTTGCGTCCATTCGCGTTCATTCGCGGTTGTCCACTGAATCGATCCGGCTTCGTCCCGTGAGCCGGTGTCAGTGCGTCGGCGGCGGCACGAGCGACGTCACGTACGCCGCGATCGCGACGAAATCCTCGCCCGTGAGTTTGTCGACGACCGGCTTCATCAGGGGGGCGGACGCGCCTCTGCGGGCGCCTTGCTGCATATCGTACATCTGTCGCACCAGGTAACTGGGCGAGCGGCCGGCAATGCCAGGCACGTCCGCCAGGCCCATCAAGTCCGGCCCATGGCAGGTGGCGCACGCCACGGTTTTTCCGGGCACGATTTTCCCGTCGGCGACGGTCATCCCGCCGGTGGTCACCAGGTTTTCACCTTGCTTCACGCTGCCGACCGGCACGTAGGCGATGAAACCCGAACGCGGATTGCGCAGCACCTCGGACTGTTCCTCGTCTTCCGGTACCTCGATGATTCGGCCGGCGATGGGCTCGGTCCGCTCCTTCCCGAGCGGGAGGAAAAGGTTGCCCACGATCCGCGTCTTGGGCACGAACTCGGTCTCGATCACGCGCATCCACGGCGTCCAGCGCATCGCTGCGAAATATTCGGCGGACTCTTTCACTTCTTCGTCGGTCATCGCCTTCGCCAGCAAATGCATCGTCGGCGTATTCGGCTTCCTCGGATCGGCGGAGACGCGAACCTCGTTCCGAAAATCCTCCATTTGCCGGATGAAATACGACACCGGCAGACCGATCACGGGCGCGTTTTCCGGCCGGCCCTTTCCGTTCGGGAGGTGACAAGAGCCGCAGCCGCGGGCCGCTTCGCCGAGACTCGCCGGCCCGTGCTTGATTATTGGAGACATCGGCGGGTGATCGCCGGGAAACCAGTCGATGACATTCCCCAGGTCGCGAATTTCCAGCCGCGAATAACTCGCCGCGCTGCCCTCGACGCGTCTCGGCCGGGTTTGCTCGCTGGCATCTTCTTTCGGACGCAATTTCCGCGAGGGCGGCGCCTGGGGCTTGGCCTTGTCGCCGGGCGCCGGCGGCGTGAGGAACCCGTAAGCCCACAACGGCTCCGGCTCCGTCGCAGCGCGCAACGGGCCGGCTCCAGGCGCGGCGAGAACGACACAACCGGCACCCAGGGCGACGGCACGAATGACGAGCTGCATGTTTTGTTCTGGATTGGGCGGGAGACGCATCGGCCCCGCATCGCCATTTGGGTGATGGATCCGTCCGGGTGCTAGCCCGCATTTCTCTCAACGCGGTAAAGTGCGTCCACCTCCGAAATCGTCGAAGTGGAGCGCAGTGCGGCCAGGTCTGCAGACTCAGTCGGCCGCCAGCTTGAAAAAAGCTCGGTCTTCGACTCCGTCCGCTGTCTCCTGTCAACCGTCGCCCGCCTCCCGTCAGGGCTGTCTCCTGTCCCCTGTCCCCTGTCCCCTGTCCCCTGTCACCTGTCGTCTGTCCCCTGTCTCCTGCTTCCGTGCCGCTCGGTCACAAAAAACTTTCCGCCTGGTATCACCAACTCGCGCAGCAGCTCGAAGCCGGTCTGCCGCTGGCGGACGCATTGCGTTCATCGCGCGGGACGGGAATGCCGCCCGCCGGGCTGGAAACGATGGCGCAGGAAATCGAACGTGGCGGATCGATCGAGCAGGCATTCTCGCTGGGCGAACGATGGCTGCCGTTATCGGACCGGCAGGTCGTGTGCGCTGCCGCTGAGGCCGGGCGGATGCCGCATATTCTGAACCGCCTCTCCACGCGCCACGCCGAACTCGGCACCGCGAAACTCCGGCTATTGCTCGCGTGTGGTTATCCCATCGCGATCCTGCACCTCGGGTTGGTGCTGCTTCCGGTAATGAGGATGATCGATTGGGAAAAAGGTCTGACGTGGGACGCGCTCGCGTACGCGCGGGCGCTTGCCTCGCTGCTGCTGCCGCTGTGGGCCGCGATTGCGCTGCTGATGGTTCTTGGCCGGCGTCGAAATCCCTGGCTGTTGCGAGTCGGGCGAACACTTCCGTTTGTCGGCGGATACATTCGGGCGCAGGCGCTCGCCGATTTTTCCTTCACGTTGGGCAACTTTCTCGAAACCGGCATGCTGGTTGGCCGCGCGTGGTCGGTCGCCGGATCGACCGCGACTCTCCCCGAGCTGAAAACCGCGGCGCAGTCCATGGGACCCGTGATCGAGAGGGGCGAGAAGCCGGGAACCAGTCTGGCGCGCTGGCCATGTTTTCCCGCGGATTTTGTCGCGCTCTACCACACCGGTGAAACCACGGGGCAACTGGATCAGAATCTCCTGCGACTCGCGCGGCAGTACCAGGAGCGAGCGAATCGTTCGCTGACCGCGGCGACGCTGTTTTATCCCGCGCTGATGTTCGCGTTTGTCGCCGGCGCGGTGGCACTCGCGGTGGTCAAGATGTACGGCGGGTATCTGAAATCGATCGCGAACCTCGCGACGTGAGCGGAGCGCCGTTGTAGCCACGAGCGGTACCGACGGTGTGAAAGGTCATCCGCACCACCCCTGCGAGTCATTCTTCGCTGGCGCTCAAAAGCAGGCTTTTCGCACTGTCTGGCAAGCGAGTGGAAGGTTTTCGCAGCAGCGAAAACCTCGAATAGGGCTGTTCCGCTGCCAGCGCCCGTGATAGTCACCGCCGCATGAAGAAAACTTTCCCGCTCAAAATCCCCGGCAAGGTCGACGCGCGAGTCGTCGAAGCGGTGAAGAACGACGTGCGAAAATACGTCAAGCGCGAGCGGCGCAAGCCGCTACCGGACGGATTCACGGAGTGGGAGTTCAGGTGCAGGGCGGGCGCCGACGCGGCGAACGCCATGCCGTGCCAACTGCCCGAACTCGGACCGAAAATCGACGAGGTGGCGAATACGGGCGGAGCTCAAGTCTACATCGAAATTCTGGCCCAACCGGGTCAGCGGTCGGGGCAGGAGCCGGTGTGACCGAATGAATGAGCGGCCGTTTTTCTGACGCGACCTCACGATGCCGAACGATCCGCTTCATGGTGTCACGCTCGAGCGGCTGCTCACCGAACTCGTGACGGAGTTTGGTTGGGAGGAACTCGGCCGGCGCGTTGACGTCCGTTGTTTCCGCTACGACCCGAGCATCAGGTCGAGCCTGGTGTTTTTGCGGAAAACGCCCTGGGCCCGCGCGAAGGTCGAGGAAATGTACCGCCGCTGGAAAACCGGCGTGGTGTGAATCCGCGCCATCCGCGTGATTCGCGGGCCACGTTCCTTCAGTTCAATCGAAAACCCAAGGCCTCGAGCTCGCTGAGGTGAAAGGGAACCGACGCGATCACTTCCTGAAGTTTCGCCATCGCGCCGGCCATCGTCGCGGTTTCGAATATCGCCGCGCCATCATCCCGATCATGGAGGTGAACGGCCCACGCCGTCGCCTCGGAACCGGACGCGCCTTGCAGCACCGAACCGTGCAGATAATTGCCCGGGATTCCCGGATTCGGACCTGCGCCGGGGACGAGGAACACCGTATGCACCGGATCGTGCGCGATTACACCGCCGTGGACCCGGTGGTGAACCGCGCGTCCCGCGACAATGGCACGCAGGGCCTCCGCTTTCGGGCGCAACAGCACGGGCAAAGCCGCCACATAGCGGTCGAAGATCTTCGCGTTGGGTTCGAGATCGTTCGCGTCGATCGTGCCGGCGATCAGCGCATCGAGATTGCTGGCGTGGAAACACGGGCGCGTGGCGAGTGTTCTCGCGGTCACATAGCCGTCCTTGTGATCCGCATCCGGATACACCTGGTGTGACGCCTGCAGCCGTTTTAGCGCATCCTGATAAGCCGGTGTTCCCGGCACGGCCCCGACCGGGCTGTGCTCAATCAGTCCAAGTACGTCCTGATCGAAACCGGCGTGCGGATCATGAGGCATCGGCGGATTGAATTTGGGCCGAACGCCAAACACGAGGGCATTCGCGCCGCGATCAAATCCGTCGAGCGCAAGTTGCGCGAGTATCGGAACTCGCCGGCGTGGCGGTTCACGCTGGCGAAGAAAAAGCGGGAGGAGCTGAGCCGACGCACCGAGCTGAACTTCAAGACCGACATTGCCTTCCTGGAGCGCCAGCTGGCCTATCTGAACGCCACGATCGCGCGCTGGGAAGAGCCGGCCCGTCGTCGGCGTTCGGGACGACGGCCCGTCGAAGTTCGATTCTGCGAGTGAGCCGACGCGGACGGCACGTTGGCGCCCGGTGGGCGACGGGCAATTCTGCCGCCAGGTCCGGCTTTTCCGACATCCATCGGCGACAGTTGGTTCGCGGCGGTAACGCGATCCGGGTTAAGGGCGTGGCTTGAATCGCGATTGAAACAACGCTGAACGGGCGCGCGTTCGGCGACCAATCGCTGGCGACGGTCCGGATGAGCCGAACCGTGCCGCGGGGTGGTGCGCTGCCGGCGGGAACTTGATTGACGCGACCGGCGGTCTGCCGTCTCCCATGTCTCCCATGTCGTGCGCGCTCGCCCATGTCACGCGTCTTTCCGTTCTCGCCATCTGGATGGCAACCTTTTCCAGCGTATCCGTTTTCGCAGCACTACCAACCGGGTTGGCCAAGTCACCACCGATGGGCTGGAACAGCTGGAACTGGCACGGGAAAAAGGACATTTCGGAGAAGGTCGTGGAGGAGACGATCGACGCGATGGTTGCGCACGGTTTGCGGGATGCGGGCTACCGTTACGTCGTCGTCGATGGCGGATGGCGGGATACGAAACTCGGACAAAACGGCGAACTGGTGTCGCACCCAACGCGGTTCCCCGGCGGGATGAAACGGCTGGCGGATTATGCCCATGCCCGAGGACTGAAGTTCGGGCTGCACGTCGTGCTGGGCACCCACGATTGCGGCGGCGACGCGGTGGGGAGCTTTGGGCACGAGGAGGCGCATCTCAGGCAATTCGTCGAGTGGGGGCTTGATTTCCTGAAACTGGACAAGTGCAAATTCGAGCCGGGCTGGACGGAGGAGGCGGTGAAGTCAACGTACGCGGGGTGGTCGAACCGGCTCGCCCATTGTGGGCGTGACATCGTTTTCAGCCTCAGCGCCTATGTCTACCGCGACTGGTATCCGGATGTCGGTCACATGGCGCGGACAACCTACGACATCCGTTCAAGGATTCATCCCGGTGGCGCCGGTTTCGACGACGCGGTGCCGCGGGAGAATCATCTCAGCGTCATGGCGATTGCGGAACAGAACAACGAGGCGGCGGCGTTTGGCGGCCACGGCTATTGGAACGATCCCGACATGCTCGTCACCGGCAAGCAGGGCCTGACCGATGAGGAGCAGAAGGCGCATTTCGCGCTCTGGTGCGTGATGTCGTCGCCGCTGATGCTCGGCAACGATCCGCGGGTGATGACGAACGCGGAGAAGGAACTGCTGCTCAACCGCGAGTGCATCGCGGTCAACCAGGACCCGACGGAGCAGGGCCGCCGGATCAAGGTCGACGGCCGCACCGAAATTTGGGCCAAGCGACTTGGCGGAAACAAAGTGGCGGTGCTGCTGTTGAATCGCGATCCGGCGGCGGCGCGGGCGATTACGCTGCGCGGGGCCGACGTTGGACTCAGCGGCAAATGGAAGGCGCGCGATCTGTTCGCGAAAAAGGATCTCGGGACGTTCGATTCATCGCTCACGAAGTCCACGCCTGCGCACGCCGCATGGTTCCTGCTGCTGTCGGGTTTGTAGGGGTTGCGCTGGTTGCTTGGGCGTCTCATGGCGAGGGCCGTAGGCTTGTTGAACGGCAGACGCCGGCTGCCACCCCGACCCGGATGCGCGGCGCCCGCAAGCGGATGACCCGCAATGACGCAGATGTGCGATCATCGCACCCATCTGCGGCTGGAAGCCGCAGCCACTTTTTGGACACGACGCCACGCCAAAGCCGCATTCATGCTGGGGCCGCGGCACCCCCGCCGCGGCCGATCGTTCCAGGCGATTGGCCGCGCGCTTCCGTGGCTACGAGCGTGACAGACGGTGTGAAAACTCTTCAATACCACCCCTGCCTGTCATTCTGAGCGTAGCGAAGAATCCAGCAGCGCGATGGCATGCGTGTATCCTGCTGGATTCCTCGCTGGCGCTCAGAATGACAGGCTTTTCACACCGTCTGGGCACGTTCCTCGCTCGGCGCTTTGGACGGCACCGTGTCTCCAATTCCAAATTACGCCCGGAAATCCCGGATTGCCGCTTCAGATCAGCGCGGTCTTGCCCGGAATGGCGACGGGATCCACGGCGAGGCTGCCGAGTTCGTATTTCGGTCGCGAGAGATCGAGCGTCGACGCCGTCATGGCCCAATCCCACTTCAACGCGCGGCCGGTGTAGGCGCTCATCCGTCCGAGGATCACCGTCATCGTGCTCTCGGCAAGGCGCCGGCACTCGTTGATTGGTTTGCCGTCGCGAATGCTGCGAATGAGGTTCGCGAACTGCGCGACCTCGCCGCTGTGGATCGCGCCGTCGAAGGTGTACACCTTTTTTCCTTTGCTGTCCTGGATGTAGCCCATCGAGCGGTCGGTCACGGTCGCGCCCTTCGCGCACAGCACGCGCTCGCCCACGCGCGGGGTGGAACCCTCGATTTGAGAGCACATGCTCATGACGCGGGCGCCATTCGGGTATTCATATTCCACCGTGAAGTGATCGTAGATGTGGCCGAACTCCGGGCCGGTGCGCGTCTGGCGTCCGCCCATCCCGAGGCAGGAAACCGGATGCGTGCCCATGGCCCAGTTGATCACGTCCATGTTGTGCAGGTGCTGCTCGACGATGTGATCGCCCGACAGCCACGTGAAATACGGCCAGCAGCGGATCTGCCATTCCATGTCGGACCAGCCCGGCTTGCGCGGCTCCCAGTGCCATTTCGAACTGCCCCAGTTCCAATACGCCTGGCCGCCGACGATGTCGCCGAGTTCACCGGCGTGAACCCGCCGCATCAGTTCCTGGTAATGCGGCTGCCAGCGCTGCTGCGTGCCGACCACAATCGAGAGCCGCTTCTGATCGGCAAGGTCCGACGATGCAAAGAGCGATCGAATGCCCACGGGATCCACCGCGCCCGGCTTCTCCATGAAGATGTGTTTTCCCGCCTCGACGGCCGCCCGCACCATTGGCGGACGGAAACCCGGCGGCGTCAGCAGCAGCACGATGTCCACCTCGCGCATCGCCATGACTTTTTTGTACGCATCGAAGCCGAGAAAAGTGGTCTCGGGCGTCACCTTCACGCGGGCGGCGAACTCCTTCTTCAGTTGCGCCAGCGACGAGTTGATCCGGTCCTGAAACATGTCGGCCATCGCGACGATGACGACGCCGGGGTCGGATTTCAGGCAATCGATCGCGTCTTTCGTGCCGCGGCTTCCGCAGCCAATCATGGCGACGCGGACGACGTCGGAACCGGCGGCATGAGCGGTGCGGGGGAGCAGCAAGGTGCCGGCCGAAACGGCGGCGCCGGCACGCAGGAATTCGCGGCGGGAGAGATTTGTTTTCATGGCGAAGGTTTTTCTCCAGTGACGCGAGGCGGCGGGATGGGTGGAACGCTCATTTCGCCGGGCGGCGCTGGTGATGCATGATACGCTGGCTGGATCAGGGAATCTATCGCCCGCAGTCGTAAGCCGCACCCGCCGCCAAGTCGACGTTGATAAATGGGAGCGAGATTCGCGCGCCCGCATGACGCCCTGCGGCAGTTCCACAATTGTAGGTGGCGTGCTCGCCACGCCACGACGGGAAGACGTGACGTCCGACATTGAACGGGTTGCTCGCAACTCGGCTCGGACTGTTGTTGCGCGGCGAGCGCGCAACCTACACGTCGCGCACGAGGTTTCTCAATGGCAGGTGAGCTTTTCGATCCGGACTGCGTCGCATTTGGTCCTTTCCCCTTGTGTTGCGACGCCTGCCGTAGAATGAAGTGTCGACCTCGATCCCGCGCCCCATCGTCTGGGTGGACGGCGCGGCGCGCCAACGAACACCCCAAGCAAATGATTCGGAAATCCGCGTTCATCGCGGCAGCCTTTGTTGCTGCCGCTGCCTCTTCGATTGCGATCCGTGCCGCGGATCGCGATGCCACGCCGGGCGCGCGCGCTGTCCAGCCCGGCAGCATCACCGGTCGCGTGCAGAATGTCGCCACGGGCCAGTTCCTCCCGAATGCGCGCGTCACCGTGCGCGGCACGGACCGCGTCGCGTTCACGGACGAATCAGGCACCTACCGGCTGGCCGATCTGCCATCGGGTCCCGTCGTGCTCGAGGTTTTCTACACCGGGCTGGATCCGCACCAAAGCGCGGTCGACGTTCCCGCCGGTCGCAGTGCCACGCATGATGTGCAGCTGACGAATGTCGCGCGTTACGGCAGCGACCCGGGCGTGGTGAAGCTCGATTCGTTTGTCGTTTCCACCTCGCCGCAGACCGAGGGCGACTCGCTCGCGATCAACGAGCAGCGGTTCGCGGCGAACATCAAGAACGTGGTGCCGACGGATTCGTTTGGCGACATGGCCGAGGGCAATGTCGGCGAGTTCCTGAAGTTTCTCCCCGGCGTCACGGGCGACTACGACGACTCGCAGATCAACACGGTGTCGTTGCGCGGGTTTGCGACCAACCTGACCGTGGTCTCGGCCGATGGCGCCCAACTCGCCAACGCCAACTTCAACGGGTCCTCGCGCACGTTCCAGTTCTCACAGCTGGCGATCAACAACGTGTCGCGGATCGAGGTGACGAAGGTGCCCACGCCGTCGACGCCGGCGGATTCGATGTCGGGTTCGTTGAACATGGTCAGCAAGAGCGCGTTCGAGCGCAGCCGCGCCCAGTTTCGCTACCGGGCTTACATCGCCGGCAATGGCGACAACCTCACCCTGCGCCGCCGGCCGCATTCGTATGAGGAAAGACGCTACAAGATACTGCCCGGGTTCGATTTCGACACCACGCTGCCGGTGAATCGGAATTTCGGCATCGTCGTCACCGGGAACATGTCGGACTCCGCCGGCGAGGAGGATCATTCGACGCTGACGTACAATGCGGCCGGCACCGCCACCGGCGCATCCGTCACGCGGCCGTTTTTCCAGCAGTACGGCGTGAACGACGGCTCCAAGGACATTCACCGCGAGTCGCTCAGCGTGAAGGCGGACTGGCGCGTGACGCCGAACTCGGTCCTGAGCCTCGGGCTCATGGCCAATCGCTACGAGGCGTTCTGGGGCCACCAGAGCCTGGACGTGAGCGCCGGCACGAACGGCACGCCCACCATCGCGGCGTCCGCGGGAGGAATTCCGCTGACGTTCAGCGAGCGCTCGACTTCCGGCGCCACCGGCCGCGGTGCGATCACGCTGGGTAGTGGAAATTTCATGACGCGGTACGAGGCGGTGAACTCGGCAAACCTCCGCTACCGCTTCGACAATGGTGCCTGGAGGGTGGAGACCGGGCTCAACCGTTCGGCGTCATCGAACAAGTTTCGCAGCACCGATGAGGGGAATTTCGCCGCCCTCGGCGTCACGTTCGCCACGCCGGTCCGGATCGTCTTCGACGACATCAACGCCATCCGGCCGAACATCATCCAGGCGTTCGACAACAGCGGCCGCGAAATGGACATCTACGACGTCAACAATTACCGGCTAAACACCGCGACGGCGATGAGCCGCGATGTGAGCGATGACATCTTGGGCGGCGATTTAAACATACGGCACCGGCTCGCATTCCTGCCGGTGCCCGCGTCGCTCCAGGTCGGCGGGTTGCAGCGCGTGCAGGAACGCGACCACCGGCGCACCAGTCCGGTGCGGACTTACAACGGCGTCGACGGGGATTTCTCGGCCGCACGGTTCAAGAACGAGGTGTATTCGGATCGAAATTCGTATTTTGGCACCAGGGTCCCACCGTGGATTTCAAAGCATCGCGCATGGCAGGCGTATCAGGAGAATCCGGGTTTGTTCACGATGACGCCCGCGCAGACGGTCACCGCGGAGCAGTTTCGCATTACCAACTCGGAACACATCCGCGAAAAGGCGTCGGCGTTCTATGCGCAGGCGGAGGCGCGGCTGTTCAAGAACCGGCTCAACCTTCTCACCGGGGTTCGTTACGAGCGCACAACGGACGCAGGGCAGGGGCCGGTGTACGAGCCGGGCGCCGTGTTTGCGCGCAATCCGAATGGAACCTTCATGCGCGACGCGCGTGGCCAGCGGATTCGACTGGCCGAGGCCGGCGCGGTGGGATCGATGGAGGAACTGCGGCTTACGCGCCGTGAACGCGCTTCCGAGGCGAGCCGCTCTTACCACGGCTACTATCCAAGCCTGCACGTGACCTACAGCATCACGGACAACTTTCAGGCGCGGCTGGCATATGCGAAAACGTACGGACGCCCGGATTTCAACGAGGTCATTCCGAACTCCGTCATCAACGAGCGTGATCTCGACGAATCGCAGAGCCTCGATCCGAGCGTGATTCGCGGGACGATCGACATCCGGAACACGGGACTGCGGCCGTGGACCGCGGACAATTACGATTTGTCGCTGGAGTATTACACCGATCAGGGCGGCGTGATCAGCGCGGGTCTATTCGTGAAGGACATCGCCAATTTCTTCGCCTCCGACGTGAGAATCGCGACGGCCGAGGACCTGGACGCCCTCGGCATCGATCGCCAGTATGTGGGCTGGCAGCTTTCGACGAAGTACAACTCGGGCAATGCGCGCGTGACGGGCGCGGAATTCAACCTGCGGCATTCGTTGCAGCCGCTCGGGGGCTGGGGGCGGCACTTCACGGTTTTCCTGAACGCGACCAAGCTGAAGCTCGAGGGCAGCCGGCAGGCGGACTTCGCGGGTTTCATCCCGGAGAACGTGAACTGGGGCGTCACGTTCAGCCGGAAGCCGGTGACGATCGTCACGAAGTGGAATTACCGCGGCGAACAGAAGGGCGCGGCGTTCGCGCAATTTGGGCCGGACGCCTTCAACCACACGAAGGCGCGGCTCACGCTCGACCTCAGTGTCGATTATCAGATGTGGAAGAATCTGGCGCTGACGGCGAACGCACGAAACGTGACGAACGAGTACATCTCCAATCTGCGCTACGGCTCGCAGACGCCCGATTACGCGAAACCACGCCAGCACCGCGAATACGGCGTGTATTTCTCGCTGGGGGTAAAAGGAACTTTTTGAAGACGGGAAGACGGGAAGATGGGAAGACGTGGGAGACGCGGAAGACATGGGAGACCAAGCGGCCTGGGAGCGCGGGCGTCCCGCCCGCATCATATCCCACTCCCTCACGCTCGTAGCTACGGAAACGAAATTCGTCTCGCTCACATTCCTGACCACGGCCCTTCGTGCGATTGCGACCCTCACTCCCTTACTCCCTCTTCCCCCTTCACCTTCACTCTCCCTCTCACTCCGCCCTACACAATCAACTCCTCCACCACTTCTCCGGCGATGCCGGTGAGCCGGACGTCGAGGCCCTGGAATTTCGTCGTGAGCCGGCGGTGATCGATGCCCATCAGCGCGAGCATCGTCGCGTGGAGATCATGCACGTTGACCACGTTCTCGATCGCGCGATAGCCAAGTTCGTCGGTCGCGCCGTAGGTCACGCCTGGTTTCACGCCGCCGCCGGCCATGAATACGCTGAACGCGAGAATGTGGTGATCGCGACCTGTGCCCTGCGCCATCGGTGTCCGGCCGAATTCGCCGCCCCACAGGATCAGCGTGTCGTCGAGCATGCCGCGCTGCTTGAGATCCTTGATTAGAGCAGCGGTCGCCTGATCCACATCCTTGGCGCCCGCCTTCATCCCCGGCTCGATTTCGCCGTGGTGATCCCACGCCCGATGGTAGAGCTGGATCATCCGGACGCCGCGCTCCGCGAGCCGCCGCGCCAGCAGGCAGTTCGAGGCAAAGCTGCCGTCGCCCGGCTGCTTAATCCCGTAAAGATCGAGCATCTCCTGCGGCTCGTTCCGGAAATCCGTGAGCTCGGGCACGCTCGCCTGCATCTTGAACGCCATCTCGTACTGCGCGATTCGGGTGGCGATCTCGGGGTCATACTGCTCGTCCGCCAGAAACCCGTTCAGCCGTTGGATTTCCTCCACCACCTGGCGCTGCGTGCTCTGGCAAACGCCTTCCGGGTTGCCGACGTAGTGGACCGCACCGCCGCGCGATTGAAACTGGATTCCCTGGAACCGGCTCGGCAGGACTCCGCTCGACCACTGACGGGCGGAGATGGGCTGAAGCCCGAATTTTCCCTGCGAGTTCAGGACGATGAAGCCCGGCAGATCCTGCGTCTCCGCCCCCAGCCCGTAGAGCAGCCACGAGCCCATGCTGGGCCGGCCCTTGATGATCGAACCGGTGTTCATGAACGCATGCGCCGTATCGTGATTGATCTGCTCGGTCTGCATCGACCGGATCACGCACAGCTCGTCCGCCACCGTCGCGAGGTGCGGAAAGAGATCACTAATCTCGATCCCGGCTTGCCCGTGTTTGCTGAAATTCGTGAACGCACCACGCGCTTTCAGGACGGTGTTCTGGAGCTGTGCGAGTTGCTGGCCCTGCGTGAACGATTCGGGAAACGGCTCGCCGTGCAGCTGCTTGAGCATCGGCTTCCAGTCGAACGTCTCCAGCTGCGACGGGCCGCCGGCCATGCAGAGGAAAATGACGCGCTTCGCCTTCACCGGGAAATGCGCCTGTGGCAGTACGCCGTTCCAGCCGGCCGGGCGCGTCGCACCGGATGCCGTCGCGGCGGCGAGTTTTCCCTGGAGCAACGCGAACGCCAGGCCGCCGAGCCCGTAAGCGCTCTGCGTCAGAAACGCCCGGCGATTGATGCTCAGGGCGTGGGCGGCGGGATCAAAACGGGGCATGGTCAGTAGCGGGTGATGACTTCCTGGAGATTGAGCACAACGCGGCAGAGATTTGTCCACGCCGCGAGCTCGGCACGATCTCCGGCGGGCGCGGGCGCGAGCCCTATTCCGAGCAGCTTCTCCGCGTCGCTTTCATTGGCGCGGTAGTACTCCCGCTGTTTTGCGAGGAACGATTGCAGCGACGCGAGCTCGCGTGCATTCGGGTCGCGCGCGAGGGCGATTTGATACGCGCGCCGCATCCGCGTCTCATCGGCCGTCGCACTGCCCATCAGCCGGGCGGCGAAGAGACGCGCGGCCTCGACGAATGTCGGATCGTTGAGAAGCGTCAGCGCCTGCTGCGGCGTGTTGCTCACGACGCGCTGTGCGGCGCATTCATCCCGCCCAGGCGCATCGAAATTGGCCAGCATCGGGTGCAGAAACGTGCGCTGCCAGTGCATGTAGACGCCGCGCCGCCACTGCTCGTCGCCTTCGCTCGCCATGTAATCGCGATTCGGAAACTGGATGGCGGCATAGTAGCCGGGTGGCTGATACGGCTTCACGCTTGGCCCGCCAATCGCGCTCAGGTTGAGCGCGCCCGCGATGGCTAGCGCGTTGTCGCGCACGAACTCCGCCTCGAGCCGCCGCGGGTTTTGCGATGCCAGCAGCCGGTTCGCCGGATCAATTTCGCGCAGCTCGGGCCGCAGGCTGCTGCTCTGCCGGTAAGTCGCACTCGTGACGATCAGCCGGATCACGTGGCGCAGGTTCCAGCCGTGGTCGCGAAATTCGCCGGCCAGCCATTCGAGGAGCTCGGGATGGGACGGCGGTTCGCCCTGCGACCCGAGATCGTCCAGTACCGCGCTCAGCCCGGTGCCAAAATAGATCTGCCAAAGCCGGTTCACCACGGTGCGCGCCGTGATCGGGTTTTCCCGCGACACAATCCAGCGCGCCAGGTCGAGTCGCGTCAGTCGCTTCTCCGCGGTGCTTTCGATTCTTCCCGGCAGGAAACTCGGCGTGGCGGGCAGCACGACGGGACCAGTCTCATCCTGCCAGTTTCCGCGCGGCAGGATGCGAAGGGCCATCGGCTCGACCGCCTCCGTCACCATCGACCAGGCGCGCCCGTCGCGAAGATCGCGCAGCTTCGCCATCAATTCCTGGCAGCGTGCGAGCGCGGCGCGATCGGCTGCCGTGCTGAGCAGCCATGTCTCGATCAGCAACTCGTGCTGCTTCCCGCTGCGTTTCTGCGCTGTTGCCGCAAGGGCGTCACGCCACGCCGGCGCGGCGATCTCGAGCGGATTGGCCGCCGCAAACGGGCTCGTGAAGACCTGGAGTGACGAGGCGGCTTCTCCGGTGACGGTGACGACAAGCTGATCCTCGGCCTCGAAGCTCTCGGGTGTTTCGAGCAGCCAGACGCCCGTGATGCGGCGTCCGAGCGTGTCTGCGGGAAGTTTCCAGCCGCTCGCGATCCCAATCACCTCCGCGCCGCCGTCGTAGCGCGTTTCCTTCTCGGTCGCGTCGGCGAAACTCACGGCGAGCTTCTGCGTCTCGCCGGCGGCCGTGCGCTTGCTCAGCGCGATCCGCAGCGCCGTGCGGGCGGCGGCCTTCGTTTTCATCGGCGCCGCCGTGTCCGCGTTCTCGACGTCGAGCCGCACGGCCGCGATCCGGCCGGCGCCCGGCTGCATCGTGAGCCGCAGGCTTTCGTCCTTCGCGAAATTCCGGCCCACCGCGACGGTCTGCATCTCCCCGACCGGGACCTCCCCTTTCGCCGTGGGTTTCCCGCCCTTGAGCAGCGCGGCGGCCACCGGCGGCTGCTGCCAGCCACCGGGCGCGGACGCGAGGAAGGTGCGCGCATCGGCAACCCAGCGTTCGAACTCCCCGCTGATTTTTTCGTCGCGCAGCTTCTCCCGCATCGACGCCAGATGGGCTCGCAGTTCCTGCTCGGTGCGTTCCTTGCGTTGCGCGAGATAGGGGCTTTCAACCTCAATCTCCGGCGGAAACGGATAGTCGTTGTTGAACCCGGCAAGGTCGGGATTCTGCGTGTACTTGTAATCCGCGTACACACCCCACTGCTTCACGTCGGCGAAGAAAGACTGCAACTCGTAGAAATCGCGCGTCTTGATCGGGTCGAACTTGTGGTCGTGACACTCGGCGCAGCCAAACGTGCTCCCGAACCACGCCGCCGCCACGGAGCGGACGCGCTCAGCCCCGTATTTGGCGAGATACTCCTTCGGTTGCGCGCCGCCTTCGCGCGTCATCATGTTGAGACGGTTGTAACCGGTGGCGACCCGCTGCTCCGGCGTCGGGTTGGGCAGCAGATCGCCGGCGAGTTGCTCGATCGTGAATTGATCGAACCGCTTGTTCGCGTTGAACGCGTTGATGACGTAGTCGCGGTACGGAAAGATCCGCTGGTTCTGATCGCCGTGAAATCCAACCGTGTCGGCGAATCGCGCCACATCGAGCCACCAGACGGCCATTCGCTCGCCATGGTGTTTTGACGCGAGCAGCCGATCGACCTGCCGCTCGTAGGCTCCGGGCGAAGCGTCCGCCACAAACGCGGCGACTTCTTCCGGCGTCGGCGGCAGCCCGGTGAGATCGAGCGACAGCCGGCGCAACAGCCGCGATTTCGCTGCTTCCGGCGACGACGAGATTTTTTTCTTGGCCAGTTTTTCGCGGATGAACGCATCAATCGGATTCACCGCGCCCTTCGCCGGGACCGCGGGCTTGGTGAGCGGAGCGTAGGCCCAGTGTGACTCATATACCGCGCCCTGTTCGACCCAGCGGCGGATGACCGCCTTTTGGTACGCCGTGAGCGTCTTGTGGGCGTCCTCCGGCGGCATTGGTTCGACGGTGTCGTTGATGCGGAAGATGATTTCGCTCTCCTCCGGCTTCCCGGGCACGATGGGGATGACATCATGCTTGGTCGGCTTCAGCGCCTCTTCGCGAATGTCGAGCCGCATGCCCGCCTTCCGGCTCTTCGCGTCGTTCCCGTGACATAGAAAACACGTGTCCGACATGATGGGTCGGATGTGCCGGTTGAAGGACACGACCTCCGGCAGCGCCGGCGTGGGCGCGACGGGGGTGCCAGCGGCAAAGGCCGATCGGGCAATCAGGGCAGAAAGGAAAATGGAAACGCGGAGGCCGGTCCGGAGCATGTGGGATGGGTGCGGGTCCGCGCCTGGGAGAACGCGGATCGACAGCGTACAAAGTGCACCGCTGCCGTCGATGCAAACGTTGGAATTATTGGCGCATCTGCTTTAACCCGCTTCCGTTCGCCGCCATGCGATTCTTCCCTGGGAGCGCGGGCGTCCCGCCCGCCTGGCTCAGGTGGCATCAGGTTGCCGGGGGCTCCGCTCGATGAAGCTCCACGGCGAAAATGTATTCTTCCCATCGATGGTCGGGCGGCAGATACATTCGGACATGGTTGCAACTCGTCCCGTCGCTTGGCTGCTCGCGCTGCTCGTTTGGTTTTGGGCGGCCGCGGCGCCGGCCCAGACGCCCTCGCTGCCGCCGGCGGACCAGTTCCATTTGTTCCTGCTCATCGGCCAGTCGAACATGGCCGGGCGCGGCACGGTGGCACCGGAGGACAAGGTGCCGCATCCGCGCGTCCTCATGCTGAACCGCGACAACGCGTGGGTGCCGGCGGTCGATCCGATCCATTTCGACAAGTCGGTCGCGGGGGTCGGGCTCGGCCGGTCCTTTGGTATCCAGATTGCGGAGGCGCGGCCGGGCGTGACGATCGGGCTGATTCCATGCGCGGTCGGCGGCTCGCCGATTGATTCGTGGCGGCCCGGCGTGTTTTATCAGCCGACGAAGAGCCATCCCTGGGACGACGCGATCCGGCGGGCGAAACTCGCGCTGCCATCGGGAACGCTGAAGGGCATCCTCTGGCACCAGGGGGAATCGGATTCCACGCGCGAGCTGGCCCCGGGTTATGCGGCGAAGCTGCACGATCTGGTGGCGCGGCTTCGCGCCGAACTGCACGCGCCCGATGTGCCATTCATCGCCGGGCAACTCGGCCAGTTCGCCGATGCGCCGTGGAGTGAATTCAAGATCGTGGTCGATCGCGCGCACCGCGAGCTGCCGAAGCACGTGAAGCAAACCGCATTTGTCTCGTCCGACAGACTCACGCACCGGGGCGACAAGGTTCACTTCAACTCGGATTCGTATCGCGAAATCGGCCGGCGGTACGCCGAGGCATACCTCGGGCTGCTGCGAAAATAGCGCGGATGGCGCTACGGCTTCCTGGGAGCGCGGGCCTCCGTCCCGCGTTCACGCCGTTTCTATGTGGGCACGTTAGGGTCGATGGCGGTCGCGCGGCGCGGGATGGCTCCTTGCGTTCCGCGCCCATTGACTGTCGTTTGAACGCCGACGACGACGGCCCGACCCCATGCCCCTGTTCCCCGATGCCATTCTCGTTCACCGCCTCCGGCTCGATTGCAGGCGCATGATGCTTTTCGCCGGCCTGACCGCCGCAGCGATTTACGCGCAGCAGCCACCGGCCCCAAAAGCGTACCGCGACTTCGCCGCCCGCCGCGAAGGCCGGATCGAGCGCGGGCGCGAACTCTTTTTTTCGCAGGAGAAGGCGGCGTGTGCCAGCTGTCATACCGTCGACGGCAGCGGCTCGCGCGCCGGGCCGGACCTGTTCGCGATTGGCGACAAGTTTCCGCGCCGCGAGCTGGCGGACGCGATCCTCGAACCATCAGCCATCATCGCCGTCGGCTACGGCGCGACGTTTGTTGAAACGAAATTGGGCGAGACGCTTTACGGCGTAATCAAGCAGGCGGACGCCGAGTTCACGGCGTTGATGGGCGCGGACGCCAAGCTGATGCGCGTCGCGACGCAGGACATCAAAGAGCAGCGGGCGAGTCCAATTTCCCTCATGTCCGAGGGGCTGCATGCGGCGCTGTCGCTCCAGGAGTTCGCCGATCTCATCGAGTATCTCGCCAGTCTGCGCCAGCCGGCAAATTCACTCACGAGCAACCGTGGCATGCCGGATGCGATCGAGGAACTGGCGAAGCCGGTGATGCTGCGGCCGTTTTTCGACGAAGCACTCCGTTTTCCGGGCTCGACGGTCAAGAAGCCCGGCGAGATCCGCTCGGGCCTCGTGTGGTTCGGCCAGGTGCCAGACGCGTCGGACGCATACCTTGTCGCCCACCAGACGGGGAAGATCTGGCGGCTGGAAAAACGAGCGGCGGATGACACGAAGTCGCTCTTCGCTGATTTCGGGCCGGAGATTTATTATCAGCGCGGACCCAACGGACTGCTCGGCCTGGCGTTTCATCCGCAGTTTCGGGAGAACCGGAAATACTACCTGAAGCACCAGGTGTTAGAGGACGGCAAGCTGGCGACCGTGCTGGTGGAGAAGCGCGCGGCGGCTGATTTTCGCACGGACTCGGGCGAACCGTCGCGCCGGCTGCTGAAGATTCTCAGCGTCACGGAAAATCACAGCGGTGGCTGCATCGAGTTCGGGCCCGACGGATACTTGTATTTGGGCATGGGAGACACAGGACCGCAGCAGGATCCCAACGGCCACGGCCAGGATCTCCAGACTCTCCTGGGCAAGATGCTCCGAATCGACGTCGATCGGCGCGAGGGCGACCTGCCTTACGCTATCCCAGCCGACAATCCGTTTCGCGGTCGCTCGGATGCACGCGCGGAAATCTGGGCGCTGGGGTTTCGTGAGCCGTGGCGGTTCTCATTCGATCCACTGACCCGCGAACTTTGGGTGGCAGACGTGGGCCAGGATCGCGTGGAGGAAGTCGCGATCGTCCGGCGCGGGGAGAATCATGGCTGGAATGTGTACGAGGGCTTCGAGCCGTTTTCGAACCGGCGGCGCCGGGACGGGGCCACGTATGTGGCGCCGGTGGCGGCCTACAAACGAAAGTACGGCAACTCCGTCACGGGCGGTTACGTTTACCGCGGCAATCCTGCATCGTCGTTTTACGGCGTGTATGTGTTTGGCGATTACACGTCGATGCGAATTTGGGGCCTGACGCAGGAGAATCGCGTGCTGAAGACAATCCGGCAAATCGCCACGTCGCCCGAGGGAATCGCGTCATTTGCCACGGATGAACGGGGCCGGGTCTTCGTCGTCGGCTACGAGGGCATGGTTTACGAAATCGATTTCTCGGTCTCGGAATTTCCGGCTTCAACCGCGAATGGACACCAATGAACGCGAATGAAAAAGCAGCGCTTGACCGACCGAAACTTCGTTTGATGAGCGCAGGTCCTGGGAGCGCGGGCGTCTCGCCCGCAAAGTCATGGAGGTGGCTCGCCGGCTGCGCTGGTTCTGCGAGCTCGAGATTTTCCACGTGCCTGTTTTTCGGCGCGGTATTCGGAGCAATCTGCGGCGAAGCGGTGTCCGCCGAACCCACGCCATCGCGTTTTGAGCGGCACGCGTTCCCGTTGCCGGAATCGATCTGGAGCGTCGAGGCGATCGACGTGAATGGCGACGCGAAGCGTGATCTCGTCGCGATGGGTGTGACCAAGGTTTTCGCGTTGGTCGCGCCCGATTGGAAGGAACAGGTGTTGGTTGATACGCGGGAAGGGAAGATGCTTTATTGTGTCGCGCTCGATGCGGACGCGGACGGCGACATCGATCTCGCTTTGGGCCGTTATCAGATTCCGTGGATCGAGTTCCGGCAGCCGCGGCCACAGGCGAAGCAACTCGCGGAGCCGGGCGGGCCGGACTTTAGCGTCGCCTGGATCGAAAACACGCGGCGCACGGACAAACCGTGGCCGCTGCACGTCGTTGACCGGGAGCTGAACGGGATTCACGGACTTGCGGTGGGTGATGTGAATGGCGACGGCCAACCGGACGTGATTTCCGATAGCATCAGCGGCCCTGCGTTCCCGAACAGCGTCGTGTGGTTCGCGACTGCACGCGGAGCCGGTGAACCGACGCGGCACATCGTGACGCACAAAGGCGCGGACGGCCGGCCGCATTATCTCGACTTCGCCGATCTCGATCGCGACGGGAAAGGCGACGTCCTGCTCGGGGATTCCGGTGGCGGCACGTTCACATGGTGGAGTCGCGGAGCGCGTGCGACCGACGGTTGGACCAAGCATGCGATCGCGCAGGAGAAAGGCGCCACCAACATCAAGGCTGCCGATGTGGACGGTGACGGCACGCTCGATGTCGTCGGCACGTGTGGCCACGGCCGCGGCGTCTTCTGGTTCAAAGGCGCAACGTGGACCAAGCACGAAATCGATTCCGCACTTGCGACACCGCACGCCCTGGCGGTCACCGACATTGATCGCGATGGCGACATGGATGTCGCGGTCGCATCCTACACCACGTTCGTGGTGCGCTGGTACGAGAACGATGGGCGCGGATTCTTCACCGCGCACGACATCGACACGACGAACCGGCAACAGGCCTACGACATGAAGGCGATCGACGTCGATGGCGACGACCGTGTCGACCTGGTCCTCGCCGGTCGCGAGTCGAAGAACTGCGTGTGGTATCGGAACCGGTAGTGAATGGAGCCGCGGCGCCCTCGTGTCGGGCAGAGGAACGTGCCTTGGTCTGCCGCAGGGACGCCGCGACTCCATTCACCGGATGGTGAACCGGGTTATCCAGCCTCGTTACCTTGGCTGCTACGATGTCGATCGCACTCCAACGGCATCCTTTCGGCTCAAATGCGGTCTCGCGAAGCGACGCGGGCGTTTCCGCAACTTTCGAGGACCACATGCCACGCGTCGGTTTTAACGTATTACGTTAACACCGACCGACGGACAAAACCGGCTCCAGTTCGCCGACGCCGCCGCGTTTACCGCACGAACGTCGCCGCGGACTCCTTCGGCGCGGCGTCGTATTTCCGCTCGGGCGTGTGCTCGGCGACGATGATGGCGTGGATCTTTTTCATCACGTCGGGGTTCGCCGCGCTGACGTCCTTCGATTCCTTCGGGTCGGACTTCAAATCATAAAGCTCCCAGTCCTTCGCCGTGCGCCCGCGTACCGCCTTCCAATTGCCCCAGCGAATGGCCTGCTGCGCCACCGTCTGGTTCGCGCCGGCCGATTCCCAGTAAAGGAACTCGTGCTTCTTCTGGCCGGACCGGCCGAGCAACGTCGGCACGACGGAGATGCCATCAGTCTTCGGCAGCTGCGCGGTCGCGCCCGCGAGTTCCGCCAGCGTGGGCATCACGTCGGGGAAGTAGCTGACAAGATCCGTCACGGTGCCCGGCTTGATCCGGCCGGGCCATCGCACGAGCAGCGGTACATGCGTTCCCCCCTCGTAGAAGTCGCCTTTGGCGCCGCGGCGGCCCATCGCGCCATCGAAGAACTCGACAAAGATGTCACGCCACGCGCCCGGCTGCGGGCCATTGTCACTGCTGAAGAACACAATCGTATGCTCGTCGACACCGAGCGCTTTCAGTTTCGCCATGACCTCGCCCACATGGCGGTCCATCCGCGCCACCATGCCGGCGAATTCCGCGAGCGCGTCCTCGCTGCCGATGTATCCAGGCCGTGGATCCGGCCGCGCGAACTTCCGCCATTTGCCCTTGTACTCCTCCCATGAATCCTCCGGCGCGGTGAGCTCGACGTGCGGCAGCGTCGTCGGGAGATAAGCGAAGAACGGCCGGCCCGCCCTGGCCTGCGTTTCGATGAACTTGAGCGCCTGACCCTGCGTCACGTCGGCGGCATAGCGACCACGCTTCTTCCCTTCGTTCTCCGGCAACGGGACCTGCTCCAGATTGCTCATGAGAAAATATGGGTAATAGAAATGCGCGTGGGTCTGGCTGTACTGGCCGAACCAGACGTCGAAGCCCTGCTTCGTGGCGACGCCCGGGGTGGTGTCGCGGCCGAGCCCCCACTTGCCAAAGCCGCCGGTGGCGTAGCCAGCTTTCTTCAGGACTTCCGCGACGGTGACGTCCTCGTCGTAGAGGTGCCGATCGAGTCCGTTGTTGCGCACCGCCGTGTGCCCGGTGTGCAGGCCCGTCATCAATGTGCTGCGTGCCGGTGCGCAGACATTCGCTCCGGCATAGAATTGGGTAAACTTGATGCCTTCCGCCGCGAGTCGGTCGACGTGGGGCGTCTTGATTTTGTCCTGGCCGTAACAGCCGAGGTGCCCGACGCCGAGATCATCCGCGAGGATGAAAACGATATTGGGCGGCCGGTTCGGCGCCGCGGCGATGGCGAACCGGATTAATCCGACGAGGGCGAGACAAACGAGGAGCGGGCGGGAAAACATGGAGAAGACGGGGAAGACGGGGAGACGGGGAAGACGCGGAAGACGGGGGAGACGCGGGAGACGCGGGAGACGCGGGAGACGCAGGCAAAATGACGAAATATGAAACGGCAGAAAGAAGAAACTCGGAGGAAGACGTGGGAAGACGCTGGAAGACCCGGAAGACGCGGAAGACGCTGGAAGACTCTGGAAGACGCTGGAAGACCCGGAAGACGGGGAAGACTTGGAAGACGGGGAAGACTTGGAAGACGGGGAAGACGGGGAAGAACGCGAGAACGCGAGACGGTGGAAGACAGGGGAGACGCGGGAGAACGCGAGAACGCGAGACCGCGGAAATGCGGAGGGAAGATACGCCGGAAAGAAGAAACTCGGGATACCGGGGAATTGTGGACGGGGGATACGGCGGTGCGCGGGTGCGATCTGCCGGGTTTGCCCCATACCCGTCGCACCCGCAGTCCGTTATGCTGAACTTCCGGTTCGTCGCGGTCATGCGCCGCCGACCCGACTTTTCCCATGGATAACATTAACGACCCTGCGAGTTCCACTGACCTTTCGAGCGATATGTACGCCGCCGGCACGGATATGCCGTCCAGCACGACGTTCCGCGATCGCGTCGCGACCGCGAAAATGCGTGCGAGCGAAATGTACGACGGTGCGCGACAAAAGGTCGTCGCCGGTGCCCGAACCACCGATCAGGCGGTCCACAATTATCCGTATTATGCCATGGCGGCGGCGCTCGGCGTCGGAGTCCTCGTCGGCATGCTGATCTCCCGCCGCAGCAGGTCCGACATGGAAAGCTACTGAAGCGCCCCGCGCTTCGCCCGGCCGCGCCCGTCGCGGCCTAAGCAGCCTGTCGTTTTCCAATTGCCGGTTCACGCAGCCGGCATTCGGTATTTCGCAGGTCCGGCAGGCTGCTAACGCGTGAAGATCGCGCGGTGAATCGGCGCGGGGTAGGGCGTGTCTCCCTTCGCGACGTACCAGAGGATCCGGTTCAACTCGTCCTCCGGCGCCCGATCATACTCCTTGAAGTTCATTTGCGCCGACTGCTTCGAGAACGGCGAGCGCGCCGTGTTCTTCTCGAACAAGTCGACCTTTGGCGTCAGCACGGTGTAGGGCACGACGACCGGGTCGCGCTGGAAGCAGTTGAACATCGGCGTGGCCCCCGCGTCGTATTGCGTCAGTGGCGGCAGCCCGAGAATCAGCTCCATCGTGCGAATCATGCTCGCCGTGGTGTAGAGCGTCGAATCCACGAATCCACGTTTTGCGTACGGACTGATGACGTACCCGATGGTGCGGTGCGCATCCACGTGGTCGGGTCCATTCTGCGTGTCATCCTCGATCACGAAGATCGCCATCTGCGGCCAGAATTTGCTGCGGCTCGCCGCCTCGACAATCCGCGCCAGGGCCAGGTCGTTGCTGCCCACGCACGCGTTCGGGGTGAACTTGCCCGGTGTCGTGCCAAACGTGTGGTCCTCGCCGAGCGACATGATCGTGAACTGCGGGAGAGCGCCGGCCTGCCCGGCCTTCGCGAAATCCTCGAGCCAGTTTTTCACCAGATCGATGTCGCGGTAATCCTGCCAGTCCCCCCAGTTGCCGCGGTTCTGCGACGGCACCCGTTGGGCACCCTCGCCGTAATTCTTGAACGAGATGCCATGCCGGCGGCAGAGATCCCACAGGTAGCCGTTCGCCGGGTTCTCCATCTCCTCGTTGCCGGGCAGCCGACCGTGCTTCGAGTAACTCATGACCCACGAGCGCTGGTTGAAATCGGTTGCGATCGCCGCATCGCACCAGCTGTGGCCATCCACGCTGACTTCACTATTCGAATACAGGTTGTCGAGCAGGACGTACTCGCGCGCGAGCTGGTGATGGTTCGGCGTCACCGCCTCGCCAAAAATCGCCAGGTTCGGATCGCCGTTGCCCAGCGGCCGTCCGGCCGCGTCCTTCAGGTCGCCGAGGATCTGGTCATACGTCCGGTTCTCCTTGATGATGTAGAGAACGTATTTGATCGGGCAGGGATCACCGACTTTTTCCGGAATCACACTCTGGCTGGAGATCGGCGCCCGGTGGAGTGACGCCGGCGTGTACGGCGTGTTGTTTCGCACCTGGCTCGTGTAGCCGGCCATCTGACGCGTGTCCGGCCGGTCGATGACGGCGATGCTCCCCTCGAGCGTGCGACCGATGAAGTCGAACGGCACCGCGTTGAACGGACGCGACGGGTTCTCGAGCTGCGCGGGGTAGTTGGCCCGCGAAGCGACGCCTTTGCCGTTGGCCACGAAGAGCGTGTGGTTGTCCGGGCTGATCGCGACGGCGGTCGGGTACCAGCCCACGGGGATGAAGCCGTTCACGATTGAAATCGCCTCGCCGCGCCCGCGCGCCTCGTCGGTCAGCCGGCTCGAAATATCGACCACCATCACGTTGTTGTTGTCCGCATTGGCGACGAACAGCGTGCGGTCATCCGTCGACACCGCGACACTCACCGGCGTGCTGCCCTCGAGCGACTGGGGGTAAGGCGAGGTGGCGATGATTTCGCGCGTGCCTTCCCACAACCGCCGCGCCGGACTGGCCGGTTCGCCGAGTTTCTCCAGCTGGTTCGTGGTGATGACATGCACGGTGTTGTCGCCCGCGCACGCGACAAACAGCCGGCCGTCGCCCGCCACGGTCATGTCGTTCGGCCGCAGACCCACCGTCACATCGCGCACCCGGCGGTTCGTATCCGTATCGATGATGCTGACGGAGCGACCGCCCCAGTTGCTCACGTACAGGTGCCGTCCGTCGCCGCCGAACACGCACGAGTGTGGGTGCGGTCCGGTTGCGACCGTGGTCTCGAGCGCGAGGGTGTCGGCGTTCAGCACCCAGATTTCGTGATTGGCCTCGTTGGCGACATAGACCCTGCCCGTGCGCGGATGCACCGCGATGCCGGCGAGAAAAACGGGGCGGGGCTCCTTCGATGGGCGGACGGACGCGCCGGGGGTCGCGGTCGCGTCGCGATACGCGAACACATGGATGTCTCCCGTGTTACCACCGGCAACCAGCAGGCGAGCACCATCACCCGTGAACGCCAGCCCGTTGAAACAGCCTTTCAGCGGGTGGAACTGCGCCACCTCGCGAGTTTTTAGATCGAGCAGCGTCACGCCGGTATGGTTGAACCCGGCGCTGACGGCGACGAGCATCCGCCGATCGGGCGACAAGATCATCTTCAGCGGCATGTCGCTGATCCGCACCTGACGGCCCGCCGGCGTGACGCCCCAGCCGTTGTGGAGAAGGTTTTTGCCCGGAACGAGATTCTGCCGCTCGCGCACCGCCGCGCTGTTCACGTCCTCGTGTGGCGCACGGGTGTTGGTCGGCGCGGCCGCGAGCGGCGGTGCGAACGGAGCCGTGGCAAGCGCGACAACCAAAGCGGCGAATCGGGAAGGAAGTTTCATGGCGAATGGACCCGTGACCGAATCGGGCCAGCCGCGACCGAATAGCTGACACGGTGCGCCATCACAATCTGCAATCGCTGGCAACGCGCTGCCGCTCTCGCCGTGTGCGCCCGGCTCATATTCCGCGATGGTCGCGTCCGGGTGATATTGTTGCTGCGCCGCGCGCCGTTCACGACCACGGGTCGCACTCGGGCCGTTCGCGGGTGATGAGGCTGTGTTTTCAAACCTCGTTCCAGAAACTCGGCGTAGCGGAACGCGTGAGCCCGCCGAAGGCGGGTAAACGCTTGCCCGCCTCTGGCGGGTTTCGTCGGTATGGCGAAAGCCTCACGGCTTCCGCTACGCCGGCCTCGGGGATTGAATACCCACTTTAGCGTCCGCCGTGTCCGCAGGTGAAGTGCGTGACAAGTTCGTCTTGTTTCCCCATTGCTCCCGGCAATGAAATCGTCACTCCGCCGATTATCACGTGGCCGCATTTCGTGCGCCGCCATCTCAGCACTCGCGCTCGCCGCCTTGGCCCCGCGTACCCTCGCTCAAGCCGACCGTGCCGCTGCCGGCAGTACCCAATCAAGCGCCAGCATTTCCGGCCGGGTGCAAAACACCGCGAACGGCCAATACCTCAACAACGCGCGCGTCTCGATCAAGGGCACCGACCTCGTTGCCTTCACCGATGAGTCCGGCACCTACCGCCTCGGTCACGTGCCGCCGGGCCCGGCCGTGCTGGAAGTTTTCTACACCGGCATGGAGCCGCAGCAGATTCCACTCACCGTGGCGGCAGGCGGCGACCTCGAACGCGACATCGGGCTCAGCGGCGGCTCGCGTTACCGCAATGATACCGAGATCGTGAAGCTGGAGTCGCTCGTGGTGTCATCGTCACGCGAGATGGAGGGCGCCGCGATCGCGATCAATGAGCAGCGGTTCGCGCCCAACGTGGTGAACGTCGTGTCGGCGGACGAGTTCGGCATCGTGCCGGACGGAAACATCGGCGAGTTCCTGAAAATGCTCCCGGGGATCACGATGGATTATCGCGGCGGCGATCCGCGCGAGATTTCGATGAACGGCGTGCCGTCCAACAACGTGCCGGTGACGGTGGGCGGATTCAACCTGGCCACGTCGGAGGTGTCCGGCACCGGGCGCAACGTCGAGCTGAACGCGGTCTCGATCAACAATCTCTCGAGGATCGAGGCGATCTACTCGCCCACGCCGGAATCGCCGGGCTCCGCGCTCGCCGGTTCGGTGAACCTGGTCCCACGCAGCGCATTCGAGCGCTCGAAGCCCGTCTTCAACGGCAGCGTCTATGTGGTGGCGCGCGACAGCACGTTGGAGTGGGGCCGGACGCCGGGGCCGCAGGCCGACCCGACGTGGAAGATCCGCCCCGGGTTCGAGTTCTCCTGGGTCGTGCCGGTGAACAAACGTTTCGGGTTCACCGTCTCCGCCGGCGCCTCGACCCAATATGTCGAGGGGCCGCTGCTCGCCAACACGTGGCGCGGTACGGGCTCGGCCACGAACGGGACGACGCTGCCGGACACCACGCCGGACCGGCCCTACCTCAGCGATTTCCGGGTGCGGATCGAATCGAAGATCGCCGACCGGAGTTCGTTCGCCACGACGGCTGACTACAAAATCACCCCGGCGAACCGACTGTCATTCTCTTTTCAATACGGCACGTTCCACACCAACTTCAACCAGCGCTCGCTCACCTTCATGGTGAATCGCGTGCTGCCGGCCGACTTTTCGACCACGTTCACCCGCGGTTTTCCCGGCGCGGGCGAGGTGCGGCTCTCCAACAGCGGCAATCATCGTTACAGCCGGACGTTCATGCCGAGCCTCACCTTCCGGCACGACGGGCCGATCTGGAAGGCCGAGGCCGGCATCGGCTCGTCGCAGGCGCAAAATCGAAACCGCAACGTCGACAAGGATCGTTTTGGCGCGTCGCTCGCCCGGCGGACGGGAGTCACGGTCAGGTTCGAGGACATATTCTACCTGCGGCCCCAGGTCATCGCGGTGACGGATGGCGTGACCGGCGCCCCGGTCGACCCGTATGATATAAACACCTACGCGCTGAGCACGGCGAGCGGCACCTGGCTGAAGTCGCGCAACATCCAGAACACCGTCTTCGCCAACCTGCGTCGTGATCTCGACTGGCGCTGGCCGCTCACGCTCAAGGGCGGCATCGATGTGCGTTCGTCGCGCAGTGATACGCGCTCAATCAACACCTCGGTCAACTATGTCGGTCCCGACCGCCGCGGCACGACCACGCCGCTGGGCGGCAGCGACGACGGCGCGGGCATGGTCTACGACGAACACTACTTTCAACGCGCCGGGTTGTACGGCACGCCGCGGGTGCAGTGGGTGAGCAACGAGGAAACCCTCGGGCTCTATCGCACGCATCCCGAGTACTTCGTGCTCGACGAGAACACGCTGTACCGGTCGCAGGTGAACAACTCGAAGATTTCGCACGAAATCATTTCCTCGGTCTACCTGCGGGGCGACGCGCAGTTTTTCAACCGCCGGCTGAAGCTCGTGGGCGGCCTTCGCGCCGAGCAGACCAACATCGAGGCCCACGGCCCGCTGAACGATCCCACGCGCAACATCCTCCGCGACGCCTCGGGTCGCGTCGTTCTTGGGGCCAATGGCCGCCCGCAGGCGATTACCACGGATCCGCTCGGGATCGCGCAACTGACGCTGGTCGATCGCGCCGCCCGGGCGGAGAAGGAATACCTGCGGCTGTTTCCCAGCCTCAACGCCAGCTTTAACGTGCGCGAAAACCTGGTCGCGCGCGCGGCGTTCTACACCTCGGTCGGCCGGCCGAACTTCAACCAATACTCCGGTGGAATCACGCTGCCGGATCTCGAGTCGGAGCCAAGCAGCACCAACCGGATCGTGGTGAACAATGTCGGAATCAAGGCGTGGAGCGCGAAGTCGGTGAAGGCGACGCTCGAATACTACTTCGAGCGCGTCGGCTTGTTTTCCGTGGGCGCTTTCCGGCGCGAGATCGAAAACTTTTTCGGCAGCACGACATTCGATGCGACGCCGGCTTTTCTCGCGCTCTACGGATTGGATCCCGTCAGCTACGATCCGTTCCTCGTCGCGACGCAGCACAATCTCGACAGCACGGTACGCACGCAGGGTATCGACGTGAATTACAAGCAGGCGCTGACGTTCCTGCCCCGCTGGGCGCGCGGTGTCCAGGTGTTCGCGAATGGGAGCGCGCAGCGCGTGACCGGACCCGCGTCCGGCAACTTCGCGGGCTACGTTCCGCGCAGCGGCAGCTGGGGCGCCAGTCTTTCGCGCGAGAAGTACAACCTGAGACTGAACTGGAATTATCTTGGCCGGCAGCGCCGCGGGTTGGTCACGGGCCGGGGCATTGGACCCAACACGTTCATCTGGGGTTCAAAGCGCTCGTACATCGATCTCACCGGCGAGTATTCCATCAGCCGGAATCTCGCGCTGTTCGCGAATCTCAGGAACATCAACGACCCCACCGATGATCAGGAAACGGCCGGGCCGGAGACTCCGGCGCACGCCCAGTTCCGCCAGCGCCAGGACTTCGGCTCGCTTTGGACCGTCGGGCTCAAGGGAAGGTTTTAGGCGGAAGACGGGAAGACGTGGAAGATGCGGAAGATGCGGAAGACGCGGAAGACGGGGAAGACGGGGAAGACGGGGAAGACTCGGAAGACGGAAAACGGCAAAAAGAAGAAACAGCAAAAAGACGAAACCGTCGGGCCTCGGTTTGATCTGCTCCTTGCCCCTTGCTCCCTGCCCTTCTCCGCGGCGCAACTTGAGACGAGAGGTCAGACTTTCGATTGTGACCACGCCGCTTTGGTGATTCCCGGCTTGTGCTCGGGCGAACGATGAGGAGCGTTGCGGCGTTCCATGAAAATCGGCCCGCACTTTCGTGCCCTGCTATTGCTGTTGATCACGTGCTGGCTGGGCGCGGTGTTGCGGGCGCAAGGTGACGCGGCGGCGGCGAACGCGGCCGCCATCCAGGCGGTTTACCCGGTGATGCTCGGCGCCGTCGATGCGGGAAACTTCACGCAGGCGCGGAACCTGTGTGAGCAGGTCATCGTGTGGGACCCGGCAAACCCGGTTCACCGCTACAACCTCGCCTGCATCGAGTCGCGCGCGGGTGGTCCCATGCTGCCCCGCGCGCTCGCGGCGCTCGAGCAGGCCGTCCAGCTGGGATTCAATGATGTGCACGCGCTGCAGAATGATCCGGACCTCGCGGCCATTCGCGGCGAGCCGAAGTTCGCCGAACTTGTCCGGCTGGTTTCGAAAAACGTGACCGCGGCGGCGCCGCAGGCGGCGCTGAAGGCCCGGCCGGCTCCTCCGGCGCAATTCGAGCCCGTCCAGGCGAAAGCGGCGGCCAATGACGCGCCGGCCGCAGCGGCCCCGACTGCGGCGGTGGAAACACCGGCGCCGGCTGCGTTCAAGAACGGTGTGCCGGTGGGGTTGTATTTCATGACCCGGTTCTGGCCCGCGACAGGTTCGCTCGAGAAAGCAGCATGGTATTTCGCACCGGATGGCACCGCGTATGAGAAGCTCGAGCACGGTTTTTCGAAAGCCGACCTCGCGGCGCACGCTGGCCCCAAAGGCACCTGCCAGCTCGTGGGCGGCAATCTCGAGGTCACGTGGACGGACGGAAAAAAGACCAGCAGCTGGCTCGAGCACAAACCCAACACGACGGGCTTTTCGTGGAACGCGGGTCTCTTCTCCGCCGCGCAGGACTTTGGTGATCCCGCCGAAATCGCGGGTGTGTACGCGGGTGGCGAATCGCTGTCGGTCGGCGCGAGCCGTGCGGCGGTCTCCAAGACGCTCGACCTCCGGCCCGATGGGACGTTCGCGTGGACGGGCGTGTCGTTCATCGGCTCGACCACGAAAGAGAGCCGCGTGTCGGTTGGCAGCACCGGTGGCGGCTCGACCGGCACGTGGCGGCTGGCCGGCCACTCACTGCTGCTGACGGATGGAGAGGGGAATGTTTTCCGCCGCATCGCGTTTCCGTACGACGATACCTCGACGCCAATCAAGCCCGACCGGATTTTCTTCGGTGGAATGATGTACAAGAAGCAAGAGTGAAGACGCGGAAGACGGTGGAAGACGGGAAGACGCGGAAGACGTGTGAGCCACGCGGCGTAGGTTGCGCGGTCGCCGCGCAACCTACGGCTGCCACTTCCAGTCGCGGATCATCGGCATGTCGTCGCCGTGTTCGCGGACGAAACGGGCGGGTGCTTTGAGCCGTGCGTGCAATTCGCGCGTGGCGGTCGCCCCGGCGCGGCCGAGCCGCGGCAGCCGGCTGATCGCGTTCAACGCGAGGTGAAATCGATCCAGCTCGTTCCGCACGAGCATGTCGAACGGAGTGGCGGTCGTGCCTTCCTCCTTGAACCCGTGCACGTGAAAGTTCGCGTGATTGGTACGTCGATACGCGAGCCGGTGCACGAGGGTGGGGTAGCCGTGAAATGCGAAGATCACCGGCCGATCTTAGATTGTTCGCGCGCCAGCACCCGGCGCGTTTCGCGTGCGAGGTGCCGCCGGTGGAGAGCGCCATGGTGAATCGATTCGGTTGGGCATACGATCGCCCCGGGCATTGGGTTGACGCGGATCGCGCGTGAAATTTGCCACGCTTGCGCGTCGCCGCCCACGGCGTCCGCACTCCATTCTGGTCCAGTCCCGGGCGCAGCCGGAGCATCGCCGAACCGCCCTTCGCCGGGGCCATCTCTCATGGGGTGTCGAATCACTTTCACGTTCTGGTTCACGTTCCCGCCGCCTACATCGATTTGAACTGCGTTCGCGCCGGGCTCGTCACGGATCCGAAAGAGTATCGATTTTGCGGCTACGCCGAGGCGGTGGCGGGAGACGAAGCGGCCCGGGCGGGCATCCGGCAGGCAGCCGGCGGACGTACTTGGAGCGACTCCCAGTCGCAGTATCGAGAGATGCTCTTCGGCATCGGAGCAGCCTGCTCTGAGACCACGGTAAGAATCGCGATGGCCGAGTTTCAGCGTGTCACGGCCGAAGGTGGAAAGCTGCCGCTGGCGACGCTCCTCCGGTGTCGGATCCGATATTTCACCGACGGCGCCGTGCTCGGCAGCAAAGCCTTCGTTCAAGCTCAGCTGACAGCGTATGCCAAAAGGACAGGTCGCCGGGAGCGAACGTGTCCGCGAGCGCTTCTGCCGTGGACTGATTGGTCCGATTTGGCTGTTTTACGATCGCTGCGGAAGCAGGCGATCGGTTGACGATCAGGCCAGCGGCCGAAGGTTCCGGCGATCTGGAGCTAATCGATCTGTAACGCGGGGCCCCCCGTGTAGCGGGCGGTGCGCTCGAGGCGGAGTTCGGCTGCGGGAAGATGTCCAGCATTGGCGAACTGTCGACGGTCACGGCTGCGCACGTCGTCGATTCGCGGGGGTGACTATTGTCCCGTCCATTTTCGGCGTTCCGGAACGATGCAGCGAAACTCCCCCTTAGCGAACCATACGAGAGACGGACTCGACAATTGACCTGTCCCCTCTAGCGCACCCGGGTTCGTATTGGGCTTGTGCCGCGCCGCAGCCAGAGGGATCAAGAATTGACCTGTCCCCTTTACGGCGCGCGACAATTGACCTGTCCCTATTGGAGAACGCCTGCGCCAAAATTCGGCTTGGGGCGCGCTACTGCCGCATGAACGACTGATCGACGAGCGGTTTCAGCTGTTTTTGCTCGGCCGCGGGGAGCAGCGTCAGGAGTTCGTTCGTCTCCTTCATGCGCACGAGCCGCTCTTCCTCTTCGTGCATCGCGAGCGCTATGCCGTCGTTGCGGAAAATCCAGAAGGAGCCGAGCCGCAGCCCGGGGTTTTTCTTCAGCGCCAGTTCCAGCCGCGACCGCGGCGTTTCAACCTGCCGCTCCTTCAACACCACAGGCTTCTCTTCCTGTACCACATAATCCGGCAGCCGGATGATTGTGTTCCGCGGCCTGTCGATTTCGCGAAGGTCCGGACCCAGTTCAGTCGGCTTGGCCGACGCTGCGGGATCGAATTTCGGTGACGCGGCGGTGAGCTGCGCTGTGACCTCGGGCGAGACCGCCCGGCTGCGACGAGCCTTTTGTACCGCCGGTCCCGATGTTGAAGGCGTCGAATTCTGCTTCAGTACCGGTGGCGCATCTTCGGCTAATGCCGAGCCCACGCCGAAAACGGCGGCCACAACCAACAGCGACACGAGGGGTGAACGTGTCATGGCGACGCGTAACTAAACTCAAAATCTCCGAGGCTTCGAGTATTTTCTGCGCCGTATTCGCGCCGGCGACCGGCGTTTTTGGAGGTCCGAAGCATCGAAACTCTGATGCATTTCGTGGCCAATTTTACGCGGCGTGCCGCTGGTGATCACTTTGCCCGCCACACCCCGCGCACCCGCGCCATTATTTTCTTTCCGTAAGAATGCGCTGCTGGTGTGTTCGTCCTGGCCACAAACTCGTCGACATCACTCCTCCACCACGCGTGCAGGATCGGTTTGTGACCTCCACCTGAATTTCGCCAACTCGCAACGTCCGCCCCTTTAGCCCACCACCGCTTCTTCGCGTGCCCGCGACTTCCGCCCGCCGCGATTCATCACCCATGGCGACCGGGAATTTTCAATCGCTCCAAACCAAACTGCCGAAACTCGGCGTGATTTTCATCGGCCGCCGGCGGCCGGGCTTCGACATGGACTTTGGCCAGTCCGTCGAGGAACGGGTCCGCGGCTGGCTGCGCGGGGAAAAACAAGTCACGTGGTTCGAGCCGGCCGAAAAAGCGGTCGACGATGCATCCTTGCGGCGCGTCATGGCCGCGTGCGAGGAGCAGCGAGTCGACGCCGTGGTCGTGTTGCAGGCGACCATGGGCGACGGGCGGCTCGCTCCCACCATGGCGCAGTTGTGGCGCGATCCGATCATTCTGTGGGCCACGCCGGAAAACCAGCAGGGCGACATGATCAGCTCGTGCTCGCTTGTCGGCGTGCACTGCTGGTCGTCGGTGCTCCGACAGATGCGGCACGGCTTCGAACTGGTGTATGGTGATCCTGATGACGCCGCGACCCGCGCCCAGTTCATCGCAGCCGTCCGAATCGCCGTCAGCGTTCGCCGGCTGCGCACGTTACGGCTCGGCGCGATTGGCGGCCAGGCGCCCGGCTACTTCGCGATGGGCGCCGATCCATTCTCGATTCACCACGGCTTGGGTGTGCAGTTGCAGACGTACAGCTTGATCGAGTTCGCCACCGTCGTGAACGAGCTGAAGGAAAACGTCGTCGCCGACGATGTGGCCGCGTTAAAGGCGCTGCGGCTTCCGTCGAAAGACATCACGGACGACGACCTGCCGATGGCATCGCGACTCTATCTCGCGCTGCGCTCGTTCATGGACACGGAGAATCTCGATGCGCTGACCGTGCGCGAGTGGCCGGAGATGCCGAATGTATTTGGCCAGTGGCCGTACCTCGGCGTCGCACGGCTGGCCGACGCAGGACGCGCGATCGGGATCGAGGGCGACGCGGATGGCGCGTTGACCGCATGGATTGGCGAGAACCTCGGGCTCGGCCGCTGCTATCTGACCGACTGGCTCGAGCACGATCGCGAGACGATCACGACCTGGCACGGTGGCGCCGCGCCGCTTTCTTTGTGCGAGCCGGTCGGCACACCGGGCGGCCCCCAAATCGCGCGGCACTTCAACATCAGGAAACCCGCCGTGGTCGAGGCTACGCTCCGGGCCAACATGCCCGTGACCATCACGCGACTGTGGCGCTGTGATGGCCAATATTTCCTGACCGCGCGCGAAGGCGAATCGATCCGGCCCCGGCGTCATCTCATGGCGACGAACGGACTGGTGCGGCTGACAAAACAGGATCCGGGCGCGTGGTTCGAGGAGCTTTGCCATGCCGGCATGCCCCATCACGTCGCGATTTTCCGCGGCCACCACGAGGCACTGCTCCGGCGTTTCGCGCGGGCGATGAAAATGCAAGTAATCTAGTGCCGCTGGCTCCTCCGCCGAGCGACTGCGGGCTCTCGCCGCGGGCACGGACGCCATCAAATTCTCCCATGAAGCTCCATAACGCGAAACAGCTGTGCGACTGCGCGGCCGCGAAGGGATTCGCCATTCCTGCGCTCAACAACAACGGCGGCAGCTATGACATCGGCCGCGCGATCATCGAGGCGTGCGAGGAACTGCAGTCGCCGCTGATCATCCAGTGTTACGAACCGAATCTCGAGTACCGCGGCTTCGACTTTGCCGGCCAGTTGATCCGGTTTCTTGTCGCCGACACAACCATCCCGGTGGCGATCGCGCTGGACCACGGCAAGACGCCGCAATCAATTTTGCGCGCCGTGAAAGCGGGTTTCACCCACGTGATGATCGATTACGCGGACAAGCCGCTCGACGAAAACGCCCGTGGCACGCAGGCGATCATCGATCTTGTCCGGCCGCTCGGCATCAGCGTCGAGGCCGAGATCGGTCATATCATCAAGAGCTCGGACGCATCCTCCCAGCGCGCGCCGAAGGTCAGCGTCGACGAGGTCAAGGCGTTTGCGGCGAAGGTCGACGTCGACCTGCTCGCGGTTGCGGTCGGCACCACGCACGGAATTTTCAAGGAGCAGCACGGGATCGATTTCGACCTGATTTCTAAAATCCGCGCCGCGGCCCGGCCGCCGCTCGTGCTGCACGGCACCTCGGGCGTGTCGATGGCGGACATCACCCGCAGCGTGAAGGCGGGCATGACGAAGATTAATTTCGGCGAGGGGATTCGGATGAATTACATCCAGTATTACAACGAGCTGACGCGAACGCTGAATCACGAGCACCACGACTGGCGGATCGCGCGCGCCGCCAAGGATCGGCTGAAGGAGGACATCAAGGAAATCATCCGTGCCGTTGGTTCCGAGGGCAAAGCCGCAGCAATCGGGTGAGGCCGTCGTTTCGCGCCTGATCGGTTGATCGGTGGCGCCGCGGCGCCCCGGCAGACAGACGGCCACGGCTGCACCCACGAGCGTGATTGCGTGCGCAGATCTACTCCGCCGACGAACCGTTGGATGAAGCCCCGGCACCGCGGGTACGCGACCGGGAAGGAGCGGCGGGCGAAGAAATCGCTCCCCGCCGGCCCGCTCGCGGCTGGCGGAACCGCGAGAGCACCTCGAACGCGAAGTTGTCGAGCACGGTGGGATCCGTCGGATCACCGTTCAAGGGCAGGGTCACCGACGGCAGACCTTCGTTTTCCGCGATGTGGAAGAACTGCGATTCCGCGATCTTGTTCGGCATGCACTCGTGGGGACCGGCGCTGATCACGCCGTCGATCTGATGGTGCTGCCACGCCAGCAGGGGAGCGCCCACCGTGAGGACCGCTTCCCCGTGGAGATCGTCGCGGACGTATGGCCGGGCGGCGCTCAGAATGTCCGGCGTGCTGTGGCGCGCGGGCCAGCCCAGCTGCGGATCGATCGCGGCGCACATGACGGAGCGGATGCGGGTGCGGATGCCATCGCTGAGTTTCGGTCCCAGCTCCCACCACGGCGTCTCGCGGTTGGACATGTGGTCGCAGTATTCCAGCCATTCCTGTACCGGCGCCAGCCGCACGGACAAGCCGCGGCGCTGAAGTTTTTCCACCACGAAGTCGTTCGCGAAGGGCACGGTCCGCACATAGATCTCGCCGACGAGCAGCACCGTGGGCCGGGGCTTGCCGTCGCGAATCGCGGCGAACTCCCGCGCCGCGCGCGCCACCAGATCACGGATACCGAACAACTGACCGCTCGTCACCTGCCACAAGGCCGCGCCGGTGGAAATGTCGTCGGCCGCTCGTTTCTCGAGCAGGCCGATTAATTCCTGGTGGGCTCGCTGGTAGATCGCATCCGCCGCCCCGGGGCGCGTTTCATCGCCGCGGACCGCGAGCGCGGCTTCGTTCATCAGATCGACGGCCATGAGCCCGGCGAACATGATCATGCTGAACGCCGGCTTCATTTCATCGAAGTAGCCCGTGTCGCGCGGCGACCAGATGCGCACGCGATCGCGCCAGCCGAGCCGATCGAGCACGATCTGGTTGAACAGATTGTACACGCCGAACCGGCACGGGCCGTACGTGCTCAACATGAGAAACGTGTACCGGTCGTTGGGTTTCGCCTGCTCGAGCCGCCGCAGCAGGCTGCCGAGCGTGAGGGCGACGGGCAGGCACTCCTTGCCCGAGGTGTAACGGCGGCCGAGTCGCAACGCGTCGCGATCCGGCGGCGGCAGGCTTTCCGCGGCGACCCCACGGCCGCGCAGACACGCGGCCACGACGGTGGAGATGTCGGTCATCCAGGGAATCAGCAGCCGCTCGCCCCGGTCGACGATGTCATGCAGTGCGGCGGTGCTCGTTTGCACACGGCTGAAGTCGTTTGGCTCCGCGACCGCGGCCTGACTCTGGCGGTCCTGTTCGACGCAATGGAGGAAGGCCTCGACGCGCGTCTTCGTGCCCGCGTCGCCGGAATGGCCGTCGGTTTCGATGATCGCGAACGGCTTGCCCGACATGATGTGGGCGTAGAAGTGCAGGTTGAAGCTGTCCGGCCCGCACGCGTAGTTGCTGCAATACAGGCTGTATTGGCCGGCCGAGCGGCGGACCTGATGCGCGGCGCGGAGGATGCGCTGGCCGTTGCCCCAATACATATCCGGAAACATCGGCGTCCCCGCCTCGACCGGATAGCAGTCGACCGGGATGCCAATCGCGCCCTGCTCCCGCAGGATGGCGGGCACGTTCGAATTGAGCACGGGGTTGTAGATCGTATACGGCCGGCCCATGACGACGACGGGTGCGATGCCATGCCCGGCGCAGAACGCCAGCGCGCGTGCGCCGAGTTCGCTGCAGCGCTGTTCGAATTCATTTTGTACCCGGCGCGCTGCGGCGTGCGCCAGATGCCAGGTGCCGTTGACCGCGCCGAGTGAGCCGGCCAGTTCGTGGCAACTCTTCAGGAACTCGGGCGAGTCGATGCCGGCCGGGCCGACATTGATGACGGGTGAAACGACCGTGACCTTTTGCAGCCCCGCCAGATCCCAACGCACCAAATCGGGGCTCGCTTGCACGATCGGGCAGGCGACGGCGTGTTTCTCCCCGGCCACCGCCGGCAGGCTCCGTACCATGGGAACGAATACGTGGCTGGCGTCCGCCGCCGCCATTCGCGCGGTGATCCCGTGATAGAGCTGCATCGGCGCGCAGAACGGAACGTTCGCGCCGCGGATCCCGCGCTTCAGGTCGCCCTGGTTTCCACCGGTGACCGGCACGAGTTCGAAGCCAAGCTCGCGGAGAAACACCGCGAAGAAGGGAAACATTCCCTTCAACGCGAATTCATCCGTCAGCGCCATCCGGCGGCTGGGGCCCGGCGACGCTCCAGCCGCGGGTGCGAGCGACGCGAGCAGTTCGCGGACGAGTTCCTCGCGCTCGCGAAACGGATCCGGCGCGCGGTCGGGCAGTTTTTTCCGCCGTGTACCCTTGTCGTATAACGCACAGCCGCCGCCCCAGGTGAACCCCTGGGCCTTTCCGGCCACCGTCGTGCGGAGTCGATCGATCCGGCAGCGATTGCCCGCGCCACCGCAGCCGACCGTCGCCTTGCACTGAAACGTGTCCTTGCCCTCGACCCGCGCTTCCAGGAATCGCCCGGGCTCGAGGTTCACCGGTTCGCGGCCCGCCAGCTCGTGCTGGGCGAGCAATGCGATGCCCAGCGCGCCGACCGTGCCGGGATTCGGCGGCACCACCACGTCGGCGCCGGTCTGCCGCGCGACGGCGGCGGCAAGCGCATCCGATGCGAACGGCATGCCCTGGCAGAAAATCACCTGGCCGACCGATCGGCTGCCTTTAACGCGATTCAGGTAATTCAGGATAATCGAGTCGTACAGCCCGGCGATGATCGCCCGTCGATCGGTTCCCGCGGCCACGGCCTCGTCGATGACCTCGGCCATGAAAACCGAGCAGTGCTGGCCGAGCGAAACACCTTCGCTCGCGTTGATCGCCTCCTCGGCGAGATGGGCGACGTTGCGGATCCCGGCAAACTTTCTGCCTTGTTCCTCGATGAACGATCCCGTGCCCGCGCTGCACGCCTCGTTCATTGCGCAATCGACCACGCGGCCTTCCGCCAGCCGGATGTACTTCGCATCCTGACCGCCGATTTCAAAAATCGTGTCGACGCGCGAGTCGAAGAAATGCGCCCCGGCGGCATGCGCCGCGATTTCATTGAGCACGAATACGGCGTCCTTCCCGTAGCACACCGTCAGCAGTGAACCTACAATCTCACGTCCGCTGCCGGTGACGCCAAACCCGGCGACGGGGCAGCGGCTGGCCGGCGACTCCGCGAGCGTGCGCAGCAGGGCTTGCGCGGCGCCCACGGGATCGCCGCCAGTCGGACGGTAGGATTCCCAGATCGTCAGCCGCGTCGCGACATCGAGCGCGACTGCCTTCGAGCCGGTCGACCCGATGTCGAAACCGAGGATCATCGTGGGCGTCGAGCCGTTGACGTGTGCCAGCGGTTGGGGCGGCAGCCGCCGCACGCGGTGACGCCACGCGGACAGCGCGGGCACGTGCTCGAGCCGGGCGTGTTGCGGGGGCAGGAACAACTCCGCGAACGGCGGAACCGCCGCGAGCGGTGTCCCGGCGGCGACGACGGCGGAGCCAAGCGCCTCGACATAAAGTCCGTCATCGTCGGGCAGCGCGCCGAGTTCCAAACCGAGCGTCGACAGCCGCTGCCGGAATGTGGCCTGCACCCGTGGGGCGCGGGCGACGCCGCCGATCAACACCACGCGTTTTGGGCACAGCCCAGGCTTGATCAATACGAGCACATTCTCGCAGACGGCGTCGAACAGCCCGGCGAGAATCGCGGCGCGGTCCTCGCCCTTGTTGGCGAGGTGCGTCATGTCCGTTTTTAGAATAACCGGGCAGCGGCCGGAGAGCACTGCTGGTTTCTCGACCGCGGTGCACAGCTGGCTCGCCTCCTCGATCGTGAGTGAGAACCGGCCGACGAGTTGCCGGAGAAAATTGCCCGTGCCTTGGGAGCAGCGGCTGTTTTCGCGGAACGTTTCCAATCCATTCTCCCGCAGCTCGAGAATCGAAAACCCGTGGCTGCCGATCGAGGCGATCGTGATCGGCCCGCCACCGAGCCTGAATCGCGCGCCGGCGATTTGCGCCTGTTTAGTCGGGATCTGCGCGAGTCGCAGCTGCCGGCCCAGCCGGCCGCTCACTGCCGCGCCATCAATCGCGTCCCAGTTCCAGTCATGCAACAATGCCGCGAGTTGCGGCTCGGGCTCGCCGTGGTGCTCGGTTGTGGCGCGACGCGTCCAGCGCAGCCGTCCGTGTTCCTGGACCAGTTCGACGACCTTGATGTTCTCCGATCCGATATCGAGGCCGAGGAATCGCCTGGCGGTCGAAGGATCGCGGTCGCCGACGGACAATGGGGATTCGTCGTCGTTGTGGGGGAAGCTGGACCCGTGGTTCATCTGCGGGATCGATGGGGTGAGTCGGTTGGAGTGTTCGGCTGGCCTCGGCCGCCCGGTGGAGGCCGGGAGCGGCAGCTACCCGCGGAGTGGCGAATGGTAAGGGAGAAAGGAGAGAGGATCCATGGGCACGAGCGCGATCGGTCGATCAGGGATGTAGCTGAAACAAAGGTATTCATCTGTCGCCGCGTCGCTCACTCACACCGAGCAATGCGGAATTACGGTCACGTTGGGATCACCGGCACGTCACTTTTCTTTACCGCCACTCGATTCGCTGGGGACGTCGAACTCGCGGCTTTCATTTTCGCTGGGGAGACCTGCCGACCCCGGCGATATCATCATCGCGCCGGGGTGATGGCGAGACATTTGCCCGGTGCAAACGGTGGTCGCCTGAAGCCGTGAAACCCTGTACGGCTCTTCGTTCCCTTGGCCGGACCAATTCAGTTCAACCGCGAATAGACGCCAATTCACGCGAATGAAGAGGGCGTCTTCGGGGAGCATGGAAACGATCAACCAAATGGTACCCATAATTTCACTTGGGCAATCCTCCCTTTTCTCCTCTGGAATTTGCGTCCATTCGCGTTCATTCGCGGTTGTCCACTGAATCGATACGGCTGCCTTTGGTTGCGGCTGCGCCGCCCTGGGATCTCTGTGACAAGGATTGTTCTTCGTTGAGCTTTGTTCGTGGCTGCGGCATCGCTGTCGCCATGAACGTCACCTTGGAATTTGCGCCGGCGAGCGGGCGCGACACTTCGCGGACGCGCCCTGTTCCTTCGTGGATGCGCGTCGCACTCGCCATCGCGATCGGTTTCGCCGCCGCCGGCATCGCCACCGCGGCGCCGTCGCCGGCCGGTCCTTACCGGGCCGATTGGAAATCGCTCGAGACGCATCCGATGCCCGAGTGGCTCGTGGACGCGAAATTCGGGATCTACGCACATTGGGGCGTCTATTCCGTGCCGGCGTTCGAGAGCGAATGGTACGCCAAGCGAATGTATGACCCGGGTACGCGATTCAACGAGCACCACATAAAGACGTGGGGCCATCCCTCGAAGTTTGGCTACAAGGACTTCGTGCCGCTGTTCAAGGCCGAGCGCTACGACCCGGAAGAATGGGCGAAATTCATCGAGGCTTCCGGCGCGCGCTACGCCGGACTGGCGGTCGTGCACCACGACGGATTCCTGCTTTGGGACAGCGCGGTCAGCCGCTGGAACGCGAAGCAGATGGGCCCGAAGCGCGACCTCTATGGTGACCTGGTCACGGCGCTGCGCCGGCGCGGGCTGAAGACGATCGCGACGGAGCATCACATTCGCACGTACAACTGGTATTTGCCCGGAACGAAAACATTCGGCGAGGGCGACACCACGAAGGCGACGGAGATTGTGCGGCAGCAGAAATACGACCTGGGCGATCCGGCGTATGCGGATCTCTATTGGAACTCGATGACCTCGACGTATGCCGAGTTCATGCGCGCGTGGCGGGCAAAGCTACTCGAGGTGATCGACAAGTATCGGCCCGACGTCCTCTGGTTCGACGGCGGGAATTTCCAGGGCAACGAGTCGGAGAAAACCGTGCTGGAAGTTTTGGCGCATTATCACAACCAGGCCGCGGCCAAAGGCCAGCAGGTCGAGGTGCTGAACAAGCTTCCGGGTTCGATGAAATTCAACTTCCCCGAGCGGTACGGCATCCTCACCTTCGAGGAGGGCCGTGACCGTCCGGGCACCGTCGCCCGCCCGTGGATCGACGACATGAAGATCAGCGACATCGGCTGGGGTTATGTCGCCGGCCAGAAATACAAGACTGGCGGCGAGATCGTCGCGGGCTTGATCGATCGCGTGGCGCGCGGGGGCGGACTGTTGCTCAACCTGAGTCCGATGGCGGATGGCACGATCCCGGTTGAGCAGAAGAAAGCGCTGCTCGAGGTCGGCGCCTGGCTGAAGGTCAACGGCGAAGCGATCTACAACACGCGGCCGTGGACGACTCCGGCCGAGGGCGACGAGTCGAAGCTGCGCACGAGCGACGCGCACCCGAAATGGACCTTCACGAAGGTCGAGACGACCGATATCCGTTTCACGCGGCCGAAGAATGGCGGCGCGGTCTATGCGATGTCGCTGGCGTGGCCGAACGAAGGGCGGGCGCTCACGATCAAGTCGATCAACGAGCGGACGCTGCCCGGGAAGATCTCGAGTATCACCCTGCTGGGCCACAAGGGAGAGCTGAAGTTCACGCGCGGGGCGGATGGGTTGCGCGTCGAGCTGCCGGCGCTACCGGCCACGGCGGCCGGTGGAAAACCCTTTGCGCTCAAGATCGTGGCCGCGAGCCGTTGAAACCCCCGATGATGGAAATTGATCTTCCGCTCGCCCGGCGGCGTCGCATCACCTCGGGGCAACTCGTGGCCGCGATCGCGGCATTGCTGGTCGTCGGATTTTTTCCGCGCGCGCACGCCGCCCCGGCCGCAGCGCGGCCGAACATCGTTTTCGTCCTCACGGACGACCAGCGGTGGAATTCCCTCGGGGTAACGGGCAACCCCGTCGTGAAAACGCCGCACCTCGATCGGCTCGCGGCGGAGGGCGTACTTTTCGAGCAGGGCACCATCACGAGCGCAATCTGCACGCCGAGCCGCGCCTGTTATTTTCTCGGCCAATACGAGCGCAGGCACGGCGTGAACTTCAATTCCGGCACCGCGATGAAAGAAAACGCGTGGTCGAAAAGCTATCCGGTTTTGCTGCGCGCGGCGGGATACTTCACCGGCTACGTCGGCAAGAACCACGTGCCGGTCGGCGAGGAGGGTTACGCCTCGGGGACCATCGAGCGGAGTTTCGACTTCTGGTATGCGGGACACAACGCACTTGGTTTTTATCCCAAGAACCGGCACCCGGTTTTCCGGAGTGCGAAAGCGGACACGCAGATCGAGATCATCGCCGAGGGTGCGGCGAATTTTCTCCGGCCCGAACAGCCGTTCATCGCCGGCGCGCAGAGCTTCCTGAAAAGCCGGCCGGCGGACCGCCCATTCTGCCTCACGGTCGCGTTCAACGTCCCCCATGCCGCCGGCACCAGCAGCATGGAGCAGCGTCCCTCCGATCCGGAGTTGTATCGCACGACGTACCGCGACCAGCTCGCGACGCAGCCGATTCCGCGGACCTACGTGGCGAAGGCCGACGTGCGCGCGCCGAAGCTGCCGCCGGAGGTGCATCACGCGCAGTATCGGCAGAAGAGTTACGACTACGTCGACACCGAGGCGGCGCTGCGGGAACGGCAAATCCGCGAGTACCAGACGATCAGCGGCATTGACCGGCTGGTGGGCGCCATCCGTGCGCAGCTCGATAAACTCGGCTGCGCGGACAACACCGTGATTCTCTTCTCCTCCGACCACGGCATTACGCACGGCGAGTTCGGGCTCGGCGGCAAGGCGCTGAACTACGACACGTGCCTCCGCGTGCCGATGATCGCCTTCGACCCGCGCGCGGCGAAAAACCTCGAGGCGCATCGCTCGGCCGCGCTCGTGCAATCGATCGACTTCGCGCCCACCATGCTCGACCTGGCAGGTCTGCCGGTGCCGGCGACGATGCAGGGCGAGAGCTTCCGACCTGCGCTCGAAGGTCGCGCGTTCGCCGGCCGCCGCCATGCCTTCGCGGAGAACCTTTGGTCAACCTACTTCGGCAATCCGCGGATCGAGAGCGTGCGGACGGCGGATTGGAAATACATCCGCACCTTCGCCAACGATCGCTCGATTTTCTCCCGCGCGGCGGGTGAGGGCGAGGGCGGGGCGATCAACGACGAGCTCGCCGCCACCTATGCGAAATGGCTCACCGCCACGATTCGCGGCGAGAAACCCGTTTACGAGGAGCTGTATGATTTGCGGGCCGATCCCGATGAAGCGGTGAACCTCGCCGCGGCGCCGGCCCATGCCGAAACGCTTCGCGCACTGCGCGCCGAGTGCCAGCGGCTCGTGACCGCCGCAAAGGGAGACGTGAGCCAGCCGCCCGCGACGGTGCGCTTGCAAAACGCGCGCGAGGCTCGCGGCGCCAAGACCAAGAGTCGCTGAGCACCTGCACGCGCCTGGAACGCGCGTTGGCTTTACCCACCCCACCATGACGAAGCATCATCCCATGATATATTCCCTCCGCGCGTTGCTACTTGTTGCGGTGTTCGCGTGGCCCGCGCGTGGCGCCGAACTGCGGGCGGCGGCGGACGCACGGCCGAACATCCTCTGGATCATGTCGGACGACCACGCGGCCAATGGCATTGGCGCGTACGGCGGGCGGCTCGCGCCGCTGAACCCGACGCCGAACATCGATCGACTCGCCCGCGAAGGTGTCCGGCTGACGAACACGTTTTGCACGAATTCGATCTGCACGCCGTCCCGCGCGACGCTCCTCACCGGGCAATATTCGCACGTCAACGGCGTCCGCACGCTCAACGATCCGCTGCCGATCGCCCACCAGACACTGCCGCCGCTGATTCGTGAGGCGGGCTACACAACGGCGATGATCGGCAAGTGGCACCTGCACGAGGAGCCGGCGACGTTCGACTACTACAGCGTGCTGCCGGGCCAGGGCTGGTATGCTAATCCGGTCTTCCTGCAGAAGGACAAGGGCACGTGGCCGAATAACGAATTCCGCTTCCAAGGTGGCTACGACAACAAGAACTCGGAGGACGCAGTGGCCGACCTCTCGCTCGCGTGGCTGAAGCGCCGCGACAAATCGAAGCCGTTCTTTCTCATGTGTCACTTCAAGGCGCCGCACGATAATTTCGAGAACGCCGAGCGCTACGATTTTCTGTACGACGACGCGAAGATTCCCGAACCGGAAAGCCTCTGGCGCACGCCGAATCACGGGTCGGAGGCGACGAAGGGAACCGGCACGTCCGTCGGCAAGCGGAATACGCGGCGCAACATGGGGCATCATATGTTCGTCGACCCGAAGCTGCCCGACGACGACTACAAGCGCGTCGCCTACCAGCGGTACCTGAAAAAATACCTGCGGTGCGTGAAGGGCGTGGACGACAATGTTGGCCGGCTGCTCGCGTATCTCACCGAGTCCGGGGAACTCGACCGCACGGTCATCCTCTACACGTCCGACCAGGGCTTCATGCTGGGCGAACACGACTACATCGACAAGCGGTGGATGTACGAGGAATCCCAGCGGGTCCCGTTCCTCGCGCGTTATCCGAAGACAATTCGTGCGGGCACGACGAGCGACGCGATCGTGAACAACGTCGATTTTGCCGAGACGCTGCTCGATTTCGCCGGTGCGCAGATTCCCGCGACGATGCAGGGTCGCAGCGCCCGGCCGGTGCTCGAGGGCCGCACGCCGGCGGATTGGCCGACGGCCACGTATTACCGGTACTGGATGCACATGGCGCATCACGACAATCCCGCGCACTACGGCATCCGCACGAAGGACCATAAACTGATTTTCTTCTACGGATTGCCGCTGGACGCCGCGGGTGCGCAGAAGAACCCGACCCCGCCAGGTTGGGAACTCTACGATCTGCGCCGTGATCCTCAGGAACTGAAAAACGTCTACGCCGATCCGGCGTATGCCGGGACGGTGAAGCAGCTCAAAGCCGAGCTGCTGCGGCTGAAAACGCGGATCGGCGACACGGACGAAAAATACCCTGAGCTGCTCCAACGCGTGCAGCGGACGCACTGAACATCGTCGGTACGATTCGACTTCGTAGCAGCCGAGGTGACGAGGCTAATGAGTACTGATGTCGACCAGAAACATGAATCGCTTGAGACGATTTTGGTCGACCAATCCTTGGGTCACAGAGCGCACGGAGTTCGGACCAGAGGACACAGAGGAAAAAAATTCTCTCTGGTGGTTTGATCCTGCGCCATGCTCCGCGGCGCATCAGTCGAGAATACGTGCCACTTCGGTTGCTGCGCCGCCCCGAGTCCTCTGTGACTCACGCCCACTTCCTTCCGGTGCCGCTGCGCCGCAGTGGGACACGTCGCGGCTAAAATCCGGTTGCGACCCGCATTCGCCCGGTGATCATCGCGACCGTGTTGCGGTCCACCCCCAGACCTCGTCGAACTCGGCGCGTCATGGCCGTTGCGCTGCTGGGATTGCTGCTTGGTCTCACGTTCTGGCTGAACCAGCGCGAGCCGCGAATGCTGGCGTCGGCAATCGCAGCGTCACCCGAACCCGAGGTCCCGATCACCGGCGCCGCGCTGCCCGGGATGGCGCGGCTCGATCGCACGATGATGGCGTTGATGACCCGGTACGATTGTCCGGGCGCGCAACTCGCGGTCACGTTCCGTGGGCGACTGGTCCTCGCCCGCGGCTACGGTCTCGCCGATCGCGAAACCGGCACGCGCGTCGAGCCCCACTCGTTGTTTCGCATCGCGAGCCTGAGCAAGTTCATCACGGCGACGGCCGTGCTCACGCTGGTGGAACAGGGCCGGCTGAGCCTCGACGCGAAGGCGTTCGCGTTGCTGCCCGATCTGGCGCCGCTGCCCGGCACGAGTGTCGATCCCCGGCTGGCGGGCATCACGGTGCGCCAGCTGTTGCAGCACACGGCAGGATGGAATCGTGACGTGAGCGGCGACCCGATGTTTCGGCCGGCGCAGATTGCCCAGGCGGCGGGCACACCGGCGCCGGCGGATGCCAGCACCATCATTCGCTACATGGCTGGCCGATCGCTCGACTTCGATCCCGGCACAAGAATGGCTTATTCGAACTTCGGATACAACGTGCTTGGCCGGCTGGTCGAGGCCGTGAGCGGAAAATCATACGGCGATTACGTGAGGGAAGCCGTCCTTGCGCCGGCCGGAATAACCCGCGCCCGGCTTGGGCGGACGCAGCTCGCTGAGCGGGCGCCGGGTGAAGTGCGTTACTACGATTACGCCCGCGCGGCGCTGACGCATTCCGTGTTTCCGGCTGTCACCGAGGCAATCGCCTCGCCCGATGGCGGATTCAACCTCGAGGCGATGGACGCACATGGCGGGTGGGTCATGAGTGCGCCGGAGTATCTGCGGCTGTTCGCGGTGGTTGAGGGCAGCAGGGTCCCGGCGTTGCTCCACGCGGCTTCCCTCGCGCAATTGACGGAGCGACCGGCGGCGCCGGTTTCGGTGGACGCGCCGGCGTACTACGGACTCGGGTTGAGCATTCGTCCGCGCAACGGCGCGTCCGGCACCGCCGCGAACTGGTGGCATGGCGGCTCGCTGCCCGGTACCACGACGTACGCCGTGCGACTCGGGAGCGGCTGGAGCTGGGCGGCATTCTTCAACAGCCGCCCGCGCACCTTCCGACCCTTCCAGTCGGAAGTGGACAGCTCGATCAACGCAGCCCTTCGCGGACTTCGCCCGCCCGGCGGCGATCTGTTCGAGCAGAGCGGCGCCAAACTGCTGACGAGCAATTGACACGATTCCGCCCCTGGGAGCGCGGGCGTCTCGCCCGCAAACGGCACCGCGCGAGTCCCACTTTCATCATCGGTTTGTTGGGGAAAATGCGCGCGCTACCTGCGTCGTGCGCACGCTGGGATCCATGATCGGCGTCGGAGTCGGTGCCTTCCAGACACGGCACAGTCCGGCGACGTCGCTCTGCGCGCTGGTTGGAGCTGCGCTATCCGTCGGGAGAAGCCAGGAACGACTGACCGGTTCTTGAAAACGCCGGAGTACCACGAGCGCCGGGGATTTCCATTCCGCAGGTGTCGGATCGACGCGCTTCCCGGACCAGGTGCCGCTTAGCTCAGACGTCACGCCGCGCCACGTGCCGTCGAACTCCGCCGGTCGACATGTTGCCTCGAGATCGAAGGGCGCGCCGTCGAATTCCAAGCGCAGTGTCAGTCGTCGATCCGTCATCGTGCCACGGCCCGCGATTGTGCCGTCGGTTCGTTTCGCGGTCACGCGTCCATTCTCATCGGTCAACCGAAGCTCGAAGGTAATCCCATCGTCGGAGTCGCCGACGCGACATCGCCACGTGCCGTCGATTGCCGTACTCGTGGCAGGCGATGCGAGTGGAAGTGCCACAAAAAGCGGTTGCGCATCTGCACTCGCGGCGACGAGTGACAATTCGGTGCCTCCCGTACCCTCGACCGCGAATACCGGCACGGTGCCTTCACGCCGACAGCCTGGCGGCAGCGCCAGGAACGCCACCGCTTCGATTTGCCCGGTCGCGTTGGCCGCCGCGACGTGGTCCATCCGCGCCAGCCGTATCGTGCCCGAGCGATCCCGCAGCGCATAAATCGGCACGGGCAGCAGCCGCTCATCGGCCAAATCCAGCCGATACATGATCTGGTTGTAGTTGTATCGCGGCGTTCGCGACTTGGCCGCCGAAAACGAATCGGTGTAGGTGCCTTCAAAATACACCACCCGGCCCGCCTGCTGATCGAAGAACGGGTGATGGGCGATATTGTAGAAGTTGTAATCGCCGTGGGTCACGATTCTCCGCGCGTAGGTCCATGGTCCGACGGGGGTGTCTGCCATGGCGAACCAGACCTCGCCAGGCTTGTCGGCGGCGAAACCAATCCACTGCTTCCGAAATTCGTTCCACGCCACCGATACGGGGCGGCCACGCAGCGCCGCTCCCGACTCGACGTCAATCAGCCGGAACGCCGATTCCTCCGGCCGCAACTGGCTCGACGCGACCAACGCGCCCAACTTCCGACCGGTCAGCTGTTCGGCGCCGCGCTTCCATTCGTATCGCACCCGGCCGTCCGGCTCGCGTTGAACCTTCGTGTCGTCGCCGGCCCAGCGGCCGTCACCGGCCACACACGTGAAGGCCTCGTAGTTGTCGAGATCGCGCATCGCCTCCAAATCGGCCGGCACGCGCCAATCGGGGAAGATATGAATATAGCGCTGTCCATTTGCCTCCGCCGAAAACGGATGGGCGGACGCATGGGGATCCTGGAGCTCCCAGCGTTGGATCGACTCGAAAACCTCCGTCGTGTCGTTGAACACCATCAGGTGCCACTCGTGGGCCACGCTGAGATCCTTCATCACCGCCAGCCGGCTCACGAGCCGCTCGGCGCCGCTGGCATCATTGACGGTGAATACTCCCTCGAGCCACCGCATGCCTTTGTCCGGCCGCGGACACATCGGTTTGCTGAAACCCTTTTGGTCGACGAAATAAGTCAGATCGACGCCGATGCCGGGATCAAGTCCCCCGCGGCCGGGCAGGGTGGACGTCGCACCCGACACCGCGAAGTGGCCAAGCGGATACGATGGTTTCTGGGTGTCACCCCAGAACCAATAAATGCGATCGCGGTACGGCGCCGCGATGACCGTGTCCTGGCCCATGACCTGTCCGTTCAGCACCGGATGTTTCGTGGGTACCGGGTGGCCGGTGAGCATGCTGTCGCGATAGACGCCCTGGCCGGTCACGCGATAGAGTCGCTCGGCGAGGTTGAGGCGTTTGACCGTCACGGTCGCGCTGCCGCCGGCGGTGGGACGCAATTTCATGCCGCGAAACCCGAGTCCATCTGCGACCACTTCGTATCCTGGACTGGTGACTTGAAAAAAAACGTCGAGGTCCATCAGCCCGGGTTCGTCGAATGCCACAATCCCGTTGCTGTCGGTCCACCAGGCGGCCTCGTTGACGGCCTTAAGCTCAACGAGCGGCACGCCGCGACCCGATGCGGCATCGACGACCTTGATGGCGAAATAGGATGACGCAGCGGCCGCGTTGCTGGCGAGCAGGAGGAACAGTATCGCCCGCAGGCGGAGCAATCCGCGCCACGTGGCATGCGACCGTCGACGCCAGGATGGGATTAGGTGGGCCACAGGAGACTGCCGCGTTCGCGCATCGACCGGGCTGGAGCAGGTTGCGCGTCGCGTTGCGAGCAACGGTATTGGCCGAGGGCGGCGAAGCCGCAACCGAAACTACGGAGCGTCTTCAAACCCCGTTTCGGAAAGGAGGCGATCGAGGACAACGGCATCGGGATCGACCCGGCGCACCACAACCGAATCTTTGGGGTTTTCGACCGCTCGGGAATACCGATCAATCCAGCCTCCTTACGTCGGCTGCTACGCGGAGCCTGGCTGCTACGCGGCCGGTCGCGATAACGGCTGGCCAGCGGTGGAATTCACCGCCATGGATTCGATTCATGCGCCCACGAATCATTCCTGCCGTGCTGATGACGCTGCTGGTGGCGGCCCGCCTCGTCGCCGCGGACGCCACCAAACCGAACCTGGTGATTTTCCTGTCGGATGATCACAGCCTGCTCGACTCCGCTGTGTATGGGGCGAAGGACGTGAAGACGCCGAACATGCAGCGGCTCGCGAGCGCCGGTCTGACCTTCGACCGCGCTTTCGTGGCGTCGCCGAGCTGTGCGCCGAGTCGTGGCGCGCTGCTCACCGGACTCGTGCCGGCGCGCAATGGCGCCGAACCGAATCATTCGCGACCGCGGGAAGAGTTGAAGAAGCTGCCGGCCTATATGCATGACCTGGGTTACGAGGTCGTCGCGTTTGGCAAGGTCTCCCACTACCAGCACACGTCGACGTACGGCTTCGACCACTGGGCGAACGACAGGTATCACGAGGACGTGGCCGTCGGGAACGCGATCAAGTGGCTGCGCGAGCGGAAGGCGGGCAAGCCGCTCTGCCTGTTTGTCGGGACGAACTGGCCGCACGTGCCGTGGCCGAAGGATCCGGAGGGCTACGACGGCGCGAAGGTGCTGGTTCCCCCGATGCACGTCGACACAACGCGGACCCGTGATGCCCGGGCCCGCTATTATGCGGCGATCAGGATAATGGATACCGAGCTGGGCCAGGTATTCGATGCCGCGAACGAGGTGCTCGGTTCGAACACGTTTTTCCTCCACACGTCGGACCACGGCGCGCAGTGGCCGTTCGGAAAATGGAATTGCTACGATGCCGGCATCCGCACGCCGATGATCGCAGTCTGGCCGGGCAAAATCCGCGCCGGGACCCGCACGAGTGCGATGGTCAGCTGGGTCGACATCCTGCCGACGCTGGTCGATGTGGCGGGGGGCAGACCGCCGCGGGATATCGATGGCCGTTCGTATATGCCGGTGCTGCGCGGCCAGAAGTCCGAGCATCGCGATCGGATCTTCACCACCCACAGCGGTGACGGCCGGATGAACATCTATCCGATCCGGAGCGTGCGCACGACGGACTGGAAATACATCCGGAACCTGCATCCGGAATTCTATTACAGCACCCACGTCGACCTCACGCAGAGCGAGGATGCCGGCGCGTATTTCGGGAGCTGGGTCGAGGCGGCGAAGACGAACCGGGCGGCGGCGGCCATCGTGCACCGCTATCACGAGCGTCCGGGGGAGGAACTCTACGACCTGCGCACCGACCCGCTCGAACTCAAGAATCTCGCCGCGGAGCCGAAGCACGCCGCACGGCTGGCCGCGATGCGGGCCGACGTCGACCGCTGGATGAAGGAGACGGGCGACACCGGCCGGGTCTACAGCGAGCCGCGGCTGCTCAGCGACCCGAAGCGGGCCGATCCGCCGCCCGCGCCGAAGAAAAAGAAATGATTCTTTGCGGCGTGGGCGGAATCTTATGGGTTTGAGTATTGGGCGCGGCAAACGAGTCTCGTGCCATCGTGCAGCGCCATCGGGTCGAGCGTGTTGGTTTCGTCCTTTTCGTCGTCGCGGCGCTTGGCCTCGGCTTCTGGGTCGGACGAAATTCCGCGGTGAACGCGCCATCGAATGCGTCTCGCGGCCAGACGAGGGATGGAACCGGTGGTACCGCCGATGTTCCCCTGGCTGGCGCAAAACCAAGAGCATCCGGCCAATCTTCAGGCGCGGGTCGTCCAGCTAATACGGCGCCGGGCGCCAACGTGTCATCTCCCGCGGTGGCAGACATGCGCCGGGAACTTCTGCGGGCGCTGCGCGAGCCGAATCTGACCGAGCGCGTCCTGCTCATCGCGGCGGTGATGCAAAAACTGTCCGCGGAAAACTGGCAGGGGATGCTGGAGGCGTTTGCGGAGGAGAAGAACCTCTACGGCCGCCAGCATGGCGATGTGCGGTTGCTGCTGGCGCAACGTGCCGGCGAAGTCGTCGGCCTGGACGCCTTGAAATATTTCCTGCGCAGCGAAGACGGCGAGGCGACGCGGGCCGCACTGACCGGCTGGGCGATCAAGAATCCGGTGGCCGCGCTGGAATGGCTGGGCAAGGAGGCGAGCCCCGAAACCAGGCGACAATTCATCGGCGCCGCGATCCGCGGTCTCGCCCTCACCGAGCCGGACCTCGCGATTTCGGAATTGGAGAGCATTCCGATCGAACGGCGGAAGAACTACACGAGCCGGTTTGTCGACTCGTTGGTGAGGTCGACGGGCTTGGACGGAACGGAAGCCCTGCTCGGCGGCATGATAAAACGAGCCACGGCCACCAACACGCTCAAGGATGATTACCTGGCGAATATCTTCTGGGACTTTGCGCAGCTGAAGATCGAGCAGGCGTACACCACCGGCGATATATTGGGATTGGCGAACTGGCTCCAGGCGTACGTCGGGCAGCCATATGTGAACGCGGCGATCGTCGGAGCGGTCGTCAACCGCTACGCCCGGACGGATCCGCTCAAGGCTTTTCAATGGCTGGAATCGTACAACCGGCAAAACATGGCGGCGGGCCAGGCGAACACGGTGGGGTACGACTTCCTGATGAACGCGTGGACCCAAAAAGAGGGGACGGAAGCGGTCGGTCGTTGGCTCAGCCAGATGACAGCACACCCGCACTATGATCGCATCGCACAACGATACTCCGGCGTGGTCGCGGCGAAAGATCCTGCGTCCGCCATGCGCTGGGCGGCGACAATCAAGGATCCCGCGATCAAGTCTGCGGCGGTGAATTATATCCAGGATCTCAACAAGCCGAAGGGCTGAGTTCCGCCGGCGTCACTTGACTGGAAGGTGTTTCTCGAACCACGCGATCATCCGCTCGCGCATTACCGGCAGGTATTCGTGTCCGGTGTTCTTCCACACCACGCTGCGAAAATTTTCCGGCTGGCCGTAGAGCCGGTAGATCGCGCCGACCTTACGCTCGAGGGTTTCGACGCCGTCGAACGGCGTGCCGGGATCCTGATCGCCGGAAAGCTCGAGGTGCGGCCGCGGCGCCACGAGCGCGTGGATCGCCTCCGTGTCGAAATGCTGGAGCATACCGGGCACGAAATAATAAATGCCGTGATACCGCATGTAGCCGTGTTCGATCAGCTCGGTATAGCGGGTGAAACACACGACGCCGACGATGGCCTTGATCCGATCGTCGACGGCGGCGAGCCACCAGCTGCGTGTGCTGCCCATGCTCATGCCGCTCGCGCCGATCTGGTCGGGATTGATGTCCGGCCGGGTGACGAGGTAGTCGAGCAGGCATTGTTCGTCGCGCACCTGCATTCCCCACAGCGAACGGCCAAGCCAGAGGTTGATCTTGCTGAACGACATCTCCTGCGCCGCCTTGTTTTCAACCGCGCCGGCCGGACCGCGGCCGATCCGTTCCCCGTGAAAGTACGAATCGATGGCGGCGACGATAAATCCTTTCTCCACGAGTTGGGTGCCGGCGTGATCCCGGGCCGTGAGGTTGAGGCAGACACTGTCCTTCGATCCGCCGTGCTCATGCAGCAGAACGATACAGGGCCGTCGCGCCGGCGGCGTACCGGGACGCGATTTCGGCAGCATGACATAACCCGGCACGATCGCATCGGCGCCATTATGAAACTCGATTTTCTCGAGCGTGAACCCACCGCGGTCCTCGGTCGACACGACCCTGACCTGGCGTGGGTCGGGTCGGGCCGGCAAATCGCCCATTAATTTCACCAAGGTTGATCGGACGCCGGCGCGATCGCGTTCCCATTGGGACCGGTTATTCGGCAGTGGCCACTCGGGCAGCTTCAGCGATTCGCGGAACTCCGGTGGCACGCCTTCCCATTTGGAATTGAGCGGAGTGCCGCCCTTGGAGTGCGGCGATGTGGCGCGTTCTTGGGCCGCGGCAGACGCGGCGAGCGAAATGAAACCGGCGGCAATCAACAGGCGGCGCGACATGGGGCGAACGGGATCAAGCCGCGAACCCGGTAATCGTCAGCAGCAAACTGCGGTTGAGGGGTGACGCGGCGTGCCGAGCGGTTCACATTTGCCGGGTGAAGGTTTTTGAACTTACCACCGACGAGCAGCGAAAAGTCCTTCGTCTTTTCTTCCGTGGCATTGTTCGTGGCTCGGACCTTATTCCGGACTTCGCGAAATACGAGCAGCTCGTCATGGCAATGGGACCAGGATTCATCGTGGTGACGGACTTGGCGGACCTGGAGCGCATGGAGCTCGATTGCGTTCCGCACGTGACCCGCTTGATGGATCGATTTGTCGCGGGTGGGGTAAACAAGGTCGTGCGGGTGATTCCGGACCCGGACAAGGACATCGGATTCAACCTGCTTTCGATGACGCATTATCGCGGCCGCATCCCCGTCGTTACCTACCGGACCAGGGAGGAAGCGGAAGCCGCGCTGACGTGAGCGTGGGCGGGCGGGGTGGCGAGTGGCGCGATGTCGCAGCGGGCCTGAACACGAACTTCGTCCGCTCCCTGTTCGTACCTGCTTCGTACCCACCTTGTGCGTTGCTCGTATTCCGTTTCGACCGGAATGTCGTCCCGTGAGCCAGCTTGGCGCACAAGATTTTGGTGTTCTCTTTCTCCCGGTTGGCCGAACGCGATCGGCGAGAAAGTTTACCCATCTTTGGCGGCGCCGTAGGCGACCAGGGATAAAGAGAAAGAGGAAAGAGAAAGAACCGGTGACGCCCTTTAGTTGCGGCCACCGTGCCGCGCTGGGAAATATCCGAGCTAACGGATCGTCCTGGGAGCGCGGGCCTCCGGCCCGCAATGAGGAACGATGCGAAAAACTCACGCTTTCCGCTACACTGGCGTTCGGATAACATGTGCTGCGTTACTCCGAAAAGCGCTCCAATCCTCTCGACTCCGACGTTGCCAGTCGGAGTACGTGGAACTACAGCGGCGCGGTGAAACTTCGATCCTGGTTTCCTGCGCCTCGCCGGTCCCCGGCATTTTCCATCGCTTGCGCCCTCTCGCTGGCGCTTGTCACGCTCGGCGCCATGACGACAGTGGCGGGCGCCGCCGAGCTCGTGAAGGCGAAGGATGGCTCCGGGTATTTTGGCTACAAGGACACGCCAAAACTCCCGTGGTGTGAATGGCTGGTGCACGACCCGGATCGGCCGGCGCCAAAGCGGGTGGAGCCGGGGCCGGTGAGCCCGTCCGTCCCGCCGCCGGCTGACGCGATCATATTGTTCGGTGGCGCGGATGCGTCGGCGTGGCAGCCGAAGCACGATTGGAAAATCGACGGCGGGAACCTCGTCGCCGGTAATGCGAAGCTCACCACGCGGGAGGAATTTGGTGACATGCAGCTGCACCTCGAATGGATGTCGCCCGCGAATTTCCAGGGCCTGTGGTCGAACCAGGGCAACAATGGCGTGTTCCTGATGGCCCGGTATGAAATCCAGATCTTCGACTCGCTGAACGTGAAGATTTATCCGGATGGGGCGTGCGGAGCGATTTACGGGCAGACTCCGCCTCGGGTTGAAGCGACGCGTCCGCCGGGGCAGTGGCAGAGCTACGACATTGTCTTCGTCGCGCCGAAGTTTGCGGATGGAAAACTCGTCGCGCCGGCCCGCGTGACCGTTCTCCTGAACGGTCTGCTGGTGCAGCATGACGAGGAAATCCGCGGCGAGACCGGCCACCGGCTGCTGCCGGAGTATAAGCAGAAAGTGAACGGGGGCCCGCTCGCGCTCGGCGGCCACGGCTGCCCGGTGCGTTTCCGCAACATCTGGGTTCGGCGGCTGTGAGGTTTTCGCCAGGTTTTCGCAGCAGCGAAAACCTCACGGAACGCTTTCGCGCCTGCGATTACCAAAGCGGCATGGTCCCCGCTGAATCACCGCCTCCCGCGCGCCGCCGGTTCTCGATGATCCGCTCGTTCGTCCTCGCGGACGTCCTCACGCTCGGGAACGGGTTCTGCGGGAGCGGTGCGGTGCTGGCGGCGATGCAATTCCTCGTGACGGGCAACGCGCGCTGGTTCGTGCTCGCGATGGCGCTACTGCCGGTGGCGCTGGTTTTCGATTTCGCGGACGGCCGTGTCGCCCGGTGGCGGCGGCGGTCATCGATGCTTGGCGCCGATCTCGATTCGCTGGCCGATGTAATTTCATTCGGACTCGCGCCGGCGGCGCTGGGTTTCGCGGCCGGGCTCCAGGGCGCGCTCGATGTCGCGATCCTGCTTTATTTCGTGGGCTGTGGCATCAGTCGTCTGGCGCGGTTCAACGCCACCGCGGATGCGCTCGCGGATGAAAGCGGCAAGGTGAAATATTTCGAAGGCACTCCGATTCCGACCAGCGCGGTGATTGTTGGCGTGCTCGCGGTCCTGCATTTCCTGGATCGGCTCGGGCCCGGTGTCTGGCTCGGCAGCTGGACGATTGCCGGACTTGTGCTGCATCCGCTGACGTTCATCTACGCACTGAGCGGCAGCGCGATGATCAGCACGATCCGGGTGCCGAAGTTCTGACCTGGGAGCGCGGGCGTCCCGCCCGCCCCATCCGTACCTGTACCGGAACTCGTGTGTATTCGGTAACTGGAGATGGCTGTTTCCGGTGTACGCGTCCCGACTTGATGCGGTTGCGGGCGAGACGCCCACGCTCCCAGGGGAATCCGCAATCCGCAATCCGAAATCCGCAATCCGAAATCCGCAATCCGAAATCCGCAATCGGCACGCCCGCGCTCCCAGGGCACGAGCGCTCTACCGCGAATGCTTCGCCCATCGTTCAATATCGCCGCGCTTTTTCGCTGGCCTCGAGGAACTCGACGAAATCGGCACCTGCTTGGGGCGTGGCAAAAAACGGAATCAGGGCCTTGTCGTTCCTCGGATCCTTGCCCTGGTTCGCCATCCGGTAGGCTTCTCTCGCGGCCTGCAATGGCGCTTCGACTTTCCGGCGCAACTCTTCGGCCCGGGCGACCTCCGCCGGCACTTCGATTTTCGCGTTCGGAACGTCCTTCATGTCATACGTCATTTTCACGCCGCTCACCGACGTCACCGCCAGGCCGACATTTGGATCCATGGACAACGAGCTGTAGTCTTCGCCATCCACGGGGATCATTCGCCGGATGTAAGCCGTGCTGCCGACGAGCTCTCGAATTGAGGACGGCGGCCGCTTGTTCTCCAAGATGAATTGGTCCCGCGCGGCCGCAATCTGCCGCAGGTTGTTCAGGATCCTGGATTCGATTTCGAAGCGCGGCATGCCGAGCGCTGCCCCGGGCCGCCGTGGTGCCGAGGTCAAGGCGGCACGCTCGGCGGCGAGCTTCGCGTTTTCCGACTGCAGTTGTCCGGCGTTCGTCGTGAGCCGCTCCAGCTCCGACCTCAGCCGTTCGTTCTCTGCGCGGAGCGCGGCGTCATTTGCGGGGGAGGATTGCGACACGATTTGCGGCGGGGAAGTCACTGGCGTCGTGGCTGCGCCGCTGCGGGGCATATACGTGCCGAGCATGAAAGCGGCGAGGGCGCTGACGACCGCGGTGGTGATTGTTTTCGTGGTCATAAATGTGGTGAGCGCGGCGAACACGCCGGCACCGCCCGCGGCCGCCGCGAACGATTCGGCGGCCAGCACCGAGGCGAGTCCCGCGGGCGCGGTCACGGCGGCGTGGGTCGTTACGACGGCGCCGAGCGCCGCCGCGGTTGACGTGATGCCGCGGCGCGCGAGCAAGGCGCGGAGTTTTTCGAGCGCGCGATCCGTCCGCAGCCGGGCGGCATCTTCCGAGATCCCAAGCGCGGCGCCGATCTGGGCGTAGGCGCGCCGTTCCAGGAACCGAAGGACGACGGGAAGCCGGTCATTTTCCGGCAACTCGTCGATCGCGGCGTCGAGCACGGGCCGCAGCCGATCCCATTCGGGCGCGGGGGCGGCGGCTTGGGCTGTCTCCAGCGCTATGGCCGCATGCTGACGCTGCTGCCGTCGCCGGTCGGAGATCATCAGGTTGATCGCGACATTGCGTGTCGTCGCGTGCAGCCAGCCGCTGAGCACGGGATGACGCACGAGGCTCCGGGCCTGGCGGGCGAGCGCGGTGAACACCTCCTGCGCGACATCGGCCGCGCGATGGGGATCTCCGCCGGTCCGGCGCAGCGCCGCGCCGTAGACGACATCAACGTGATTCCGCACCAGCTGGCTGAACGCATCCTCGCTGCCATCCTCGACGTAGCGGCGGAGTAAAATGGCGTCATAATTCATGGGGGTTCACTTATCCAATCAGCGCCCGGATTGAAACCGTACAAAGAATAGTGCGCGGGCACGGCGATCTCGCTCGTGGGCCGGGAGTGTCACGGGCGTCTCGCCCGTGATCTGCGGCTGCCCCTCGGCAGGCTCACGGCCATCGGCTGGTTCGACTGAAAGGCCTTGAGCTTGTCGAGAGGCTTGTCGAATGGCTCGTCGAACGGGGAAGCCGCAGCCACTTCCAAGCCGCGGAACTCGACCGATTGCGCCTGCGGTGCGACGACGCGGTCGAATCGTGACTCGCACGTTGAATCGTTTGCGGATGCAGCCTACCCTTTGCCCGTTCCACCCCACCCACATCCCATGCAAAAAATCACTCCCTGCCTCTGGTTCGACGACAACGCCGAGGAGGCGGTCAGGCATTACACGAGTATCTTCAAGTCCTCGAAAATTACGCAGATCTCCCGCTACCCCGATACCGGCCGCGAAATCCACGGGCGTCCGGCCGGGTCGGTGATGACGGTAGCCTTCGAGCTGAACGGCCACGCCTTCACCGCGCTCAATGGCGGGCCGGTCTTCAAGTTTAACGAGTCGGTCTCGTTTCAGATCGAGTGCGCCACGCAGGCGGAGGTCGATTATTACTGGGAAAAATTATCGGCCGGCGGCGACGAGAGCGCGCGGCAGTGCGGCTGGTTGAAGGACAAGTTCGGCGTTTCGTGGCAGGTCGTTCCGCGGGTCCTGCCGGCGATGCTCAGCGGTCCCGATCGCGCGAAGGCGGACCGGGTCATGCAGGCATTGCTGCAAATGACGAAGCTCGATATCGCCGCGCTCGAGCGGGCATTCGCCGGTTGATCTCATGCGCCGCGTCGGGGCTTCGCGAATCACTCCGCTGCCGCCTTGAAGTCGGGCAGGGGTTTTCCGGTTTCGAGCATATGATCGGATGCGTTGGCAGCGAAAGGTTGCACCTGGCTCGTTAAATTAGCGTGGCGCGGGCATCCGGCTCGGATATGGTCGGCCCGCGAAATACTCCCGTCCAGCCCGGGCCGTATCCGGCTCGCGGTACTTCGCGCCTTCCAGCCCCATGAAAACTCGCATCGGCATCCTTACCGGCGGCGGCGATTGTCCCGGTTTGAACGCGGTCACCCGCGCGGTCGTGAAATCGGCGGCCAAACGCGGCTGGGAGGCGCTCGGCATCCTCGGCGGGTTCGAGGGGTTGCTCTCGCCCACGCAAACCCGGCCGCTCGACTATCACGAGATGGACGGGTTGCTGTATCTTGGCGGCACGATTCTCGGCACGGCCAACACCGGCCGTTTCTCCGCGAAGGCGGGTCACGGCGAGAGCCGCGCGATCGAGCGGGCGATTCTCGACGAGGCGAAGGACAATTTTCGGAAGCTCGGCCTGCGCGCGCTGGTGGTCGTCGGCGGCGACGGTTCGCTCAGCATCGCGCAGCAATGCCTCGAGCACGGCATCCCGATCGTCGGCGTGCCGAAGACGATCGACAACGATCTCGAGGGCACGGTGATCACGTTCGGTTTCGACAGCGCGGTCGCGTTCGCCACCGATGCCCTCGATCGGTTGCGCACGACGGCCCAGAGCCACAATCGCGTGATCGTATGCGAAATGATGGGACGCTACGCCGGCTGGATCACGGCGCATTCCGGCATCGCGGGCGGCGCGGACGTCATCCTGATTCCCGAGATCCCGTTCAATTACGACAGCATCTGCCGGAAGATCACCGAGCGGGAAGGGGAGGGGAAACGCTTCACGCTGGTGGCCGTGGCGGAGGGTGCGCGCGAGGCGGGACGCGATTTCGTGACGCAGGGATCATCGGGCGCAATCCGCGAGGCGCGGCTGGGCGGCATCGGCGCGGCCGTGGCGACGGAGATCGCCAAGCGAACGGGCAAGGAAACGCGCGTGTGCGTGCTCGGGCACCTGCAACGTGGCGGCGCTCCGACCACGTTCGACCGGCTGTTGTGTACCCGATTTGGGGTACGCGCGGTGCGGCTGATCGCGGAGGAGCAATACGGCATGATGGTCGCCTTGCGCCCGCCGGACACGGACGCCGTGCCGATCAAGGAGGCCGTCGGAAAACTTCGCCGCGTACCCATCGATGGCGACATCCTGCGCACGGCCCGCGATCTCGGCATCAGCCTGGGCGACTAGGCGAAACCGGATACCGGATACCGGATCGGCGGAGAATTAACCGCGAATGAACGCGAATGGACGCCAATGACTCGCTTCGATCGGCATGAGGTTGATCCGTCACCTGGGAGCGCGGGCCTCCGGCCCGCAATGGTTCGCCGGGTATGAAGCTCATGCCGTTGCCATGAGACCCCACGCATCGTTGCTCACCGGCGCGGTCTTGCTTTTCACCCTCCGCACTGTCGCGGCGGTGGCCGACGCGCCGTATCCGGCGAGCACATTCGCGCGACTCGAGTGGGGAGAAATCGTGCGGATCGGGAATCCCGAGCACACGGGGGACAACTGGCCGATTGCGTGGATCGAGCGTGACGTGCAGTTCGCCGCCTACGGCGACGGGCGTGGGTTTGGCGGTCGCGATCCCAGGCTCACGATCGGTTTCGCTCGGATCACGGGCGTGCCGCCGTCGCTCAAAGGCGAGGACGTGCCAACCAACATCGATGCGCCGCAAGGCGGGGGACCGCGCGGCATCAAGGCCAGCGGCCTGATCGCCGTGGGCGACACGCTTTACCTTTTCGTGCGGAACTTCCGGCCGACGCCGGAGGATTGGAAACACTCGCATCTCGCGTCGGCGCGCGACGGCGGCAGGACGTGGACGTGGGCGGAGTGGTATTTTTCGGATACATTCGGCGTCCCCGACTTCGTGCAGTTCGGGCCGGGCAACGCAGGCGCGCGCGATGGTTTCGTTTATGTTATTTCGCAGGACAATGATGACGCCTACGCGTACGCCGAGCGCACGGTCATGGCGCGGGTGCCGGAGGCGAAGGTGGTGGAGCGCGCGAGCTATGAGTTTTTCGCGGGCACGGATGCCGGCGCGGCGCCGCGCTGGTCGCGCGACATCGCGCAGCGCAAACCGATCTTCAGCGACGGGCGGGGCACGCAGCGCGCGAGCATCACCTACAACGCGGCACTGAAGCGGTACCTCCTCACGACTTCGCATCGTCCCGCCGGGCGGCTGCTCGCCGCCGACGACGGCGAGCCGCGAAAGAAAGGCACCGCCGCCTCGCACACCGCGGCGCTCGGAGTGTTCGACGCGCCGGAACCGTGGGGTCCATGGACGACGCTCTATTACGATGATGCGTGGTCGGCGCCGACCGTCACGTTTCACCACAAGTTTCCACCTGCATGGATGAGCGCCGACGGCCGCACGCTGTGGCTCTTGTTCTCCGGGCTGGGCGGCGGAAATTATACGTTGTGCACGAGACGGGCGACCCTGATGCCAGCCGCGAAATCCGCTCCGCTTCGCGCGCGTTGATTCACTTCACCTGGCCTCGCCCAGTTTGTCGTGCAGCGCCTTGGAGATGGTCTCCTGATCGTCGCCCGGAGAATTTCCGGGCGCTCGCAACGGTGCGTTTCCCGGGAGCGCGGGCCTCCGGTCCGCGTTCAAGGCCGTTGCGGGCGAGACGCCCGCGCTCCCAGGTGCCGAAGTGATGACCGCCCTACGCCTTCAGGATCCCGTCCCAGCCTTTCCGATACACGGGGCGCTTGATGAACGGTGCGGCTTCAGGCGCGTTTTTCGCTTTCATCGCCTTGTAGTCCCACTCGATCTTCTTGCCGGCCCGGTAGGCGACGTTGCCGAGATGATTCGTCTCGGTCGTCCAGCCGGCGTACTGGAAGTTCGAGGCGGGCACCGGCCCGATGCCCTTGGCGTGGTTGACCCACTCCACCCAGTGGCCGGGCGAGCGAGGCAGCTTTTCGGGGGGCCTCGTGAAATCCTTGAATCGCTCCTCCGGCAGCAGCTTCCCGTCGCCCAGCAGCATGCCCTTTTCGCCGAAGAACACGCACGAGCGGCGGCCCCACGCGGGGGTCCAGCCCGGCGGCTTGCTGTCGCCCTGGTGCCAGACGAGCTTGAGCGCGGGCTGCGAACCCACGGCCGCGAACTGAAATGTCGCCTTCATCGTCGCCGACGCGAGTTCCTTATGAGCCACCGGCACATTGGGCGAGGTCGACTCCACCGTCAGGGGTGCCAGCACGCGGCCGCCCTTGCCATCCGGCCGCCACAGATCGAGCACCGTGAACGGCACGTCGTTGTCGTGGCTGCCGAGATCGCTCATCGTACCGTTCGCGAATTCCCACCAGCGGTACCACCGCGGACCGGGGAAATACGTCGCGTGATACGGCCGCGCCGGCGCCGGCCCGAGCCAGAGATCCCAGTCGAACGTCGGTGGCACCGGCATCTCCTCCGGAAACCGGTCGACGATTGGCTTGCCCTCGTAGAAACCGTGCGGCTTGTCGAATTTTTCCGCGGAGGCGGCGTCCTGCAGTCCCCACGCGCGATCCGCCCAGACATGGACTTCCTTTACGGGGCCGATGACGCCCGTATCCAGGATTTCCTTGATCGTCCGCCGCATCGGCGAGGCGTGCCCCTGGTTGCCCATTTGCGTGGACAGCTTCGGGTACTTCGCCGCGGTCTCCCGGATCAGTCGCGTCTCCCAGATGTTGTAGGCGAGCGGCTTCTCGCAGTAGACGTGCTTGCCATGCGTCAGCGCCAGCCAGGTGGCGAACACGTGCGTGTGCTCGGCGGTGGCCACGACGACGGCGTCGAAATCGTTCGGCCGGTCGAACACGTGGCGGAGATCGTTGTATGTTTTCGCCTTCGGAAACAGCTTTGAGGCCGCGTCGACCGCGAGCTGGTTCACGTCGCACAGCACCGTGACGTTCTCGTCCGGGTGCGGCCCCATCGCTCCGCCCTCGGCGGCGCTGCGTTTTTTCGCCCCGGCAGGACCGGCGGCGGCGAGGGTGAGCTCGCGCAGGTTGGCCATGCCGCGTCCGCCGCAGGCGATGAACGCAATGTTCAGCTTGTTGTTGAGATTCTGGCCCCGGAGGATGGCGGGCGCCCCGGCGATAACCCCGGCCGTGGTCAAGGCCCGGCCGACAAACTGGCGTCGTGTCATTGCGTGCGATTCCGTCGTCTTGATGGTTTTCTTCATGATGTGATCGAGATTGGATAACAGGAGGGGAGCACCGCGAAACAACCGATGAATTCACGGCGGTGGCTCGGCTGGTTCATGGGGTCGTCTGCGGGGTGTGACGCGATCATTCCAGATATTCCCATGCAGTGGCGAGTTGATTGTGCCCCGAATTTCCGGACGACGAACCGCGGAGCGAACCACGAAATCCAGCGTGGAAACCGCGAATGGACGCGAATAAACGCGAATTCGGCGGGCAAGGGATATCACTGCCGCGACCGCGGCGGCCAACTTTTGGTGCGAGATCGGCAACGCGTGCGCACCGACGCCGGTTGACTGGCGGGGGAATCTGACAACCAATGCGCCGGATTAGCTGAACGTGAAAGAAACCGGTTCCAATCCTGCCGACGCGACGGGCGCCATTGACGAGGCGGACCTCTGCCCGGTGCTGGTCGTCGACGCCTCCGGCCGGGTCGTCGCGGCCAACCGGTCGGCGCGGCAGTTGTGGGCCGCCCCCGACAAATTCTTTGTGGGCTTGCCGTTCGCGGCGCTTTTCGCACCCGGCTCCAATTCATCCAATTCGGAATTACTCGAGCGACAGTGGAAGGATTTGAGCGCGGTGGTCATGGACAACTGGGCGCCACTGGCGGCTCAAGTGGTGGGCGGTCCGCCGCGCGAGGTCCGCGTTCGGCTCGAACGCGCTTTCGGCGGCGCCGGCAGCTACATCGCCGCAATTCAGCCGCAGCTTCCGCGGGTGACCCACCGATGAGACTCCGGATCGCACTTATCGTTGGCACCGTCGTGGGCTACGAAGGCGGCGACGCCATGATTTACTTCGGGCGGCCGGGTCCATTCGGTTCGGCGGTCGAAGAAATCATCGTCGCGAAAGTGCAGGATTTGATGGCGCAGGTGGCGGACGGTGCGCCGGTATCCGCAAGGTAGTGACCGGCGTTGCGACCGAGGGGCCGAACCATCTGCGGCAAGGATGCCGCAGCCACTCCGGACAGGTCGCTTTAGCGGACTCGATGATCCAAGTGAGTGCCGGCCCGAAAGTGGCTGCGGCTTCCAGCCGCAGGTCGATGGGAGTTTCGTACCGCCATTGCGGGCGAGACCCGCCGTCGCCAGGGCTATGGCGGGCCGGCTGCCCGCGCTCCCAGGGAAACCGCCCACCGCTCGACTCCGAGCGGTGTGACCTAGACTGCGGTACCCCGCGCCCGATCATCCGATCATCCGCCCCTCTGCCCCTCCGCTCCTCCGCTCCTCCGCGTCTCCGCTCCTCCGTCGCTCCGCCCTCACAGTTGACTACCTCGCCGGATTTCGACGACGTGCAGGGTGCCCGACGGTCGGGCCCGATCCCCTGAAATCCCCATGAAGATTTTTTTGCACGCGATGACGGCGGTCCTGGCGCTGATGTTTCTCCACGGTGCCGGCGCGGCGGAAAAAGCCGGGAAGACGGCACTCGTGCCCCATCCGATCAACAAGACGTTCTACGTCGCGGGCGTCAGCAATGCGTCCCAGGTCGCCGCGATCACCGCGGCCATATCAAAGCTGCCGAGTGTTACGGGGGTGAAGGAACTCACGCCGACAAGCGGTTATGTGCGTGTCGCGTTCGACACGCACGTGATCGCCAGTCACCTCATCGCACAGACGATCATGGATCAGGGGCCGTTCACGGTCTCGCTCAAGTTCGAGGTGCCGGAGTACGCTAAAAATTCCGCCGCGCTCGACGCGCTGTTTGCAAAGCTCCTGGCCACCCAGCGCGTGAAGATCGAGCCGACCGATCCGGTTAAAGGCCGGTTCGTGCTGACCTATCTGCCGATCAAACCGGACGCGAGTGACCCACGCAAAGTCGGATTCAACCCCGGCCATCTCGGCCATCCGATTCATGATGCGCCGCCGAAGGGAATGGGCCTGCGGATGACGATGATCGAGGCGCCTGCGGCTGGCGGTGCCGTTCCGAAGGCGAAACGGAAGGCGTAGCCGGATCGGAGAGGCCAGAGGTCAGAGGTCAGAGGTCAGAGGTCAGACGACGGAGGGCGGGACAGAGGCAATCACTAGACCCGAGGTGCGGTGCGCTGCGGCTGCTGCCCAGAATCCAGGGCGCAGAATCTTTAACGCGAAACGCGAAACCCGAAACTCAGAACCCAGAACCCAGAACCGCGCGCGGCGTTGCGCCGCGCCGCGCGCTACTTTCCTACATATTTCAACCGATAGACCTTGTGGCCGAAGTCGTCGCTGAAGAGCAGCGAACCATCGGTGGCCTGCGTGCAGTCGACGGGACGGCCGAGGATCTCGGTGCCATTCTTCAAAAAGTTGACCATCTTCTGCTCGCCGTAGGGATGACCGTTCTCGAACAGGATCCGCGACAGGCAGTAGCCAACCTTCGCGGTGGAGTTCCAGCCGCCGCGTTGCGCGACGAACACGTCGCCGTTCGCATGCGGGATTTTGTCGCCGTTATAGAAGGTCAGTGAATTGGCCGAACAGTGGGCGGCCATCAACCATTCCGGGATTGTCGTCATGCTGGCGTACTCGATTAGCCGGGGTTCGGTCAGGAGAGCCAGGTTCGGCTGGTTTTTTCCGAGGATCCATGGGTGTCCGTAGAATTTGCCTTCGACATAGTGGTTGAGTTCCGCGGGCGGATTATGGTCGGTGATTGGCTGGCCGAACTTGCGGTCGCCTTCCAGTTTTGCCGCCATGAGGTCGATGTCGTGATCGACACCCCAGATTTCGTCGGTCCCGGGGCGGACGACCAGTTTCTCGGTGTTGCGGAGGCCGGTCGCGAACAGTTTTTTGTCCGAACCATCCAGCGCGAAGGTCCAGATCTTTTTGCGCTCGGAGGCCTCGATCGGCTCGTCCGTCACGTTCGTCTGGTCGCCGACCTGCGTATAAATTCGGCCATTGTGGATTAACAGCGCCCGCCACATGTGACCGCCGCGGGCGCCGGTCGGCAGCTGCTCGGCGCCCAGCACCGGCACCACCTCGTCCGCCTTGCCGTTGCCGTTCGTATCGCGGGCGCGAGAGATCGCATTGAGCTGCGCGAACCACAGCCAGCCGTCGTGCCACTGCATCCCCTGCAAAATGGTGTTGGGCTCCTTGCCCGTGACGAACGGCGTCTGCGTTTCGTATTTGCCGTCACCATCGGTGTCGCGGCAGGCCATGATCTTCCCCTCCTTCGGCACGCTGACGAACAGCGTGTTGTTCGGTCCAACGGCGAGGAAGCGGGGGATTTTTATTCCCTCGACGGCAACCGACAGCTCGTATCCGTCGCGCACCCACACGCCGGCCGGAATTTCGGCGGCGCGGACCGGCGAGGGCACGAGCGGCAAACAAACGGCCGCGACAGCGGCGAACGAGACGACAAAATGCGGAGGTTTCATGCTGGGGCTGGATTGGTGAGCTGGTTGGGGCGGGTGAAATACGTGGTGGACGTACCGGCGCGAGGCAACGCAAAGGATGAGGGGGCGGGACGAGGACCAGAGACCAGAGACCAGAGACCAGGAACCAGCTGCCGTTGAGTGATGCAGGATCTGAACGATTCGACGGATCCGTCGGTTCAGTGGTTTTCATGTGCGGCGACCAGTAAAGATCGCCGCCATTCACGACTTCGTTTTCGCGCGTGGAGTGCCGAGGGTGCGTATCAGCCACGCGACGACGCGCTCCTTGTAATCCGGTGCGATGGCCGTCCAGCCCGCCATGCCATGCCCGGCGCCCTTGATCGTGAACAGTTCGCATGGCACGCCGGCGGCACGAAGCCGCGCCTGCATCGCGATCGATTGCGCAATCGGCACCCGCGTATCCGCGTCGCCATGTACAAGCAGAAACGGCGGCAGTCCTCGTTTCACATGCGACAGCGGCGACGCTTCGCGCAGCAACGCGAGCGTCGCCGCATCGGCGCTCTCGCGGCCGAATAGTGCGATGTAATTCGCGAGCAGCGTGGCCCCCGGCTGCACCCGCGCCGGCAGATCGAATACGCCGTAGAACGGCACGATTGCCGCCAGCCGCGTGCTCTCGTCAGCCCGCACCGCCGCCAGCGCGACGAGGTGTCCGCCGGCGGATTCGCCCGAGAGCGCGATCCGCCGGGGGTCGACGCGATAACCGGCGGCGTGGGCCTTCACCCACCGAATGGCCGTCTCCACATCTTCGATGCACGCCGGGTACCGGTGTTTCGGCGCCAGCCGGTAATTGATCGAAAACCACGCGAAGCCGGCGCGCTCCAGCGGTTCCTGCATCGGCGCAATCAGCGCCTTCTTCGGCCCGCCCGACTTGTCGCCCGCCGTCCATCCTCCGCCGTGCACGAGAATCACGGCGGGAAACGGCCCCGCGCCCTCCGGCACATACGCATCGAGTTTCAGGCTTTCGCCGGCGACATTGGCGAACTCGATGTCCGTCTGCAGCGCCGCCGCCACCGGACGCGCGAGCGCCAGGGCCAGCAATACCAAAGGGAGTACGCCGGGAGCGTTCACTCGAGGTCCAGTCCGGGGACCGTTAGTCGGGCGTTTGCGTGATAACAGAGCAGATGCGCGGGCTCGGCTGCGAACCACGCAAAGGTGTCCCATGCCAGTTCGGCGGCCAACTTGCGGAAGGCTGCAGCGGAACGGTCAGCGAAGGCCTGGTTTTGGTCAGACATCTTGATAAAGGGAGCGAATGGCGTCCTCGATAGTGGAGGAGCGCATGGTCGCTGGTGATAACGGAACTCGTCGCATCAGCGCGCGGGGTTCCGGCAGCGGCAAGCTTTCAAGCTCATAGGCCGAAACCGCGACGCTGCCACTGATGCAGCGAAAGGCATGATCGACCGTGGCCGAGTTTAACAAACGAGCGATCAGGCTAAGAGAAACGAGCGGTCGTATGCGGATCGGCACCAGCATATTGACGTGGTTCTCGACGACATAACCGGGGTATTCTACAATGAACGAGTTCGGAATCGTGGTGGCGATTAGCCGACGAACCTGCTCTTTGGACGTCGTGCGCTGCACCAGGACGCAGGGTTCCTGATTTACCAGGAACTGCTGGTCGGCGCCGACACAAAGGAACGGCCGGTGATTTCGATTTTTGGCCCGGAAAAGAAAAGTGCCGTCTGCTTGGATACACTCGGCCCACAGCACTGGATGACAATTCTCGCCGGGTTTGTCTCGAAATTGGGGCTTGTGCCGGTTCCAGACGAGTTGTCCCGTGGCGACTCGGTAACCGTAGTCGGCCAGTCGCGCGTGCATACGGCTGAGCTGGCGCACGAGCCGCAATTGCTGGCGTGAGCGCGGCAGCACCCACGGAGCGCCGTCGCTCGCCCCCACGTGAATTCTGCCCAGGGGATCGATAACCGCGCATTTGTTTGCGCCCGGGGAAAAGGTTTCCACCTCGATCGGCGTCCCAAGGTTTCCGCCCGTGACACGTCGAGGCGAGGCAAAGCGCCGGAAGACCGTGAGCGTTGTTTCCTGGAGGACATTCGAAAACACGCCCTCGCGATCCGCCACGAAACTGGTGTGAACGGGCGCAGCTTCGGCAAGGAGCAATTTGCGCAGATTCTTGAAATACTCTCCGCCCAGGAACGATGTCGGCGTCACGAAACCGATAAGACCTTTGGGCTTGGTTAAGGCGATCGCCGCATCGGTGAAAAGCCCATAGAGATTGGCGTGGCCGTAAAGCGAACGGCTAAAACGGGCGCGGTGCTCAGGCGTGAGTTTCAGTTTTCCATACGGCGGATTTCCGATCACGAGATCGAATTCTCCGAGATTTCGCGGCGGCTGGGCCAGAGAATCGGCGAGTCGGACAACGCCGTCCAGAAGGCTGTTTGCCTGCCGCAACACCGGCAGACACACGACATCGAGCAACACTGCGGACAGCCATGTGGCGAACGGATCGATGTCCAAGCCCACCAAACGCGCTTGGAGATCTCGCAGCCGATCTTCTGGCGAAAGTGATGCGGTGGTAGTGAGCATCCGGCTCGCGACATAAGCGGCAAATGCCGCACCGCCACAGGCGGGATCGAGTACACGGGCGGTTCTCCAGTCGATGCCGTGCGCTTCCACAACGTCCAAGAGCCGCTTCACGAGCAACGGCGGCGTATAGTAGACGCCATTCCGCGTGCGGTAGTCGTCGGGCAGCAGCGACGTATAAAGTTCCCCGATTTGGTAGAAAGCGTCGAAAGTTTCGAGGTCGACGCACGCGTCGGCGTAATCGCGGAAGCTATCCGCGAGGACTTCGACGGATGCAATCGGCCCGAGTCGAATAGGCATCTGGCGTCCAGTCGCGGCGCAGATTTTGGACCAATACCGCAACAGCACCGAAGTGGTTGCCGCCCGCGCGAAAGCGATGCGGTCGTCACCGGGACGGGCAGCAGCGCGCTCTGCCAGCGCCATCCGCTGGGACGCCAGATCGATCGCGGAACGCGCGTCCGCAGGGAACGCAAGACGGATAGTCGCGTCTTTTCGCAGATCACGCATGGCCATGGAATGTACTGGGTCGACATTCCAACTGTGTCGAGTCCCGGCCAGTTTCGATGGACTTCGTTTCGAGCACGAAGCGATCACGGCGGCAGGGACCGATTTTGCCGACGGTGACGCGACCGTCGGAGAGTCATTTGAAAGGGACAGGTCGATTTTGGTCTCGGCGACGCGGCAACAGAACACTACTTCCTCCCTTCCCCTCGCTCCGGATCGGCCATTCCACACCAGCTTGCCAGGCGGTTTATGCCTGGAGGCTGTATTCCTCCAACAGGCGCAGATAAACGCGGTATTGCGACAGGGAGACTTCCGGGGGCGTCTGATGATCCACACTGGGAATGAAGCCGCCCGTTTTCATCAGGGGTACGAGTCGCTCGAACTCGGCGCGGATTGCCGCCTCGCCTTGGTTCATCACGAGTTTGTTGAAGTGGCCGATCATCCGCAGGCGCGGGTATTGGCTTCGTACCGTGAAGGCGTCGACGCCCGCCTGCCGTTCCAGGGGCAAGACCCCGGCGACCCCGACGCTTTCCAGCCAGGGTACCAACTGCGTTACATCTCCGTCCGTATCGACAATCAAGGGGACATTCAGCTCCTCCAAGGCCGACATCAAGCGTCGGTAATAAGGCGCGAGAAATTCATCGAAAACCCGGCGCGAGATCATGGGCCCGTGATTGTAGCTCATATCTTCGGCCAAAGTCATGAAGGTGGGCGCGCAGCTGGCCGCCATCTGCCGGACGAGGCCCAGGTTGAATTCCACCAGGTCGTTGTTGATGGCGTGAACCAACTCCGGCTGGTCGTAGAATGCATAGCTGAGCTGCTCGATATTCATCAGCGTACGGGGAAACCAGAAAAATCCCTCGAGCGTTGCCCAAACCACGACCTCGCCCTGCGCCTGCCGCTTCGCCCACGGGCGCATGCGTTCGATGGCCGCCGCATGGTCGGGGTAGAGATGCGGTTTAATCCGCCGGTAATCGTCCATATTGGCGACAATCCCCTCCACATGATGTTGGGTCGCTTCGATCGTGGCCTCGGTCGTGCTGAACCAGAATTGCTGATACGGATCCAGGCCGAACCACTGCGCGATGTCGAAGACCTGCGCAAAGCCAAGCGTTCGGGGAAGACCTTCACCATGCCACCGCGCGATGGTTTGGTTCCACCACATGGCCCATTCCCAGCGGGGCAGACGGTCCACGGGCTGGAAGTTCATCACCGCACGGAATCGTTCAACGTGATTCATTGGTTTTTCCGACCAAGGTTGAGTGGGTCAGCCGCGCCCCACTCGCTGGAAATCTCCATGGCCGCGAGGCAGCGTTCACCGCGCTGCGGCGGTGGCAGTTTCCAGCTGGACGTTCGGTGCAACGCGCTGCTCGCCGGCCATCGGCCGTGTCGGCGCACCTTCGTAGCTGTGTCCGGGCAATAACCGTTCGTGTTTCATGACGACGCTGTTCGGCGCGACGTACGTACCGGCGCCGATCTGCGCGCCATACAGCACCACGGCGTGGTGGGCCACGGTGGCGTTCCGCCGCACCGTGACATAGTGCATCTTCAACACCCGATCCTCGAACGTGTGCGCCTGGAACATGCCGTCCACCGTGGCCCCGTCCTCGATCCGGATCATGTCCGGGTCGGGCAGGTCGTCGGCAAATCCATTGCCCAGCACCACGCCCCGGCCGACGCGCATCCCGGCCGCCCGCAACATCCAGATCTGCCATGGCGTCCCGTCCAGCATGGCCGCGGTATGGCCAACATAAATACACCAGGCGAGGCACACGAAATCCCAGCGGCTCGCCCAATTCGACCACAGCGCATGCACGCCCGGCCGCACGCGGCCGAGCACGAGCCATTTGATTCCCAGCATCAGGAACGCCGGTGACGTGACGAGGCCCAGCCCCAGCAGCGGAATCGCCGCGAGCAGCAGCGCGGCGGGCGGCAGCGCGTCCTCCGCCGCCGCCACGAGCACCCACCACACCGGGAAGATCAAGGCCAGCGCCAGCGGCAGCGCGAAACGCAGCAATTCCCAGCCGAGGCGCAACGCGTATCGCGCCGCGCCCGGATTGTGCGTGAGCCGCCGCTCCATCGGGATGATCTCCCGGCGGGGCAGCTCGAACGGCGGGTGGCCGAACCACGACGTCCCGGGGCGGAGAAACGATTCGTGCGCGACCGTACACACCCCGAGCAGGATGTCGTCCGGCAGGCGCGTCCCGCCGGGGATGATTGCCCCGTTGCCGATAAAAGTGCCGCGGCCAATTCGTACCGGTGCGAGCGTCACGGTGCCGCGGTGGATCCTCGCGCCGACGATGTAGATTCCATCGGCGCAGAAGGTGTGGTCTCCGATTTCGACCAGCTCGGGGATGGTGTCGATCAGGGTGCTGATTTCGCAGCGCTGGCCAATCTTCATGCCCGCCAGCCGCAGCCAGTGTGGCCAGAGCAGGGTGCCGTACAACCAGCGGCTGCCGGCGTCCACGAGTCCGGCCTTGAGGCCGGCGCGAATGTAGTCCGCGCTCCAGGTACTGATCACGCCCGGTCGCAGCCGTCCCATCGCACGACAGGCAATCGCCTGCGTCGCGAGCAAAAGCGGCAGTGGCAGCACCGCCGACATCGCGCAGACCCCGAGGAACTCAAGATCGATCGCCGGATCGGCCATCCACCGGGCCACCATGTCGCCATCGATGTCGAACAGCCCCGCCAGCGCGATTGCCAGCAGCTCGAGCGGAATCAGCAGGGCGCCGGCGAGGGCCAGGCGGGACAAAACGGTCCAGACCGCGTGTACCGGCGGATCCATTACGCGGCTGGCGGCGGGGAGCGACGGCGGCTCGGGCGTCGGACCGGCTGGACGCGCCGGGATGCCATCCCAGCGCATGCCGGCGGGAATTTCCGCTCCACGGGCGAGGGAGGCACGCGCCGCCAGGCAGCCATTGGGTCCGATCCTGGCGCCGGCGCCCACGTGCGCGTGAGTCTCGATCGTGCAGCCATGCCCGAGGGAAACGGGGCCGACGACGATCTGCCGCGACTCGTAGCGGACCAATTCGAGCACGGCATCGCGGCCCACGGTCACGTCGTCGCCGAGGTCGAGCAAATCCCAGCCGCCACGGAGCAGGTCCACCCCGCGATGGAGATGTACGCGTTTTCCAATGTGCGCACCCAGCGCCCGCAGGGCGGCGTTCTGGAATTCCGTGGCTTCGATCAACCACCACGGAATCAGCCGCACGGTTCGCTGGACGATCCAGTTTCGCAGGTAAAAACCGCCGCCCGCCGGCGCGTGCTGCGAAGTGTAACGGCCGATCAGGAGTTTCTTGCTCGCGACCGCGCAGCCGAGCGCCGCCGCGGCGTACGCCGCAATTCCGGCGAGAATCACGGGCGGGGCGAACAGCACCAGAGGGAGGATTCCCACGTGCGCGAGCAACCAGGGCAGCGCGTGGAAGGCGGCCGCGTAGATCAACCCGGAACCGAACATCACACTCGCCGCGATCCATGCCGTTTGCAGCAGAGTCGTCTGCCACGGCGGGTCGAGCGGCGACGCGTCGGTCGCGGCCGGAGTGGGTCCGGGCTCCGGTTCGGGTGTGCATGGCGGCGCCAGTTTCGCGAGCGCCGCCACGGTCCGCGCCTCGTAAATATCGCGCACGGTCACCCACGCGGTGCGGGGATCATCGCGCAACGCGGTGACGAACACGGCCGCGGCCAGCGAGTCCCCGCCGAGGTCGGTGAAGAAATCGTCGTCGAGGGAAATCTCGTCGGAAGTCCGCAGCACGTCCGCCATGGCCGCCTGGATTTGCGCCTCGAGCGCGGTGCGCGGCGGGGCGCCGTGGCCGGACTTTTCGCGCCGCGCGCCGGCGTGCAGTCGCACCAGTGCCGCCCGGTCGAGTTTGCCGCTGACGCTGGTCGGCAGTTCGGAAAGAAGGCCGATTTTCCCCGGCACCATGTATCCAGGCAGCAACTGCGCGAGCCGGGCCCGAAGGGCGGCGGGCGAGGGCGGACAGGCGAAATCTTCCGGCACCACGGACGCGGCGAGCGTGGCCTGGCCGTGGTCGTCCACGATACAGCAGGCGGCGGCGCGCACGCCGGGAGATTCAACCAGACGCGATTCGATTTCACCGAGCTCGATGCGATAACCGCGGAGTTTCACCTGTGCATCGATCCGGCCGTGGTAAAAGAATTGTCCCACCGCGTCCCGGTGCACGAGATCGCCGGTGCGGTAGATTCGTCCAAACCGCGGATGGGTGATGAACTTTTCGGCCGTCAGTTCGGGTTGACGCCAGTAGCCGCGCGCGAGGCCGGCGCCGCCGATGTACAATTCGCCCTTTTCGCCGGCGTGAACCTGCTCCAGTGCGTCGTTCAACACCCACGCTTTTATTCCGCGGATGGGCCGGCCGATCGTGACCGGACCGTTGCCCGCCACCGGGTCGCGGAGGCAGGTGACGGTGCATTCGGTCGGACCGTAGCCATTGATCATGGTTCGGCCCGGGGCCCAGCGGTCCACCAAATCGGCGGCCAGCGGTTCGCCCCCGAGGTAGAGCAGCTTCAGTTCCGGCAGCGCGCTTTGGGGATCGCGGCAGCCAATCGCACGAAGCATCGTCGGCGACGGGCAGAGCACGGTGATGCGCTCGCGCCGCAGCCACTCGACCATGTCCGGCCCCAGGCGCACCGCATCCTCATCCATTACGACGAGCGTCGCGCCGGCGGCGAAGGCGAGCCAGATTTCCTCGACCGATGAATCGTACGACGCGGAGGAATTCTGGGCCACGCGATCGTCGGTCGAGAGGCCGAAGGCTTCCACATCGGATCCGACGAGGTTGCAGACACTCTGGTGCTCGACCATCACGCCCTTGGGCCGTCCCGTGCTGCCCGACGTGTAAATCACATAGGCGAGCCGCTCCGGCGAAATTGCGGAACCCGCGCCATCCTTCGGCGCCACCGCGGCATTTGAGGCGGGCGTTGCGTCCGCGGCCGTGATGTCGATGAGCGGCAGCGACGCGAGCCCACCACGACGCATGCGACTGACGCCCGCGCCATCCGTCAGCAGCGCCACCGCCCGGGAATCGGCCACGATTTCGCGCGCGCGTTCGTCCGGAAACGAAGGATCGAGACAGGTGTACGCCGCGCCCGCCTTCAGGATCGCCAGCTGCGCAATGTACAAATGCGCCGAGGAGCGCGGCAGCAGTACGGCGACGACGCATTCACCCTGGCAGAAGGCGCGCAGCTGGTGCGCGAGCCGGTTGGCGGCGAAATCGAGCCCGGCGTAGGTGACCAGCGCGCGGTTCGGGCGGTTGCCGCCCGGCGGAACGTCGACCGCCACGCGTTCGGGCCACTGGCGGGCGGCATCTTCGAAGAAGGCGTGCAGCATCGCGGGCGGATTCAACGAACCGGTACGCTGGGCCCGGCGGGGTGGGGATGTAACACCATCGTGCAGAAGCTAAAAAGCGCTGGATTTGAAATTCAATAACCAAGCACTGCCTTTGGGCTGTCACCGATTCCGATCGTACTTCATCGTCGTCGGGCCGCATGGTACGCGTTCGCCGAATTACGGTCGTTGTGATGCTCGCGCTTGGCGCGGCCGTCGCCGGACGCGCGGCCTCGTCCTTCGAGGAACGTATCACCGCGCTGTATCGTCCCCTGCAAGCCGACCAGGTGGCGCTGTCGCCCAGCGGTGAGCACATCGCGTACACCCACCACGAGCGCGGCGAGCTGGCGATCTACATCATGGCGGTCGAGCGCACCGAGAAAAAATTCAAGATCGTCGTCGAAGGCGATCGCGCGGTGGCGTTCAGCAAGGCCAAGGCGCCGCCGCGGCTGCGGTTCCTGCGGTGGGCCTCGCCGCAACGGCTCGTGTTTGCGCCGACGGAATACAACAATGGCGTCCGCATCATCGCCCCGATCTATGCGGTGAATCGCGATGGCACCGAGCCGAAAAACCTGGCGGAGGCCGCTGACTTCGAGCTGCTCGGTGGCGGCGCCGATCCCGAGAGCGTGCCCACGGTTCTCCGGCGGCCCACCACCATCATCGGATTCGTGGGCGGCAACCGCGGGGCGCTGCTCGTCGAGGCTCGCGGCCAGCCCACTTTCCCGCCGGCGGAGCCGATTCCAACCACGCTGTTCACCATCGATGTCGCGACCGGAAAGATGAAGTCGCTCGTCGAGGAGTATGACGACGGCCGCTACTTCTACGACCAGAAGGGGAGTGCGCGGCTGATTTACACGCATCCCCGGCTGTCGCACACGCGGAGCTTCCACTACAACACGGGCGGAACCTGGGGCCGCTGGCTCAACGCCAATGACGCATGGGGGGGCGCGCTGGCAAAAAATTTCGTCGTCACGGTGGCGAATTACTACGGCGAGCGCGCCTTCCCGCTCGGGTTCGCTGCGAATCCAAACATCTTATACTATGCCTCGAACGTCGGCCGTGACACCTATGGCGTGTACGCGCTCGATCTCGCGACCAAACGGCCGGCCGGTCTCGCGCTCGAGGAGCCTCATGTCGATCTCGTGTCGCTCGAGCCCGGGGAGGCGAGCGCCGGTCTCGTGTTCGACGAGGCGCGCGGCGATCTCGCCGGCGTCCGCGCCGTCGGGCTGGCGCCGATCACGCGCTGGATCGACCCCGAGCTCGCGCGCGTCCAGGCCGACGTGGAGCGCAAATTTCCCCAGCGCATCGTGGAAATCCTCCAGTGGGACGATGCCCGGCAGCGGTTCCTGCTCCGCGTCACCGGTGGCATCGAGCCCGGCCGCTATCATGTGTATCAGCGAACCGAGAACGTCCTGGTCGAGGTGTTGCGCCGCGCGCCGTGGCTGCGCAACGCCGACCTGCATGCCGGCCGGTCGTTCACGGTCGCGACCGCGGACGGCGGGCAGCTGACCGGTCACCTCACGCTGCCGCGCAAGTCCCGGCTCCACCCGCCGCCGCTGCTGATCGATTTCTCCGACGGGTTGATGGGGCGGCCGCTGCCGGGCTTCGATCCCGACGCACAGGCGCTCGCGGAAATGGGTTTTATCGTGGCGCGGATCAACCACCGCGGCGGCGACGGATTTGGGCTGAAGCATCGCAATGCGATTCACGCCGGCATCGATCGCGTTCCGATCGACGACGCGCTGGCGGTGATCGACTGGATTGCGCGGCAGCACGCGATCGACCGCCGGCGAATCGCGACGTTCGGCCGCGGGCTCGGAGGTTACCTCGCGCTGCGCGCGCTCCAGTTGGAACCGAATGCGTTTCGCTGTGCCGTGGCGCTCGAGGCGCCGCTCGATCCCCGCGCGTGGCTGCAGCCTCCGCTTGAGGATTTCGGGCCCACGCTGGAGGAAAGCCCGGTCGACACCGGCTTCGGCGGCGGCCGGCCAATCCGTCCTCCGCGACCGATCAATTTCCTCCAGGAGGCCCAGCGGACGTTCCTCGCCCAGGGACAGCAGCTGAAGGCCGAGCGCTCGGTCGTGCGGACGGCGGAACAGCTGACGAAGCCGGTCATGCTGGTGATTGATCCGCAGCGCGACCAGACGATCGCGGCGCAAAATTCCGATCTCCGGTCGAAGCTGAAGCGACTCGGCCGGCCGGCCGAATACGTCGAGGTCGGCAGCGGTTTCGCCGAAAACATCCCGGGCGCGCGGGCGAAGCTGCTCCGCCAGATCGAGGAGTTCTTCAACCTGAACCTCTATGATTACAAGGTGGAGGTCGGTCCGACCAAGGTGATCAAATGAAGGACGCGGTTAAGAGCAGCAGTCGAGGTGACGAGGCTGGAGTTCTCGATTCATCGGTCGCCACACCGCGTAAACGCGCTTCCTCAGCCAGTGAATGGAGCCGCGGCGCCCCCGCCGCGGAGGTGAGCACAACGTTCTGTAGTCGGACGCGGCGAGGGCGCCGCGTCTCCAGTGAGCGGTCGATTCGACGATGATTCGGCAAATGATTACGGCCCGCATTCGCTTTTTCGCCGGACTCGCGGTGCATATGGCCGCGACGGTTTTCGCCGCGGATGCGCCGTCGATCCAGGTGGCGCCGCCGCTCATCACCTTGCCGGCGGTGCCGATCGCTGAACCGCCGGCGGGTGTCACCCTCCAGCCTGCGCCGATCAACGCGCCGCCGCCGCCAAAAAGTGCCGTCGAGTTGGAGAAAGCGGTGGAGCTGCCGCCGATGATTATCACCGAATCGTCGAAGGCGCCGCCGTGGCTCTATGCAGCCGTGGGCGACACGGAATACCTGTCGCGCTGCTCGGCCGCCACGACGAGAGCGTTCGTCACGGCCCAACTCGAGATTCGCCGGATGTTGCGGGTCTTCATCCCGGCCGATTTGCTGGCGAGCAGCTCGGTCCCGGCGGTGTCCTTGCTGGTGCCGCTCGAAACGGGACGTGCGGCCGACGACGCGGTCAGCCGCGAGATGTTGCGGTCGGCGAAGCAATCGGTGCGCGACGCGAACGACGAAAACTCCCGGAAGCGGAAGCAGGCGGCCGGCCAGTTGCGTTTCCTCCCGAATCTCCGGCTGGACGACCGCGACATGCTCGCGGTCTTCTCCTTTCTCAATGAACGCGACTTTCGGCGCGAAAACCTGATTGCCGCGCCGGATTATGTTTTTTCCCGCCTCGTCGCCCGCACGCCGACGCTCCCGCTTTGGCTAATCGAGGGAATCTCCCGGCTGTATCCGCGATCGAGCTTTCGGGTGGATCCGATCACGATGGAACCCGTGCGGTGGCTCTCGTCGGAAGACACGGCCGGGCTGCTCCGCGACCCCGAGAGCCGGCGGGTGATGATCCCGGTCAACGAGCTCTTCGCCTCCGATGCGCTGTCGACACCGGAAAACCAGCACTCCACGCGCGTGGCGGCGTGGCAGTTGCAGGCCGCGCTGTTCGTGCGCTGGGCGCTGGATCCAGCCAATGCGCCCGCCGCCGAATCGTTCTGGCGGTTCGCCCGGCGAATCAGCCTGGAGCCGGCCAGCGAGGCGATCTTCATCGAGTGCTTTGGTTTTGGATACGCCGATCTCCAGGAGCGGCTCAGCGATTACCTGCCGGTGGCGGTGAAGCAGCCGGCGCGGATTCCTCCCGGCCGGCTGCCGCCGCTCCCGCGCTTCGAGCTCAAGCCCGCGACGCCCGCGCAAATCGCGCGGTTGCGCGGCGAGTGGGAGCGGCTCGAGATTCCTTTTGTGCGCCGGCACCACCCCGAGTTCCTCCCAAAGTACATCGAGCAGGCGCGGACGACCCTGCGGCGGGCAGTGGGCCGCGGCGACCGCGACCCCCGGCTGTTTGCCGCGCTCGGGTTGTGTGAACTCGATGCCGGGGATGCCGGCGCGGCGCGTTCGTATCTGGAGCAGGCCGTGACGGACCGCGTCATCCGGCCGCGCGTTTACTTCGAGCTCGCGCGGCTGCGCTGGCTGGAGCTCATCCGGGGCGTGCCGGAGAACACTGGCTTCACGGTCGCGGAGCTTCAGCCGATCCTCGAACCGTTGCGGATGGCGACAACGCAATCCCCGCCGTTGCCCGAGGTGTTCATCCTCCTGGCCGATGCCTGGCTCCGCTGCCGGGAACGAGTGGCCGCGTCCGATCTTCCGGCGCTGGTCGCCGCCACGGTGCTGTTTCGACGGCTTCCGTCCGTCTCGTCCCGTGTGGCGATGGTGCAGCTGCGCGAGGGCCGGCGCGCCGAGGCCATTGAACTGCTCGGCGTCAGCGCCGAATTTGCGACCGACCCTGCCGTGCGGACGCGATACCAGGAAGTGATCACCACGCTCAAAGCGCCCCCACGGCCGGCTCGCTGAGGGTGGACGAGCTCGCATGGGTCGCCGGTCAATGAGTTGTACCCGCGGCTTGTTCCACCCCCACGTGTTATTCCCGCAGATCTGAGCGACGTAGTGCAATGCGCCCTTGAAGTACCGGCCGGCACACATTTAGTAACCAATCAGCGTCCCTCCCCCCCGGGCCTGGTGCTCGCGGTGCAGCTCCCACCCCACATGTTCGTACCCCTCCATCGTGCGGTCATCATTTGCCACGCCGTTTTCGGCGCGATTTGTGCGCTGAGCGGCCTGAACTGCCTTCTGGCCCAGCCGGCAGGGCGGGGTTCCGTTTCCGGTTTGATCTCCAACCAGGCCACCGGCGATCTGCTGCCGGGCGCGCTCGTCGTGGTCGAAGGCACCTCAATCAGCACCACGACGGAACGGGGCGGAGGCTATACTCTGTCGCTGCCGGAAGGAACGCACACCTTGATCGTGAGTTACTCCGGCCTCGATGCCGCGAGGATTCCCGTGACCGTCACGGCGGGTCAGGCCGCGGTCCGCGACGTGCAGCTGACCTCCGGTATATATAAAATGGATGCGTTCGCCGTCACGGGAGTGCGCGAAGGCAATGCCCTCGCCATTCAGACGCAACGCCACGCGGAGAATCCGAAGTGGGTCGCGGCCACCGACACGTTTGGCAATCCCGCGGCGAACCCGGGCGAGTTGATCCAACGGCTGCCCGGCATTTCCACCGAGATCGTCGGCGGCGAGGTGCGCACACTATATATGCGCGGCATGGGCACCGGCTTCTCGTCGCTGATGGTCGACGGTGAACGCAGCGCCAGCTCCTCCGGCACCGCCGTCAGTCGCGACTACCAGATCGAGCAGCTCGGCACGGGCAATCTCGAGTCCGTCGAATTGATCAAGGCGCCGCAGCCGGACCAGGACGCCAATGCCGTCGCCGGATACGTGAACCTGGTTTCACGCCGCGCCTTCGATCAGCCCGGGCGGCGGATCACGGTCACGGCGGGCACGATCTGGAAGAGGCGGGGATTCGACGACAGCCCGTATAAGGACCGCGCCGACGATCTCGACCTCTTCACCTTCGCCTATTCCAATGTGTTCAGCCTGTTTGGGGCCAGGAACAACCTGGGCGTGGCGGTGAATTACAGCCAGCGCGTGGCGGTGACGACGCAGGATGAACAGGGCCCGGCCGGCAACGTCTACACCGGCCTTTCGCAGGCGTATCTGAATGCCAATACCTCCAATCCGCTGACGCGCGCATGGGGCACCGGCGAGTTCGCGTATCCGGCCAAGGCGCAGAACGCCGGGGTCAGCGCCGAGTACAAGCTGAATCCCGATGCGTACGTATTTCTGAAGTTCTCGATCAACTTCAACGACATGGATCAGATCGCGTATCGCAGCGGCTTCGGCAATCCCGCGGCCACCGTGGCGAATTTCACCCCCGACAGCACCTACGAGCACTCGTTCATGCTGCCGCATCCCGCGTCGGTCGGCATCACCAATTCCGGCCCGGAATTCACCAAGCACTCGCGCAACTTCTCCCTCAACGGCGGCACCGAGTTCAAGCTCTTCGATCGCTCGGCCACGCTGCTCGTGCGCGGCAACATGTCGCAGGCCGACATCTCCTACCCGGGCAATGTCAACGTTCGCGCGATCACCACTGCCGGCGTCGGATTCGAGATCGATCGGCGCGGCCAGGATGAATGGTACCCGCTCATCCGGCAGATCGGCGGGCCTGATATCTACGACCCGGCCAGCTACAACCTCCGGACCATGACGCGGCAGTCGTTCAAGGCGCCGAACGAGCTGTATGGTTTCCGCGCCGATTTCACCAAGCGGTTCGCCCTCCCGGTGCCCGCGACGGTCAAGCTCGGGGTGAAGTACGCCGACGACACGCGCCAGGGCATCAGCGACTACGCGGCCTGGACCTTCGTGGGCGCGGACAGGATTCCCAATTCGACGGACGACAATTTCGCGCCGTATGCGGATCTCCGTTACAAACAAGGCGACGGCCGCTACGGCCCGATCCCCTATACCACCCGGCCGACCGAGGCTCCCGCCGGCTACTGGCGGCAAACCGCGGCCGATGCCTACAACAGCGTCGTGAATGCCGAGAACAACGACCGAAAATTCAACGAGAAGATCAGCGCGGCCTATATCCAGGGCTCCGTCCGGCTTGGCCGCGTGCGCGTGCTCGGTGGCATCCGGGTCGAGGAAACGAAGACCGAGGGCACGGCCTGGGTGCGCAACACCACCGCGAGCTGGGGCGGCAACAGTGTCGGCGGCGCCAGCGTCGATCCGGCGGTGGTGGCGGCCAACGCGGCGCGCGCCCAGCGCTCCTTCGTGCGCCGCAACACCGACGGCGGCCAGTATCGCAATGTCTTCCCGGGCGTCCATTTCGTGTACGAGCCGTTTGCCTCCCTCCTCGCGCGCGCCAGCTACAATCGCGCGATCTCGCGGCCTTCGGTGGCGAATCTCATTCCAACGGTAACGGAGAATCTCGATACGAACACGGTGTCGATGGGGAATCCCGAATTGAGGCCGTTTATCTCGGACAACTTCGAGGTGAGCCTCGAAAAGTATTTCGAGCCGGTGGGTCAGTTCAGCCTCGGGGTGTTCCTCAAGGAAATCTCCGATTACTCGCGCTCCACCTCGGCTACGGTCGGCCCCGAGGGCGTGGACGGGCAGGGGTTATACGCAGGTTATACTTTGACGACGCAGCGTAATGTCGGCAGCGCCCGCATTCGCGGCATCGAGGCGAGCTACCAGCATCAGTTCAGTTTTCTGCCGGGCGCATTCAAGGGCCTGGGCGCGGTGGCCAACTTCACCTACCTGCAGGCAGTCGGCAATTTCGGGACGACGACCACCACCACGAAGCTCGGCCAGCTTGCGCCGCGCAGCGGCAACGCCGGGCTCAACTACCGGCATCGCGGGCTGGATGTGCGGCTGCTCGTGAACTGGACGGATCTGAAGTACAAGAGCACCAATGGCGGCGTCGATGTTTACGCCGACGAGCGGTTGTTCATCGATGTGAAGATGCAATATGGCATCCGTCGCGGCTATGATGTTTTCCTCGATATATCGAACCTCACCGATGAACCGACGCGGACCGACATCGCCCTCACCGGCCCGCGCTTTTTCCGGACGAACCAGGGCGTCGGCTTCGTCGGCGGCGTGCGCGGTCGTTTTTGATCCCAAACTTTTCGCGGCCGGCCGCGTCGCGGCTCGCGTTCAGCTCCGGTCCGCCTTTTTTTCCGCGATGCACCACAACGCCTGGTGCGTCCGGATGAAAAGCTCGCCGTCGCTGGGCACGATGGAGGAATTGCTGCGCTCGCCCAGCGGGTTCACCGACACCAGCTCGAACGTCGGACTGGCCTTGAAGACAAAGCAATCGCCGCCCTGCGTGATGGTGTAGCCGTTGCCGTCTGCGAGCATGACGCTGCTCCAGTTTGCGCCCGTGCGGCCGGGACCTTTGAGCCTCTCCTCCCAGACGAGTTTGCCCGACTCGAGCTCGAAGCATTCCGCGATCCCGGGATCGTTGTGGATGTAGATACGGCCTTCGTGAATGACACCGGAACCGATGCGCTGCCTGGTGCGCGGATGCTGCCAAAGCCGGCGTGAGGCCGTGATGTCTCCGCTGCCGCCGGCGCGGACGGCGAGCGCGCTGCCACTGTAACCGCCCATCGCCACGACAATGCCGTCACCAAAAATCGGCGACGGATAGACGAGGGGATTGAGGCCCGAGCAACTCCAGAGCTCCCGGCCTGTCCGCGGATCGTAGGCGGCGAGTCGGCGCGGCCAGCTCACCAGCAACTGGACCTCTCCCGCGACGTTCATGATGACGGGCGTGCTCCATGCGCCGATGTCGGTCGCGACCTTTTGATTGTGCCCCGCGGCATTCTTGCTGCTGGCGCTGACGCGCACGTCGGCTGCCGGCGGTCGGCCGTAGCCGGTGGCCTCATCGTGCCGCCAGACGGTCCGGCCTGTTCGCTTGTCCACCGCGAGAAGGTAGGTGATTTCGCCCGGACCGAAGTTGAGAAAACAAAGATCGCCGTGGATGACCGGCGATGCGGCTCCACCCCAGATGTGAACCTGTCGCCCCAGATCGGTGCGGCGCCAGAGTTCCTTCCCGTCGAGATCGAAACAGAAGAGCCCGTCGGAAGCGAAGGCGGCGATCACGTGCTCGCCATCGGTCGCCGGCGAGCCGGAGCAATACGGATTGGTGGCGTGCGTGGGATCCTTCGCATTCGTCGTCACGCCCTGCTGCCAGGCCAGTTTGCCGTCGGTGCGATCAAAACACATGAGCGTGCGGCGATCGCCGACCGCCTGGGTGACGAAGATTCGCCCGCGGGACACGATGGGCGTGGAATTGCCAGGCTCGGGCAGGGTCACGCGCCATTTCACGTTTTCGGTGGTGCTCCACTTCACCGGCAGATTCTTTTCCTCGCTGAGCCCGATGCCCGATGGTCCGCGCCACGCCGGCCAATCGGCGGCGAGCATCGCGGGGCAGCAACGAAGCAGGAGCAGGGGCAGAAAAAGTCGCGTGGGCACTTCACGAAGTTGGTCTCAAATGACTGGATTTCGAATGAATTGTTCGCCCCGCTCTGCGACTCCATCCGCCGCCGTATGATCCCGTCCCATCGCCCACGCCCTTTTGTCGCCGCCCTCGCGGGACGTGAAGGAGGAAACCTTGCCCGCGCCGGCGGCATTGTCACGCTGCGCTCATGTCCCGTTTCACTCTGCCACTTGCATCGAGTCGTCTGGCCGCGGCGGTATTGATCGTGCTCGCGCTCGGCTCGGCGGGCGCGTCCGCGGCGCCGGCGAAAATCAAAGTCCTGATTGTCGATGGTCAGAACAATCACGCCTGGGCCACGACGACTCCACTGCTGCGGGAAATCCTCGAGCGCAGCGGAAAATTCGCGGTCGATGTCTCCACCTCACCCGCGGCGAAGCCGGCAGCACCGCGGCTCGCGAAGGACGCCAATGCGGGGCAGAAAGCCGCGCACGCGGAGAAGTTGAAACGACTCGCCGCGGACGAGGTGGAGTACGCACGGCGCTCATCAGGGGAATGGGCGAAATGGCGGCCGAAGTTTTCCGAGTACGCCGTGGTCATCTCGAACTACAACGGCGAGCGGTGGCCGGATGCCGTGCGGTCGGCGTTCGTCGACTATGTGCGAAACGGCGGCGGTTTTGTCGTCTATCATGCGGCGAACAACGCGTTCCCGGACTGGCCGGAATACAACGAAATCATCGGGCTGGGCGGGTGGGGCGGCCGCAATGAAAAGTCCGGCCCCTATTTGCGCCTGCGCGCCCTCGGCTGGATCAAGGATCCCACGGCGGGCCCGGGTGGCGGGCACGGGCCGCAACACGAGTTCATCGTCGACGTGCGCGACCGGGAACATCCGATCACGCGCGGGCTGCCGGCGCGCTGGTTTCACCCCAAGGATGAATTGTACCATGGGCTGCGCGGTCCGGCGAAGAATGTGACGGTGCTCGCTTCGGCGCTGTCGGATCGGACGAATGAGCACGAGCCGATGCTGATGGTGATTTCCTACGGGAAGGGCCGGGTGTTTCACACCGCGCTTGGGCACGCCGTCGAGGCGCTGAGCGGGCTCGGGTTCCAGAGCACCTTTGCCCGCGGCACCGAATGGGCGGCAACCGGGAAGGTCACGCTCCCCGCGCCCAAAGCGTCGGAGTTGCCCGCCGACCGGCCGGGTACGCGCGAGCTGAAGACCCGTTGATCGCCGCGTCGGGTCGCTCACTCACATCGCCTGCCTCTGAACGCCGCGGCCACCGGCGAGTGCCGATCATTGGTGCGGTGACGGGTGGACGTCACCGCACCACCGCCAGTGCTGGGGCTTTATTTTTTTGCCGCGTCTTTCTTCTGCTTGGGCGGCGCCGGCGGCGGGAGCGGCAGGGTGGGGATTTTCGTCCGGCCGTTGATCTCGTCCCAGGTCAAGGTGCGTTCGTGGATCCGGCCGAAGCCGCCGCGATAAACCTCCAGCGTCACGCGTGGCTCCGCGGCCGTCGTATCGACGTCGAAAACCGAGCACATCGTTCCCTCCACCAGGTTGAGGAACATGTCGGGCTTGTTCACGCCGTTCGTCGTCCTGCTGCCGAGCGGCCCGGACGTGACCTCGATGAAGCGTCCACCAATCTGATACGCGCCCGTGAAATGCCGATCGCCCGAGAGAAGGATCACGCCCTGGACGTCGTGCTCGCGCATGAAGCCAAAGATTTCGTCGCGCTCGCGCCCGAAGCTCGTCCATGAGTCCAGGTGACCGTTGGGCTCCCACTCGCTGCCGCTCGCGATCAATTTCACCTTCGCGCGCGACGCGAGCAGCTCGCGCTTGAACCAGGCCAGTTGCGCGGCGCCCAGCATCGTCTTGGTGCCATCGTCGGGCGCGCGGTTCGGCGAGCGGTGATACCGGTTGTCGAGCATGAAGAAATCGACATCGCCGCGGGAGAATTTGAAATACGCGCCCGGATCATCGCGCTGCCCATAACCGGGATTGGCCCAGAATTGCTGGAACGTTTGCAACGAGATCTCTTTTCCCTGCGCCGTCCGATCGGAGTCGTTGGGGCCGTAGTCGTGATCGTCCCAGATCGCATACGTCGGCACGCGGCGCGTGATCTCCGCATAGCCCAGCGTGCCGCGATGGTCGTAATAATGGCGGCGTTGAATCTCGGGCACGGTCGAGTCGGCGTACGTGTTGTCGCCGAGCATGAGCAGGAGATCGAATCGCGGGCGCGCCGACATTTCCGCCCAGATCGCCGCCGTCATGAATCCGCTGCGGCCGACGCACGAGGAAAACGCGACTCGCGTCTTTCCCGCCGAGCCGGTTTCGGGTGCGGTCGTGAACGAGGGATACGGCTGCGCCATCGCCGTTTTCCCGTCGAGGATGATCGCGTAATGATAGGTCGTGGTGGGCTGCAGTCCTTCGACCACTACGTGGCCCATGAAATCGCTGTCGCCACCGAGGGCCGGTCCCTCGATCACCCGCGCGTTCGCGAGATCGGCGTCGGTGCCGATCCGGACGGCGAGCCGGGCCGGCTGCGACGCCCGGGCCCAGATGCGCGTGTCGCGCGGACCGGTATGCCCGATCATCGGGCCGAGCGCCAGATAAGCGGATGATACTTGGGCGGACAGCTCGGTGACGGCCAGGCCAGCGAGGAGGAGCAGCCATGTTTTCATGCGCGAAGAGGACGCTGATCCATCTTGTCCCGCCGGCGCAAGCCCTGCGCCTTGCGGCTGGGCGCGAGTTTTATGAAATATCCTGCGAGTTCACACCGGTCGGCGCAAAATCAGGCGGCCGGATCTTGCTGGTGAAGTCGGACGGGGCGGCTTAGCAAAGCATCGGGTTTGGCTGCCGACACCGACCATCCTGCCGGCGCCGCCCGCGAACCGAAACCTTGTGAACGCGATGAACTCCACCCTCCGCATCAACCTCCCCCCGTCATTCAGAGTGCCAGCCTGGACGACACTTATCCTCGCAGTGCTCGCGGTCAGCCCAGGCTGGGCGCAGACCACGGTGCCGGCCAGTCCTCGAGTTGAGAGTACGGACGAAGCGGTCGTCGACCTGTCCCCCTTTGTGGTGCGATCCGATCGCGACAGCGGCTACCAGGCCGCGACCACTCTGGCGGGCACACGTGTCAACACCCCGATCAAGGATCTTGCCGCCGCCATTTCCGTTTACACCAAGGATCTCCTGGAGGATCTCGGAGCGACGAGCTCGAGCGACATTCTCGTGTTCGCCACCGGGATGGAGGCGGCGGGCGCGAGCGGCAATTTCGCCGACATCGGGGCGGATGTGAACAACGAGCGGCCGTCGGCCAACGGGGCACGCCATGAACCCCAGGCGGCAAGCCGCTCCCGCGGGCTGTCCTCACCGACTTTCACGCGCGGCTATTTTGCCACCAGCATTTCGTTCGATACCTACAACTCCGGCACCGTCACGGTGAACCGCGGTCCCAACGCCGCGCTGTTTGGCGTGGGCAGCCCGGCCGGCGTCGTCGACACGGCGCTGCTCCTGGCGGATCTGCGCGAAAGTCGCAGCAGCGTGGTGCTGCGTTACGGCAGCAACGACAGCCGGCGCCGCTCCGTGGATTTCAACCGCGTGTTGGTCGAGCAGAAACTGGCCCTCCGGTTCGCCGCGCTGCACGACCGGGAGGAGTTCAACCAGCGGCCGGCCTTTGAGGAAAAGAAACGGGTTTATGGCGCGGTGACGGCGAAACCGTTCCGGTCGACCACGCTGCGGGCGAATTTCGAAGCCGGCAACACGTCCGCCAACCGCCCGATCAGTTTCACGCCCTACAACAGCGCCTCGTCGTATTGGTTCGAGTCCGGGCGTCCCAGCTACGACTGGCGGTTCTACGACGACCCCGTCCGGAATCCCAATTCCGCCAATCACGGCTCGGTGACGGAGGGGTTCCTGATGGCCAACAACCAGGCGGGCAGCCAGCCCATCATCGTGTATTCAAATCCCACGGACAGGGCCGCGTCGTTTGGCTTCATGGGCTCGGTGGCGTCGACGTCCGCCAACGCCGCCAACGCGGTGAAGAACCAGGTCTTCAATCCCGTCTTCAACCGCAATCTGCTGAGCGATTCGATCCGCTTCCTGCACACGAGAAACGTCTGGGAAATCCCGGCGGGCTTCTGGACGGCCGCCAACGTCAAGCCGGGACAGCTGCCGGGCTTCGTGCCGGCGGGCGTCAAGGCGCAGGGCTACACCGATTACAGCGCTTTCGATTTCGCCGACCGGATGCTCGACGAGACCTCGCGGCAGAGCGACAGCTTCCGCACCTTCAACGTCACGCTGGAGCAGGATTTCTGGCAGAACCACGCGGGGCTCCAGCTCGCCTACGATCGGCAGAGAATCGACCGGCGCTCCAAGAATTCGTTTTTCTCCCAGGGCAACTCGAACCACATCTACATCGATACGTCGGTCACGCTGCCGAACGGACTCGCCAACCCCAACCTCGGCCGGCCGTTCGCGGTCTATGGCCAGTCAAACTGGCTGGAAAAGTTCGAGGAACGTGAGGGCAAGCGCGCCACCGGTTTCCTGAAATACGATTTCAAGGAGCTCGGACCGGTGCGGGCAGGCTGGCTGGGACGACACACGCTGACGGGTTTCTATGAGGAAAGCGCGGTCAACCAGATTAACTACCGTGTGCCGACGACGGTGCAGGGCGAGGCGGCCGAGCAGTTCTCCACCTCGGCGCTCAATACCATCGGCCGGCGTCCGGCGCTCCTTGTCTACATGGGACCGTCGGTGATCGGGAACAACAACCCGCTCCGGCTGGAGCCGATCCGGATTGGCGATGTCGTGCCGGGACCCACGGCCGATATCTCCTATTTCCAGCGCCAGGCGAATGCGACGGATCCCGGCCAGACCAGGGTCGCCCCGGCCCGGCTCGATGAAATCGCGGGCCCGGGCAGCGCCTCGCGCGAGGTGATCAAGTCGCAGGCCGCCGTGCTGCAAAGCTACTGGCTGAAGGAGAATTTGATCACGACCCTAAGCTGGCGCCGGGACGAGGATTTCTTCGTGAGCCAGCCGATCGCCTTCACCGCCAACTCCGCCAACCGGAATGATCCGGGCCAGTCGCGTTTTGGTTTCAATGATTTCTCCTTTTTCGGCGGCACACCACCGCCGTTTGTCAGCAAGGAAATCAAGAGCGTTGGCGCGGTCCTGCGCTGGCCGTCACAGTGGCCGCGGTGGCGGTTGCCGGCGGGGCTCGACTTCAGCGTGTTTTTCAACCGCTCGGAGAACTTCACCCCGCTGGGCGGCCGGGTGAATGCGTTTGGGGAATCGTGGCCTTCGCCCGCCGGCAAGACGAAGGAGTATGGCTTCAATCTCTCCGGCTTGCAGGACAGGCTCACACTGCGCGTGAACTGGTTCGAGACTTCGATCGTGGGGGCCGGCAGCTCGCCCACCAATTACACGATCGCGACCGTCAATTCCGTCCTGCAGACGGCCGCGACCTGGGCGGTGGAGGCCAACACGAATCCGCAACTGGCGGCGTTGCGGGCGGCGCAGCTCAACTTGTTGTTCAGCGCGCTGCCGGCGAACTACCGCGACCTGTATGATTTCCGGGTCAACGGGACGGCGCCCGGCATATCGGTTTCGGGCCGCCTCACCAGTGGCATAGCGGGTTCGACGGATACACGCGATTTCGTCGCCAAGGGCACGGAGGTCGACCTGGTCTTCAATCCCACCCGGCGCTGGCGGATTCTCGCCAACGTTGCGCGGCAGGAGACGGTGCAGAGCAACTCGTATCCGTTCACGCGACGGTTCGTCGCGACGATGAGGCCGGTCTGGGATCAATTGGCCAACGTGCCGCGCGGCAGTTATCCCGTGGGCTTTCAGCCGGGCGCGACGCTGCCGGCCAACACGCAGACCTACGGGCAGTGGCTCGATATCAATGTCTATGTGCCGTTGACGACCGCGCTTGCCACCGACGGCTCCGTCAGCGCCGAACAGCGCAAATGGCGGAGCAACCTGATCACGAATTACACCTTTGGCTCCGACTCGGTGTTCGGGCCGAGACTCAAGGGCTTCGGCGTCGGCGGCGGCGTCCGGTGGCAGGACAAAGTTGGGATCGGCTACCCGGCGGCGCGCAACCCGGACGGAAGCGTGACCATCGATGTGGCGCATCCGTATTACGCGCCCGCGGACACCAGCGTGGACGCGTGGCTCAGCTACGAGCGCGCGATTTGGCAGAACCGGATCAAGTGGAAGGTGCAGCTCAACGGTCGGAATCTGCTGGCGGAACGGGACCTGATTCCCGTCACGGTGCAGCCTTGGGGCGAGATCGCGACCGCGCGCATTCCGCCGGAGCGGCGCTGGTATTTGACGAATACGTTCAACTTCTAGTTGGGCCTTCCGACCGCGGGGGGGCCGCAACGAAGAGGCGGTTTCTGAATCTTTCTCTTTCCTCCGGTGCGAAGCCCTCGATGAGAACGAAATCAATCTCCCCGGGATGGCCGGTCCTCCTGACCGTGATCATCACGCTATGCGGCGGCCCCGTCGCCGCCTCTGAACGGCTCTGCGCCACGGTCGCGGAGTTGCATGCTGCATTCCGGACGGCCCGACCGGGCGATGTGTTCCTGATGCGGGACGGCACGTGGGCGGATGCCGACATCGTGTTCGAAGGCACCGGCGAACCTGACCGGCCGATTTTCCTGCGCGCTGCGACCCCGGGTCAGGTCGTGCTCACCGGCCGTTCGCGGGTGAGATTCTCGGGGCCATGGCTGGTGGTGGATGGATTGCGGTTTGAAAAGTGCGGGAGCGGCAGCCCGACGATCACCGACGTCGTGGAGTTTCGGACGAGCACATCACGGAAAAGCGGATACGCGACAAATTCGCGCCTGACCAACTGCTCCTTCGTCGACTGCAGTCCGCCCGACAGGAAGACCAACACCCGCTATGTGTCGCTGTTCGGTCACGACAACCGCGTGGATCACTGCTACCTCGCCGGCAAGACCAACCTCGGCCCCTCGCTCGTGGTGTGGCTCGACGCCGGGCCGGTGCGACACCGGATCGACCACAATCATTTCGGTCCCCGGCGGGAGCTGGGGACCAACGGCGGCGAAACCATTCGCGTCGGCGACAGCACGACGTCCCAGCTCAACGCCCGGTGCATGGTCGAGGCTAATCTCTTCACCGCGTGCAACGGCGAGGTCGAAATCATCTCGAACAAGTCGTGCGAGAACGTCTATCGCCACAACACGTTTGTCGACTGCGAGGGGACGCTCACGCTGCGGCACGGCCACCGCAACGTGGTCGAGGGAAATTTCTTTTTTGGCCACGGCAAGCCGAAGACGGGCGGTATCCGCATCATCAATGAGGACCAGCGGGTCGTGAACAACTACCTCGCCGATCTCACGGGCGAAGGGCCGTTCGCCGCGCTCTGCCTGATGAATGGAATCCCGAATTCGCCGCTGGCCGGTTACGATCAAGTCAGGCGGGCGCTCGTCGCCTTCAACACGGTGGTGCACTGCCGGGAAAGCCTGGTGATCGGCTACCAGTCGGCTATTCGCGGGGAGGCGACGCTGGCGCCGCAGGACTCCACCTTCGCCCACAATCTGGTCGTGGGGAGCGCCGGACCGTTGGTGCGGATCATGACGGCTCCGGCGGGTTGCACGTGGCGGGGAAATTTCTTTTTTGGCGCCGAAGCGGGCGTGCGCGACGAACTTCGTTCCGACGCGATCGATCCGCGGCTGGCGCGCGACCGCGAAGGCCGCTGGCGGCCGCTGCCGGATAGTCCGGTCGTAGGCGCGGCGACGGACTCGTATCCCGAAGTCATCGACGACATCGATGGGCAGCCACGTCCGGCCACGAAGGACGCGGGCTGCGATCAGTTGTCCGCCGCTCCGATCGTTTTTCGCCCACTGAAGGAGGCCGACGTGGGTCCGGCGTGGAGGCGTGGCGCGTCCAGCCGTGCGGGTGAGCGATAGCCCGCATTTTTTTCCAGCCTGCGTGTATTCGGCGTTCCCTTGGCGTTGGTGCCGGCAACGCTGCCCATCCCGCGGCCGCGGTGCAATGCCGCGCCGGTGGCCGCGTCGAAGAAAGTATCCCCCGACGAGCCGGATGTCGCGGCCAACGGCCGGCACTACCCGGCGACCCGACACAATTCCCGGTTTGTCATTCTGAGGCTTGGCGAAGAATCCAGCTCGATGCTCGGAGCCGGACGCGCCACTGGGTTCTTCGGCGGCCCTTTAGCCGGGAAATGGTGGAGCGCGCGCCAGCGCACGGCACAAGCGAACACGCTATGCGTTCGCAGCGGAGCAGAGGGTGCTGATATCGATTCAGATCGTGCAGCTTTGAGGCGATTTCCTCTTTCTCTTACTCTTAATCTTACTCTTTCTCCGGCTTGGACGAACCATTCGACGAGAAAGATTAAGATAAAGAGGAAAGAGAAAGAACCCGAGTAACCCCTTTTGGTTGCGGCCCCGTGCCGCGTTAAGAAATTCCCCGGCTAGCGGTCCCGGACCCGACGCGTTTTCCGCGTCGGTGCTGAATGGATACGACTCAGTTCGCGCGCGCTTTGTAGTAAGCGGCCTGGAGCCGGTCCCACGAGAGCATCGTGTTCTTTTTGGCGCTGTCCCAAGTCGCGGCGGTCGCATTACCCAGCGCGGCGGTCTTCTCCTTGAAATCGGCCTCGGAATTCTTGACCTCCGCCATGGCCGCCTTGCGGCTGGCGCTCGCCTGCGCCTCGGAGTAATTGGCGCGCATTTCGCTCATATGCACGTCCATCTGCGCGCCGAGCGATTTGGCGTCGGCGCTGAAGGCGTCGCGTTTGTCGAAGGAGTAGTCTTTCGCCTTGTCCCACGACTTCGCCATGGCGGCCTTGGAATCGTCGTAGCTGTCCTTGATCGAGGCGTTGAGTTTATGCTGGTCGCTTTTCGAGCAGGCCGGCAGGAGGGCGAGACCGAGCGCTCCGGCGGCAAACAGGGCGAAGGGAAGGCAGGGGGAGCGGTGTGTGGAGGGATTCATGATATGGCCGGCGTCTGCCGGAACGGGTGCAACGGCTTCCGGGACGGAAGCTGGTGGTTGCCCCGAGTGAGTGACCGGGGTTAACCCCTGAGGTTCGGTCTGGAGGCCCGAAGGGGGTTTTCACCCCCCCCCATGCGCCGTCGAACGATTCGGGTAACAAAGCGGCCCCATTTCAGAATCAACGGATATCTCCCCACTCGCTACGCGCAGCGACGGATGCGGCTGGGAGTCGAATCAGATCCATGCGGTTGCGCCGCCTACCTATCCGGCGGCTGATCCGGCTGTAACGTTACCCAAGGGAAGGGGAAAAACCGGATTCGGTCGTCTGAACAGCACCGGTTGCTTCCTGCATCCATCGCAGCCAGGAAAGGACAGTCGACGCACGCCTCGCCGGAGTGCTGCTCGAAATGGTCGAATGTCGCGCAATGAGATCAGCAATTTCCTGGCGCGACACGCCACGGGAGCCCGCTCGTACGGCAAGTTCGAGCGCGGCTCGCACCGGCGGAAATTGGGCAAGCAAACCGGCCAGCAATTCACGGCGTTCATCACTGGGACGAAGAACATATTCCCTTCCGAGCCCAGTCAGTTTGTAGGTGCCACGATCGCCCTGCGTCACCAGTCCGAGAAACTCCGCGGCCTGCCGATAATAACTGCTTTGCCGGGGATCAAATCCGTAATGCAGCGCCACTTTGGCCGCGGTATTAATGCCTTGGTTCACCAACAACGGCATCTCGGCGACCCGCCACAACGAATCGGCCTGCGGAACGTTCCAGTGCTGTGCCGCCGCAGTTGCGCCACGATGAAGGTGGAGGAGTTGATCGACCGTGAGCCGCTTTACCTTGGGATCGATCAGAAAACTTTCGTCGCGCTTGAGATGCAGGGAGCAATATTGCGTCTCGTTGCTGATCTCGTATTCCCAGAACCGATAGAGCCGGCGGCCGGCCATCTCAAGCGAGCAAAAAAACCACGGTCGAATCCGCTTGCCGGGAATCTCCATCCGCCACTTGCGGTAGGGATAATATAGTTGGCGAATGATGAAGTCGCGTGGTTGACCAACCTTGGCTTCGATAAGGATGATTTCGTCACGGCCCTCGCAGCCGAGATCGACCTCGACCTGCACGCCAGCTTCGCTGCGGATTGGACCAATCGTCCCGACATGAAACTCGATCGTGGGCATCCGCTTTCGGCCCCGGATTGTTTGCCGCAGGCCTGCAACGCCGGCGAAGTGTTCGATCAGCCCGACATGGTATGAATAATCGAGGTGTTGTGACTCACTGTTGCCGATGCTCAGCGTCGTGAGTTCAAAATCCAGTTCGGGGCGAAAAATGGTGGGCGGCTCGGGCAAGGCTTCAAGCACGTGAAATCCATCACCACGCACGAGCAGGTATTCGCCATTTTTTACGGGCAGAATGAAATACCCATGCCTCCGCAATGCATCGGGGAGCTCGGCCGACGAATCGACTTTGGCCATCAAACGGAGCTCATTTCCCGTCGCCGATTCGATATCCGCTTTCGTGATCGTGGCGAGATCACGAGTCGTATCGACCCGTTCTCTGATGATCTTCTCCCACGCCGCTTCGAACGGCATCACCATCGGCATCGGTTCAATCTCCAGCGCAAACCAGCACTTCGTTGACCGCACCGCGCTTGGCGCCGTCCCGGTTTATCGCCCGTCGCGCCGATACCGTGTGAATGGTGAAGCCACGATACAGATTGCGGACGAACGGAACGTCCGAATTCGAAAGCATGAGCCGCGCTCCGCGGCGGGCCGCGGCGGCGACCTGCGCGGAAAGTTCCTGCTGCTCGGCGACGCCGAAATCCTCCTTCGCGTACGACGTGAAATTGGCGGTGAGCGAAACGGGGACGTAGGGAGGATCCACATACACGAAGTCTCCGGCCTGTGTCTCCATCAGGGTGTCGCGAAAATCCCGAGTGGTCAGCTCGACACCGTGGAGCGCCGCGCTGGCCGCGAGGATGTTGGTTCGGTCGTAAAGGGCCGGATTCTTATGCGAGCCGATGGGCACGTTGAATTCACCGCGCGCGTTGACGCGCCAGAGCCCGTTGAAGCACGTCTTGTTGAGAAAAATCATCCGGGCCGCGCGCTCCACGATTTCGTTGCGCGGAAGATGATGCTGGCTCCGCACGAGGTAATAGTACCGCTCGCGATCCCGATTGTACTGGGTGAGGTGCTCGTCGAGCCGTTGCATCAGCTCCGACGGGAAGTCGCGCACCGCCTGGTACGTATTGATGAGTTCGTCGTTGATGTCGCACAACCGGGCGCGCATCCGGGGAAACCGGTGCTTGAGATGAAAAAAGACGGCGCCGCCGCCGATGAACGGCTCGAAGTACCGGTCGATTTGGTGGGGAAACAACCGGTCGAACTGTTTCAAGAGCTGGGCCTTTCCGCCGACCCATTTCAAAAACGGCTGCGCCTCGGGCATCGCTACCGGTACCTCAAGCGCGTTTGCAAACTCGAGCTGGCCGTTCCGCCGGGCGCGCATTTCCGCCGGGTAGGGAGATTGCGCTGCTTCTCCGACGCCCGGTGACGCCACGTCAACCGGCGGTTCTTTGGATGTTTTCCGTCGCCCGGCCGCCTTTCCGCCCTTGGACGGCGTTTTCGCGGTACGACGCGATGGCTTTGAGCGGGCGGACATCGATCGGATAGATTCGAATCGTCGGCGGATGAGCAAGTCGTTTCGTTTTTCCAGCAACGAAGCTTGCACCGCATGGACGGCGAACCTGAACCGGAGCGGGAAGTAACTCGCGTCCCAACCGACGCCGACCTGGTCTCGCTCGCGCGGGAACTCAGGCTCCCACCAGCGCGAGTGAGCCGCGACGGCCGGAGACGGCGCGCCGGCAAAGTGATTCGCCACGGTTGAAGTCGCGGCAGACTTGCGGCCGTTGCTCGTAAATCGAGCAAAGCCGGGTGATGGGATCGAGCGCGACACAGGCACCGTCGCCCCCCTGCTCCAGGCAGCGGACACCGTCATGTTCGACGACGAGTTCGTCCGGCACGTCGTCGTGCGGGGCAAGTTCCACCAGCAGGTGGCAGCAATTGCCGCAACCGGCACAGGGTGGAAGGTCGTCGGGTGCGGTGGGCATCGGAGTTGAACCACGCTGCACGGATTGCGGCGAGGGACCATGCCGCATTTACGCGGAAGGTGCCGGATACGAAGAACCCATCGGCAGTGCCCTGGCCGTCGCACTGACGGATTCGATCTCGGCCAGCCGTTACGGACCGGGTTTCAAGGTGCCCCGGACTTCGGCGGAGCGACAGTTTGATCGAGTGGAATGCCCAGATCCTTGTAGTGGGTGAGTCGGGACCGCTGGTCACCGTCAAAAATTCGCCGGGCAATCTCGCCCACGCGCACGGCATGTTCCCGCGGCACGGCGATCACCCCGTCGCCGTCCGCGACGATGATGTCGCCGGGAAAAACCAGCACGCCGCCGCAGTTGATCGGCACGTTCACCGAGTCCAGCCAAATGCGCCCCGGCCGGACACCACCACCGATTTCCTTGGCGTAAACCGGGATCCGGCCGGTCTTGACGATCTCGTCGGTGTCGCGGGCGTTCCCATCGGTAACCGCGCCGACAAAACCGTTCCGGGCCCAGTTGAGGCTGTTGTTGGATCCGATGAAACCGACGTAACCGACTTCGTCGGCGTCGAAGACCACGACGGAATTGCCCCGCTTTCCCAAGTCGGTCCAGGCCTTCTCGGTCGACTGAGCATACTGGGCGCTCTTGAACTTGCTGTATTCATCGTAGCCCGGAAACGAATTCTGTCCGACGCGCAACTGGGCAGGCACATAGCGCACCGTCACGGCGAAACCGACGATACGATGACTGAAATTCACGGGGTCGCGCCACAAGGAGCGGATGCTCCGGTCCATGGCACCGATGTCCTGCAGGCCGATGGCGTCCAGGCCGTCGCACACGTCGGTGACGCGAAGGTCCTTGTACAGATCCAGGATCTGCTGGCGCGCCGCGTCGCTGTCGTCGAAGGTTTTGTTTTTCAGGATCCGCCGAATCTCAGGCGTGACCATGCCGGTGCCCGAAGCGTTTGCTTTGGTTTCGGCGCCCGGAGCGCGGATGCAGAAGAGCAGCAAGACTGCGGCGAAACTCTGGCAGTGATAACGATGGAGTTTCATGCGGCGATTCTCGTCATTGGGCCGCAGCACACAAGGGAAACGAAGTCCGCGCTGGCGCGGGAGGGCGCCAGTTGTCACATTCGGCGGCGATGAAAGCATCGGTCCTCGAACGTCTGGCTGTCTGCACGTGGTCCCTGCAACCAGGTGATCCGTCCGAATTATTCCAGCAACTGCAGGCAATCGGAATTGGTCGCGTGCAGTGCGCGCTCGATCCGATCCGGGAAAAACCCGCGGTGTGGGGCCGTTTCGCAGATGAGTGCAGCCGCGCCGGCGTCACCTTCGCCTCCGGGATGTTCGGCTGCGAAGGCGAGGACTACAGCACGATGGAATCGATTCGGCGCACGGGCGGAATCGTGCCCAATGCGACCTGGCCGAGGAACTGGGAGAACATCCAACCCACGGCGGAACTGGCCGCGGACATGGGGCTGAAACTGGTGACCTTTCACGCGGGTTTCCTGCCCCACGATGAGAGCGATCCCGCATTTCTCGTACTGCTGGATCGGTTGCGGCGTGTGGCCGACGTCTTCGCCACGCGGCAAATCGATCTCGGGCTCGAGACCGGCCAGGAATCGGCGGACACGCTCGCCGCGTTTCTGCGGCGACTGGAGCGGCCGAATGTCGGCGTGAATTTCGATCCGGCGAACATGATCCTGTACGAGAAGGGCAACCCGATCGCGGCGTTGCGGACGCTCGCACCATGGCTGAAGCAATGTCATCTGAAGGATGCCTACCGCACGCGGGTGCCGGGAGTGTGGGGTGACGAAGTGCCGGTCGGGACGGGCGAGGTGGATTGGCCGGCATTTTTCCAGGTGCTCGAGGAAATCGGGTTCGAAGGGTTCTGCTGCTTCGAACGCGAAGCTGGCACCCGGCGGGTGGAGGACATTCGCAGCGGACGGCGTTTCGTCGAGGCGCTGTTCGGCCGGCCCGAACCGACCGCGCGCGATCGCACCGTCAAAGAATGACTGCGCGCGATTCGCTGCATGGCGTTACATACCGAAGCCCCGCAACCAATGCCGACTGGACGAACCTCGTTGCCGAAACTCGGCGTAGCGGAACGCGTGAGCCCGCCGAAGGCGGGTAAACGCTTGCCCGCCTCTGGCGGGTTTCGTCGGTAGGGCGAAAGCCTCACGGCTTCCGCTACGCTGGCGTCCGGGTTTAGAAACACGCCCCGGTCTCTGGTCCTTGGTCCCTCAGTTTCCCCTCCTCATGATCAACGTCGGCATTGTCGGACTCGGTTTCATGGCCGTGACACACATCAAGGCGTATCGAAAGATACGTGACGCGCGCATCGCGGCGATCTGCAATCCGAGCGGCCGGCGGCTCGACGGCGATTTCTCGAACGTGGCCGGCAACTTCGGCGACGCGGAGCCGGTGCGGCTCGATATGAGCCAGGTGACGGCGTATCGCGACTACGCGCAGATGCTGGCGGATCCTACACTCCAGCTCATCGATGTCTGCACGCCGACGCAGTCGCACCACACGCTGAGCATTCAAGCGCTGCAGGCCGGCAAACATGTCATCTGCGAGAAACCGCTCGCGCGCACGCCGGCCCAGGCGCGCGAAATCGCAGCCCACGCAGCGGCGGCCAAGACCTACTTCATGCCCGCGATGTGCATGCGGTTCTGGCCCGGCTGGTCGTGGTTGAAGACGGCGATCGACGCGGGCACCTATGGCCGGTGCCTGTCGGCGCATTTCCGGCGCATGGCGGAGCCGCCGGGCTGGGGCCACGAGAATTTTCTCAATGGCGCGCTTTCTGGTGGCGCGCTGCTGGATCTCCACATTCATGACGCCGACTTCGTCCAGTTCTGTTTCGGCCGGCCGCGCAAGGTGTATTCGACCGGCTACACGCGGCTGAGCGGCGCGATCGATCACGTGGTCACGCAATATGAAGTCGGCTCCGGCGCGACGGTGTCGGCCGAGGGCAGTTGGGCGATGGCGCCGGGTTTCGGGTTCACGATGTCGTACCTCGTGAATTTCGAGCGCGCCACCGCGGAATATGATCTGCGCCGTGGCACGGAGGCATTGCGGCTTTATGAAGCAGGGCAGCCGGCGCGCGTGGTGCCGTGCGACGGGCCAGACGGATTCGTGGGCGAGTTGACGCACCTGATCGAGGCCATCCAGACCGGTCGCCCGCCGACCATCGTCACCCCCGCCGACGCGGTTAGCGCGGTCGAGATCTGCGATGCCGAAGCACGTTCGGTGGAGACGGGACAACCGGTGGTGCTGTGAAGTTGTCGCTTCAGGGCGACGTACTGCGAACGACCACACCCTTCGCGAACACGATTTCGTACTCCTCCGGTGTCACGCCACGGCGGCCGCTGCCTCCACCGATCATGACGCCGCCGCCGCCGGTGCCGACGGCAATGCCCGAGCCGCCGAGCAGATTCGAGCCGCCGGAACTTTTGCGGTAAATCCAGACCTCCTCGTCCGCCGAACGCGGGATGACCTGCGTCGGCCTTCCCATCGCCATCTCGACCTGCTCTTGCGTCATCCCTTTGCGGGCCTCTCCCGCCAGCACCGCCTCCCGCACCTCGATTGGCCACGACTCGTATTTCGCTCGATCCTGATCGATGCGTGACAACGGCGAACTCGAACAACCCGCGCAGACAGCGGCGGCGAACGTGAGCAGTCGGACATAGAATGGTTTCATGGTTCGCAGTGCGGGCACTGTTGCTACCGGCAAAGCAAAACGCGACCACGATCAGGCGAACGACGTTCGAGCAAGAGGTGCAGGCCAAGATCGACCTGCTCCAAACCACGACGCGCTGATTACGCGTCGCTCACGCTGACGCATCGATACGCCACCGCGGATTCACGAGTACGACGGACTCCTCCACCTGACGATCCGGGATGCTCCAGTAAGTTCGCAGCAGCCGGTTCTTCTCTGCTTCGGTGACGAGCGTAAACCCGTTCTGCTCGTAAAAGCGGATCGCCCAGCTCGCCGCTTTCCAGGTGCCGATCAGAACGGGCCGGCTGGTGAGATGGCTCAAATGTTCGAGGAGCGTGCGGCCGATGCCATGCCCGCGGTTTTCCGTCCGGACATACGCGTGCCGAATCAGGGTGACGTCCTTCACGTCCTGGATTCCCATGACCCCCACCATCCGGCCGTCCACGCCGCATCCGTAAAAGCGAACTCCCCTGGTGATCTCCGCCTGCAATTCCGCGAGCGGCATGTAGGGTTCATGCCACCGATCCGCGGGGATGATCCCTTTGTACGCGAGCGCCGAGTCATTGATGATTTCCAGCATGGCCGGCAAATCGTCCGTGGCGCAGGCCGTGATGCTTTTCATCCGGATGTATTTGTTCTCGTTGGCACGTCAGGGCCAGGGCGTATGTCGCCGGAACAATTCAGTTCAACCACGAATAGACGCCAATTCACGCGAATAGAGAGGGCGTCTTTGGGGTACATGGAAACGATCAACCAAACGGTGACCATGGTTTCACTTGGGCAATTCTCTCCCTCCTCCGCTGGAATTTGCGTCCATTCGCGTTCATTCGCGGTTGTCCACTGAATCGGCAATAAGCGGTTTTCCCTGGGAGCGCGGGCCTCCGGCCCGCAAGTTTTGCCGAACGGACATCACGCCGTTGCGTCGCCGCAATTCGCTGCCCGCATGCTCCCGGCCTGGCTGCTTATTTCAATTCCAGCAGCACGGCTTCGGCCTTTTCCGGACCGCGATTCCGCAGGATGGCGCCGGCTCCCGGTGCGAAGAAGAGGTATTGCTGCGGTTCGAGCCGACGGCCCGGGGCGACCGCGCCGGCGTCGCCGGCTTCGACCGAGAACTCGCCCCGGATGCCGATGAGCAGATGCGCGCAGGAGTTGGGCTTCAGCCGCGCAGTTGTGCCCGGAGCGACGACGAAATTCGAGGCGCGCACCCGCTTCTGTTCCCAGCGCGGCACCGACGCTTGCGGCGTCGGGAACGGCTGGTCCAATGGCGGGCGCAGCAGCTCGATATCGAACACTCGAAACGGAGTTGTGCCGGTGTTCGTGACGCGGTGGGTCAGTGGCGTCACATCATACGGCGCGTAGCGCGAGTCGCCGGGCGTCGTCTCGCGCGGCGTCGAGCCGGTTTGCCCCCACGTTTGCGAGGTATTCTTTGAGGATGTCAAGTATACCACGACCGACGCGACATCGTGCACATGGTATAGCGTCGTCACGCCCGGGCCGAAATGCACGTCGAGGATCCGGACGTATCCATTTTCCAGGACGGTCTTGTGATAGGGCTCCTGCACGACGGGCACGGGCACGTCGGCGGCCCAGGTGGAACCGATCAAAGACACGAGGGTGAGGAAATGGAGGCGCATCAGGCGATGCGGTTCAGCGCGAACATGGCAGCCCGCGGAATTACGGCAAGCCTGAGGGCAGGGGGCAAAGAGCAAAGGGCAAAGGGCGGCGCAACCGTACCGAAGTAACACTCGTGTTCATATCATGCGCCGCGACCTCACGTCTTTTCCAACTCGCGCCGCATCTGGTGCGCGGATTCCGCCAGCGAGGGCCGGAGGTAGCGCTCGGATTCCGTCGCGCCCCGGCGGAGCGGGCCGTCGTCCCCCGGAGCGACGGCCGCGACCACCAGCACTGGGCCTTCTCCCTGCAGCACTTCGGCCACGTGCCCGGCGTAATCGTTCGCCTCCGCGAAAGCGTAAACGCGCCGGAATCCGGCACCCCGCGCCAGCGCGGCGAAATCGACCGCACCTGCGCCGGGGACCGGCTGGTTGCCCGTGATTTCGTAGGTCCGGTTTTCCAGGACGAACAGCACCAGGTTGCGCACGCCGGCGGCGACAATCGTGACCAGCGTCCCCAGTGACATGAGCATGCTGCCGTCGCCGTTCAGGCAGATCACCTTCCGCTCCGGCCGGGCGAGCGCAAGGCCCAGCGCCAGGTCCGCCGCATGGCCCATCGCGCTGTCCGCGGACGCGAAATCGAGCGCGCTCGACGAGTGCCGGGCCCACGGCCGCACCGCCCCCATGGTTGTCACCACGACGGCATCGCCGCGAACCCGGGCCAGCGGAGCGAAGACCTCGTCCTTGGTCATCATGTCGTGTCGCGCGAAATGAGGAGTGCCGCGGGATGCCCACATAGCCGCGCCACCTCGACGGTGAGCGGGATCTTCGCGACGTCGGCATCGTCATGAAGAAAATCATACGGCATGCCCCACGCCTGGAGTGTTGGTTCGAACAGGAGCGCGCAGGAGTCGATCTCCGGCCGGCTGAGCATCCGACCGTCGACGGGTGCAGATGCCAGCCGTTCTTTCGTCGCCGGCAGCGTGGCGTAGCCGCGATAGGTCAGGAGGCACAGCAGCGGGATGCGCATTCGCATGGCCGTGCCCCGGAGGGCATCGCCGCTTTCCAGGAAACCGGTGTTCTGGATCAGCACCGCGGGGGTACGGCCACCGATCCACAAACCCGACGCCACCGCCCAGGCTTCGCCTTCCCGTGTGACGCCCACGACACGGATGTCCGCCCGCGCCGCCAGCCCGGCCAGAAGCGCCTTCGAGGCATTGTCCGGCAGTGTCACCACATCGGTGATACCGCAGCCGCAGAGCTGCTCGATGATAAGCCGGGCACTGGCCATGCCGCAGAGGTTTCGGAGCGGCCGGGAAAAAGGCAATGTCGGCCCCGGTGCCAGCGTCGCCCGCACCGGCTGAGTCTCCGGTTGAACTCAGCCCCTTCATCGTGGCTGAGCTTCCAGCTGAACGTCTACAACGTGCTGGATAAGCAGAAGCCGCTGGTCATCCGCTACGCGACGACCGATCCGACGGTGGTGTTCCGCCATGTCGTGCAGCCGCCGCGCACGTGGCGGCTGACGTCCAACTTCGAATTCTAGGCTGACGCGCCGGGGCGCCGATCGATTATTTTGAACTCGAATGAATCGAATTGCGCGGAGCGATTGAACGAACACGGTTGGCCGCGTCGGCGTCTTTTCTGCCCTGTTGCGTTGATTCGGTCATGAATTTATTCCCCGCCGCGTTCGTCCCCTGCGCCCACATCCTGGCTGGAGGATTGGGATCTTGTCGCGATCGATGGCGAGAAGGATGTCCAATCCGGCTCGCTGCTGCTGGTCGCGCATCACTCCGACGTGACGTTCGGCGACGTCGAGGTTTTCGCGCTGCGAAAACGTTAACCAAACCCCTATTCCGGTTGAACAATCCACGCCTTCCACGAGTTCCATTGCTCGCCTTTGGCTTGTTTCTCGCCCTCAGCTCCCTGCCGGCGGCGGTAACTCTGGTCGAGGACGGAGAGTCCAGGGCCGAAGTCATCGTCGCGGCGAACGCGACCGTCGAAGAAAAATCCGCCGCCGATGAACTGGTGCGCACTCTCAAGCGCTCCACTGGCGCGGATCTTGCGATCCGCCCGGAGCGTACCCGCGGCCAGCCGGCGATTGTAATTGGAAGGTCGCTGGCGCCGGAGGCGGTGCAAAGAGCCCTCGCCCGACTTGCCGCCGACGGTTACGCAATGGAAGCCAGCGGTGACACGATTGTGCTCGCCGGGAACGGCCGCGACGGCACGCGGTTCGCCGTCTATGAATTCCTGGAGCGGGTCGCCGGCGTGCGCTGGCTCTGGCCGGGGGAGGTCGGCGAGGTGGTGCCGCGAGTCACCACGCTGGTGGCCGCCGGCATGTCGCTGACCAGGGAACCGGCTTTTGTCTGGCGCTGGCTCGGGCCTGGTGGGTCGTTGTGGGGGCCACATGACAAGTGGACGAAGGAGCGGGAACTCGGCATTTCGACGGCGCATCAAGCGGCCATGAAGCTGTGGGAGCGGCGCAACCGTTTCGGCGGTGCGAACATTCAGGGTGGCCACGCGTGGGGTGACATCCTCTCGCCGATGGTGTGGGGCCCGAAGCACCCGGAGTATTTCGCGCTCGTGAACGGCAAGCGCGACTGGGAGAACTTCAACGGCAAGCACCGCTGCCAGTTCTGCACCACGAACCCCGACGTCGTGCGGAAGACGATCGAGTATTGCCAGACTCACTTCGACGCCAATCCGGAGCTCGATGGCATCTCGATCGCCGCGAACGACGGCCGGAGTTTCTGCGAGTGCGAAAACTGCACGCGGCTCGACACGGGCAAATACAGCGTCGAGGGCGTCGACCCCGAGCAGCTTCGTTCGGCGCGCACACGCATCATCACTGATCGGATGGTAATTTTCGCCAACCAGGTCGCCGAGGGCGTCGCCCGCACGCACCCGGGGAAAAGGGTCCTGTTCTACGGCTACGGCCAGTTTCACGAGCCGCCGGAGCGGACCAAGGTGCGCGAGAATGTCGTGATGGCCTACACCGTAAACTGCGCGGGATTCTGGAACGAGTCGGCGCGCCGGAAAGCCTTCGAGGAACTCGCCGGCTGGGCGCGCATGACACCCACGCTCGCCGTCTATGAATACCAGACGCAGACAAATTTCCCCGACATGGTCCGGCTGGTGCCCGATCTGATTCAGCTCGAGTTGAAGGAGCTCCAGCGACTGGGTATCCGGCATTATCACACGCAAGCGGGGAACGGCTTTGCGGTGAACGGGCTCAACTTTTACGTGCTCGGCCGGCTGCTGTGGGATCCCTCCGCTGACTTGAAGGCGATTCAGGACGACTACGTGCAGAAAGCGTTCGGACCGGCAGCGCCCGCGATGGCGCGCTACCACGACCGGTTCATCGCGAGCTGGCGCGAGCAGAAGTCGTCGCCCGTGCGGATGCTGGCGTTCGACAACTACGAGGAGGTGTTGCGTGCGTATCCGCGCGATCTGCTCGCTGCCGGTCGTCGCGATCTCGACGAAGCGATGCGGCTCGCGACGGGCGACGACCGCCGGCGGGTCGCTTTCGTCAGCGACGGATTCAAGTTCGTCGAGAAAACGATGGCAGCGACCGAGGCCACATATCCGTTCGTCAAGGCCGGCTGGAAACCGGGTTCGGCGGCGCCCGCGGGGACCGACCCGCGGCCGCTCGAGCGCGCGCTCGATCTCTGGCGTGAGCGCGATGCTTACGTCGAGGAGCACCGCGAGGATTTCGTGCTCTCCTATCTGTGGGTCCGCGCCAACGGCGAGAACAGTTTCAATCCGCTGAAACGGCTGCGGGCCGCGGAATCCGCGGCGCCGAAACCGGCCCGCTAGATTTCTTGAAGCCCGGTGCCACCGGTAATCCCGACGAACCCTGATTTTCATGATCCCACAGATTTGGATTCAAAACCTCATGAGCTGGCGTTCTTCTGCGCGTGACAGACGGTGTAAAGACCTGGCGGCAGACGGGAAAACGTACGACGAACGTAGCGGAACGCGTGAGCGTTTCGCCATTTTCCCTCCGAACGACGCGAAAAGCTCACGCTTTCCGCTACGCCGCCGAGTTTTCACCGGGCATGTCTTACGATGCGCAGTTGCGTCCTTCTGTCTTGTGGTCGCCTCCGGGCAGGCGTCTGCGGCCCAGTTAACCAAGGACGGTCGTCCCACCGCCGTATTGATCGTGCCGGATGGCTCCGACCAGGCGCGCGCCGCGGCCGGACGGATTCACCAGATTGTCGTCCAGATGAGCGGTGCCACGCTCGCGATTGTCGCCGAATCGGCGGCGAGACCCGCGGCTCCGGCAACCTCGATCAGGCGCTCGCCGACGGGAAGAATTGGTCCACGCCGCAGCCATACAAGATCCAGCACGAGTATATTGCGCCGGCGGGGGCAAAGAAAGTGCTTGCCCGGCTGTCATACAAGGATGTCAGGGGAGTCACGCCGCAGAACCCGATCGAGATTCCGCTGTAAGGACCACCGGGCCCTTGCTGCAGGCGGCTTCATCATCCTTTCCCCATGAAAACAAAACTCCCAAGCGTTCTTTCCGGGCGTGCGGCGTGTCACCAGATAACCGTTTCGGCGGCGTTGGCGTTGCTTTTTAGCGGGGCGTACGGGCAGGTTGCACGCGGCCCTCAACCCGGCGATGTCTACCGCGAGTTCGCGTCCTACCAGGGCGGCGATGACTGGCGGGTGACCAATCCGCAGGCCGAGACGGAGCGGGCGCGCCGGCACCTGCCGAATCCCGTGCTGGCGTTTGCGATCGACACGCTGGATGCCGCCGTGCGCGCCGAGGCGATGCTCGAGCGATGGAGCGGCCATGTTCAGACGAAACGGCCGCAAATCCGGTTCAACGGCAACGGCTGGCTCGATGTGCCGCCACCGCTCGTTCCCCCCGGACCGGGCGAGCACGAAGCCCACTACTTCCAGGACAATCCGGTGCTGGCGGTGCCGTTGGAGCATTTGAAAAAGGGGCAAAACACATTCGAGGGCACCACCAGCCATGCGAACCCGAAAGGCTGGGGCCAGTGGGGTCTCTATTCGATGATCCTGCGGGTCTATTACGACCCCGCGAAGCGACCGCATCCGACCGGCCGGATTGTGGCGCCGGCCGACGGCGCGACCATCGGCGAGAACCCCCGGATCGATGTGGATGCGAACTCGGTGCAGGGCGTCGCCCGCGTCGACATCCTGGCGTGGTATGAGGGTTACGATGAAAACGGCGACGGCGTATGGCTCGACTGGCACGGCGGCAACTTTCAGGCGATTCGCGGGCGGCCGGCGGAGCTGCGCGAACATGTCGGCACGGCCTGGCGGGCACCGTATCAACTGACATGGGACACACGCTGGGTGCCGGACCAGCAGCCCCGTGCCATCAAGCTGGTCGCGCGAATCCAGGATTCCGGCGGCAACTGGAGCGTCACGCCCGCGGTGGCGAACCTCACCCTGCGGCGGGAGGGCGAGAGCGTCCGGTTATTCCGCGCCGGCGAGCTGCCGCTGCGATTCGGCGTGCGCGCGAAGCAGGCCAAGTCCTGTCCGATTCCGATTCCACGCGAATTCGATCCCGGCAAAGTGATCGAAGCCGGGCTGCATCTGCGGACGTGGCATGGATATGACGGTCACCATCATCCCTTCCGGTTCAACGATTACACGCAGCCGAACGGCGGCAAGAATCACCACTTCGATTACGATATTCACCCGATTCCGCCTTCCGCGCTGCGCGCCGGGGAGAACACTTTCACCATCAGCTCCGATACCGACCAACACATGCTCGAGGTGCACTGGCCCGGGCCGGCCTTGACCGTGCGGTATCGGGCGGCGGGCCGGTGACGGAAATTGAAACCCACAACCATCCAGCCGCGATCCCTTCCGGTGAAATGAACATCCCCCAACTTTGGATTTGCGGCGCCCTGACGGCCGGTATGTCGGCATCGTTCGCGCACGAGGCAAGCCCGGTCACGCATTCGTTCGAGGCGGGAGTGCCGCAGCCGGGGCCGCGGTTGCGGCTGACGTTTGTGGACGCCGACACAGGAAAGCCGCTCGCGGCGCGCTTCAGTCTCGAGGTTGACGGACAGACGTTTCAACCGGCGTGGATCGACGCGGGCGGCATTCGCTTCAAATCGATCCACCGAACGAAAAGGCAGGAGTTCACCGCGCTGTATGCACGGGGCGACGGCCCGGTGGTCGTCGGTCTGCCGCGCGATGCGCGCCGGGTGGAGATCGTGGCGGCGCGGGGATTCGAGTATTTGCCGGGCGAAACGTCGGCTCGCGTGGAAGGCGAAGTTTTTTCCGCGCGAGTGGCGATGCGCCGCTGGAGCGATTTGGAGGCCGCGGGGTGGATCGCGGTGGAAGAGCATCTCCATTACGACCGGCTCGATCCCGCCGCGGACGCAATGTGGCTCACGCTGCTCGAAGCGGACGGGCTGGCCGCCGGCCACTTCATGGTGGCGAAAGGCGGCATGATGCCGGGAATCTGGGCCGCGCAGCATGCCTACGGCGCCAGGGGGTATATTGCCCGTGGCGGCAGACTGATTGTGCCGGGCGAGGAATACCGCGACTCGGCGCAGGGGCATGTCAATTTGCTGGGACTGGGCGAAGTGATCGAACCCATCTCGACGGGCGGGATGGGTACGCCGGCGGTCGCGGAAAATTTTCCGCCGTTGCACGACGTACTGGTCAAGGCGAAGACGCTGGGCGGGCTCACCGGGGCGGCCCATGGCGGAACGTTGGGTCGGATGCCGACCGCGCTGGCGGATGCGGTGCTCGGGGCGTTCGACTTTTGGGAGATCAGCAACGGTTTCATTTACAGCACGGAGGCGTGGTACCGGTTGATGAACTGCGGTTATTTCCTGCCTCCGGCGGCCGGCACGGATCTGCCGAACCATCCGTTTCGCGATCCGTGGCAGCCGATGCTGGGCTCCGTGCGCACCTACGTGCAGACGGGCGGCCGGACCGACTTCGCGTCGTTCAAGACCGCCGTCGCCGCCGGCCGGGTGTTCGTCACCGGCGGCCCGTTGATCGGGATCGAAGTGGACGGCAAGGGTCCTGGCGAAACCATCCACCTGCCAGCGGGCGGCGGCAGCGTTCTGATTCGAGCCGGGCTGCGTTCGCCACAAGCGCTTCAGGGGTTGGAACTCATCCACAACGGGCGACCGCTCCCCGCGGATGTCCGGCGCAGGAAGGCGGGCGAAATCGACGAGTGGACCATCGAGCAGCGGCTGACGTTCACGGCCAGCGGCTGGATTGCAGCCGCAGGAACGGGGGCGCGCATTCCCTCGCAGGGATTCGACGCCCGCGCGCACACGGGGGTGATTCGCGTGCTGGTGGACCGGAAGCCGGTTCGTGTACGGGAGGACGTCGCACAACTGATTGGGGCGATCACACGGCAGCGCGATTTCTACGACAAGGAGGCCCGCTATCGGACGGAGGCGGATCGCCTTCACGCGGTGAGCCTGTTCGATCGCGCACTCGAACAGCTCCGTGAACGGCTCGACCCAAAGCGGTGAGCGCTGCTTCATGAGCCGGATCAAATCAACCTTACCGCGGCTGGCGGGAGCAGCGATGCGAGCGTTGCTGGTGGCCGCCACCTTGACCCTGCCGGCCATCGCTGCCGTCGAAGGAATGCTCACGCCCCGCCTGTCGCCGGACGGCGACTGGGTGGCCGTTTCATATCAGGGAACGATCGCCAAGGTCCGCCGCACCGGCGGCCCGCTGATCGTGCTCACGCGGGACGAGGGCTGGGACTCCGACCCGGCGTGGTCACCCGACGGCACGCGTATCGCCTATGTGAATGCAACGCTCGGCAGCGGCCGCGGCTTCGGCGGCTTGCGACTCATCGATGCGCGCACGGGGACGCCGGTCGTGTTGCCAACCCAGTTGAATGCCAGGGGGCCGCTGTGGTTTCATCCCGATGGTCGGCGGCTGCTCGGGCGTTTCGGCGCTGCCGCCAGCGTGCGGCTGGGCTGGGTCGACATGCAGACGTTGACCGTGACGCCGCTCCGGGTCGGCGCGCCGGACGGGCGGATCGCGCAGCAGCAGCTGACGCCTTACGCGCTCGCTGACGACGGTCGCGCAATTTTCTTCGCTGTCCATCAGGATTTGCCCGGCCAGCAGACCGGCGACAACGGCGCGCAAGCTGAGTTGTTTCGCGTGCCGGCCACGGGTGGCGAGGCGGAGCGGGTCGTCACTTTTCCAGCGCGAATCTACGCGCTCAGCAGCGATGGCCGAAATCGCGGCGTGTATGCCGTCACCGATTTCGGCGCGTCCCACAACGACATCTGGCACATTCCGTTCGTCGCGGCGGAACGCGACGCGCGCAAGCTCACGTTCAGCCAGGCCGACGACGATGCGCCGACGACCGATGCACGTGGAAACTGGCTCGTGCACACGGAGAATTCGAACGGGCCGACGCGGCTGATCGCGCGGAATACGGAAACCGGCGTTTTCGGCATTGTGCCGGTTGAGCGGGTGGATTTCGGCGTGCCGGCGGGAATGGTGCGGTTAAAGCTGACAGACCGGAGCGAGCGCGAACCGGTCGGACGGCTCTCGATTAGACAACTGGGCGGCAAGTTCCTTGCCCCCATGGACGCGATGTATCGGATCACCGCCGGACTCGCGCATTTCTACGCTCGCGGCGAAACCCGGCTAGAACTGCCCGCTGGACGCTACGAGTTGCATGCGCTTCACGGCCCGGAGTATCGGGTGCATCGCAGCGAATTCGAAGTGCGGGCTGGTCAATCCGAGTCAATTTCGGTGCCGCTCGAACGCTGGACTGACACCGCTGCGCGCGGCTGGTACTCAGGCGAGAATCACATTCACGCGAACTACGGCTACGGCTCGTGGTATGTGACCCCGCAGACAATCCTCGACCAGTGCGAGGGCGAGGATCTGCGCGTGAGCAATCTCGTGGTCGCCAATTCCGACGGCGAGGCGGTATTCGATCGCGAGTTCTTCAGCGGCCGGCCGCACCCACTGTCGACGGGAGCCCGAATCATTTACTGGAACCAGGAATTCCGCAGCACGCTGTGGGGGCACATGACGCTGTTCAATCTGACGCGGCTGGTGGAACCGATCTTCACCGGCTTCCGTGGTACCACGAACCCATGGGATGTGCCGACGACGGCGGAGATCGCGATCCGCACCGCTGCGCAGGGCGGGGTGACTAGCTACACGCATCCGACGAACAATGCGCACGACATTTTCCTGCACGCCTATTCCGCCAAGGGGCTGCCGGTCGATGTCGCCCTCGGCCGCATCGACACGATCGACGTGATGGGCGGTGTGTACGAGACGTCGCTGCCCGTGTGGTATCACGTGCTGAATTGCGGATTCCGGATACCCGCCGCCGCCGGCACGGATTCTTTTCTGAATCGTGTCCGCTCCGCCCCACCCGGGTACGGCCGCGTGTACGTGCATCTGCCGGACGGACTGGACTACGCGAAATGGATCGCGGGGTTGAAGGCCGGCCGGTCGTTCGTCAGCAACGGCCCGGTCCTGGAATTCTCGGCCGGCGACAAATCGCCGGGGGAGAAAATTTCCCTCGCGGCTCCGGGGAACGTCCGGATCCGCGGCCGCGCCGATTCGCAGTTTCCACTCCGCAGTGTCGATGTCATCTGCAACGGAAATGTGGTCGCGAGTGCCACGCTTTCGGGCGACAAGCTCAGCGCAACGATCGACCAGGATGTTTCGATCGATCGCACCGGCTGGATCGCGCTACGTGCGTCCGGTCCGCCGGCGCAGTATTGGCAGGGCGGGAATCGGGGCGCGCATACCAATCCGGTTTACGTCGAGGTTCGCGACCGGCCGCTGGACCGTGCCGCGAGCGCGCGGTACTTCCTGGCGTGGATCGATCGGCTGGAGCGACTGCTCTTCGAGCGCGATCGGATGGACACGGGGAGGGTGCACGTCGCCGCCCACCTCGAGCAGGCGCGAGAAGTTTATCGTGAAATGCTGCCGCGTAATGATCGCTAGAGCGGGTGGCATTTTTGGAGCCCCCTCTCGCTGTAGCGGAAAGCATGAGCTTTTCGCCGAACCACGAAACGCTCACGCGTTCCGCTACACCGTACGCGGAGTAATCGCTGGCCTGCTGTTATTCAGCGTCGGGGAAACATCCGCCGCGACGACGATCGCGCAGTGGACGTTCGACGAACCGGAATGGCTCTATCCGAGCCACGTGATGGATTCGACGGCGGGGGTCGACGCGCCGCTCGTGCTCGGATTGGGCGGCCGGCTCGTGCCGGGAAAATTCGGCAACGCGCTTTCGACCGAACCATATCCGCCGGTCGTAATCCCGGCGCGCGGCGAACGAACCGCTTCGCTCGCGCGGCTACCCGTGCCGGCCGGCCGGACGCAGGAACCGCTCACATGGCACAACGCGCAGTTTTGCGCCTTGATGACGGGCGGTGAGCGACACCTCCGCAAGGAGGTCTCGTTCGTCAATCCAACCGCAAACGATCTCAATCTCGGTGACTTCGATTGGACGGTCGAATTCTGGCTGCGACTCCGCGGTACGTCATCGGAGGAGGGGACCGTCTTCGAAATCGGCACCGGCCCGCGCGGCGAAAACGGGATCGTCACGCGGCTCAGCCTCGAAGCTGGTGCGCGGGCGTTCGTACTGCACAATCAACCGGCCGGGCTCACCGCGCGACTGCCGGTGAAGCGCGAACTGAGCAGCAGAACGTGGCATCACTGCGCGCTGGTCTACGACGCCTCTGCGGCAGAGCTGTCCTTGTTCGTCGATGGCGAGCCGTCGGGATCGGCGGTGTCAGCGAAGCTGCACCGGCTCCCGCGCGGCGAGGAAGCGTATCTGTCGCTCGGCCGCGACGGTCGCTGGGCCCGGCCGCTGAGCGGCGAACTCGATGAGTTGCGATTATCACGCGGCCGCGTCTACACGGCTGGATTCACGCCACCGGGAAGCTATGCGATCCCGGAGCCACGAATTGAAACGCAGCGTGGACCACCGCTGCTCTTTGGCCGCGAGGCGCCACGGGTCGACGTCGTGCCCCTCGGTGATCGGAAGTATTTGTTTTTCGACGACGCATTGCTGGCGCGCGCCGACGGACTGACGTTCACCGCGCATCCGCCGCGACGCGTGGAGCGCGTGATGGAAAAGATCGAAGGCCAGTTCCGCAAACACCTCACCGCGGTCGACGACGAGATGGGACTGATCCGGATCTTCAACGCCGGTCCGGACGACTACTTGATGGTGCACGTGTCGCGCGACGGCGTGCACTTCGAGTCGCCGGACACGGGCATCCACCATAAAGGCCGGCGAAACATCGTGATTGCCGAGGGTACGCCGCTGGGCCGGCCGATCATCGATCCGAATGGCCCGCCCGAAACGCGCTGGAAATATGTGAGCGGCCACGAAGGCCGCGGCGTTTACCTCTATACCTCGCCCGACGGTTGGAAGTGGACGCGACACCGGACGGCGGTGCTGCCGTTTCGCTCCGGCTCCCAGTCGAGTTTCTTCTACGACGATCAGCGCGGGCTGTATGTCGGCTATCATCGCACCGGATTTCCGCGGCTGCCGACCGGTGGCACGCAGCGCGAATACGTGCGGTCCGAGGCGGCGACGCTGTTCCGGCCGTGGCCGGTGAATCCGCTGACGCAGGCCCAGGTTTGGGAAATCGCGAAAACGCGCCCGCTGCGCGAGCCGCAGCCGTGGTGGCTCGACAACGGACCGCTCACGCCGGGCGATTTCGGGGTCGAATTGCCCACCGTCTTCGCCCCCGATCCCGCGATCGATCCACCGGGCAGCGGCGTTTACGTGCCGAAGGCGACGAAGTATCCGTGGGCCCCGGACGCCTACGTCGCGTTTCCCTGCATGTATTTTCACTACGAGGATCCGGAACCGCGGACGCGCGCGGCTTTGATGGACAACGCGCGAGGGCTTGGCTCCGGCACGTTGGAAGTGCAACTTGCGGTGAGTCGCGACGGCGTGAATTGGCGGCGATTCCCGCGGCCGGCCTACGTGCCGATGGGGCGCTACGAGGGACGCGACCTGCACCAGGTTTACATGGCCGAAGGACTCGTGCGGCGCGGCGACGAAATCTGGCAGTATTTCTACGGCCAGGAGGAATACCACTCGCCGGTGAAGCGGAATCCGGCGGGCAACGGCATCTATCGCGCCGTGCAGCGTCTCGATGGCTTCGTATCAGCCGACGCGCCTTATGACCGCGAGATTTCGATTCGCACGCGGCTGCTCACGTTCAAGGGTTCGCAACTCGTGCTGAACATCGACACGGGCGCGCTCGGTTACGCGCAGGTCGGAATTCTCGACGAGCACGGCGCCGCGATCCCCGGGTTCGCGACCAATGATTGCGTGTACATCAACACGAACTCGGTCGCCTGCACCGTCGAGTGGCTGGGCCGTGGAACCGACGTGTCCGCATTAGCCGCCCGGACGGTGCAGCTCGAATTTCGACTACGTGGAGCCAGCCTCTACTCGCTGCAATTCTCCGCTCCGTGATCACGCCACGACTTCGTTTCGCCCGTCAGCATCCAAGTCGCACACCGCGCGTTCGTGGCAGCATTGCGGGCTGATGATCAGCTGCGCGCGGGGTTCATCGGCCGTTGTCGTTCCGCCAGACGTGCAGCTCCTTGAACCCGAAGTAGGCGATGCTCACGAGGTCCAGATCGCCATCGCCGTCGAGATCGACCGCGTTGGCGCCCTTGTGGCTCTCCTTGCCTTCGGAAATCAGATGTTCCTTCCACGACTTTTCCCCCTCGACATTCTCGTAGATGACCAGGCGCAGCTTGTCCTTGGTTTCGCCGATCACGATGTCGGGCCGGCCGTCTGCGTTCATGTCCTCGACCGACATGCTGTCGAGTCCGTTGTACCCCTTCGCCACGTCGTGTCGTATCCATTTGCCTTTGACCGGATCGGCCGGGGCCTCAAACCAGAACAGTCCGCTGTCGACGTGCTCTGAATCCGTGGCGACCACATCCAGCCGGCCGTCGCCGTTCACATCCGCCATTTCGATCATCTTCGCCATGTTGATCGTCTTGCCGAGTGGATGCTTTTTCCAATTGGCCGATCCATCGCCCGGATTTCCCCACCACTCGATGTCGGGCAGCCGTATCCCAACCGCCAACACGAGATCGACGTGTCCGTCACCGTCGATGTCTCCCAGTCCGATTGCCTTCTGTTCGTCGGCGTCGGTGTGCGTGATCTTCGTGATCGGCCAGTTCCCGGCCTCTGGCTGCTCGGGGACTTGCAGCAAATAGGTGCCGCCGCCGCCGGTGAGCAGAATGTCCGGGCGTTTGGCGCCGGGCGTGATTTTCGCGAGTTTGATCATCCGGCCGTTGCCATGGCGCGGCGGGGGCATCTGCGCGACAACCCTGGCCGTCCATTTCCCTCCCTGCGGGTCATCCGTGTGCAGCCACACGATATTCGGCAGATCCTCCGCCATGATGTCACGAGCGGGGCCCGCGCCCTTGACATTGAAAAGCAAGCCGGCGTCGACGGGGTTGCCGGTCGCGGGGCTGTTCGGCAGATCGACCCGGGGCCACGGCGCCTTGCTCATGTCGCCGCCGGGGTTGCGATAAAAATGCGCGCCGGACGCGATGTCGGCTTTGCCGTCGCCGTTCACGTAGGCGAACCCGATGCCGAAGCTGCCCTTCTTCTTGGAAGTCGGCACGCGTTCGTTGTCCGCCTGAATGTAGGTCCAGCGATCGAGCCCGAACCGGGCCTTGCCGACCTTCACGGCTCCACCGGCCGCGGCCAGGAGCAGCGGACAACCAAGCAGGATCGCGGTTCGCACCATCGACGCAGGTATTTTCATGAGGTTCATTCGTTGGATTTTTTGGGCATGCCGGTGGGACCTTGATTCAACCACACGTCGATGCGCGGGGTTTCCCACACGAAGGGTTTGCTCACGATGTCGAGCCGGCCGTCGCCATCTGCGTCAACGACTTTCGTTTCGTGAAAGTCAATCCCGGTGGCGATCTCGGTCTTGGTAAAATTGCCCTGGCTGTCGCCATAGAAAATCCATGCCTTCGACTGTGGGTTGGCCGGCGCGTTCGCCAGTTGCGTCATCTCCGCGCAGAAGATGTCGGGGTGCCCGTCCGCGTTGATATCCGCTATTTGCAGGCTGTGGCCCTGCCTTACATCGATGCCGAGCAGATCATGCGCGCGCCAGGCGTCCGTCTGCATCGGATCGCCGGCGCACTCATACCACTTCAAACGGCCGATGCCGTCGCCGATGACCATCACGACTTCGGGACGACCTCCTTTCACGAGATCGCCAACCTCCGCACGGCCGGGCGTCTGCGCGTCGTCGATCAGATGGGTCGCAAATTTCGATCCGCCGAGGTATTTGAACCAGCGGCCGCCGCCGACGATGTCGCGTTGGCCATCGCCATCGATGTCGCCGGCCGCCAGGCCTTCAGCCCGTTTCAGGCCCGTCGCCACGGTGATGAGTGACCAGCCCGTGGCCTCGCGTGGATTGCCGGACGCGGTAAACAGCGAAAGCTCGCCGGCGCCCTGAAACCAGGAGACAACCTGGTTCCTGCCCGTGCCGAGGAAATCGCCGGCGAGTTGGTCATGGTGCTGGCCCTTTTGCGTATTCGTAATTACGTGACGCGCCCACGGCGTCTTCGGATCGCCGCGCGGCAGCGGATTCTCCCACCACCACACGTTGCTGCCCGCACCCGAGGACCCGAAGACGACGTCGAGATCGCCGTCGCCGTCTACATCGCCAAAGGTGCCCCCGGCGGCGATGGGAGCTTTCCCGTCGTCGATGACGTGGCGCGTCCAGCCGCTCCTGTCCCGGCGCAACCAGACGACCGCGGGCGCAGCGGACCGTTCAGCGACAACGATGTCGTTCAAACCGTCGCGATCGACATCGAGCACCAGCAGCGAAGTCTGGTTCTTGCCGCCGTTCGGCTTCGGCAGATCGCCGTTCGCGCTCGAGAGGTGTTTCCAGGTTGGGAAGTGGCCGGCCGGCGCGGCGGCGTGCGCGATGGTGGACGTGACAGCGCAAAGTACACTGACTCCGCAGCATCGTATCCAGGTGTGCACGGCGTTTCCGAAATTGGTCTTGGGGTTTGGGTTTTGAGTCTTGGGTTCGGCCGATGGAACCCAGAACCCAAAACGCAGAACCCAAAACCAGCGTTCGCCGATTCGGTTCAGCGTCGAAAAGAAATCATTCATGGCGTGATCAGATTCGGATCGTCCGTAAATTGTCCTTTGGCAGGTCGCGGTCGTCTTTCAGGCCGCGCGGGGTCACGTCGGAGGTGCGAACATACCAGTCCAACATCGCCCGCTCCATCCGCGCCTGCTGGGCGGCGTAGGTCTGCTGGCCATACACGTTCTGCAACTCGCGGGGATCCTTCTTCAAGTCGTAGAACTCGCTCACGCCATCAGGTCGGAGCACCAGTTTGAAATCCGTTGTCCGCATCATCGTCGTCCGCGTGATTGTTTCCGGCTGATCATTTTGCAGCCGGATCTTCGGGTAATAAATGTGCTCGGGCTTGAGCGGCAGGTTTTCGAAGCACTCGGGTTCGTACGGGTTGTAGCCGCCTTCGACAAACCCCGCACGGCGCGGATCGCCGGCCGCACCGCGCAACTGCGGCACGAGGCTGCGCGCGAAATGCGTGTGCTGCGCCTTCACGCCCGCGAGTTCGAGGCACGTGGCCATCACGTCGTAGAGCTGCGTCACCCCGTCGACGACGTGTCCCTTCGCTCCTCCCGGCGTGCGAATAATCAGCGGCACACTCGTCAGGCAGTCGTCCATCGCACTCGACCATTTTTCCACGAGCCCGTAATCGCCCGCCCAGTCGCCGTGGTCCGATGAAAAGATCACGGTCGTGTCGTTCGCGCGACCGCTCGCGTCGAGGGCGGCAAGGAATTCACCGAACAACCAATCGGTGTAGCTGGTGAGCCCGAGATAGGCGGCGTTGATCCGCCGGAAATCGCGGTCGTTCAGCCGCTCGAGTCCGCGGCTGCGCCGAATGGCTTCATAAAATGGGGGCTTGCCCGCGGTCGGCGGTCGCAGCGGCGGGACATCGTCTGGCCCATACAGGTTGAAGAAATCCGCTGGGCCGGTGAAGGGCGGATGTGGATACCAGAGCGGCAGGAAGAGGCAGAACGGCCGATCGCTCTGCCGTTGCAAAACCCGAATCCCCGCCTGCACGCGGGTGTAGTCGGGGAAACTGCGGCGGTCGCCCTTTCCCGGCTGAAACAGAAAGCTGTAATAAAGCGGGTCGCCGAATTTCCAGGGATTGTCCTTCGCGTCCCACTCGGCGCCCGGCGCGAAGAAGGCCCACTCGGTGACGCTCTCGCCGAACCGCTCGAATGAAAGCACGTCGTTCTTGCCGAACCAAAACACGTCGTAGCCGCTTTCCTTCAGGTAGCGGAACAGGTTGGGTTCGTCCGGGGCGAGCAGGTGTTGAAAACTGCGATGGCCGCGGACATGTGCCGGCCAGCCCGTGAACATACTGGTGCGTGAAACCGCACAGAGCGGATGGCAGACGCAGTGCCTGAACCGCGTCGCCTCCGCCGCGAATCGATCGATGTTCGGCGTCTTGATCGTCGGATGGCCGTAGCAGCCGAGATTTTCCGCGCGGAGCTGGTCGGGAAAAAAGATGACGAGGTTTTGCCGCGGCCCGCCCGAGCCGGCGCCGGTGGTCGCGGCGGCCGGCGATGCAATCATGGCCGGCTGAGCCGCGGCAGCCGGGGGCGAAAGCAACGCGCCCGTGACGGCGGCTGCGGCGGATGTCGCGATGAAGTCGCGGCGCGGCATGGTGGAATTCCGAGTGGCACCGGCTTCCAGCCGGTGATCCTGCGGCTGGAAGCCGCAGCCACTCTTGTTCTTCGCGGCCATTATTGTGCCTGCTTGCCGAACTTCTCCATCGCGCGACCGATTTCCGCGTGCGCCGTCGTTTCGAGAAACCCGATCGAAAATTGCCGTGGCACCGTCGCCAGATGCTTCTCGCCGCGCATCCGGCCGAAGCCAAATACCGTCATCTGCCGGTCCATCTGGTAGAACCGATCCGGATGCTGGTCGTCCTCGTGATGCAGCAGGAAGATGACGCGCTTCAGCTTTGGGTCACCGAAGGCGATCCATTCCGGTGCCGGGATGTCGCCCTCGTGATTAACCGTCATCGCCTGCGGCTGCTTCACCGCCGACGTCATCCACCAGTCGGTGTCGTCGTAACTGCCGCCAGGAGTACCCTCGTAGAGAACCCAGTATTTCTGCTCCGGCGGCATTTTCGTCATCGTGAACGTGCAGTGCGTCGGGAGGAAGTCATAGCGACACGCCCATAATCCGCCGCCGGACACCGCCGAGATCGTCACGCGCTCAGGGCCGGCGCGCTCGACCTTGGTCACAGCCTCGCCCGTGTTTTGATTGCGCGGGTGAAAATAGCCGGGGGTCTGCCCATGCACGGCGTTGGGAAACCCGCGGAACTCGCCGGCGGCGCGCGAGCCGGATTGGGAACGAAAGCTGATCCAGTCGTGGCCTTCGCGATCGATCATCGACGCCAGCGCGGCGCCGTATTTTTCCAGGTAATACGTGGCCGCTTCGGTTTCAATTTTGTAGAAATCGAGTCCCGCTCCGCTGTTGGGCAGCGCGGCGCTTTGGGTCAACCGTACCGGCGGACGAGGACTGGCCCCGATGGCCGGACTTGCGGCGGCAAGGACCATGAGGAGCAGGACCGGGCCGTGGCGGCCGATCCAGCGAAAAACGTGAGAGGTAGCGCGCATGGATTGGGGTGACGTGGGATGGTGCGGCGATGCTATCAGCGGATCTGCCGCGCCGTCATTGGCATGTCTGGAAAATCATTTTGGCCGGGCGGAATGACGTTTGACTCGCGCATCGACCGATACCGAAGTTTTGCCGTCGAAAGAACCGCCCAGTGTCTTCCCACCCCGGCGGGCGCTGTCAACCGTTCCACCGCCAACCCGAACTGAAAATGTCGCATTCCCATGATCACGGTCCCGGTCTGACCCGCCGCCAGTTCGTCGGCGCGACGATGGCAACGACGGTCCTCGCCGGACTGCGCCAGACCAGCGAACTGCAGGCGGCGGCGACGGCTTCGAGGCACCAGCTTTTCTGGGGCGACCTGCACAACCACAACGCGGTGGGCTACGCCAAAGGCTCGCTGGAACGCTCGATCGATCTCGCGCGGGCGCATCTCGATTTCTTCGCGTTCACCGGCCATGCGTCCTGGCACGACATGCCGCAGATGGAAGGCGATCGCCACATGGTGTGGGTGAACGGGTTCAAGGCACACGCGGAGCACTGGAACAAGACACGACGGCTGCTGCAGGAGGCGACGACGGACAAGTTCACCGCCATTCTCGGCTACGAGTGGCACTCGAGCTTCTTCGGCGATTATTGCATGCTCTTCGATCGCGATCAGCCGGAACTCTTCCTTCCCGACCATGTGAACAAGCTGCTCGACTTCGCCGAGGCGAAGGGCGCGCTCGCGATTCCGCACCATCTCGGCTACCTCGAAGGCTGGCGCGGCGCCAACTGGAAGTATTTTCGCGGCGGCAAGGTTTCGCCCGTGGTGGAGATCATGTCGGAGCACGGCTGCACCGAAACCGATCGCGGACCGTTCGATTACATCACGCACAGTCAGGGCGGCCGCTGGACGAAGAACACGGTCGCGCCGCGGCTCGCCCTGGGCACGCGGTTCGGTTTTGTCGCGTCGACCGACGATCATCTTGGCTATCCCGGCGCGTACGGCGAAGGGGTGCTCGGCGTCTGGGCGAATGATCTTCGCGCGGAAAGCCTCTTCGAGGCGGTTCGCGCGCGACGTACTTATGCCGTCAGCGGCGACCGGATTCTGCTCGAAGTGACGCTGAACGGAAAGCCGATGGGTTCCGAACTGCCGTTCGCCGGCGAACGCGAGATCGACGTGCGCGTCGAGGGCCAGGATCCGGTCGAGATGGTCGAACTCCTGCGCAATGGCCGCGTGATCCAGCGCCATTTCCCGGAGGACCACATCACCGGCGCGCTGCGGCTGCCCGGCCCCGCGAAGTGCCGGATTCGCTACGGCTGGGGACCGTGGGGCCAGCTCGCGCTCGACCGGATTTGCCAGTGGGACATGACCGTCCGGCTCAAGGGCGGCACGTTTCAGCGGGCGCTCGGATGTTTCCAGCACGCGCCCTTCGGGGAGGCGTTTCGCGACAAGCTTACGATGATCTCGCCGACCGAGCTGCGGCTCCAGTCGCCGACGACCCGGCCGGGAGCGTACCGCGAGGATCCCACCAAAGCGATCGTGTGCGACCTGAACGGCGGACCCGACGCGGAGCTGTCCGTGCAAATCCATCAGCCCTCGCAGCAAGTCGTCACCGCGAAATTGCGCGATCTGGTGGAGAGCAACGTCGTGACGATTACCGGCCGCTTCCCCAGCGAGAGTTTCATCATCGAGCGGCTGGTGGGCCCGAGCGAGACCAGTGCGCGCATCCGGTGGCAGGATCGGAAGCCACGCGGAACCGCCGCGGACTATTACTATGTACGCGTCCGCCAGCACAACGGTCACGTCGCCTGGGCGAGTCCGATCTGGGTGGGCTGAAGAGAGGCGGAAAGACTCGTGAGCTGATTCAAGCACGGATTTCCGGTCCTCGGACTGCCGTCTGGCCGCGGCGCGGCCGGGCTACCGCTGGGGATTCAACTGGCGGCCGACCGCAGCGACGATGAGCGATTGCTGGCCTGGCCGGCGCGGTGGAACAGGTGCTTGGCGCGGCCTGAATCAAATGGCGTGTGGGCTTGGAGGAGCGCGCCGCGTGGTGAACAAGTACGCTCGGAATCATGGTCAGACGCCACGGACGCAATTCGGGAACGATTTGCGCGCGTGCGCAGGGAATTGGCGCAGCTGCGGAATTAAGCGGGTTCACTCCGCTTAGCGGCGAACCAGTTTCCGGAGGAGCGGCGGCTTTCCAGCCGCCGAGGTCAGCCAATCACCGCCACTTCATGATCGAGGATGGCCGGTACCTCGAACTGTGCCCATCCGTTCTCGATCGTGAGTGAGGAAGAACTCGGTTTCACGAGCAGCCGAAGGTTCCCGGCGCGCACGCCTTCAGGCAGCTTCACACGCACGCGCAGCGGGCCGACGGAAATCAATTCCTCGACCGGCGCGCGCCACGTGCCGGCACTGGTGAGATTCACCAGGTGCAACACCAGCCGTTCGCGCTGGCGGTAAAGATGGCAGTCAATCAGCCCCGGACCGGTCACGCGGAGTGGAATTTCTTCGCGCGCCGTCCAGCGCACGAGATTCGCGAGCAGGTCGGCATGGTCGGGCAGATTGTCACGGGCGTAGCGACGATCCAGATCCGCCGGCAGAAACGCCACGCGCCCGGCGCCGCGTTTCTCGTTCAACACGAGCCCGGGGATGTCGGTCTTGGATTCGCGCATCCATGCCTGCTCCGGCGGAAACGCAGGATAGGAAGGGACGAACGTGGCGATCACCTGCGCCGCGGCAGCGAGCTTGAGCGGTTGAAGCATGCCGCCAAAGGGGAGGATGTCCGTCTCGTCAAACCCGTGCAAAACCGGGTGGCGATTTCCGCTCGCGGCCGGCTCGCCCGGCGCATGCGGGCCGGAACCACGCGCGCGCAATTCGGGCGCCAGCCGCAGATAGCTGTGCTCAATTTCTGTCGCCCACCGATCGCGCGTCGTCTCATCGCGCGCGCCATGCTTTTCGGGCAGGTGCGCGCCGTAGAGATCGGCGAGCGCGTAATCGGCACGCGGATCACCCCATTCGTTGCCGAGACTGCTGTGCCCGGTGGCGAGCAACCCGCCACCACGCTCGACGAAACGGCGGATCGCCGCGGCCTGCTGATCCGTCATTGCGCCGATGTTGGGCAGCACCAGCGTGCGGAATTGCGCGGCGTCGCGATCGAGGTGATCGAGATGGACGGGGAGGTGCGGGATGCGGGCGCGGACCAGCGCTTGCATGAAACCATTCGCGGGCAGGTCGACGCGCAACGCCGGATCGTCCCGGCCGAAAAAATCCGTGTTGTCGCGCGACCACGCCACCGCGACGTTCGCGACGGGTGTCCGATTGACGAGAAATTCCTCGTTGGCCTGATGCCAGCGCAGGATCGGCTCGGCGGTGCGGAACATCCGGCGATCCTCCTGGTAGGCGCCGACATGATGCCACCAGGGCTGGATCCCGCCCGCGATGCCCTCGAGCATCCACATCCGCGCCTCCGGCGCGGGTTTGCTCGCGTGGCGGAACACGGGCCCGCGCGTCTGGTACATGGCCATGCTTTCCGGCGCGAGCTTGTCCCAGCCGAGCACGCTGTGCACGAGTTTGCCGACCTCCCCGTTGCGCTGGAAACCGCTTTCATTCCGACGAGCCTGATCATCGAGCATGATGATCGCCGCACGCTCGCCGATGGCTTTGAGATCGACGAACTGCTGCGCCTGCGACGAAGCCGAGCCACTGTTCATTCCCGACCAGATGCAGTCCGGTCCGCCGGCAGCGCGCGTCACCGTGTTGTTAAGGTCCCAGATTTCGATCCGTCGCTCGTAATTCCAGCGGATCCACTCGCGATACGTGCGATCGTTCCAATTTGTCGCGCGTGGCAGCGGCTGGCCCGTGCGCGCGCGAAACTTCCGTTCGCAATTCGCGCAATGGCAAATCCGGTTCCGGCCGAGTCCGGTCCAGCTGTTGTCGGTGAAACCTTCGGGTCGATACTTCGCGACGATCTCCCGCAGGATTGCCGTGATGTGCTCGTCGTAATACGGCCCGTTGATGCACGCGACATAGAGCTCACGCTTGCGGTGCGGTTTTTTGCTGGCGTCGACCGCAAACCAATCCGGATGGGCGCGGTAAAATTCCTGGTGGGCGCTGCTCGAGTCCATCCGCGCAAACACCGCCAGACCATCGTCGTGGGCGGCACGGCAAAGCTCGCCGAACAGGTCCCGATTGCCCAGGTGTTCCGCGCGATGATGCAGCGGGACGGCGCTCGGATAATACGCGAAAATCCCGCCCGCGTTGATGATCACGCCCTGCGTCTGCGTGCGCCTCCAGTAATCGCGCCACCACGCGACGTCGTAGCGCGTGGGGTCGAGCTCGTTGATGTTCGTCTGGCCCCAGCGCAACGTGCGGCGATACCACGGTTGCGCCGAACTTCCGGCTGGCGATGTGGATGCCCGCGGCGCAACCGCGGCGAAACCGGTCGCCCGGATGCCCGCCCACACGGCCGCGGCAGCGGCGGATTGTTTCAAGAACTGGCGGCGGGACTCGGCCATGCCGGGAAAATGCGGTTTACGACGGGTTCACGCGAAAGCGGAACGAGTGTGTCTCGAGACCAAGACAAGTCGAGTGCGCCGTGCGACGGC
>JAUSID010000103.1 GCA_030648295.1 Opitutaceae bacterium | reverse complement strand
GCAGATTGGTCGACGCGAAGGGCGGCGTGGTGGCCATCGCCGACGCGAGCTGGAAGTGGGAACGGCAGCGGTTGGTGGCGAAGATCACCGCGAAGAATGTCGCGACGGTCGCGTTCGCCACGAAGCCGCTCGCGGCATCGGATGCCACGGCGCTGAAAATCGATTATGACGCCGAGCGCGCGGCCTGCGCTGACACCTGGCGGAAAATCCTGGCGGCGGCGATGAAGGTGGAGACGCCCGAGCCGCTGGTGAACAATGCCTGGCGGCACCTGCTGCTCCAGAATTTCCAGCTGATCAAGGGCGACCGGATGCACTACAGCTCCGGCAACCAGTACGATCAACTCTACGTGGCCGAGGGCAGCGACGCGGCGCTCGCGATGATGATGTGGGGCTACGAGCGTGACATGCGCCGGCTGCTTGTCGCGCTGCTCGATTTCACGCGGAAGGGGCTCGAGTATCACCAGGCCGGATTCAAGTTGAACGATGTCTGCCGCTATTACTGGCAGACGCGCGACGCGGAAACGGTGCGGGCGCTGCGTCCCCGCTGGGAAAAGGAAGTGCAGCGACTGGTCGACAACCGCACCGGCCCGCACGGGCTGTTCCCCGCCGAGCGTTACGCCGGCGACATCAGCACTCCGGCGCAGACCGTCAACGCGAACGCGAAGGCCTGGCGCGCGATCCGCGACCTCGGTGCACTGCTGGCGGAGATGGGCGAAAAGTCGGAAGCGGAGCGCTACGCCGGCATCGCGCGCGAATTCCGCCAGATCGTGCTCGCCGCGATCGAGCAGAGCGTGCACCGCGCCCCGAAGCCGCCGTTCGTGCCGAACGCGCTGCTGAGCGACGAGCCGGCGCACGATCCGATTCTGCACAGCCGGATCGGCAGCTACTGGAACATCACCATCGGTTACACCATCGCCAGCGGAATTTTCCCCGTCGGCAGCGAACAGGAAAACTGGATACCGCACTACCAGGAGCAGCACGGCGGAATTTTCATGGGCATGATTCGCTCGGGCGGCGGCGACGAATTCAATTTCTGGACCGGCCCCAACCGGATCAATCCGCTCTATGGCACGCGCTACACGCTCGACACGCTGCGGCGCGACGACCCGGAGCGCGCACTGGTGAGCTTCTACGGCATGCTCGCGCAGGGTTTCACGCGCAACACGTTCGTGTGCGGCGAGGGCTGCACGCTGCTGCCGGTCGACGACGGCGGCCGCTTCTTCTATTGTCCGCCGAACAGCGCGGCGAACGGGCATTTTCTTTCGATGCTGCGCGCGATGCTCGTGCAGGATTCGGATCTCGACGACGACGGCCGGCCCGAAACGCTGCGGCTTCTTTTCGCCACGCCCAAGCGCTGGCTCGAGGACGGCAAGGCGATTCGCGTGGAGCGCGCACCGACGACATTTGGCCCGGTGTCGGTCACGATGACCTCGCATCTCGCCCGGGGTGAGATCGTGGCCCAGGTTCAGCTGCCGGAGCGGCAAATGCCGCAGCAAACGTTGTTGCGCGCGCGCGTGCCCGACGGCTGGCGCGTCGTCGGCGCGAGTGCAGCCGGCAAGGACCTGGTGGCTGACGCGAATGGCACGGTGAATCTGTCCGCGCTGCGCGGCGCTGCTACGATCCGGTTTCGCGTCGAGCGAAACAAGTAGGGCTTCCCGCTATGTGGAGGTTTTCGCTGCTGCGAAAACCTGGTGTGCGAAGTTATTGGAGACGCGGCGCCCTCGCCGCGTCCGATTGCAGAATGCTGTGCTTACCGCCGCGGCGAGGGCGCCACGGCTCCATTCACCGTACGGCGAACCGAGTTATCCAGCCTCGTCACCTCGGCTGCTACGAAGTCACTTCCCCGCCGGCTTCGGGGTGTCGGGCGTGATGACGCGAATCACGTAGTAGGTCGCCCGCGTGTCGCCGACATTGCGCATGCCGTGCAGATCGTTCGAGGCGAAGAAGAACATCGAGCCGGCGCCGGCACGCTGCCGCTCCTCGTTGATCATCACCTCGATCGTCCCCTCCTTCACGATGATGATTTCCTCGTCGGGATGCCGGTGCGCCGGGTGCGGCGCCTGGTGGGCGTTGAGGGTCGTGACGTGACACGAGAAGTTGGCCATCGTGGCCGTGGGCGCGTTGACGATGGCGCGGCGCTCGCCGGTGGGCGTGGTCGTCGGTTCGATTTTCGCCCAGTCGAAAACCATTGAGCCGAGCTTCGGTTTTGACGTCGCGGGAGTTTGGGCCATACCGACTGTCGTGGATACGGCAACGGCGAGGGCGAGAAAAATCGGGCGTAAAGCGAGGAGATGCATGCGGTGAGACATAGGGGGCGGCACCACTGACCCGAGCGAAGCCCGGGAGGCAAATCAGTTTTTTCGGCCGAGATAAACCAATCCATTTTACAGGAGGTAACGGAGGCCGCGGAGCACGGGCGGTGGGAATGCCTCTCTGTTTCCTCCGTTTGCTCCTGTAAGAATTCCGAGGTTTGAAATGGCCGCAAGCATGCACGATTCGGATTGATAGCAGGTCGGCCGGCATGAGTTTCGAGGTGACATCACCGGGGTGAATCAGCACGTTGCAGCCCCTGTGTCGCTTTTCGCCTTCTACGTTGTTGTCGTCACCCTCGGCATCCTCAGCATGGGCTTTCAGTTGCTCGCCTCGCGGCTGCTCAGCCCGCACTTCGGCTCGGCGATCGATGTCTGGGCCTGCCTGATTTCCACCTTTCTCGCCGCGTTTAGCGCCGGCGCCATGATCGGCGGCTGGATCAGCAATCTCGAGTTCGCGTCCCGGCGGCGCTGGCAAATCGGATGGATGACGGTCGCAATCGTCGCGCTGGCCGCGACGGGTTTCTTCGGCCGTGGCATGGTCGACACGATCGCGATATCGCTCGAACCCGGGATCACGCCCATCCTGCTCTCGTGCGTCGGGCTGTTTTTTTTCCCCGTCACCGCGCTGTCATCGTTCACGCCGCAATGCGTGCAGTTTCTCGCCACCCGCGGCACGCCGCCGGGCAAGGCATCCGGCCTCGTTTATGGCGTGAGCACGATGGGAAACATCGCCGGGGTGATGCTCACTGCGTTCGTGCTCATCCCGCATTTTCGCGTTTCGACGCTGCTGCACATCTGGCTCGGGGTTGCGGTTGTCAGCCTCGCCGGTCTGTTGCGGCTCCTGCGCGCTCCCTCCGTCCCATGAAGCTGGCCCACATTATCCTTTCGCTTGCGCTGCCCGCCGCCCTGTTGGCCGCGGAGGCCGAATCATACGTCGAGCATTTCGACACCATCTACAACAGCCTCACGGTCGAGCGCCGCGGCTCGGTCGTCGAACTGCGTGCGCGCGCGCGTGGCGGCGAAGCACTCGAGTCCGCCGTGGATCTAAAGGATCCGCTGATGCCGATCGTGGCTTACACGCGCACGCTCTACGCCGGGCTTTTCATTCAATCCAAACCGCAGCGGGTGCTGATGATCGGACTGGGCGGCGCGGGATTTCACCGGCTGTTCACCGCGGCGTATCCGGAAGCGCTGCTCCAGACGGTCGAACTCGACCCGAAGGTTTACGACCTGTGCCGGGAACGGATGCAGTTCAAGCCGACGGACAAGACGCCCGTCACGCTCATGGATGGCCGGATGTTCGTGAAGCGGAACCGTGAAAAATGGGACTGGCTGATCCTCGATGCCTTCCGGGGCGGATTCGTGCCGCCGCACCTGAAGACCGAGGAGTTTTACCGTGAATGCGCCGCGCGGCTCAGCGACCGCGGGGTTTTCATCAGCAACCTGCACGCGACGACCGAACTCTTCTACTCCGACATCAAGACGATTCAGGCGGTGTTTCCGCAGGTGGTGCTGTTCGAGACCACCGGTCGCGGCAACGTGATCGCATGCGCCGTGAAATACCGCGAACCGAACATCGTCGATTCCGCGAAATGGCCGGCGGCCGAGTCGCTGCAACGCCCGCATTTTGCCGGCCGCCTGGATCTCGCTGAAATTCGCAAGGAACGGATCGCGATCCCGACCGGCCGGATGCGCAACGCCAAGGTGCTGAGCGACGACTTTGCGCCGGTCGAATTCCTGGACGCCCTGAAGGCGAACAACGCCGACGGCCGGGACAAGTGAGCATTCACCGCGGATTTTTTAACCGCGAATAAACGCGAATGGACGCGAAGGAATGAAATGCTGAGCCCGAGCGCGCACTTCGGGAGTGCTGAGTTTGTTAGCCCGTGTCTGTGCGGTCGGGGTGGAGCGGCTTGCTCCTCAAGCCGCTGACTGACGAAACGAAAAAACAAGACAACTGCGTTGGGGAGCAACGCAGTCCACCTTTCAGTCGCGAGGCTATTCTAAATAGAAACCGATTCCACTGTATCGTTACGGCTTCCGCCCTTATTCGCGTTGATTAGCGTCCATTCGCGGTTAACCAACATTCGCAGTTGTCGCGGCGAGGTCGCGATGTCTTTCCTATGAGTCTCTTCATCGGCATCGATTCCGGCACCCAGAGCGTCAAAGCGGTCGTGCTTGACCTGGACACGGCCAAGGTGGTGGCGGAGGCGCGCGCCCCGCACCGATTGATCGAGGGGCTGCCCGTTGGCCACATGGAGCAGCATCCCGCCGAGTGGGCGGTGGCGCTCGATACCGTGATTCTGGAAGTCGCGCAGAAAATCGAGGGCGGCCGCGTGCGCGGCATCGGTGTATCCGGACAGCAACACGGGTTCGTACCGCTCGATGCCAAAGGCGAGGTGATTCGGCCGGCAAAACTCTGGTGCGACACCAGTACCACGGCGGAGTGCGCGTTGATCACGAAGAAACTCGGCGGTCCGAAGCCCGCGATTCGCAAAACCGGCAATCTCATCCTGCCGGGATTCACGGCGCCAAAAATCCTGTGGCTGAAGCGCCACGAGCCGGCGAACTACCAGCGACTGCGGCACGTGCTCCTGCCGCACGACCACCTGAATTTTCACCTGACGGGGAATTACTTCATGGAGTTCGGCGATGCGTCCGGCACGGCGTTAATGGACGTGCGCAATCGCGCGTGGTCGAGGGATGCGCTCGGTGCGATCGACAAGAAACTTGTCGACTGGTTGCCGCCGCTGAACGAGTCGCATGCGGCCGCCGGCACCCTGCGGCCCGAACTGGCGCGGAAGTATGGCCTGTCGAGCGACGTCGTCGTGAGTGCCGGCGGCGGCGACAACATGATGGGTGCGATCGGCACCGGCAACGTGACGCCGGGTGTAATCTCAGCGAGCTTCGGCACGAGCGGCACGATCTACGCGTTTGCGCAGCAGCCGGTCGTTGATCCGCAGGGCGAAATCGCCGCGTTTTGTTCGTCCTCCGGCGGCTGGCTTCCGTTGCTTTGCACCATGAACGTCACGACCGTGACGGAACAGGTGCGCGCGCTGTTTGGCTATGACCATGCGGCGCTCGAGCAGGCGGTCGCGGCCACGGCGGCGGGCGCGGGTGGGTTGGTGTTGCTGCCGTATTTTGCCGGCGAGAGGACGCCGAACGTGCCGCTCGGCTCCGGCGTTTTGCTCGGGCTCAATCAGCGCACGTTCAACGCACCGACGATGGCCCGCGCAGCGATGGAAGGCGTGACGATGGGCATGAATTATGGATTGCGGCGGCTCGCGACGCTTGGCGTTCGGGCGAAGGAAATTCGGGTGACGGGCGGCGGTGCAAAATCCGCGGCGTGGCGGCAGCTCATGGCGGATATTTTTGGCGTGCCGGTTGTCGCGATGGTCGAGGATGAAGGTGCTGCCCTGGGCGGCGCGTTGCAGGCCGCGTGGTGCGTCGCCCGCCGCGACGGAAACGCCAGGGCCCGCATCCAGGATTTCACCGGGCGCGTCGTGGCCGTACGCGAAGACACGCGCTGCCTGCCCAATCGGGCGAACGTCGCGCGATACCGCGAACTCCAGGCACTCCAGGATCGGCTGAGCGTGAGCGTTCGCGAGGTGTTCGAGACTCAACGCACGCTGGCCGGGGGTTGAAGCGCGGTGTTTCCGACTTTTGCATGTGTGACGGTGGCGATTCTCGCGCTCTGGGCACCGGCGCCCGCGGCGGAGGCAAACCGCTCGCTCTGGTGGCTGGCGCCGTTTGCCGTGGCGCTGGGATTCGCGTGGAGCAGCGGAATCGTGCTGCCCGTCGGACTGCTTTGGCTGGCCGCGTTGATGGCTGTCGCCTGGGCATTTTCGCGGGATACGGCGCCGCGCGGGTGGAAGATCGCTGCCGGCGTGGCGCTGCTCATCCTCGGAGCCGGGCTGCTCACCCACCGGTTGCCGGGATTCAACAATCCGCGCGTGCTCGCCGGAGTGTTGTTCACTCCGGACGCGATTCCCTACCGGTTGCACCTCAATTTGGACAAGGTGGCCTTTGGGCTCGTTTTTATCGGCTGGTGTCACTCGCGAGCCACCCGTGCGGTCGAATGGCGGACGCTGCTTTCGCGCGCGGCGCCGGTTGCGGGTGGACTGATTGCCACGATCCTCGTCACGTCGCTGGCATTCGGATACGTCCGTTTTGCCCCGAAGTTTCCGGTGGAGGCGTGGCTCTGGCTGTGGGCGAACCTTTTTCTCACCTGCCTGGCGGAGGAGGCGTTTTTTCGCGGCTTCGTCCAGGGGCAACTTCAACGAATCTGGCAGCGGCTGCCCCGAGGCCAGTGGCTGGCGCTCCTCACGGCCGCGGTGTTGTTCGGCGTGGCCCATGTGGCCGGCGGGCCGGTTTATGTCGCGCTTTCGGCGCTGGCGGGAGTCGGCTATGGCTGGGCTTACTTGCGTACCGGCGGCCGAGTCGAAGCGAGCATCCTCACGCATTTCGCGCTCAACACGGTGCACTTCTTCGCGTTCACGTACCCGGCGCTGCGCACCGCGACGTAAAGTCTATCCGCGGCGTGACGGCGGGATTGGCAGCAATGTATGTTCCTGAAGGGGATCGCCGGTACGTCGGGATCACGTGTGACTTGGATCGTAGACTTCAGGAGCATCGCTCATCTTCACACTCTGGAAAACTGATCGGCCGATTTCACGTTCTGTATCGCGAACCGTTTAACGACTATTCAGCAGCAAGACAGCGCGAGAAGTTCCTGAAGTCAGGCGCTGGCCGCGCATGGCTGCTGCGCAAGTATCCAAAGCAGCGGAGTTGCGATGCCCGTTAAGCTGGAAAAAGCTCTTGCATCGGCCTGACGCGTGGGTCTTGTTGCCCCTTCTCTTGTTCGGGCTGTAGCGTAGCCTGGTAGCGCGCTTGCATGGGGTGCAAGAGGTCGTGAGCTTGTGCGCCTGCGGCGCATTCGAACCCGCCAGAGGCGGGCAAGTCCGCCTGCGGCGGGCAAGTCTCACCAGCCTGATTCCACATGATTACCGTTTACGTTCTTGAAGGGGAACGCCGGTACGTCGGGATCACGTGTGACTTGGACCGTAGAGTCCGGGAGCATCGCTCATCTTCTCATTCCGGAAAACTGATCGGCCGATTTCACGTTCTGTATCGCGAACCGTTTAACGACTATTCAGCAGCAAGACAGCGCGAGAAGTTCCTGAAGTCAGGCGCTGGCCGCGCATGGCTGCTGCGCAAGTA
>JAUSID010000235.1 GCA_030648295.1 Opitutaceae bacterium | reverse complement strand
ATCCCTTCGATCCAATTTGGAATGCCTGCCCATTCGCATCAGGCGCGTTCAAACACCCTGTGGTCTCCTGCTGCCTCTGTGTCCGAGCTCTGTGTCCTCTGTGACCCATGCCTTGGTTCGTCTGGCTATGAAATAACCGGGTTAGGATTGAATGTGGCGCACCTGGCAGTGTACGGCGTGCCGTCCACTGCCACGTACAGAGGCTGCGTCATTCCCCGGGTCATTGATTCTTTACCTTCTGCTTCTTTTTCGGGCCTGCCTTCGCCGGCACCGTATCGAGCTTGCCCGCAATGCTGCGCAGGAGCTGCGGCACGTAGGGCTTGTACCGCTCGTCGGGTGACGGTCCATCAGCCGGCCAGATCTTCACCGCGTCGCGCAGTGGTCCAGCCTTCGGACCGAGATTGTCGATTGCCGTGAGTGCGGCCATTGAGACGAACACGTTGTTCTTGCCCCATGGCGCATGTTCGCTGAGCAGGGCGAGGGCGGTGCGCGCGTCGTTTTCGTCTCCGCGCTCCACCAGGGCCCACGCGGCGGCGATGCGGACAAAGGGCGACGCGTCGCCCAATGCCTTGCGCAGCTCGGTTGCCGCGCTGCCGACAGTCGTGCGATCTCGCATCAGGAATCCGAGCGCTGCCCAGTAACGCACCGCGCTGTCGGTGTCGCGAAGCGCTTCGCGCAACTCGGGCACGGCGTCTGGCGCGAGCGCCGAGGCAAGCTCGGCGGCCGCGAAAATTCGCTCAAAGGGATACCGGGCGTTGTCGCATGCGAGATCGTAGGGCGAGGAGCCGGCTGCGCGCGCGTGCATTTCACCCTCGGGCAGGAAGCCGACGTCGCGAATCCGGCGGGCCTGGTCCTGCTGGGCGGTCCGGAGCCGCGCGAGGATATCCCGGTGTTCCGGTGAGCCAGCGAGGTTGCGGACCTCGTCGGGATCGTTCTGCAGATCGTAGAGCTCTTCGGGCGCCTTGGGTGTTTTCCAGAATATCGATTGCGCGTCGTTCAGTTTTCCCTCGTCGAAGAGTTTCCTCCACTGCTGCGTGGTGGTGGTGCCGAACTGGGCGTTGACGTGCTGCCCTTGGGAGAGGTGCGGCATGTAATTGCGCAGATAAATGTAGCGCCCATCGGTAACACTGCGGACGAGATCATAGCGCTCGTCCATGCGACCGCGATAGCCGTGCAGAAATGACACCGGGTCGGTCTGGAATTTCCCGGCAAACGCACGACCTTGCATCCAGTCCGGCGGAGCGATGCCGGCGAGGCTGAGCACGGTGGGGGCGAGATCGACGAAGCTGACGAGGCGATCGGATTTGCCGCCGGGCGCGTAGTCCTTGGGCGCGAGGTGACGCCACTTGGCCGGAAAGTAGACCACCATGGGGACGTGCAGGCCGGAATTGCTCGGCCAGCGTTTGCTGCGCGGCATGCCCGGGCCGTGGTCGGCGAAGTAGAAGATAATCGTATCGTCGGCGAGTCCGGCCCGGGCGAGTTCAGCGAGATGTTCGCCGGCGACTGCGTCCGCGGCGCTGACATTCGCGTAATATTGCGCCCAATCGCGCCGGACTTCGGGAGTGTCAGGGTGATAGGCCGGGACGCGAACTTTCGCCGGCGCGAGCTTCAGTGGATTCGGGCTTTTCCGAATCTGCCCCTCATGGCTGGCGTTGGCGTTGAAGACGGCAAAGAACGGCTGCCCGGCCGCGCGATTCTTCCAGTGAGCCTGGCGCGAGGACTCGTGCCAGACCTCGGCCGGCTTCGCGAGATTGTAGTCCTCCTTCGAATTGTTGGTGCAGTAGTAGCCGGCCGTCCGCAGAAACTGGGGATACATCTTCTTCCCCGCGGGCAGCGGCACCATCGACCGCATGTGTTCGCCGCCTGAACTTGGCGCAAACAGGCCCGAGATGATCGTGGTGCGCGCCGGTGCGCAAACGGGAGCATTGGACCAGGCACGTTTGAACAACATCCCGCGCGCGGCGAGCGCGTCCACATTGGGCGTGGAAGCGTTGGGATCACCGTAGGCACCGAGATGAGGACCGTGGTCCTCCGAGGTGATCCAGAGGATGTTCGGTTTGTCCGCGGCCGTGGAGGTGGCAGAACCGACGCAAAGCGCCGCGACGAAAGTGATGAGGAATTTCATTCCCGGGCTCTTGGTAATCAGGGGATGACTAGTTTTTCCTCTTCTTCTTTCTGGCTGGTTCCGTGAGTTGATTGCCGGAAGTCTGCGCGTAGTCCGCGCCGGCGAGGCTCTTTTCCACCGATGCCTTCCAGGTTTCAAGAGCGGCGGTCATTCTCGTCACCCGCTCGGGCTCCTGCTTGGCGAGGTCGATCGTTTCCTTCGGATCCGTGGCGACATTATAGAGCAGCACGGACGGAAGCGCTTCGCCGCCCTTCTTCCCCTTCTTGTCGCGCCCTCCCACGGCGTTCGTGTGCAGCTTGTAGGGCCAGTCGAGCAGCGCAGCATGGCCAGGTTGTTGGCCCGCGTGGTTCCAGAACGGAATCGGTTTCGCGCGCGACGTGGTTTGGCGATCAAACAGCGGGAGCAGACTCAGTCCATCGAGCGGTTGAATCTGGTTTTGCGCCACGGCGCCGGTGGCGGCGAGAATGGTCGGATAGATGTCGAGCGTCGAACACGGCGTCTCGCTGATGAAGGGTTTGGCGATGCGCGCGGGCCACTCGACGATTCCCGGGACGCGCAGACCACCTTCCCATACGGTGCCCTTCGATCCGCGCAGGTTGCCGGTGGAGTTCAGCCCCGCGTTGCCGCCGTTGTCGCTGCAATACCAAAGCAGGGTGTTGTCGGCGACGTTCAGTTCGCGGAGCGCCGCGCGCAGCCGGCCCACGCTCCGATCCACGGCGGTGAGTTCGCCGTAGTAGTTTTGATCACTTTCCGGCAGTGCGCGGTAGGCCGCCTTGTCGGCGGGCAAGGCCTGGTGCGGAACATGCGGTGAGCCGAACCAGACGACGGCGAGGAACGCCCGCGCCGCGCCGGCCTGGCGCCGGATGAATTTCAACGCCTCGTCGGTGGTGACATCCGAGCTGTCGCCGTGAAATTTCTCGGGCACGCCGTTGCGCCCGAGGACCGGGTCGAGGTCAAAAAAGTTGTCGGCGGACACCCATTCGTCGAAGCCCATGCGGCCGGGAGACAGCGGGTCACTGGCGAGGATCGCCCGGCCGTTGCCCTCGGTGGTGTTCTTGTCCCCGTTCTTGCCGTTGAGGTGCCATTTGCCGAAGTGACCAGTCGCATAGCCCGCCGACTGCAAGACGCGAGCGACGGTCAACTCCTGCGCCCGAATCGGCGCGCCCGGGTTGAACGTTCCATAGCGATCCGGGTGGCGGCCGGTCATCACGCTGCCACGCGTCGGTGAGCAGTTGAAATGCGCCGCGTAGAAGCGGTTGAAGCGCAGCCCGCTTTGCGCGAGCGAGTCGAGGTTCGGCGTTTTGAGTTCCGGGTGGCCGTTGTAGCTGGTGTCGCCCCAGCCCTGATCGTCGGCCATGACCAGCACGATGTTTGGGCGGGTGGGTGAGTCGGCCGCGCGCAGGAACAAGGCCGACGTCAGCAGTGCCAGGTGGACAAGGATTCGTTTCATCGTTGGATGGGTTGGAATTGGTTCGGGACGCGCGGGGAATCGCGTTCAAGGTTTGCTTTCGGACACGTCGATGATCTTGAACACACCGGCCGGGACGGTGAGCGCAAGCCCTGGGCCGATCAGGCCCAAGGGCTTTCCCTTCAGCCGGTCGGAAGCCGTCCACGTGCCCGGCAGGTTGGCGTGCAACATCGCGGTGCGCTCGCCGGGATCGACCCAGCCGGGATCCATCACGCAGATGACGTATCGGTTTTCTGGTTGCGCCACCACCTGCCAGAAGACGCGCCCATCCACCCGGAACGGCAGCTTCGCCCTGCCCGTTTCAAGATCGGCTTCCATCGCCGTCCGGGCCGTCTCGAGCGAGTATCGTTTCCCATCCTTCTCCAGCCGGTCGCCGTCCGTGGTCCACACGGTCGTCCATGGGCCCTCGGGTGCAGGCGCCGGGCCAGGCAGAATGCAGACGAATCCGTGGGGCGTCGTGATCGGGAGGTGATCGGCCGCACGCCGCGTCCGGCCCCAGAGCCACGTCGAGGCATCGGTGGGCGGCAGCGGCGCCATGCCCCAGTAACAGTCGAGGCGATCGAAGGCCCACGCCTGGCGGTCGGTGCCGTCGACGTCCCACAGCTGGAAGCCATGCCCATTGGCGCCGTGGCGGGCGAACCGCCCGGTGGGTTGTTGAAGATTCACCACGAGCGGGGCGATGGCTCGCATCTGCTCGCGCTTTGGCGGAGCGATCGCGCCGCGCCCGATGAGGTGGATAAACGGAGCCACGCCCTCGGTGCCGACCCGCGTCCAGCCTTCGCTGCCACGGCCGCGATCGCCGGCCAGCAACATGAAGACGCGCGCGCCGAGAAACATTTGGGAGGTGAGATAACGCAGGTGGGGGTGGCCCGTCTTGACCGCTTCCCATTCCCACGCGCGATTGAAGGAGAACCAGTCGGCGGAAATGCGGCAGGCCCAATCGTCCACCTGGCCGTCGAGCCACAGCCCGACGCGCGCGGCCAGGTGGGCATCGGCCGTGCGCGAGTTGCTGTCCTCCACGCACGGAAGCAACACGGAGCGATAGCGTCCGTTGAAAATCAGGCGGCGCGTCCCGGCGTCAGCGGGCCAATGACACCACCATACGTTCTTGTTCCGCGGGATGAACCGCTTCCCGCGCGCCAGGCACAACTCGAGCAGCGGCCGGACCTGGTGCTCGAAATAATACATCATCTCGCCGGCCTGTTCGTCCTCGGCGCTCACGAAGCCGAGGCACATGGCGGGGGCGGCCTCGAGCATCGCCGTCGCCGAGGCGACGCTCAAATGCGGCGCACAGCCGTGCCCGACCTGAATCCAGAAAGGACAACGCGCCTGTTCGAATTTTCGCGCGATCGCCACGAGTTGATCGCGGTCCAGATCGTGCGATAGCCGCTGGTCGTGCGGCCAGACCGCGCCATCCGGCCGCTTCAGCGGCAGCTTCTCCCCGGGCCAGACGCAGGTCGAAAAGCGCAACCGCCGCGGGTAGGGGAAATTCTTTTCGAAGAAGCGCACTTCCTCGATCCATGCATCCACGGATCGAAGGGTGGTCTGGCCCGCCCACATGTGATGGCTGACGACCACATCGACCGGTCCATCCGCGCCGATCATGGGCGCGCCCTGCCACTGCGCCGCCTGTTCGGCCACCAAATCCAGGTTTCCCCCGACCGATTTCCGCAGTCCTAAACGCGGCAGCGAGGCGAGTTGCTTCTTCCAATCGCCGTCGAAGCTCACGCGGTAAAGGTTGTCGTCGCCGCCGAGTGCGGAACCGAGGATGATCGAGTCGTGCGGCGAGCCGGGCAGACAGACCACATCGCTGAAACTGACAGGGGCGTGGACGGCGCCGAGTACCTTGCCGTTGGGGGCGCACAGTTGGATGTCCGGACCGTCCAGAATCGCGATTTCCCGACCCGGATCGGCGGTGAGGTTTCCCGCCGCCAGGCTGCGCATCCGATAATGGTAATCGTAGCTGCGGGCTTTCGGCGCATCAGGCAGGTGAACGGGGCCGCGCGCGTCGTTATCAACCTGTCCCTTAAATTCCTGCTTAACCTGCCGCTTGGGCGTTACGGGTGGATCGTTATCAACCTGTCCCTTACGGGCTGATCCCTTACGGGCTGAATTTTTGGCCTGTCCCTTAAAACCCCCTCCCTTAAAACCCCCGTTAACCTGTCCCTTGGGCGCGGCGGGAGCTTTATTAACCTGTCCCTTAAGCGAAATGGCGGCGCGGCCCACGAGCAACTCCGCCGCCCCGTCGCCATCGACATCGACCGCCACGCCGTTGGCGGTCTTGAGTCCGTCCAGCGGGAATGTTGCAGGCAGCGGCTGTAGCTCAGCCCCTTTCAGAAAACGCAGGTCCAGGGCCCGGCCGCGCAATCCCACCAAACCCACCTCATCGCGACCGTCCCCATCGAAATCCCCCGCTCGCAGCATCCGGATGGCGACACCGCCCAACGCGCCTTCCGTCTTTACCGTCCGCATGACCTGGCCCGAGGCCGAGAGCACCAGAATCTCGCGCGACATTCCGCCGGCCAGCACCACCGGAGACTTGCCGTCCAGCCGCGCCACGGAGACCTGCTGGACGGGCGCCAGCAGCGCGTATTTCCACCGCTCCTTGCCGTCGATGGAAAAACACCCGACCACGCCGTCCGCACCGGCAGTCAGAATTTCGTCGATGCCATCGCCGTCCAGATCGGCGGCGCACACATCGAACGCGAACCCGCCCAGCGCGGCGTCCCAACGATGGCGGCCGGCGGCGGTGAAAGCGCACAGCCGGTTGTCCCACGTCGTGCCGACGATCAACGGTTCCGCGCCGGCTCGTGCGACGGCGAGCCGGTAAACGTTGCGGCCGCCGGTGGAAATAACCTCCACGGCCGCGGGCGCGAGGGCTGTCGCTATCGCTGCTGCGGCTGCAAAGAGCACCTGCCGGACAATGCCTTTCATCGGAGTTGAATGGAGGTCACGAAGTTTGCTTCACCTTGGTCATTTGTCCGCGACAAAGATGTCACCATCCGCCGACGCGACGCGATGCGTGCGTGCCACCACACCGGAAGCGAGCGAGCGATTGTCGGTGGCAAAGACGACGGTGACGGGTGGATTCCCCATCGGATTGTGCACGGCCAGGCCATGTTCAAATCTCCGCTCTATTGCGCCGTCGGGCCGGTCCACGCCAATCGCGATCGGCCGGCCGAGCGACTTGTTCCAGAACGAATACCAGTCGTGCAAGTGGTCGGGCGACGGCAGCGAATTCGGATCGCTGAACAGACAGTAGCCATCGCTCAAGGTGAGCGAGAGCGTCGTGACGGCGCGCATTAGGTTCAGATCCTGCCGCGACTGGTGATACCAGAATTCGAGGCAGGCGAACCGGCCACCATGGAGGGCGCCCCGGGCCCAACGCAGCGTGTCGGCGATTTTCTTCCAACGCGCGGGCGTCCTGGTGTCGTAGCACTCGAGAAAAATTCCGTCGATGAAAGGAGCGGACAACGGGAGCGGCCGATCGTTGCTGTTGACGATGATGAGCGCGTCCCGACCGATCGCCGCTCGCACTTCCTCGAGGAGCGCGAGCCGGTCGGCGGGCTCCCGACCTTCATCCCACCAGTCGAGCATGATCCCGTCGAACACGCCCGATTCGACGGCGGCTCGGCATTGGCGGGCGACCTGGCGGCGGTACTCCGGGTGGGCGAAGTTGAGTTTGAAGAACTTGCCCTCGGCCCAACCGGACTCGCGTTCGCCGCTGGCCGAGCGTTTCCACCACGGTGAATCGTCGGGCAGGAAGTTGCGCGGAGCGTCGCGGTAGCGGATTTCGCACAGGATGATTTGTCGCGGATTGCGTTGGAGCAGTGTGGCGCGTTTCGCGCGAGCGACGGAAAGTCCTTCGGATTTGAAACCCGTGGCGAGGCCGGCCCGCGCGTCGTTCCAGGCGAGACCCATGAGCCCGGCGCTGCAGAACACAAGGTCGTGACTGGAGAGGGCCGTCAGCGGATCCTCGCCCGCGATCTGAGCCGGTGCCCATGCTTGGAAAACCGACGGGAACTCGCGGGCGGCATTTCGCTTCAGGACGGAGAGGCCGCCTGCGCGTTTATTGCTGGCGGCGACGGAAAAATTCAGAGTGACCAGCGCAGCGAGAAGGAGCGGTCCAAACCGGAGAGTCATCTGCCCCTTTGGTCCATCCAAGCGTGCCCGGATGTCGTACGAGCTGAATTCGTTTCACGAACCGGCATATGGAGCCGCGGCGCCCCCGCCGCGGCAAACGAACAAACGCTGCATCGGAACGCGGTCCACCTTCGGGTGATGATGTTTTCCGGTGAAGATCACCCCTTCTTTTTCTTCTTTGCCTTCCCGCCCTTCGTACCCTTGGCCCCATCCGCCGCTCCGGCCGGACCGGCGTTGGGCGCGAGTTGGTCGAGGACAGCCTGCAGCCGCTGGCGTGCGGCTTGGGCGGCGCCGGTCGCTGCGCCGGCTGGCACTGGTTTTTCCACGAACGGCGCGTCACTCATGTCGAACAACTCGCCGTTCTGGGTGAGTTTGAATCCCTGCTCGCGTACATACCAGTTGGCGCCGAGCTGGACGAATATCCAATCGCGGGGTTTCCCCGGCTCCCCGCGCAGCCGCGGCGCGAACGTGCGGCTGTCAAACGTCACGCCCGCGGGCATCCTGGCGCCGGCAATCTCGACGAACGTCGCGAAGAAATCGCTGAAGTCGACAAGGTCGTTCAGCACTTTTCCGGCCGGCATCGTGCCCTTCCAGTTCGCGATCAGCGGCACGCGGCTGCCGCCCTCCAGCATCGATCCCTTCTGCCCGTTGATCCTGCGCCCGTTGAGCAAGGACCGGTCGGATCCAAACCGCGCCGTGCCATTGTCGCCGGTAAACACGATGAGCGTTTTTTCGCGCAGGCCGAGCCGGTCCAGTTCCGCGACGATCTGTCCGACCTGTTTGTCGAGATACGCGACGTTGTCGTCGTAGTAGTCCGTCGTCCCAGGCCGGCTATCCGGCGTGCGCAGGATCGGTCCATGGATCAGATGCGTGGAAAAATAAAAGTAGAACGGCTGCGCGCGGTGCCGCTGGAGAAAGTCCCGGGTGAAGTCCATGCACACGTCGGGGGCGTAGACCTCCTGCTTCGTTTCAACCAGCCGGCCATTCTTGGTGTAACTGGTCTGCCAAAACCAACCGCCCGCAGTGGGATCCGTGAGCCATTCGTCGAAGCCCCAGTCACCCGGCGTGTCGGCCATCTGCCGCCATTTGCCGGCCATGCCCGTGGCGTATCCGGCCTGCTTGAGCGTGCGCGCCACCGACGGCTCGTCTCGGAACGAAGGCCGCCCGGCCGCCTGGTTGGTCACTCCTCCCGATCGGAACACGTAGCGGCCGGTCATGATCGTGCAGCGCGACGGCCCGCAGAGTGGCGGGGAGTAAGCCTGCGTGAAGCGCGTGCCGGTCTCGGCGAGTTTATCCAGGTTCGGTGTCTTGCCCTTGAACCGGTCCGACCCATAGCAGCCGACCCCATCCAACCCAAAGTCGTCGGCGAGAATGAAGACGATGTTCGGCCGCTCGGCCGCGGCGGCGAATGACGCGGAGGTTGAGACGAGTGAAAACAGGAGCGCGCAGATCGGCAGGAGGAACTTGAGCGAGTGCATCGAGCCGATGTTGATCCGACCCGTGTCTGATTGCGACGATTTCAATCGCCGGAATTTTTACAGGAGCAAACGGAGGAAACAGAGACGACGTCTCCCGGCACTCTCCGTTGCCTCCGTTATCTCCTGTTAAATGGCCTGGTTATCTCGACATCGACCGTGACACCGCTAGGCGCCCAACGACAAGCAGGAGCTGGTACCCAGTTCTTGCCGCGCGGCGCGGCATTTAGCAGCCCGTCCGGGGCGGCACGCGACTTGCTCAAAAGATTGTTTGCCCAAAACCTCAGATCTCCGTTTGCAAGTCCGACGGGCTGCTCGCGCACCTAATGATAACTGCATCGACCAACCGGCGCGCCACGCGCGGACGAGCTGAACGTTCGTCCCGCCGGGTACGCGATGCAGTTGTTTTTCCCGGCTGGCTCGATGCCAGCGGTTTCGATGAACTGGCGCTGGCCTACCGCAAACTGACTGGCTTTGAGCTGATGGCGGTTGATGCGGCCGGGCACTGGCTGCGCGGGCTTCGCACCGGAAGCGAGCGCGAGGAGGTACATTCGCTGCGCGCGCAAGCGGTGGCCGAGGCGCTGCGATGGGGCGAACCTTGTATCATGGGTGACGAACGCGATCGCGCGCTCTGGGCGGTACCCGTGCTACGGAACCAGCGGCTCCTTGGCGGCCTCCTGGTTTCGGGCGTCGCGCTCCGACGCCCGGCGCAGGCGGGAAGCCTCGATCGCAAGCTTGGGGCCGCGTGTGGTCACCTGCTCGAACTGGTGACGGCGCGAAATCTGACCAACAGCGCGTTGCTGGCCGAGCGCCGTCAGTGGGCGCGGCGTGAACGCGAGAAGGCGGAAGCGTTGCACGCTTTGAAGGACGGGCTGCATGACGACATTCGCCGGATTTATCTGCAGGAGGAACCGGCGCTGCTGGCCGCCATCCGCCGGGGCGAGCGCACGGAGGCACGCCGGATCCTGAATCGCGTGCTCACGGCGATGTATGCGGTGGGGCAGGGGCGCACGGATTTGCTCAAGAGCCTGGCGCTCGAACTGGTTGTGGTCATGGCGCGCGCGGCCGTGCAGGCGGGAGGCCATCCCACCAGAATCCTCGGGCTGAATTACCAATCACTCACCGCGCTGGCCGGAATCGCCGATGACGAAACCCTGTCGGTCTGGCTGTGCGACATGCTCGAGCAGCTCATTGACGCCATCAAGGCCAACACCCGGCGTCCGAATTCCGTGCAACTCGCGCGCGCGATCGAATTCATGGAGGAACACCTCGCGGACGATCTCAGTCGCGAGGAAGTAGCGCGCGCGGCCGGCCTGTCGCCCAGCCATTTTTCCCATCTCATGCGCGCCAGGACGCAGTGGTCGTTTACCGAACTGCTCACCCGGCTGCGCCTGGATCGGGCCTGTCATCTGCTCTTGCGCACCGAACTTGGCCTCGTGCAAATCGCCCTCGAGTGTGGATTTGGTGACCAGAGCTATTTCACGCGTGTTTTTCGAAAACGCATCGGACAGACGCCGGGAGACTATCGCCGCGGTCAGCAATCGGGCGCACCAAAGTCCTAAAACAAAGCACGCGAGTCCAAGCTTTGTGGCGTGGTTTGGTGCTAGGGTGGGCGCACTTCATCAACGCCGAGCCCTATGACCACCCTCGAACAAATTGCCGAAGCCATCGCTTCGGGCAAAAGCAAAGACGCCAGGGCCCTGACCCAGCGCGCACTCGACGAAGGCGTGCCACCGGGTGACATCGTCGATCGCGCGCTGGTCCCGGCGATGGCGTCGGTCGGCGACAAGTTCAAGCGCAACGAAATTTTCGTGCCGGAGATGTTGATCGCGGCGCGCGCGATGAAAGAGTCGATGATCCTGCTCGAGCCGCGACTGATTGCCGCGGGCATCACACCAAAGTTCACCGCGGTCATTGGCACCGTGCAGGGCGACCTGCACGACATCGGGAAAAATCTTGTCGCGACCATGTGGAAAGGGGCGAACTTCCGCGTGATTGATCTCGGCACCAATGTGCCGCCGGCGAAGTTCGTGGCCGCCATCCAGGAACACCGCCCCCATCTGGTCGGCCTGTCCGCGCTGCTCACGACCACCATGCCGGCCATCGGGGAGGTCGTGCGGGCCATTCGGGCCGCCGCCCTGCCGGTCAAAATCATGGTGGGCGGCGCACCGATTAGTCAGCAGTTCTGTGACGAGATCGGTGCCGATGGGTACGCGCAGGATGCAGGTTCGGCGGTGGACAAGGCCCAGCTACTCGTCGGCGCCGCCTGAGCGCATGAAAGCCTCATTCGTCGCGGCGCCCATGAAATATCGGCAGCTCGCAATTGCGCACGCCGACGATCTCCTGTTCGGCCACGCCCCGAAGCCGCTTGCCACCCGGCGCGGCATGCGGATTGGCGGCGGCCTGGTGTATCCGGAGCTCAACTTCACGCTGCCCACGATGGAGGTGACGACCGCGACGATGCCGGTGGTGACGCGGCACTACCGCGACATCATCACGAGCGCGCTGCGGCGCGCGGTGGAACTCGAGGCGCCGGGCGTCGTAATCGAATTCGAGACCGTGCCACCGATGACGGCGACTCCGGCCATCGGCCTGGAAATCGTGCAGATTCTCCTCGCCGCCATGGACGAGACCTGGCGGCGGCACGGGTTGAAGAGCGTGTTGCGGATGACACCGAACGACAACCGGGAGTTTGCCCGGCCGCCGGTGATGCGCTCGGGCGAACATTGGGAAAAAATGCTCGAGCTCTTTGAAGGCTCAGCCCGCGCCGGCGCCGAGTGGCTGAGCATCGAGTCCGTCGGTGGCAAGGAGCTCCATGATGACGCGCTCATGAATTGCGACCTTGGCCAGGTCATCTTCGCGTTGTGCGTACTCGGCGTGCGGGACATGGAGTTTGTCTGGCAGACTCTCGCGGGTGTGGCCCGTCGCCATGGGGCGATCTGCGCCGGCGACACGGCCTGCGGTTTCGGCAATACCGCGATGGTGCTGGCCGAACAGAAGATGATCCCGCGGGTGTTCGCGGCGGTCGTGCGGGCGATCACCGCGGTGCGTACGCTCGTTTGCTACGAAAACGGAGCCGTTGGACCGGGCAAGGACTGCGGCTACGAGAATCCGTATCTGAAGGCGATCACGGGTTACCCGATGGCGATGGAAGGCAAAACCGCCGCGTGCGCGCACTTCAGCCCGCTCGGCAACATCGCCTCGGCCTATGCCGACACGTGGTCCAACGAATCGGTGCAAAATGTCCGCCTTCTCGCGGGTCCGGCGCCGACGTGCTCGCTGGAGCAGTTGATCTACGATTGCCGGCTGATGAATCGGGCGCTGGGGGAGGGCAAGGCCGCGGCGCTCACGTTGCGGCGCTGGCTCGTCGAGTCGGACGCGGCGCTCGATCCGCAGGCGTGGGTGCTCACGCCGGACAGCGTGATGACGATCGCGAGCGCGATCGTGGCGGAACCCGATCATTATCGGGCCGGGGTGGCCGCCGCCCGGACGGCGGTGGGGTTGTTGCGCGCGGGCCACGCCGCCGGGCGGCTGAAAATAGCCGGCCGTGAACTCGGTTTCCTCGACTCGATGACGGCGCAGCTCGACGAGTTGCCCGCGGACGAGGGCGCCTTCATCGACCAGCAAATGGCGGTGGCCGATTCGTCGAAGTATCTACCGGCCGAGTATGGGCTGTGAGGTTACGAACTGCGCCGGATGCCCGTAGAATCTTTCCGCTCCTCCCGAGGCAATCGCTCGCATCACTTCGATCCGTTTTCCATGAAGACCAATCTCCTGGCCCTGGGCCTGATCCTGGTCGCGGCGCTGTGGCGCGTCGCGATCGTTTACCAGCCGGCACTGTTCAATCTCGCGCCAATCACGGCGCTCGCGTTTTGCGGAGCGGTGTATTTCCGCGACAAACGGCTGTGGCTGGTGCCGTTCGCCGCGCTTACGCTTTCTGATCTCTGGCTCAATCATTACCACGCGACGCACTTCGGCTTTACGTGGTCCATCGCCGAAATGATTCTGCGGGCGGCGGCGATTTCCGCGGCGGTCGGCATCGGCTGGCTGGTTTCCCGGCGTCGTAATTTTCCGACCCTCCTGGCCGGAACACTCGCCAGCGCGCTCGTGTTCTACTTCGCCACCAACACGGTCGCGTGGTTGAGCGATGTTTATTACCTGAAAACGTTCGCGGGCTGGTGGCAGGCGATGACGGTGGGGCGCCCGGAGTTTCCGCCCACGCTCTGGTTCTTTCGCAATACGCTAATCGGCGATGTCCTTTTCACCGGAATCTTTTCCGGTGCGTTCGAACTGGCGCGGCGAAGAAACACCGCCGTTGGCTGCGCGCGCGTCTGAGTGTCATGGCCGCCGCGGGCTTTTCCGAAGACCTCAGGCCTTACAGCGACGCCGGGGATGGGAGGAATCATCTCGCGGAGCGGGGTTGGAGGGACGACATGATGGCGGGTGTGTCGCAAGATGGTTCAGGTTCGAAGCGCGCGATGGCCGGCGCCGCGAAGGCGGGCGAACCGATCCGCGGGAAAACAATATTCGCAGCTCAAGGATGACGCCCAAGGCCCGCATCCCCGCCCCGCTCGCGTGCCAACCCGTGGACCGCATGCCGGCATCCGCCTCGTTCGCCGCGCGCGCGCCGTTCAAAGCGACCAGCCGGCGCGGTACTCCCGATGGAGGAGCCGGTTTGCCGCGCTGTCGTTGGTCACTTTGAAGTTGGGTCCGTCCCACGCGATTTTCTTGCCCGCGCGCAGCGCGACGTTGCCGAGCACGCACACCTCGCTGAGCAAACCAGCGTGATCGACAAGATTGGCGCCAGCTGGCGGTCCGCCGCGGCAGGCGTCCACGAATTCCCGGTAGTGACCGGGCGAGCGCGGGAGCATCTCGCGCGGGCGGCCGAACTCCTTCATCTTCGCTTCGGGCACGAGCCGGTAATCCAGCATCACGCCTTTATCGCCGATAAAGAGGTTCTGGCCGATCGAGCGGTGCGGCTCGATCCCGGGCGGACGGGCCGGCTTCAGCCCGCCGTCGTACCAATGCACGGTGACGGGTGGCTGGTCACCCCGGGCGGGGAATTCGAAACGCGCGAGGACCCCCAGCGGGTAGACCTCCCCATTGTCGTGCGTACTGGAAGCTTCGATACTAACGGGGTGGCCGAGTTTGAGTGCCTTGAACACGGCCGACATCCGATGGCAGCCCAGATCGCCGAGCTGACCCGTGCCGAAGTCCCACCAGTTGCGCCAGCTCCACGGACAGTACGCCGGATGGTAGGGGCGCGCCGGCGCCGGCCCCAGCCAAAGATCCCAGTCGAGTCCCGGTGGCACCGGTGTGCCCGCGGGCGGCCGCCCGTCGAACAGCGCTTGCTTCCAGAAGCGGGGACTGATCGGAACATGCACCTCGCGCACCGCGCCGATGGCACCGCTCCAGATCATCTCGCACGTTAAGCGCGCTTCGATCGTCGCCTGACCCTGGTTGCCGAGTTGCGTGGCCACGCCGGCCTCCCGTGCGGCCTGGGTGAGCTGGCGGGCCTCGTAGGCCGAGTAGGCGAGCGGTTTTTCGCAATACAGATGTTTTCGCCGCTTCAATGCCGCCATGGCGATGACGGCATGGGTATGGTCCGGCGTCGCAACCATCACGGCGTCGATATCCTCCCTGGCGAGCAACTCGCGGTAGTCGGTGTACGCATTGCACCCGCGATAGGTGCCCGAGCGCTGGCTTCTGCCGTAGTACTCCTCGACGAACCGGCGGGCCGGCTCGCGACCCGCGACGTTGTTCGCTTTTCCCTTGTCCCAGTTCCAGGAAATATAGCCGGCGCCTTCGCGGTTCACATCGCACACGGCGACCACCTGCACCTCCGGGAATTCCAGAAAAGCCTGCACGTTTTGCAGGCCCTGGCCGCCGGTGCCGATGGCGGCGAGAGTGATTTTCCCGCTCGGCGCAATGCGGCCGGCGCCGCCGAGCACATGACGGGGCACGATGGTAAAGGCCGCGGCCGTCGCCGCGCCTTGGAGAAACCGGCGGCGGGAGAGTGTGGTGGAGGTGCGGACGGCATTCGTTCGCAGGTCGGAGGCTGGCGATTTCATTCTATTTTGCGTCCAAGATGAGACGAATGTCCCGTTTTTGTAGGAGCCTGCTTGCAGGCGATTGGAAGCCGGACCGCTTTCCATTTCCATGCGACCGGGGGCGGTCGCGCTCCCATCCAATCCATCGCCCGCAAGCGGGCTCCTACTTCAACGCCGGTTAGGCTCATCATGAAATCGACCTGGAATCATAGGTTGGCGGCGGTGTATGTTACTCCGCCTGCAGGCCGGCCTTTTGCAGCGCGGCCCGGAGGTGAGCGAGGGCCGGCCGGTAGTCGGTCGGGCCCACGTATTCCATCACCAGCGGCGCCGCGGGCGTGTGGCGTGCGGTGAGCGTGACAAACTTCACGTACTCGATCGAACCCTGCCCGGCCGGCACACCGCGCTCGACATGGACCCTCCGGTCTTTCGCATGGAGACAGTCGATCCACGGCCCGAGTTGCTGGAACATCTCCTCGAGATCGTTTACCTCGATCAGGTTGGCCGGATCCAGGAGCGCGCGGAGGCGGGGCGAGTTCACCTCCTCCAGGAACATCCGCAGGCGTTTCGCACTGGCGAGGAACCCGCGGTAAAATCCTTCGAGCAACACGGACGCCTGTCGTTTTTCCGCCAGGGCGGCGAGTTGCCGGGCGGTCGTGAGCATCTGAATCCAGACGTCGTCCTGAAAATGATGCGCGATGCGCGGCTCCGGCTGCTTCGGATCGTGGTGGTGCCCTGCCTCCGTGATGAAAGTGTGCACGCCCATGTGCCCGCCGATGTCCATCATGGCGGCAAAGTAGTCCAGGTTGGACTGCCGCTCCACCGCGTCAGGATGAATCAGGTTTGTGTATACGCCGAGACTGTGGATGGCGATGCCCGCGTCACGGTAGACGGTGGCGATCTCGCGACAGCGGCCGGGGGTGAGGCCGGAGACATCGGAGCGACCATTGTATTTCCAGAAGTTCGAGTCGCTTTGCGCGAGGAAAAGCTGGATGAGCCGGATGCCGGCGCCGGACAGTTCCTTCGCCAGGGCGGCGTTGGTGAACTTGGGGAATCCCAGGGTGGCGATGCCGATTTTCAAGCGAGTGGGCGCCACGGCGGGAGCGCTGCGGGTGGCCGAGGGCAGGCCCAATGCGCCCAGCGCGGTCGCTTGGACGGCGTGGGTCAGGAGTTGGCGGCGGGTGAGAGGGGTTGCCATGTTTCTCTGGGATTGGTGGTCGGAGCGGTGAACGGGTGCGAACACCTGCCCGTTTTTACGTCGGGTGAAATCGATTCGTAGCGGATACGGAGTGGCGGCTGCGTTCAACAGGCTGCAGCGGTTGTACTGCGGATTCCATGGTACGTAATCGTGGATAGTGCAGCGATGAATACCGAGCCCGACCTGGGCGGCGGACGGCGGCAAGGGAGGCAAGGCTAGGTTCGGTGGTGGCGGGGCTCTCGTCAGCCCGTCCCGCTCGGCGGGGTGGTTGCGACGCCGTGCTCGCCACGCGAGACTTGCCGCGCCCGCCTTCGGCGCCAAGGGTTCGCAGCTGCGATGAACGCGGCCGCCGTCTTCGACTACCTCGAGTGTTGGGACGATTTCACCGCGCTCGTCGCCACGCTTACAGAGCGTGACCGCGGCACCGCGTTCGAGCACCTCGTCCGTTACTATCTTCGCTTCGACCCGAAATATCGCACAAAGCTCGCCGACGTTTGGTTTCATCACGAAGTCCCCGCCGATCTCCGCGCGCGTCTGAATTTCCCGCCGCGCGACGAGGGCATCGACCTTCTCGCCCGCACGCACACTGGCGAGTTCTGGGCCATCCAGGCGAAATACCGCAGCGACGCCGATGCCACGCTTACACATCGGGAACTCGCCACCTTCACGTCACTCGCGTTCACTGTCTGTCGCGAAATTTCCTTCGCGCTCGTCTGCACCACGACCGCACGCATTCCCGGCATCCTTGAAGACCTGCCGAAACTTGGCGACCTCACCGCCGAAACGTGGAGCGAACTCGGCCCCGATTTCTTCGCCTCGCTCCGCGAATCCTTCGTCGCCTCCGCTCGGCCCGCGCGCCCCACGCCGTTCGCGCCGCGGCCACACCAACTCGCTGCCATCGAGGCCGCACTCGCGCACTTTCGCGACAGCGCGCAAGCCCGCGGCAAGCTCATCAGTCCCTGCGCTTCGGGCAAAAGTCTCTCCGCCTACTGGATCGCCCGCGAACTCGCTGCGCGCCGCGTGCTCATCGCCGTCCCGAGCCTCGCGCTCGTCCGCCAGACGCTGGAAACGTGGATGCGCGAAGCCCTCGCCGACGATCGCTTCGTGGACTGGCTCTGCGTGTGCAGTGACGACGAGGTCACGCGCGTCGAGAGCGCGGAAACCGTCGCCCACGTCCACGAGCTCGGCATTCCCTGCGACACCTCGCCCGCCGCCCTCGCTGCGCACCTCACGACTCTAAAGGCCACGCCCGGCCTTCAAGTCGTACTCACCACTTACCAAAGTTCGCCCGTTCTCGCCGCCGCCGCGCGCACCGTCGGCTTCGCCTTCGATTTCGCCATACTCGACGAAGCCCACAAGACCACCGGCAAGGCCGCCGGCGTCTTCGCCCATCTCCTCGACGACGCCCACCTCCCACTCCCACGCCGCGTTTTCATGACGGCGACCGAGCGCCGTTTCGCTGGGACATCGGACGACATCGTGTCGATGGACGATCCCGCACTCTACGGGGAAACGTTTTCGCTCCTCACCTTCGAAGCCGCCATCGCCGCCGAGCCCGCCATCCTCTGCGATTACCGGATCCTCACGATCGGCGTGCGCCAGTCCGAAGTCGCCGCTCTCGTCGCCAACAACCGCTGGCTCGATCTCGGTCCCGCCGGCTTGGACGAAGTCACCGCGGCCGCCCTCGCCAGCCTCATCGCCCTGCGCCGCGCCACCGTCGCCCACGGTGTGCGCCACACAGTTTCCTTCCACAGCAGCATCGCGCGCGCCCGCGATTTCCAAACCCTCTGCAACCGGCTCAACGCGCATCTCGCCAGCGAGACACCCATCGCTGCCCACCACGTCTCCGGGAAACTCGGCAGCGCCGCCCGCCAGCGGGAGATCAAGCAGTTTCTCGCCACTGCGCCGTCGCTCATTACCAACGCCCGCTGTCTCACCGAAGGCGTTGACGTGCCCCGCATCGACTGCGTCTTCTTCGCCGATCCGAAAGGCAGCACCATAGAAATCGTGCAAGCGGCCGGACGCGCCCTCCGCCTCGCCCCGGGGAAGACGCGCGGCTACATCCTGCTCCCGCTCGTCGTCCCCGACCGCGCGACGCTCGACGAAGTCGCCGCGACAAGCGCCTTCAAATTCGTGCTCTTCGTCCTGCGCGCGCTGGCCGCCCACGACGAACGCATCATCGAATGGTTCCGCGCCACCGCCGAAGGCCGCACGCCCGAAGTCGGCAGCTTGGTCGATTTCGACTTCGGCAACGTTGTCGCCCCGCTCCGCGTGAACGCGGCGGAGTTCGCGAGTGAGATCGAAGTGCGCTGCTGGGAGAGCGTGGCGAAGCTGGCGTATCGAAACTACGAAGGAGCCGCTGCGTTTGCGCGCGGACGAGGAATTAAGAGCCAGAGCCAGTGGTATAAGCTGGTCCGTCGAGGCGATGGCAAATGGCCCGCTGACATCCCCACCAGCCCCGATTCAACCTATGACGGCAAAGGTTGGATAAGTTGGGGCGAGTTTTTCGGCACCGGCGCCTTTGGCATGAAACTCAAGCGCTTCCGGCCCTTTGAAGAAGCGCGGACGTTCATCCGTAGCTTGAACCTGAAAAGTTCTGACGAGTGGCACCCGTATTGCACCGACAAGCTTCCTGGAAAACCCCGATTGCCGTTCGACATTCCATCCACACCCGAGCGCTGCAAAGCCTACGCCGGGAAGTGGGCCGGTTGGGCCGATTGGCTCGGTTACGAAGATGTTCGCGCTCCATGGCGCGACTTCGACCTTGCCCGGGAATTTGCCCATTCGCTCAACCTCCGTGGCCAGCAGCATTGGAAGGCCTACTGTTCCGGCAATCGTCCCGACCTTCCAACCAAGCCCGATGATATCCCAGCGGCTCCTTGGAAAGCATACGAAACCAGCGGTTGGTCGAGTTGGGGTGACTGGCTGGGCCATGGCATGGTTGGCACCACTGTGCGCAACTATCTTTCCTATGCGGAAGCACGTGACGTAGTGCGTGATCTTCACCTCCCGTCGCGCGCAGTGTGGGAAGCGCTGGCGGTAGCGAACCAACAACCCGCGCGAGTCCCACGTAGGCCAGACCGAACTTACAGAGAGAAAGGTTGGATCAACTGGTCGGACTGGCTCGGCGTGGAAGTGCGCGAAGTGAAGCGAACCAACAAGCGCGCCATCACTTTCCGAGATTTTGAATCGGCACGCAATTTCGTTCACGCGTTGCGCCTTCCCGGCTCTCTGGCGTGGCCGCGTTATCTCAACAGTGACTTCCCAGAAAAGCCGCCATTTCCTTCCGACATACCCCGCAATCCAAAGAACTACTATCGCGAGCAATGGCACGGATGGGGCGACTGGCTCGGCACCGGCACCCTCGCGCCATCGGATCGAAAATTCCGGTCCTTCGATGCAGCGCGAATCTTCGCCCGGGCGCAGGCTTTCCGAAACGGCAAGGATTGGATCGTATGGAGCAAGATTCCCGGAAACCGCCCACCCGATATACCCAGTAGTCCAGCCACCTACTACAAAGGCAAAGGCTGGATCAGCTGGCCCGACTTCCTTCAACCGCCCGCGTGACGAACTAGTGCTGGCTTTGATGCTCCATTTCCGCCCAAGCCGGCGCTGGACTCGCTTCAACTGGCATGCAACTTGGTCGACAGTCTTTCCTAATGTCGTCTAACCGAGAAATCGCCGCCACCCTCTTCGCTCGGTGCCTCGAGCACGATCACAAGCCGGGTAAGGTACAGTTCACGAAGTATCTTTACCTCGTGGATTATTGCCATTGGCGGCTCAAGGGCCACAAGGCGACCGACATCGATTGGGTGTTCTATCACTACGGTCCGTGGAGTCCGACCGCCGAGAAGTGCATGGCCGACTTGGCCACCACCTATGGTTTTTCATGGCGCGAGGAAGAGGAACCCGTCCTCCAGTTCGTTCGGGTCGAGGAATCGCTCGAACTCGGATTGACGCTCGAAACCATCATCAAGCGCATCGTCAGCTTCTTCAAAGACCGCGAACCCATGGTGGTGGTGGAGTTTGCCTACAGCCAGACCGAACCCATGCTCTGCGCGAAACGTGGCGACGTGCTGGATTTCACCACCGTGCCCGTGAACCAAACGATGCCAGAGTTTGCGCCCGCGCGGCTGAAGCCCGCACCTTTTACATTGAACCCCGGCCTGCAGGAACGCATGGCCGCGATGCAAACGAAGGCCGGCAAATTGCGCGAGCAAGCCGAGGAACGGCAGCGGTTCCGCGAGTCCGCCGCTTACCGGACCGCGCTGCAAATGCTCACCGCCGAAACCGGCGCATCTGCGAAAATAGCCAATATGCGCGGCCACATGAGCGTCGAGGTCATTGACGATCTCGGAGCGAGTCCGGCCTGAATAATTCAATGGCGGGGCTCGACGACATTTATCGGCAACTCACCCCCGCCGAGCGAGGGCGTCATGTTCCGGGACAGATTTTTTGGATTCCCGCGTATGAAACCATGCGGGATTACCATGTCGTTCGCGTCGGCCGTTGGGATCGTACCACCGATATCGCCACGGCGAATTTCAAGATCGAGAAGAAGTCCATCAGCAGCATCGGCGCACCCTCCGATCTCTTTCACCACATGCCCATCCCCGAACTTCAGCTCAAGATGGGGGAGGAATTACTGGTTAAGAAAGTGAAGCGGCGTCCGGCATTGTTGGTACTCCGCGACTGCTTCGATACCCGTCGTCTGGCCAACACCTATGCTGGCATCGGCGCGAAACCCAATCCGCAGTCCCACGTTTTTGCCCCCATTTTTTCGCTGCGCAAAGAAGACAATGTCGGGCAGAACTATCCAGAGCCATTCATTGGGAAAGTCGCACTCGGAGAACTGCCCGAGTTTCTCCACCTGCCGGCTGAGGGCACCGTGCTCCGGAACGAATCGATGGCAGTATTCACACAATTTCAGATGCACGGCGAAAGTTTCGTGGAGGAAACGACGCTCTGTCTGAAATCCCTCTATCTTGCCACCGCGTTGGAAACCTTCTGGCAGGATTTGGAAGGGCAGATTCTGGCGCTTGGCGAATGATCAAAGCGTAACTCGTCCTAGCTCTACGCGTCCTTGAAGCGATCCGAACCGTTCCGCGCGGTCGCGGGCTCGTGAGGCCCGCGTTGCCGCGGGGCTCACCCTGCCGTTGGGAAGGGGGCCGGGCGCGGGCGACGCCGCCATGGGCGCAGGATCAGCGGCGAAAACCACACCAGCAACGTCACGACGCCCAGCCCGCAGGCGAGCGGCCGGGAAAAAAACGCGCTCCACGCCCCGTCGGCCTTGATCATCGAAGTGACGAAGTTCTGCTCCAGCATGCCCCCGAGGACCAGCCCAAGGATGGCCGGCGCGATCGGGAAGCGATTTGCCTCCATCACGAAGGCGAGCAACCCGAAGGCCAGCATCACGCCCACGTCGAAGACCGAATTGTTGATGGCAAACGCCCCGACCATGCAGAACAGCAGAATCACCGGCATCAGCACGGCCCGCGATACGCGCAGGACGTTTTTCGCCAGCTTGATCGCCGCCCAACCGAGCGGAAGCATCAGCAGATTGGCGAGGAAAAACACAATGAACACGGCATAGATTTTCTGCGGGTTCTCGAGGAAGAGAGTGGGGCCCGGGTTCAGTCCCTTCATGTAGAGCACGCCGATCACGATCGCGGTAATCGAGTCTCCGGGGATGCCCAGCACCAGCGCGGGAATCCACGCACCCGCGAGCGCGCTGTTGTTTGCCGCGCCCGACTCGATCACGCCCTCGATGTGCCCGGTGCCGAATTTCTCCGGTGTCTTCGAGAACCGCTTCGACAAACCGTAGGAAATCCACGCCGCGATGTCCGCCCCCGCCCCGGGCAGCGCCCCAATGGCCGTGCCCACCACACAGCCGCGCAACACCTGCACCGGGTGGGTCCGCAGCAGTTTGCCCTGCCCGCGAAAAATCCGGCCGATGCGCTGCACCGGTCCCGCCACCGGCCCGCCCGGTGACACCGCGTAGCGGAGCACCTCGGACATGGCGAACATTCCGATCATCACGGGCGGCAGCAGCAAGCCACTCATCAGCTGCTCCGACCCAAAGGTGAAGCGGGGAAACGCCGCGGGGTTCTCGAAACCCACGGTCGCGAGCAGCAGCCCGAGGAGCAGCGAGACGACGGCCTTCAGCGGCTGCCCGGGTGCAATGAAAACCGCGCACGTCAACCCGAGCAGCACGAGCCAGAAGTATTCAAAGGAGCTGAACTTCAGCGCGACCTCCGCCAGCACTGGGGCGGTCGTAACGAGCACCGCTGTCCCGAACAACCCGCCGATCACCGAGAACACGAGGCCGGCACCGAGCACCTTCTCGACCTCGCCGTTGCGCGTCATCGCGTAGGCCTCGTCGGTGTACGCCGCCGACGCCGGCGTGCCGGGAATCCGCAGCAGCGCCCCGGGAATGTCGCCGGCAAAAATCGCCATGGCCGTTGCTGTCACCATGCACGCAATCGCCGGCACCGGCGGCAGGAGAAAGGTGACGGGCACGAGCAAGGCCGTCGCCATGGTGGCCGTGAGTCCAGGCACCGCGCCGACGAACAGGCCGAACAACGCCGACGCGAACACGACGCCGAGCACCAGCGGGTCGCACACGATGCGGAAGGCCTCGATGACGTTGGCCGTCACCACCCGATGCCCTCCAGCCAGCCCCAGGGCAGCGGCACCCGCAGCAATGAATAGAACACCACGTGCAGCGCCAGCGTGACTCCGGCCGCGATCGGCATGATCCAGCGCCGCGCCACGCCAAACGCCGCGAACAACCCACCGAGGAATACCAACGCCGTGAGAAAGAAGCCGGCCGTGTCGACCACCAGCGCATAGCCCCCGACCCCCCCGATCACGAGTGCGGCCCGACCCACGAGCCGCGGCTGTCGCAGCCAGTCCTCGGGCGCCAGCCACGCAGTGCCGCGCTGGCGGCAGCCCAATCTGATCAGTCCAAGTCCGCAGGCCACGAATCCTCCACCGACCAACAACGGAAATCCGCCGGGTCCGATGCCTGGCCCCGGCGCGGGGGGAAAGCCCCACGCGCATACGCCGACCACAACACCGACAAGGACCGAGAGCAGGCCGGCAAGCTTGTCGTGGAGACGCATATCAGGCGAACCGTGCCCTCAGGTGGGCGCGGAGCGACCGGCGACCGACCCTCGGTCGATGCCTGGCGCATCGCGAAGGAGAGCCGTGCCTTCGCCCGGTGAAAATTCTGCCGTCGCTTTCATTTCGCCAGCCCCACCGCTTTCATCACGGCGCCCATCTTGCGGTCTTCCTCGTCCATGAACGCGGCAAACTCCGCCGGCCCCGCCCAGCGCAGGCCGAAGCCGCGCTGCGCCATGAAGGCGGCGAAGTCCTTGCTCTCGTACGCCCGCTTCACCGCCGCCTGCAGCCGCGCGGCGATTGCCTTGGGCAGATTTTTCGGCGCGCCGATGCCGCGCCACGCCCCCATGTTCCAGGACGAGCCGAGGGCCCGGGCGACGGTGGGCACCTGCGGGTAGAGCGTTGATGGCGTGTCGTCGAAAATCGCCAGGCTCTTCACCTTGCCCGCATCGATGAGCGACCGGCCCTCCGGATGCGATCCCGGCACGAGGTCCACCCCGCCGGCGACGAGGTCGAGCAGGCCCGCGGCGTTGCTCGCACTCGGCACCCACACCACGGCGTCGGGCCGCAGCTTCTGCGCCTGCAACAGCCCGGCCAGCGCCACGTGCCAGATTCCGCCTTGCGCCGTGCCCGAGGCCTTGAGCTTTCCCGGCCGGGCGCGGATCGCGTCCAGGAGTTCTGCGAGATTCGCATACGGCGCGTCCGACCTCACCTGGATCGCCGTCGGATCGAGATTGATGAGGCCGAGCGGCGTGAAGGAAGCCCCCGTCAACGACGTCAGCTTCTGGTGGTGCAGCATCACGATTTCCACCGTGAGGATGCCGATGGTGTAGCCGTCGGGCCGCGCGTGCGCGATCGCGCTGTGCCCGACGACGCCACTTCCGCCCGTGCGGTTGACGACGTTCACCGGCCGGCCAAGTTCACGTTCGAGGAGCGACGCCATGATCCGGCCAACGCCATCGGTGCCGCCCCCTGCGCCCCACGGCACAATGAACGTGATGGGTCGCGCGGGATAATCGGCCGCCCTGACCAGGCACGAAAAACCAAGCGACAATAGGACAGCGAGGAGGCCGCGCGTCATGGTGGGTCAAAGCGTGCGGCGGCCGGCACGCGTTGCCATCGAAATCGTGGCCCAAGCGGCTCGCGCCGCCCCGTCCCCCTCGAGATCGGCGATCACACTGCCCACCGCAGCGCGCTTCGTCTCCGTCGAACTCAGGACTACGGCGCCTTCTTCGCGGACTGCTTCCTGGTGGATTTTCTGGCGGGGGCGGCGGGTGGCTCCCGGAGAGTTTGTACCGGGAAACGGGTGCGGAGTTGCGCGCTCAGGGTGGCCAGCTGCCGGGCGCGCTCCGGCTCGTTCGCGAGATTGCGATCGTTCTGCGCGTCACGCACGGAGTCGTACAGTTCGTAGGCGGGTTTTTCCCCGGGCTTCGTCCACTCGACGAACCGCCACTCCGCGGTGCGCATGGCGACGCCCAGCCATCCACTTTTCGGATACCAACTGAAGGCGGCGTCGTTCACGGTGGCGGCCGGGTTGGCGAGCACCGGCTCCAGGCTGCGTCCCTGGAAACCGGCCTCCGCCGGCAGACCGCAAAGCGCGGTGAGCGTCGGCGCGAGGTCCACCGACTGGGCGAGCGCGGTCGCGTGCCGGCCGGCGGACTTCATGCCGGGCGTCGCGATGATCAGGGCGTTGCGCGTGGCGCCTTCGTAATTGTTGTGCTTGGCGCCCCACCACGAGTGCTCGCCCATGTAGTAACCGTGGTCGGTCCAGAAAACGACGATGGTGTTTTTCGCCAGACCCGTTTCGTCGAGCGCGGCCATCAAGCGGCCCACCTGCGCGTCGACGTAACTGATCGCGGCAAGATAACCCTGCAGGCACTGTCGCTTGAACGATTCGGGCAATTCGCCCCGGGGCACCCCCGCGTACCAGCGGAAGTCCTGGCCCGAGGTGGCGGCAAAGGCGGGGGCGCCTTTGGGCAGGAATTCGTTTTTCGCCATCGGTAGTTTCGCCGGGTCGTAGAGCTCGAAATATTTCTTCGGCGTGATCCAGGGCACGTGCGGGTTGGCGAATCCGACCGCGAGGAAGAACGGCTTCCCGGGGGTCTTCGCGTGCTCGCGGAGCTGGGCGATCGCGTTTTTCGCCGTGTCGCCATCCAGCAGATCGTCGTCGCCGCAATCCACCGCCTCGAACGCGGGCACGGCATAGTTGACGGCTCCGTCTCCCTTCGTTGGCGGCGTCTCGCCCTTGTCCTGATACGCCTTCCTCCTCGCGTCGACCGCGGCGCGGCTGGCGGCGCTGGCGCGCGGTTGCTTGCTGTGCCACGCTGGAATCGTCCACGACGCAACGTCGTCGATGCCGACGTGGTAGATTTTGCCGAGCGAACGCGTGTGATAGCCGTGATTCTTGAAATGCTGCGGCAGCGTCGTGATGTCCGGCATCGTCGTCCGCAGCGGGCGGCCGATCTCGAAGATGCCCGTCGTGGCCGGATAGCGGCCGCTCAGCATCGAAATCCGCGAGGGCGAGCAGAGCGCCTGTTGCACGTAGCTTTGCGTGAAGACCAGGCCGCGCCGGGCGAGCGCGTCCAGGTGGGGAGACTTCACGGTCGGGTCGCCGTAGCAGCCGAGCTGGGGACGCATGTCATCCGAGGCGATGAAGAGCACATTGGGCTTGCCGGCCGCGAGTCCGGCCGTGACCAGCAGGGTGAAAAACAGGAGGCGTGATTTCATGGCAACGGGAGCGGGGCGGACATTCGCGTGCCGCGGCGCGTGCGACCATTGAAGCGGCGGTGCACGTCTTCGAATCTCCGATCCCGGGCCGGGAGACAAATGTATTTCCGGATGCGGGTTCTCTGGCTGCAACGGACCCTCTCGGTGTCACGACGTCATGGGACCGCCCAAACGCCGGCCCGACCATCGTGGGCATGGATTTCACCATTGAATCCAGGGGCAAAGGACGATGCTTCTGGCACGATTCGTTTTATGCCGACTGACTCATCCCAGGTGCAGGTACGCCGCGAGAAGGTCACCTTGCCGACGTATCTGCCGGAGCCGCCCAGCCGGCACCCGATGTTCTTTGAGCGTCGCGTCTACCAGGGCAGCAGCGGACGCGTGTATCCCATGGCTTACTACGAGCGAATCGCGGAACGGCCGGTGCCGCGAGAATGGGATGTCGTCTACATCGGGAATGAGTTCCTCGAGGTGATGATCCTCCCGGAGCTTGGCGGCCGCGTGCACGCGGTGCGCGACAGGACCAACGGCTACGACGCGGTGTACGCCCAGCCCGTGATCAAGCCGGCATTGGTCGGCCTCGCCGGTCCCTGGGTGAGCGGCGGCATCGAGTTCAACTGGCCGCAGCATCATCGTCCCGCGACCTACCTGCCGGTGGAGGTGGCAATCGAACACGACACCAGTGGCGTGGCGACGGTGTGGTTGAGCGACCATGATCCCATGGCCCGGATGAAGGGGATGCACGGCGTGCGACTGAGGCCGGGATCGTCGGTCCTCGAACTGGCCGTGCGCGTGTATAACCGCACCGATGATACGCAGACGTTTCTCTGGTGGGCCAACGTGGCGGTGCAGGTGCACGAGCGGTACGAGACGTTCTTTCCGCCCGACGTGACGCATGTGGCCGATCACGCGCGGCGGGCGATGAGCACCTTTCCGCTCTGCACCGGCCGCTACTACGGCGTCGACTATGCGCGCCGGCAGCTGGAGGGCGTGCCAGCGGCCGAGCGGCCGCAGCTGTACCCGCCGCGGCCCGATGGGGCGGCGAACAACCTCGCGTGGTATGCCAACATCCCCGTCCCGACGTCGTACATGTGCATCGGCTCGCGCTCGGACTTCTTTGGCGGCTACGATCACCGCGCGCAGGCCGGGTTGGTGCACGTCGCCAGCCACCACATCTCGCCGGGCAAGAAGCAGTGGACGTGGGGCAACCACGAGTTCGGCTACGCCTGGGATCGCAATCTCACCGACGCGCGCGCGGATGGCGAATACCCGCCGTACATCGAGCTCATGGCCGGCGTCTACACCGACAACCAGCCCGATTTCTCCTTCCTCGCCCCCGGCGAGACGAAGACGTGGACGCAATCGTGGTATCCCATCCAGCGGATCGGACCCGCGCACGCCGCGAACACCGACGCCGCGCTCAACCTGGCAATTCGCGATGGCAGGCTGCGTATTGGCGTCGCGGTGACGCGCGTGCGCCCGGCGCTGATTGTACGCGTTTCGCGAGGCAGCACCACGATCGCTGAGTGGCGGCAGGATGCGGCGCCGAATCGGCCGCTCGTGGCCGAGACGACGCTCGCGGCCGGCGTGGCGGCCGCGGATCTGACGGCCGTCGTGCTCGATGCGTCGGGCGGCGAGCTGTTGTGCCATGCTCCGCGCCCGCCACGCCGCCCGGAAAGTCCCGTACCCGCCAGCGAACCGCCGGAGCCGGAAGCCGTTTCCAGTGCCGACGAACTTTACCTCATCGGTCTTCATCTCGAGCAGTATCGTCACCCGACGCGGATGCCCGAGCTGTATTGGCGCGAGGCGCTGCGGCGCGATCCGGGCGACGCGCGGTGCTGCCTGGCGATGGGCCGGTGGCACCTGCGCCGCGGAGAATTCGCCCGCGCCGAGGAATATCTGCGCGCCAGCGTGCGCCGTTACACGTCGCGCAATGCGAACCCGCCCGACGGCGAGCCGTTTTACCAGCTCGGCCGCTGTCTGCGTCTGCTCGGACGTGATGACGAAGCGTACGATGCGTTCTACAAATCCACCTGGAACCAGGCCTGGGCCGCGGCGGCGTTTCACGCACTCGGTGAAATCGACGGCACCCGCGGAGATTGGACGGCCGCGACCGAACATCTCCGGCGCGCCCTTCGGCTCAATGCCGACAACTTGCGCGCCCGCGCGTTGCTTGCGGTGGCACGGCGAAGGCTCGGGAATGCTGCGGCGGCCGAAGCGGAGTTGCAGATCAACGCAGCGTTGGATCCGCTCGACCCGTGGACGCGCTGGCTGCTGGGTCAGCCGATTGCCCTCGACGTGCAAACCCGGCTCGACGTCGCCCACGATTGTGCGCGCGCGGGACAGTTCGGTGACGCGCTGGCGTTGCTCGCCATCGAGCCGGAAGCCGGCACCGGGACTGCGCCGCTCCACGCCTACACTCGAGCGTGGTTGCACGAGCGTGACGGCGATGCAGCGGCTGCCGCCGAAGCACGGGCGATCGCACGCGCCGCGAGCCCCGATTATTGTTTCCCGGCGCGGTTGGAGGAAATTTGCGTGCTCGAGGCCGCACTCCTGGCGGAGCCGGGCGATGCGCGGGCGCGTTATTATCTCGGCAATCTGCTTTATGACCGGCGGCGCCACGCCGAGGCGATCGAACTCTGGGAACGCGCGGCGTCGCTGGATCCGGCGTTTGCCATCGTCCACCGCAACCTTGGGATCGGGTATTACAATATACTTCGCGATCCGAAGCGCGCGCGGGATGCCTATGACCGTGCGATCGCCGCGGCGCCAGCGGATGCGCGACTCCTGTACGAACGGGATCAGCTGTGGAAACGGACACGTGAGAGTCCGCAAACGCGCATCGCCGTGCTCGACGCCCGGCGGGAGAGCGTGCTTTCCCGCGACGATCTCGCGCTTGAATATTGCGCACTGCTCAACCTCGTCGGACGGCACGAGGAAGCCCGCGAATTGCTGCGGGCGCGGCGGTTTCAACCTTGGGAGGGTGGGGAGGGTCTCGCGCTGGGGCAGCACGCGCGAACGCACCTCGCGCTGGGCCGGCGAGCGCTCGGCGCCGGTTTGGCCAAAGAAGCGGGCGAGTTCCTCACCACGGCACTCGGCACGCCGGAAAATCTTGGTGAAGCGAGGCACCTGCTTGCCAACCGCAGCGATCTGCTGCTCGCGCTTGGCGATGCGTGCGCGGCGGCCGGACATACCGCGGCGGCGCGCGAGAAATGGACCGGCGCGGCGCGTCATGCCGGTGATTTCCAGGAGATGAGCGTCCGCGCGTATTCAGAGATGACGTACTTCGGCGCGATGGCACGCCGGCGGCTCGGCGACGAGGCGGGAGCGCGAGGCCTCCTCGAGGGACTGCGCGACCACGCCCGGCAGCTGCACGCCACCACGGCCAAGGTTGACTACTTCGCGACGTCGCTGCCGGCGCTGTTGTTGTTGGAGGAGGATCTGCAGGAGCGACAGACGATCACCGCGTTGTTCCTCGAGGCGCAGGCCGCGTTTGGGCTCGGAGAGATTGAGGTTGCACGGACGCTGCTGGACGGCGTGCTGTCGCGCGACCCGAGCCACGCACTGGCGCACGAGCTGGTCGCCAGCCTGCCGTTGTCGAACCGATGAAAAACCGCTGGACCGAGTCCGGTGCGAGCAGATCAACGCTTCAACACCACGGGAGCCGACGGCAACACCTCCCCCTTCGGGTCAGTCGCCGACACCGAAAACTCGATTGAACTCTGATCCGGCGCCAGCGGCAGGCTGAACTCAAACGGATATATTGAATCGACGATCGTCCGGTCGACTCCCTTCTCGCGATAATGGAGCGTCGCGGTCTTGACCTCACGCGGCGTGGCTTCGAGCCAGACGAAAGCATTCGTGAGCGACGGACTCATGCTCAGGAGCATCGCGTTGAGCTTGCCGAATGGGGTTTCCTGGAACGAGAAACCACCAGGCGGAGGGACCGGGTCTGCCGGCGCAAATATCCGATCCTGAAATTGAGAGGAAATGTTCAAGCCTTCCACGACCACGGCGACGATGCCGTGAGAGGGCAGCGTGACTTTGATTTCTCCCTTTCGCAGCGTCGTCGGTTTGCCTCGCTGATTGCCGATCCAGAGCTGGACCGGATAACTCCTGCTCATGCTCACCGGGATGACGTCCGGGTTCAGCGTCACCTTCACCTCCTGGGTCTCTGCCGACTGGTTGGTGAGGGCGAGATAGAAATTACCGTTGCCGTAACCGGCGATATAATTGGCCTGAATCGTGTCGGTCCGGAGCATCTTTCGCGGCAGCCAAAGTCGCACGCCCTTGTAACCATGGAAGGTTCCCGGCCGATCCCCATACACCTTGCTTTGGAGGAAGGCGTAGCCCTGCGCGTAACGGGCGGGGAAATCGATCTGGCCGCCTGATTTCACGTAAACATCCGAAACGAGGAAATCCATCACCACGGCGATCAACGGCCACACGTGGTTGTAGAATACGTTATTGTAGGTGAGTTCGCGCCAGGGCCGCACGGGATAATCGGGGCGCTGATAAATCGTCGTGTACTCTCCGTTCGAATCATATCCGGGGAAATTGGCGTACCGGCCCACGACGGCGGAGCGGGCGATGTCATGAAAGAAGGAGTTTCCGGTGAGAAATCCCAGCCGGTGATAATACGGTGCGTGATGGGCGAGAAAAACGGCGGGATTGTGCGCATGGGTGGTCGATGCCTCGGGCATCAGCCCGACTTGCGCTACCCGCCACGCCGGAACCGACTGCTCTGGCGCACGCAGCGGCTGCGGATTCCGAATGCGATTCGTGTAATGCATCCCCACGCGGCCACCGGGATTGACGACTACATCACCGGCAGGCACGCACGGCTGCATCCAGATGTAAGTGGAGAAAAGTTTGGCGCCCTGAACGGCCGCGGCCAGATGACGGGGATCCTTTGTCTCCTCATGGAGTTCCAGCAGATCCACCCATTTCGGCGCGAAATCCGTCCAGAACTGTCCGCCCGATTCAATATGCACGTCGCGAAAATCCTCCTGCGGCTGCTCAATCCGGCTGGCGATATAATGGTTCGCACCCGCAATCGCCTTGTCCAGGAACGCGCGCTCATGCGTCAGGCGAAAAATGGCGAGCGAATTCTGCCAGCTCGCCCCCTCGCTGACCATGTTGAGATTCAACGCGCGAGGCTGGTCGTACAGGGCAACGGCGTGGTGGCGGAAGATCGCACTGCGCTCCTGAAACATCCCATGCAGGGCCGCGAGCTCGGACACCTCGGCGGCCGGACCGCGCATCAGCGGAGAGGCGCTCTGGCCTTTGATGGTCTCCACCGGTGCAAACAGAAATTTTTGTCGCGAGAGCATATATTCCGTCATCGGCAGCGCCCGCCGGCGGTAGATATCCTCGTTGTCCGTGATGAGCGCGATGGAGAGAGGGTGGAGGGCGGAAACATTTTTTACCGCGCCGGGGACATCGGTGGAATAGTCGGAGCCCTTTTGTTCCGCGATCCAGCCGCAGACCTTGTCGTTCATGGCGAAGTCGACCATGTTCTCGAGCGTCTCGTTGAGCGAAGAGGTGCCATTCTGGCGATAATCGCGAAACGCATATAATCCGCGGGCCAGCTGCTCGAAGGTGGAGACGCAATCCCCGCCATTTACCACCAGCCGGAGGCGAAAGGCATACGTCGTGCCCGGTTGGACGGAGGAATCGGGTGTGCCGAACACGGGCGCAAAAATCATCGGCTGCGCGTTGCCGGCCGGGTTGCGCAGCAGGACGCCGAACCGCGAGTTGTGATAGGTCGGCTGCCGGAACGGAATTTCCGCTGGATCGGCCGCGACGCCAATGGTCGCGCCCGCCCGCTCAAAGAGCGTCGCCGGCACCGAGCACATGCTCTCAATCGAAAAATAAGAGCGCTCCGGAAACCGGCGCTCCTGCCACACGAGCGGTTGCCAGAGCGATGTCACCTCCGACCGAGCCGCCTCGGGTGCGCCCATGAAGCCGGCCGAAAACCAGCCGGCTTTCCGGGCGCTGATCCGAAAGTTGATTTGAGGCTCACCCTTGCCGGCCGGCAGCTGCAGTTCGGCGGCAAAGGAAAAAGACGGATGATCGGAGAACACCCACGCCGTCCGCCCGCCTTCGAACTTCGAACTCGTCGCGCTCAGCCGAATCAGATCCCCGGCGGCAAAAAGATCGTGCGTGGTCTCCCCTTTGACGCGGGCGTTCCACGTCGGAATTCGATACGCCACGGATTTCTCGGGACTCAGCGCATACTTCGGATCCTCGTCGCGCCACAACACGGCGAAATCAGGAGAGAAGCGGGCGACGCGTCGGGCGGCCTTGTTTTCGACATCGAGGCTGCCGGACGGAAGCACCGCGACCCGATAGGAGTCGTTTTCCAGAACCTGCGCAAAGCTTGCGCCCGGAAACTGGAGGGCGGCGGCCACGGCTCCGCCGGCGAAAAGCGATGCGCGGCGAACCGGCGCGGGAAGCGAAATCATCATAAAAGGTGCGCGACGCGGACGCCCGGCGAATGGCCCGCGCTCAAAAACTCAGCGACGTGGTCAGGGCGAACTTGCGGGGCGAGTATTGATACGCGAAATAGCGAACCGCTCCCGTCGTGCTGTTGGGCAGCGTGATCACGGTTTGCCGGTCGAACAGATTGGAGATGTTGACCTGCACGGTGGCGCGAATCCGCCGGCCGGGTTTGAATCCATACGTGCCAAAGAAGCGGTGTTCGATCCGATCGGGCCGATAGAACATCCGGCGCTCTCCGCCACGAGTGGCATCCGTATACATGTAACCGCGAAAACCATTTTGATAGATCGACGCCAGACCAAGAACCATGCCGCGGAGCCGGCCTTCCCGGAATTGAAACCGATTAATGACACTGAAGCTGTGTTCCGGATATCCGGCCGTCATTTCGCCGGACCGCCGCACGATGATCGTGGGCGAGGCCGGCGTGAAACCGACCTGGTGGTCTGAAATCGGCAGGCTGGTGCGGCCCGTGCCCACGCCGTCCGCCGTGAGTCCCAGGGTGGAGGCATTCAGGATCTGGCCCGAATCCGGATCGAGCACCGCGAAATACGGGCTGTTGCTGTCCCTCATCATGCCCAACGACAACGCGGTTCGAGGCGAGTTGGGGTCGGCGGGGATGCTCGGCACCATGAGCGGGGTCACCGCGCCGGTCGTGGCGTTCTTCACTCCGACCACGGTCTGGCTGCCCGCGGTGGTGGTGTTGAACTCGTCGTTGTAAAGGACGGGCAGGCTGACGTTGCTGCGCTCGCTGCCATTCGCCTCGGAATAATTGAGCGTGACCTGCCAGGCGGTGAGCGGACGCATCGAGAGCAGAAGGTCGATGCCGTCGGATTTCCGGCTATAGGTATAGCCGCTGCCGCCATTGCGTCCGTTGATGCCGTCCGGATCGACATCGTCACGAATACCGCCGAGCGAACCGATGAAGTTCCGGGCTTCCGATATATAATAGGAAATGTTTCCGGACAGTCGGTGATCCCACATGGCGAATTTCAGGCCGGCTTCCCGGCTGACGCCCCGTCCAATGGGAAGCGATTGATTGAAGATGTCGCGGTCGGCGGTGAAGTTGATCTTGGCATTGGTGGCGTAGCTCGTGTAGCCGCGGATTCCCTTGATCGGCGTGTCGAAAACGACGCCGACGGTGGTGCTGTCGTAATCGATCGGGCCGCGTTTCTCGCCGGTGTCCTCGGCCGCGGTGTCCGCACTTTCAAACCGGAAGCCGGCCATGGTGTTGATGCGGCCGCCCCAGAACTCGCTTGTGACGCTGATCGCGCGGCTGCGCTCGCTCGTTTCATCCCGCGAGTAATTGCCCGGGGCGCCGGTCACGGCGTTCACGGGGCCCGATACACCGAGTGGGTTGCCGGCGGTCGGAGGGGCTGCGCCGGGGTATGTCAGCGGACCCCACTTGTAGGTCAGCTCGTTGGTCGGGTGGACCAGGGTGTCCGTGGGCCATTTCCGGCCGAAAATGGTTTCGGGGAAGGCGGGCACCCATGCGGCGGGCAGGGTCTTCCGGCCGGAATTTGTCGCGGTCACCGGGCCGGAGGAGACGTAATTCCCGCTGGCATCGATCTCGAGGAAGCGAAAGGCCTGCACGAGCGTCGAAGTATCCTGCTGCGAGACGAAGGCGTTGACCCAGTGATCGCCCCATCGCCCCAGATTGCGACGATATACCCCGGTGAGCTTGTAGCCCTGGGCTTCCAGAGTGTTCGGACTGGCGCTTTGCTGAATGTTCATTGCCCATTCGTGCAGCAGGGCGCCATTGGCATCGCGGTAAAGATTGCCCGGCGCATCGGGATGATACAGCACGACGTTCGAGCCACTGAGGTTCTTGTTTACCCGCCAGTCGTTGCCGTAGCGTAATTGGAAGTGAAGGTCCCGGCCGGCGGCGGCCTCGATCGTGCCGGAATAGGAACGAACAATATAATAATGGCGCGTGTGCGCGCCCGACATCGAATCCATGTTCGTCAGCGTTACGGCATTCCCGAGCAGTTCCGACCCACCGAAGCCGACGCTATAACGGGCCGATTTGTTGTCCATGGTCTCGCCGGTGGTGAGGAGCAGGTTCACCGGCGTGCGCAAGGTCGCGCTGGCAGCGCGAATGTTGTCGCGCACATAGTGGCGAAGTTCGCCATAGGCGCTCAGCCAGCGCCATGGTCTCACGGTTGCGGCCAGCTGGAGGCCTTCCTGCTTCAAGCCCAGGATGGGCCGGAAATACTTTTCCTCCCCCTTCACGCCGTTAATCCGCACGCCGAAGCGTTTCGTCCCCGCATTGATATCCGCGGTGAAGCGCCGCGATCCTTCCGAATCGACCTTGGCCGAAAATGTGGCGGACCTCTGGTTCAACCGGGCTCGTTTTCCCGTGACGTTGACCACTCCGCCGGCGTCGCCTGAACCGAAGAGCAGCGAGTTTGAGCCTTGCAGGGCCTCGGCGCTCTCGACGTCGAAGGAGTCCATCAACGACGTGTCGGAACGGAGAAATCCGTCTCGCCGCGGGTTGCTGATGGTCAGTCCACGGCTCGACATCGTCTTGTAATCCACCGGATCGCCTTCCTGCGCGCCACGCTGCCCCTCGTCGGCGGCACCAAAAAGCGGGCCGCCCAGGCCGCCGAAATCCGAGAGCATCTGCGCGATATCGACCACCCCGAGTTCGTCCATCATGGTGCGGTTGAAAATCTTCGCATCGAGCGGTGTTTTGTTGAGCGAGAGGTTGGTTCCGGTGACTGAGTTGGTGTTGGTCGCGTCGTAGGAGTCGGACGATTGCGCCTCCACGACGAAGGGAGAGAGCTCGACCGTTTCTGTGGTGGCTGGCGATGGCGCGGTCGACGCCGGTGCCGGATTGACAATCTGCGCGTGACCGACCGCGGCGAGATGGAGGAGGACAGGCGTGAAAGCGGCCACGATTCGCTGGATGTTTTTCTGCATGGTCGAATCAAGTTTTGCTGGAACCAAAAGCTGCCACCGCCGCAGTCCGACGCCCGGTTGAGCGGAGGGCCAAGACGTCCGGGGCGAGGCAGATCACGACGTGGAAGAGAGCGTGAATCGACAGAACTCCGCTCCTGCGGCTGCCTCTAGGCAAGATCCGTTGAAAGCGTTGACCAAATGACCGGGGTGTTGCGGGCGAGGAGCCCGCTAGGACGGGCGAACCAGACTGCACCTTGCCGGGGCCCTCGCCGTAACGAAACCCGGTTGTAGGTTGCGACCTCGTGTCGCAACAACGGCATGCGGTTCCGAAGGTCGTTGCGCGGCGAGCGCGCAACCTACAACGCTTCGCGATCAATTGCGGAGATGCCCGCGCTCCCGGAGTGACCGTTGTGAGTTGAGAATTCCAGCCTCGTGACCTCGGCTGCTACGGAACCAGCACTGACGGCGCGGCGCGCAGCGTGTTGCCTTCGACCCAGTGTCCCTCGAATAGCACATTCTTCGGTTCCGCCGGCATCCCGCGTTCATTGCGAAACAGTTGTTCGATCACCAGGTCGACGGCGTGGGCTCCGATGAGGTGATGACCGGGATCTATTCCGCTGATATTGTTTTCACCGGCCGTGAGCTCGAGCGTCACGTATCCGGTGTCCTTCCCGAGCGCGGCAGCATGGGATCGCAACGCGGCGAGAAAACGCGTGCGACTGACGATGACCGCATCGGGTCGGACCTGCCGGAGCCACGACCGGAGCGACGGATCGTCCGCGGCGGCAACCTTGCGCAAGAGCTGCCGGGCGCGCGATGGCGCCGGGTGATGCGTCACGAAGGCGGCCTCGGAGGCGCGGATTGCCCGCTCGTTCACCAGCTCATCGAGAATCAGTGCGGGCCGGTGATATTCGCGCCGTGCGAGTTCCGCGAGAACGCGCCGCATGCTCAGGAAGTGGTGGTGCGCGGCGCGGTGCAATTCGGGCGTCCACGGTGCATTGCCGATGACCGCGGCGGCGTGCGCTCCCCAGTCCATCTCGAGCTGGACTCCCGTCTGCCGGTCGCAGCCGGAGAACACGACGCCGGTGACGCCGCGCGCCTTGAGGATGTCGCTCAGTCGCCGCGACGTCATCCCTGGCTCGGACAGCCAGAATTCCTCGAGCTCGTATCCGAGTTGCTCCGCCCGCTGTCGTGCGCCCGCAATTGTCTGCCGGTTGAACGGAACGTTGAGCTCCGTCGGCTGAGCTTCGATCCAGACGAACGCGATTTTTTCGCGGCTCCTTGGCTGCCGGCCGGACCTGATGTGGGCCATGAGCGCCGCGACCGACGGATGCGCCTTGTAGCCGAGCTTGCGGGCGATCCGCTGGACGCGTTGAGTCGTGACCTCCGGGATGCGCGGGTGGTTGCGGAGCGCCATCGAGACGGTCGAGACCGACAACCGGGCGGCCTTCGCAACCTGGGTCAGCGTACAACGTTCCATCGAGCGCGCGAGATTTGGTCAACGGTTTCACCAACGCAAGTTTTGTTCCCGCCTCACGATCCCAACCTGCTCTCGTGGCCTCGTGGCCGTGGTCACGGCCAGCAAACCTCCGTGCGCATGTCACTGTTACGTCTTCCGGTTTTGTCGATGAATCCTCCTGCGAGGCGGGCATCCCCGCCGGCGCCGGTAAACGTGGCGCCCGTTGCGCGACGGTCGAAACCACATGTCGGCTGAACCCGAGTTAACGGGCGGCGTTGCCGCCGCGCCTGTGCATCCTCCAGGGAAGGTCAGGCTTCCGCGGCTGCGGTGGTGGCTGGCGGTTTTCCTTTTCGGCTCGGCGGTGTTGAATTACGTCGACCGCCAGGCGCTCTCCCTGCTGGCGCCGACGATTCAGCAGGAACTCGGATTCGGCGAACAGGCCTATGCCAACATCGTCAACCTGTTCCTGGTCGCGTACACGCTGGCCTATCTCGGCTCCGGCGCGATCGTCGATCGATTCGGAGCGCGCTGGTCGCTGGCGCTGTTCGTGGTGTGGTGGTCCACGGCCAATATTCTCACCGCACTGGCGCGCTCGGCCGCATCGCTGGGCGTCTTCCGGTTCATGCTCGGGCTCGGTGAAGCGGGCAACTGGCTCGCCGCGCCGAAGATCGTGGCGCGCTGGTTTCCCGCGCACGAACGCGGAGTGGCCATCGGCCTGTATACGCTCGGGGCCACCATCGGAGCGACCATCGCCCCAATTCTGGTCCTGCAACTCGCGGGCCGATGGGGCTGGCAGGGCGCATTTGTCGTCACTGGCGCACTCGGCCTGGCCTGGGTGGTGCCGTGGCTTTGGATCGCCCGCGAACCGGATCGCAATCCGCTCGTGCCGGCCGGGCAGAAGCAGGCCTTGGACGAAGCGTTGGCGCGTGATGCCGCGGCGGCCGGACATGGCGGTGAAGTCTGGACCTGGGGCGATGCGCTCTCGCGGCCGGAAGTGTGGCGGCTGTTGCTCGCGCGGCTGCTTACCGATCCCGTGTGGTACTTCTACCAGTTCTGGTTCGCGAAGTACCTCTTCGCCGATCGCGCGGTGACTCAGAAAGGGCTGGCGATCACGTGGCTGATTTTCCTCGCCGCCGATATCGGGACTCTGGCCGGCGGAATCATCTCGGGCCGGATGGTCCGCCGCGGCGCCGCACCGGCGGCGGCGCGGCTGCGGGCAATGCTGGTGACGGCGTGTGTCGTGCCCCTCTCCGTGGTCGTGCCCTGGGCCGATTCCGTCCCCTTGGTGCTGGCGCTCAGCGCGGCCGTCGTGCTCGCACACATGTCCTGGCTCACGAATCTCGGCGCGATGGTGGTCGATATCGTCCCCGAGCGATCCCTGGGGCGCGTGTTCGGGATCGTTGCCGCCGGCAGTTCCGTCGGCGGCATCATCATGAACACCGTGGTCGCCGCGATGGTCTCGGGGCCGGCCGCAGCTGCCCCGGCCGGCTTCCTCGACCGCGCGATCCACGCCGTATTCGGCAGCGTGTTACAGCTGGTGCAGGGCCAGGGTTACGCGTCGTGGTTCCTGGTCATGGCTTTTCTTCACCCGCTGGCCTGGCTGCTCCTGCGGTTCGGGCCGGCGCGGAAACCGATCAAATGATCATCGGAATAATTTTCACGGCACGCTTCGCGAGAAAGCCATGATTCACGAGCCTCAGGTCGACCATCGCGAGTTGAAGACCGTCCATCTCACCGGCGAGCTCGTCATCGTGGGCGGCGGGCTGGCCGGAACCTGCGCGGCGATCACGGCGGCGCGCGCCGGGATTCGCGTGGTCCTCATCCACGATCGTCCCGTCCTCGGCGGCAATGCTTCGAGCGAGGTCCGTTTGTGGGTGCTCGGCGCGACCTCGCACCTGGGGAACAACAACCGCTGGGCGCGGGAGGGTGGCGTGATTGACGAGATCCTGCTCGAAAACCTTTTCCGCAATCGTGAGGGCAATCCGCTGATGATGGATGCCCTGCTGCTGGAAAAGGTGGCGGCCGAGCCCAACATCACGCTGCTGCTCAACACCGCGGTCTACGATCTGGACAAGGACGGGCCGGATCGGATCGCGCGGGTGCGCGGCTTCTGCTCGCAGAACTCGACCCGTTACGAAGCCACCGGGCGGTTTTTCTGCGACGCTTCCGGCGACGGCATCGCCGGTTTCCTCGCCGGCGCGGCCTTTCGGATCGGCGCCGAGGGCCGGACGGAATTCGGGGAGGGGTTCGCGCCGCGGCAGCCGGCGCACGAGCTGCTCGGCCACTCGCTGTATTTCTATTCCAAGGACGTTGGCCGGCCGGTGAAATTCGTCCCGCCGGCGTTTGCCCTCGATCGGATCGAGAAAATCCCGCGCTACTTCGATCTCAACGCGCAGGATTTCGGCTGCCGGCTCTGGTGGATAGAGTGGGGCGGCCGGCTCGACACCGTGCACGACACGGAGAAGATCAAGTGGGAGCTCTGGAAGGTCGTGTATGGCGTCTGGAACTACATCAAGAACTCGGGCAGGTTTCCCGAGGCGGAGACGATGACGCTCGAATGGGTCGGCACGATACCGGGCAAACGCGAGAGCCGCCGTTTCGAGGGCGACTACATCCTCAACCAGCGCGACATCGTGGAGCAGCGGGTCCACGAGGACGCGGTCTCCTACGGCGGCTGGGCCGTCGATCTGCATCCGGCCGACGGCGTGTTCAGCGAACAGCCGGGCTGCACCCAATGGCACGCGAAGGGCGTTTATCAGATTCCCTATCGCTGTCTCCACGCGCGGAATCTCAGCAATCTTTTCCTTGCCGGACGGATCATCAGCGCGTCGCACGTCGCGTTTGGTTCCACGCGCGTGATGGGCACGTGTTCGCATGGGGCGCAGGCCATCGCGATCGCGGCCGCGATTTGCGTGAGGCGCGGGCTGACGCCGCGCGAGGTGGGAGCAGGCGCGGCGCTGACGGAATTGCAGATGCAGCTGCTTCGCGCGGGACAATATATCCCGGAAGTGGCGCTCGACGACGCGGACGATCTCACGCCGCGGGCGCAGATCCGCGCGTCGAGCACCTGCCTGCTGGCCGACCTGCCCGCGGGCGCGGACCGGCTTCCGCTCGACACGGCATGGGCGATGATGCTGCCACTCGGCGCCGGCCCGTGCCCGAGCTTCACGTTCGTCGCGGATGTGGCGCGAGACACGATGGCCGAGTTCGAACTCGGCACCGCCGAACGACGCGGCAATTTTACGCCGGATCGCACGCTGGCCCGATCGTCCGTCGCGGTCTCCGCGGGAGCCGGCAGGACAATCTGCGTCGAGTTTCCCGTCACCATCGACGAACCACGCTATGGGTTCGTGCGGCTGGCGCCGAATCCGGCGTTGCAGCTGCACTTGAGCGACCAGCGGCTCACGGGCGTGCTCGCGTTGACGCAAGACTTCAACAAGGCCGTCGGCAAATCGCGCGTGCAGTCGCCGCCGCCGGAGGCGGGATTCGACACGTTCGAGTATTGGCTGCCGCAGCGGCGGCCCCGCGGCAAAAACCTGGCGCTGGCGATTTCGCCACCATTGGAGGCGTTTGGGCCCGGGAATCTTTGCAACGGTATCAACCGTCCCACGACGCAGCCGAACGCGTGGGTCGCCGGCATCGGCGAAAAGATCGGCACGCTTATTCTCGAATGGCCGGAACCGGTCACGGTATCGCGCGTAGTACTGTGTTTCGACACCGACTTCGATCATCCGCTCGAGTCGGTGCTGATGGTCCATCCGGAAAGCGTGATGCCGTTCTGCGTCCCGCACGCCCGCGTGTTCGAGGTTGATCGTCGACTGCTCGCTGAGGTGCGCGACAATCATCACTCGCAGCGAACGCTCACGTTCGCCGAGCCCTGCCGCACGCGCCAGCTCACGATCGAACTCGACGCGCCGGAGGGCGGCGCGCCCATCGCGTTATTTTCCGTCCGGTGTTACGCGTGATGGCTCCGGCCGGAACCCGCGAATTGCTCGGCCACTCACTTCCATGCCGGCTAAAACGATAGTGCCGCCGGTTCCGCCACGGGAGCTCGCCGCGCTGGCGACGAAGCCCGACTACGAGACTTGCATCGGGCGGATCGAAGCGTGGTTTCAGCAGGCGGTGCTGGATCGGCCGCCGGTTCGCTTCTACAAACACAACGCCCAGTTCGAGACCGGAGAGCCACTGGACCGCAATCGCTGGCCGTCACTCGAGGCGCGCTGGTTCGACACCGATTACCAACTCGACAGCTTCGAAAGTTCGATCGCGGGAAAGACCTTCCATGCCGAGACGTTTCCGCTGTTCATGCCGAACCTCGGCCCGAGCGCCTATTCCGCTTTTTATGCAGGAAGGCTCGAATTCGCGGAGACCACGTCGTGGTTCGAGCCCGTGATCTCGGATCTCGAGGACCACTCGATCTTGCGCGGCGATCCGTTTGCCAGTGTGTACTTCCAGAAGCTCCAGGAAATGACGCGGGCGGCGCTGGCCCGCTGTGGGGATCGCTATTGGGTGGGCTACACGGATCTTCACGCCGGGCTGGATTGTGTCGCCGCGTGGATTGGGACGGAGGCGCTGTTCACGGCCATGGCGGTCGAGCCGGAAAAGCTCGCACCGCTCCTGGAACTGGCCGGGCGCGATTTCCACCGGATATTCGATTGGTTCGAGGCCATGCTGCTGCCCGCGCGGCAGCCCTCGATCACCTGGATCGATATCCCGTGCCGTGGGCGGTTTCATGTGCCGAGCTCCGATATGTCGACAATGGTGTCGACGGAATATTTCAAGCGCTTCGCGTTGCCCGGCATTCGCACCGAGATGGTCGGCATGGAGCGCGCTGTCTTTCATGTCGACGGCAAGGGGGTCGCGCGGCACCTCGATGTCATCCTCGATCAGCCCGACATCCAGGCGATCCAGTGGGTCCAGGGGCTCGGTCCCGACTGGCCGATTGTGCAGTGGATTCCGTTGCTGAAGCGTATCCTCGCCGCCGGCAAGTCGGTGCTCGTCGACGTCCCGTTCGAGGAACTCGACGAGTTTATCGCGCGGGTGCCGCGCGAAGGAGTGTTTCTTTGTCTCGGTGTGCCCGAAGGCGAGGAAAAGCATTTCCTCCGGCGGGTGGAACGATGGTGAAGCCGCGCACGATTCCGCCCGCGCGAGTTGTCGATTCCGCAACCTGCGCGTGATTGACAGCGACCGGCGCGACGTCCTCGGTTGGCAGACCCCATTTCGACTGCCCGATGATGCTGCGCCCCAGGCCCGCCGTTTCGATCGCCCTGCTCACGGTTGCGGCTGCTGCGTCATGGGCCGCCACGCCAGGAAACACCGAGTGGAAGGACGTCAAGGGCGCGAGCTTTCGCGGCGAACCGGTGGAGACGCTTGGTCCGATGGCGATGTTTCGCACGGGCGCGACGTCGAGCAAGTTTCTGCCGATGCGGATGCTGTCGCTGGAGGACTGCGTGCGATTTCATCACGCGATCGCGAGTCGTCCTCCCCGCAGCGGACGGTGGAGCGACGCGAAAGGGGAGGCGACGCGCGAGCTGATCGGCCGGTTGCGAAAGGCGGACCGCGGACAGCAGCTGCCCTTCGACTTCGCGGCCGTGCCCGAACCGGAGTTGTTGATTGTGCTGTACGGAGGACGCCGCGATCGCGATGCGGAGCAGCCGCACTTCCTGCTCGATAACCTGGCGCCTTTCATCAACCGCGTGCAGCGCGTGTATCCGGACCGCGTGGCCGCAGTCGTGTGGTCCACGCGCCAGTCGAACCTGAACGTCCGCAGCCTGCCGAATGCCCGCACGTGGCTCGTCGCCGATCCGGAGAAACAGTCCGGAATGCGGCGAATCTCGCAGTTCGCTACCGGCGTCGGGTTCGTGATGGTGCTCATGACGCGGGAAGGCATCCCGCTTCTGGGCGGCCCCGCGAACGATGTCGGCGAGGTGATGCAGTTCGTCGATCGCGCGAGCGACGTGCTCTGGCAACTGAATCCGGCCAATCCGCGCAGTGCCCGCGATCGGCTGCATTACCTGCGCGCGACGCGACCGGTACAATTCGCCGAGGCGAAGGTCGAACCGGTCCTGCTCATCGATCCGTTGAGAACAGATGCGCTGCGTGAGCGCGGTGTCACGCGCGTCGACGCGAAGTTCGAAGTCGCCGCCGACGGCAGCGTCGCGCAAATCGAATTGCTGCCGACGTCGCAGCTTCCCGCGTCGCTCTCGGGCGCGCTTACCGAGGCGCTGCGTCGCGGTGGAATTTTTCTGCCGGCGATCGATCACGGTGTGCCGGTGGCTGCGACGTATTCCTATGCGCTGAAGATCGAGCCGGTCGATCCCAAGCTCGCGGCCGATGCCGCCTGGGTGAAGGGCGAGGCGCGGATTGATGTGCCGCTCAAGCAATGGCTGGCGCTGAAGCCGGTGCGGGTGCCGGAGCAGGTGTTCTCGATGATCGATCACATCGGGCCCGACGGCACGGTGATGCTCAAGGCCGTGACCGCGGGCAAATCCGATCAGGTTTCCACCGCCTCGCAGGTGAATTCGTTCAACAGCGACTGGTTCGCCGATGCCGGCGCCGCCAGCGTCCGTCCGGTCGCGGGCACGAGGCAGGAGGTCGACGGCGAGAAACTGGTTTGGAAGCGGCTGACCGCGGACCACGGGCGCGTCGATTTCCTCGAGGGCGCAAGCTACAACAGCCACGACTACTGTATCGGTTACGCTTGGACGGAGTTCGATTCGCCCGACGCGGCCGACGCGTGGCTGGGCATCGGCAGCGACGATGGGGTGAAGATCTGGCTCAATGGCGAACTGGTGAACGACAAGTGGGTGGCGCGAACCAGCCGGCTGGATGACGATGTGGTCCCGCTGAGGTTGAAGCCGGGAAAGAACCAGCTGCTGATCAAAATCCAGAATGTCCGCGGCCGCTGGTGCTTCACCTGCCGGATGCGGGTGAGAGGCGCATAGCGGAGGGCTCGGGGGTTATTAAACCCAACGTCGTTAGATTTCGGACATAGATGGAGGGCCCGCCTCCCCGCCGCAGGCGGGCAAGCGGCGCGGCTTGCCTGCCCTTGGCAGGGCCGGTCGTATTCCGAAGCACATTCCATTCGGAAAAGTCGAAACGTAGGTTGACCCGGAGGCGGACGACGCAGAGGTCGTCCCTCCATCGTATGTCCAATTATTTGTGACGCCCGGTTTGGTTATTTGTTATGGGGACTGGGGCGAGGAGCGAAATACCCAATAACCAAGAACCGACGTTCTTGGTCGGCAGCCCGATTGCGCGGGCGGCCAGGGGTGAAGTCTGCGTTGTGAGAGCGACAACATTTGCCCGGGACTGGAGATTCTGCCTGAACCTGAGCCGCGATGGATTCTCGTGAACGAGTTTTTCGGGCGCTTCAGCATCAGGAACCGGACCGCGTGCCTCGTGATTTCTGGGCGACATCTGAGACCTACGGCAAGCTGTGCCGGCGGTTGAATCTCCCCGACGCCAGCGCGGTGCTCGACCATTTCGACATCGATATCCGCTATATCGAAGGACCGCGTTACATCGGGCCCAGGCTGGTCGTCCATCCGGATGGTTCCGCGAACGATATCTGGGGCGTGCCGCGGCTCAAGCAGACCGTCGGCACGGGCGAGCGGGAGCAGAGCTACCACTCGGTGACGCGGTTCCCACTCGCCGCTGTCACCGACTGCCGCCAGTTGGATGACTACGAGTTCTGGCCGAGCCCCGACTGGTTTGACTACACGCCTGTTCACGCGGAGGCGAAGGCGGTGCGCGAACGCGGCCGGGTCGTGGCGTTCATGGGCGACCGGCTCAACCGCTTCGCGCAACTCAAACCGGCGATGTACCTGCGCGGCATCGATCAGGCGCTGATGGACATGCTGACCGAGCCGGAGATTTTTCAGGCGATCACGGATCGGTTGACTGCATTCTACAACGAGTACCTGACGCGCATCCTGGAGGCGGCGGACGGCATGATCGACGTGCTGGTGACGGGCGATGACTTTGGCCAGCAGGGAGGACCGCTGTGTTCCGTTGAGCTCTGGGAGCAGCGCCTGCGCGCGGGCTTCGAAGGCTACATCCGAATTGCGCACGCCGCGGGCGTGCCGGTCATGCATCATACGTGCGGTTCGATTTTCCGGCTGCTGCCGAAGTTTGTGGATTGCAGGCTGGATATTTTGCAGGCGTTGCAGCCGGGTGTGGCGGAAATGGATTTCCGCCGGATGAAGGCCGAGTTCGGCCACCGGATTTGTTTTCAAGGCGGCATTGGCATCCAGCGGGCATTGCCTTTCGGCGCACCCGCGGACGTGCGCGCCGAAGTGCGGGATCGAGTCGAAGCGCTGGCGCCGGGCGGCGGCTACATCATCAGTACCGCGCACAACATCCAGGGTGACACGCCGACCGAGAATGTCCTGGCGCTGATCGCGGCCTACGATGAGTTCGGTCGGTATCGGTAGCGGAGGTTGGCCGATTTTGCGGCCGAGGCTGGGCTCGAAAGCAGTGACGCCAAGGAGCCGCCCTAAAATGCCGAGGCTGCTTCACCGGGCTGGCACGACAGGAAATTCATGATATGCGAATGCGCACTGACGCTGCCTTTCCCCCGCGTTTTTCACCCAATTGCTTTCTTGTGAACACGACCATCTCCCGCCGGCTCGCTCTCAAAACGCTCGGACTCGGCGCCGGGCTCTCATCGGTTGGTTTCGTCGATCGCGGTGCCCAGGCGGCGGAGGCCGCCAGCGGGCGCGCGAACCGCGGTTCAAAAGCGGTGAAAATCACCAAGGTCCGCGCCATCACGTGCGCGACGCAGGGGACGATTCGCTTCGTGGTCATCCGGGTCGATACGTCCGAACCCGGGCTCTACGGGCTCGGCTGCGGCACGTATAATCAGCGACCGCTCACCGTGGTCACGGCGGTCAACGAATACCTTGATCCCTTCGCGCGCGGGCGGGACGTCGACGACATCGAGGACATCTGGCAGAACGCTTACACGAGTTCGTATTGGCGCAACGGGCCGGTGATGAACAACGCGCTCAGCGGGCTCGATCTCGCGTTGTGGGACATCAAGGGCAAGCGGACACAAATGCCGGTGTACCAGTTGATCGGCGGCCGCGCGCGCTTCGCGGTGGACACCTACACCCATTGCAGCGCGGGCGATCTCAAGCAGCTGGAAGACCAGGTGAAAGCGAGGCAGGCGGAAGGTTATCGCCACATCCGGATTCAGCCGGGCGGCTACGGCGCGCTGCACCTCAGCAAGAATCCGGACTTTCGCGCCGCGGGCTTCGGGCTGCCGGGTGATCAGCACATGGATGCGCTGCCGTATCTCAAGGCGGTGCCGAAGATGTTCGCGCACATCCGCAGCACGTGCGGCGAAACGGTTGAACTCCTGCATGACATTCACGAACGCGTTGAACCGAACCACGCGATCAACCTGTGCCGGGAACTCGAGCAGTATCGGCCGTTCTTCATCGAGGATCCGTTTTCGCCGGAGCAGAACGGCTGGTTCGCGCAGTTGCGCGCGCGCACCTCGGTGCCGATCGCGATGGGAGAGTTGTTCAACAGCCCGCACGAATGGGTCCCGCTGCTCAAGGATCGGCTCATCGACTACCTGCGGGTGCACATCACGCAGGCTGGAGGTTTCACTCCCGCCCGGAAGATGGCCGCGCTCGCGGAGTGGTTCGGCGTGCGGTCGGCGTGGCACGGGCCGGGAGATCTCAGCCCCATCGGGCACGCCGCGAACATCCATCTCGACCTGAACATCCACAATTTCGGCATCCAGGAGACGACGCGGTTCAATGATGCGACGCGCGAGGTGTTTCCCGGCACGCACACGATCGAGAATGGATATGCCATCCACAACGACGCCCCGGGCTGGGGCGTGGAATTCGACGAGGAGAAGGCGAAAAAATATCCGCTGCCCGCGCATCCCGGATATTGGGAGCCCGTCCGCCGGCGCGACGGCACGGCGGTCCGGCCGTGAGCGGAGGAACCGTAGAAATTACCTGTCCCTTCTAGTCGCCCCGCGCGGGACGCCCCAGAACTGTAGAATTAACCTGTCCCTTTTACCCGGCTGGATTTCGTCTCCGACCATCCGACCATCCGACCATCCGCTCCTCCGCACCTCCGCACCTCCGCCCCTCCGTTCCTCCGCTCCGGTGCCCCTCCGCCCCTCCGCCCCTCTGCTCCTTCTTTTTTCCGAAGCGGCGCTTGAACTGTTGGAAGAATCCCGCGTTCCTAACCTGCCGCATTTCGCACCTCCCGCACGCTTCCAATGAGGATCGGGTCCGCTTAAGCCCTTACCGCACATGACGCCTGAACGTGATATCTACGTGGACAAGCCGTTCTACCGCTGGCTGGCACTGGCCGCCGCACTCCTTGCCTGGGGATTCGATGGGGTTGAGCAAGGCGTGTATGCCTTGATGACCCGTGCCGCGCTGAAGGACTTGATTCCCGGCGGGAGCGAAGGCGACATCGGATTCTACTTCAGCCTGTCCATGGCCATGTGGCTGTGGGGCGCGGCCGTCGGCGGAGTATGGTTCGGCCGGATGGGCGATCAGTATGGCCGGGTGCGGGTGTTGATCTTCGCCGTGCTCACGTACTCGCTCTTCACCGGGCTGTCGGCGTTCTCAACGCACTGGGTGCATCTGGCGGCGTATCGATTTCTCGGCGCGATGGGGTTGGGCGGCACCTGGCCGCTCTGCGTCGCGCTGGTGGTGGAGACCTGGCCGGAAAAAAATCGCGCGGTGCTGGCCGGCGCGATCGGTTCCGCCGCGAACGTGGGCTACCTGATTGCCGCCACTTACTCGCGGGCGATGCTGGCGCAGGGGGCCTCGTGGCGCTGGGTCATCGGGATGGGATTTGTCATCGGTCTCCTGAGCTTGCCGGTGATCTGGTTCGTGCCGGAGCCGACGAAATGGCGTCAATCCCGCGCGAAGCACGCGAAGGTCTCGCTGCGTGAGCTCTTCTCGCCGCAATATCGCCGGTCCGTGATCGTCGGCAGCCTGTTGTCCACCGTCGCGTTGCTGGGTACGTGGGGTTCGTTTCTCTGGCTCGCGACCTACATCGACAAGATCGCCGAAGGGACCGCCCAGGCGGGAACGGCGAAGGCCATCGTGTCGCAGTGGCAGTCGGTCGGACAGGTGGCCGGTGGTTTCATGGGCGGGGTGCTGGCCGGCTGGCTCGGCAACAAGCGCTCCTGGCTGCTCCTCTGCGGTGCGACGTGGATCTCGGTAATGGCGCTGTTTGGGCTGACGACGGAATTCGATTTCCGCGTCGGCATGCTTGCGATGGTGGCCGGTCTGTTTGTGACGGCTTACTTTGGCTGGCTCCCGAAATACCTGCCCGAGTTGTTCCCGACGCATATCCGGGCCTCGGGGCAGGGTTTCGCCTACAACGTCGGCCGTGTTCTCACCGGCTTTGGTGTACTCGGCGCCGGCTATCTCACCCAGTTCTTCCACGGCGATTATCGAAAAGCCGCCATGACGATGGCGTCAGTGTATTTGGTTGGGCTGGTCGTGATTTTCTTTGCCCCCGAAACCGGTGGAAAGATGCGGCCCGACGAGGAACCGGTGAAGCCGTGAGCGGTGAGACGGTGATGCGGTGATGCGGTGATGCGGTGATGCGGTGAAGCGGTGAGACGGTGAAGCGGTGCGGCCGCGCCACCGTGAAGCCGTGCCCTGAGGGGCGCATCCCGCCCGCTCACCCATTGCAGGCCGAAGACCGTACTCCGGGAGAAGTGACGCCCATCGTGGCCGCGAAAGGGACAGGTCAATACTGCCGCAGTGACGTGGCCGCGAAAGGGATGGCCGCGAAAGGGACAGGTCAATACTGCCGCAGTGACGGGGCACTGCCGCCGAATACGCCGGCTCAAGCTGAATGCCAAACTGTAGAATCAACCTGTCCCTTATCGGAAACTGTAGAATCAGCCTGTCCCTTATCGGAACCCGCCGGCTCAAGCTGAATGCCAAACTGTAGAATCAACCTGTCCCTTATCGGCGCCTCCCTTATCGGCGCCGGGATATTGCCGCAGCTCAGCGTGGCCGCGCGGGCGGTCGAGCGGCAGTCTGTGGAATTAACCTGTCCCTTCATCAGCGGCTTCCCTTATCAGCGGCTGTCCCCTTTATGAGCCTCCGATCATCCGCCCATCTGGCCATCTGACCATCGGGCATCAACGCGCTTCCAGATCACCCCAAAACCCCGGCGGGCGGCCATCTTGTCACACCTCGACTCCTTGTTCGACCGCCGGACGGCATCCGGGTACCTGCCGGGTATTTGAAGCGAATCATCCCCGGACAAAGAGTGGACCTATATTGGGTGGCTCGATCAGCCAGTAGGTTGATTACCGTGCCGTTTCGACACACATGGAATCTGTCGGCCACCAGGGCGGTGCGCGGTGCGCCCCCGGAGCGCTTTTTTGGTTCGCCGGAGCCCGCGAACTTTGTTCGTTGGGAATTTCGCGAACGTCGCTGCCCTGGGAGGCAACTGCAAAACAGCCTGTCCCTTATCGGCCCTTTTCTTTTCGTCGCCGCTCAGGATGAGCACGCCGTCGCAGGAACCCGCCGTCCAGAGCTGGGTTTCGACCTTCACGCCTTCCTTTTCAGCGGCCTGGCGAAAGGCCAGTGCGCGGCCGGAGCTTTTCCCGAGGGTGCGGGCGCCCTGATCGGTGAAACGAATGAGAGTGACATAGCGGGTCATGGGATTCCTTTCGCTTGCCGGTTTGTGTCGTTGCTGCGCTTCAGCTTACTCAAAAAACCTCCGCCTTCAACCCGCTCCCCTCGCGAACCCACCGCGGTGAGGAGGGTGGCGCGGCGGAGGTAAACACCGATGCGGGGGCAGATGCCCTGGAGAGCGGCCATCCGTGGTTGAGTTGGGGAGAGGCGGCGGCTCACTGAGAAAAATCGGGCTATTTCACCGGGCCGAGCACGAAGCCCACGTCATCGTGCAACACGGCCGCGTCGAGCCCGTCGAGGATCAGCACGCCGTTGATCGAGCCTGCCCGCTGAGGGTCGTGCCACTTCCAGACCACCTCGCCGGCCCGATTGAATTGGAGGATCTGCGGGCCCTTGCGGCTGTCGTCATGGCCGTGGCCGGTCCAGTTGCACACGACCGCGTCGCCGCTGGGCAGGATCTGGAAACCGCCCAAAAAATACCAGCCGCTGGACTGCGCCTCAGTCGTTGCCTCGTTCCCGAGTGCACGCACGACCTGGCCTTGGGGGTCGAGCTCGAACAATGCCGGGTTGTATCCGCCCGCGACGAGCAGGTGGCCATCGGGCTGACGAAGAGCCTGGTAAACCCAGCTCTTTCCCGGAAGCGTAAATGTCCTGAGGATCCGGCCGCTCCAATCGCCCTCGAACAGTTGCGGCCCGCTGCCAAACAGGAGTGTATCCTCAGAAGTGCGACGCAGGACCCGCGTGGCGCCGGTCTTGAAGCTCACTTTCCGGAGCACCTGGTCGTCCGCTCCCAACTCGTAGACGGTCACGCCCTGGAAATTGCACGAGAGTACGGTGCGACCGTCAGGCAGCCGCCGGGCCGTCGAGGCGCCCTGGTATCCTTTCACCTCTTTGACGATCTTCCGGGTGCCGAGATCGAATTCGCGGTAACCCTCCGGCCAGCTCATCAGCAGCCGGTTCCGGCCCACCAGTTGCAGGTCGCGATGCTTGCAGGGCAGCGTGAGCGTCCAATCACGCGACGGATTACCCTGGTCGACGTAGTGCAACTGGGTGCGGGATTCATCGACGGCGAGGAACCGATGGCGGATTTCACCCGCCGGGACACCCGCCGCCACACCGGCCAGCGTGGCGGTGAAAAGGACGGCGTGCAGGTAACGGGAGGGAAACTGGATTTTCACGGAGGCAGACGAGAATGTGGGTTCATTTAGGAGTGGAGTGTGCCGATATCGATTCGGAACGTACGTGTTCGCGACGAATTTGAATACCCAATCCTTGGGTCACCGAGGCCACAGAGCGGCACCGTCGCAACCGAAGGGAGATGGAATTAACCGCAAAGAACGCATGGAACGCAAAGGAGCAGAGGAGCAGTTTCTCTGCGCTCTTTGCGTTCCTTGCGGTTAACTCATGCTCGCGGCTTGCGTTCCAAGACTGCGCTCGGAAAAAGAGGTTCGCCTGCGGCGAGCAGTCGCCCTCACCGGCCCAATAAATTCACCGCGCGGACCGTGCGGGTGCGTTCCTCGATCTCCGACGGCAGGCTCCCTTTGAACCAGGCTTTCGCGCGGTAGGCGAATTCGTCGCCCCGGGGCAGAAAGTCGAGCGGGCGCAGCTGCGCGGCCAGGGTCACCCGCGTTTTCGCTGCCGTATCCGGGCGTTCGTGACAACCAACGCAGGATTTCGTCTCACCCGGACGCGGAGAATTCCAGGTGAGTTGATTTCCGACCACGCGACGGTCACTGTCCAGGACCTGCAGGTGCAGCAGGCGATCCGCGGGCACTTCCAGAAAGAACGAGCCGTCCGCCGCCAGTGGCGCCGTCCCGAGGACACGCGCGAGAGTGCCGCCGTGGTTCTTCCAGACTTCATCGGGCGTCGTTTGCGTCGCATGGCGGGCGACTTGCGGAACGCCCTCGATCACCCGCACCAGCCGGCCGCGCACGCGCACGTCAGCCTCCTGGGTGTTGAAAACCGACGCGCAGAGAAACCGCCCGTTGTGCTCGCGCGACGACTGCCCGGGAAGCGTGACTGGCTTGGGGCGCGCCATGATGGGTCTGGCCTCATAGTCGGCGGTGGCGGGATCATTATAGACCAGTTCGCGGCGGCCGGTGGCCGGATCGAATAAATAGATGCCCAGGTCCACTTGCTTTCGGTCCGGCGTCCTGGGTGTGACCGAGCAAAGCACCCGGCCATCCGGCAGGGGAAACGGCGTCGTGTAGGCGTAATCTTTATAGTCGGGGCACAACAGCGTCTCCGCGTCGCGGCTGGGACCAACGAGTGTCAACCCGCCCTGAGTGGAGACGATGATATGGCGGCCATCAGGCATCGGTTGCGGCTGGGTCATGCGCAGCACGCGATGCGTGAGCGGCGCCTCCTGCACGTCGGCCGGATCCGGGGCGCCGTGGTTCAACTCGCGCCAGAATCGCCGCCGCTCGGGTCCGTAGAGGACCACGTCGTGCGTGCCGTCAGGATGCATGGCATGGAGGGTCAGCTCGGTCTTGTTGCGCGAGTAGAAAACCTCCAGCCGGCTGAAGACGATCCGTCCGTCCATCAGCACGGCCGGTTCGTTGTCGCGGCCAATGTTGGCGGCCAGTTGCTGAAGACCGGAGCCGTCGGCGTTCATCACGCACAGGGCCGTGCACAAATAGCCGTGATATTCGTCCCGCGCTCCCAGCCGGCTGGAAGCGAAAACAATCCGGCCGTCCGGCAACCACACCGGCCCGATGCTGTGGTAGGGACCCTGGGTCAACTGTTTCAGGCCACGGCCGTCGACCCCAATCGTGTAGATCTGCCACCAGGGATCCTTCCGGCCACGATGGCAGAAGACCACGTGCGAGCCGTCCCAGGAAACTTCAGGCTCGGCCACATAGCCTTCCGTGAACGTGGTCAGCGGCGTTACCGTCCCGTCGGAACGTGCCGGGCGGAGTATATAGAGGTTGTTTCCCGGCCGATACGTGGGCCCTTCATCGGTGACGACGTACGTTTGTCGCCAGCGATCCGTCTGTTCGACAGTCTGCGGCGTGTTGGGCACGTCGTTATCCCCCTTGATGAATACAAGGGCGTCGCTCGGCAGGGCGGGCGCAGCCGCCTCGCGAGTATGAACCGCAGCCGGCGAAGCCGGGACACTCTGACCGTGGTTGGGAAAGACATACTCGGGCGGGCTGCCACGAGGTTCAGGCAGCGGTACCCCTCTCGCGCGCAGCGCATCTTCCGCCACGCGGCGAATGTTGAAGAAATCATGCTCCAGCGCCGCCCGTTTCAACGCCGCCATGGCTTCGGTCTGACCAAGGTCCGCCAGCGCCTCTGCGGCGGCCCGGCGGACTTCCAGGACCGAACGCTCATCATTCATAATCCTGGCGATGAGCGCCGTGTGCTCCGCGGCACCGAGCAGGCCGAGGGCGCGAACCAGGCCTTCCCGCCAGCGCGGAGCCGGGTCGTTGTATTCCTCGTCCTTGAACGTGCCGCTGTAACCGAAATCGGCTTCGGGCTTCGCCTCGGCCAGCAACCCCGCCAGCGGCTTGACGGCGCGAGCGTCGCCCAACCAGGCGAGCGCTTTCGCCGCATTCAGTCTCACCCAGTGCTCCTTGTCCTCGAGGAGCGCAACCAGCCGCGGCAAGTCTTCCTTTTCGGTGCTGACCGCCGGCAGCCAGGTGGCCATCCGCCGTCGCGGGAAAAGAGGCCATGCCCGGGATTCGGGTGAAGCCGCCCCGCGACGCGGCTGCCCCAGCGAGACCAACGCGTGTTCGCACGCCTCCTGCCGCAGACCGGCCTGATCCAGCAAATGCCGGGTCAGGAGATGGCCCACCTCGGGCTGGTAGAGAATGAACGTGTCGTGGTCGCCAGGCAGATTGGCCATCACCAGCGGCGCCAGACGACGCAGTGCCTCGCGATCGTTGGAATCATCAATCGGCAGCCGGCAGAGCGCGTAAGCGATCCAGTAGGGGGTTTCGAGCATCCGGTCTTCGCTCGGGAAAGTCATTTTGTCGTCGGCGGGCACTTCGGCCGGATCCTTTCCATCGAGCCGCTTGGCGTAGCGCTCGTAGGCCTTGAGCAGAGCCGGCACCGCCTGGCGGTCGCCAAATTCACCCAGGGCGTCCGCCGCGGCCCGCGCCCACATGGGATTCTTCAGGAGGTGCACGAGGTATTCGAAGCCAGCCTTTTCGCGCAACCGGCCAAGGGAGCGGATGGCGGCGCGGACGGTCGAGCGGTGAGGGGAGGCCGACACTGGCGATTGGCCGAGGAAGTCGATGAGGGCGGTCGAGGCGCCGTTCCCTCCCAGCGCTCCCATCGCCCGCGCGCCCCGTTCCTGTCGCCAGGCAAGCGGCTCGTTTGGGGGCGCCGCTGCCGGGAGTCGTTCCCGCGCCTCCACTTCGTAGAACGAAGTTGGATACGTCGGATTCTGGGCGCCGAAACTGGTAATCCGGACGTAGCGCGCTGGCCGCGGCGCAAACGCGATCACCAACTCGACGGGCGTGAGGCCCTTCTCCCGGCGCACGGACGTGAACGACTTGCCGTCGGAGCTGAGGGCCAGTTCGTATTCCGTCAGGCAAAAGCCCGGCCCGTATTGATGCACCGTCACCCGTTCGAGTTCGGCCACTCGCCCGAGGTCAATGACGCACCACTGCGGCGGCTTGACATTCCTGGTCTGCCAGAAGCCCGGCCCGATTTGGCCATCGATCAATACATCGGCCGGACCCTTGTAGGCGCTGGACACGGTCACGCTGCCACCCAAAGCGCGGGGACCGCCGAGCAGATCGAGCAACTCTTTCGGTGGATGGTCCGGCGGAACTGTCGCCCACCACTCACGCCATAACCTGGCTTCGTTGGAACGCTGCGCCAATGGGGCCAGCGCATTGAAGGGAAACTCCATGCCCGTGAGGTTCGTCAAGGCCACGTGGGCAGCCTGGCGCGTAAACCAGTCGGCTCCGCCCAACGCCTCGATCAACGTCGGGACCGCCGCGCGGCCGCCACACCAAGCCAGCGCCAGCGCGGCTTGCCGTGCCACGTCGGTGCTTCCGCTGCGCAGCTTCGCGAGCAACGCCGGCTCGGCCCGATAGGCCCGCAAGAATCCCAGGGACTCTGCTGCGCGAGCTTCGACGGCTGGAGCGTTGGACGTGAGCCGCGCCAGGTTGGCGTCCACTTGGGCATCGAACGGATTCCCGGCGTCGTGCTTCGGCGAAGTCACCTGTCCGGCGAAGACGGGGGACGATTGCGCCGGCTCGAGCAGGCCAAGCATCAACGCGAGCGTGAGCGTCCGAACGCCGGACGAGGGCGTGCTGATGCGACGGCTCGACCACACGGCCGCCAATCTCAAGGGGCTTCTCATAACGCTGGACGCCAATCTCGCTTCATGCCTGTGCCGGTTGCGCCCGGCTGACCAGCGAAATGACGTTTCCGATTAACCCGCCATGCGTTCCGGGGCGGCGGTTTTCGGTCCCAGTGCCATCGCGCGGGGATGGAGGATCTGCCAGTGGGCCTCCGGAATAATCGGGCCCATGTGCATGACCGTTTCGGCGCCCAGCAGCGATGCGAGTGCGCCGCAATTCGGCAGCGGCCAGCCGCGCAGGTGGCCGAAAAGAAATCCGGCCGCCCATGCATCGCCCGCGCCGTTCGTGTCGATGACGTCGGCGACCATTACGGGTTCGACCCGGTGCAGCTCGCCGCCTTCGGCGAGCCACGCGCCGTCCCGGCCGACCTTTACCGCCGCGAGCACGCCGAGGCCGGCGAGCCGTCGCGCGAGCGTGGCGTAGTCGGAGGTGTGATCCTGAAACAGCGCGCGAATCTCGTCCTCGTTCGCGAACACGACATCGATGCCTTTGTGGAATTGCGCGAACAACCAGTCGCGCGACGCGTTGACGACTTCGAACGACGAGAGGTCGAGACTGGTGGTACATCCTGCCGCGCGTGCCGCGGCCAGCACGGCGTCGGCGAGGGCGCGGTTGAACACGAGATAACCCTCCACGTGAGCGTGCCGGCAGTCCTGGAAGTCGGCCGCGGTGATCTCGGCTGGCGACAGCGTCATCGCAGCGGCGAGGCACGTCCGCATGGTGCGTTGTGCATCCGGGGTGACGAGCGCGAGGCAGCGCGCGTTGGCGCAATGGGCGGATTTGAAGCGGCTGCCGTCCACCCCGGTGGTTTCGAAAATGTTGCGATAGACGCGCGCGAGATCGTCGTTGCCAAGCTTGCCGAGAAACGTGGCGCGCAACCCGAGTCGCGCGGCATTGAACGTGGCGTTTGCCGCCGAGCCGCCGGTCGCATATGCGGGTTCGCCGTCGAGAAGTCCGACAATGCGCTGCATTTCGGCCGCATCGACGAGCACCATGCCGCCTTTGTCACCGGCCACGTGCTGGCGCAGAAAGTCATCCGGCACGCGGGCCAGTAAATCCATGATCGGTGAACCGACACCGATTAGATCGAAGGAAGTGGGCATTTGGTCAGAGGTCAGATGTCAGAGGTCAGAGGTCAGAAGGTGAGAGTGAAAGTGAGACCGAGCCGTCCGAGTGTTTTGGCTGTGGGCCGCGGTCTCTAGTCTCTGGTCCCTGGTCCCTGGTCTCTGGTCCCTTCGCCACTTGGTCTTTTAGTCCGTTAGTCCCTTAAGCGGATACCGTGAGGTTCGTGGCCAAGATGGGCTCTTCGTCGATTTCGATCAGCAGCGAGTAGTCGCCGGGCTGGGGGAAGGTGAGATTGCGGATTTCGTTGATGAGATTGATGCGATGCAGCGGGCTTTGGGATTCGAACGGCCGTTCGAGCAGTGGCTGCGGATTGGCGGCATCCAGTCCCATCGAGATCCGCAGCTTGTGGGAGCCGGGCGCACAGTCGCTGATGGTCAGGAACCAGATCATGAACGGGTGCGTGACCGGAAAGTGGCGCGCCTGAATGTTCGAAAAGATCCCGAGGATGGTGTGCTTGCCCGAGCCTGGGTCGATATGGACACCATCGCACGTGAGCCACGCGAGGAGCTGCGGTTTGGATTGCACCAGATTAGGAGGACCCCCGCCGCGCCGTGGGGCAATTCATTTTACGGGAGGCAACCAGAGAAGAACCCTGATCTCCGCTGATGAAGGCATCGATCGGGTTCACGATTTCGATTTGATTTACATTATCGGTGAATCGCCGTCTGCCCGACCGAAGTTTTTGGGGACGCAATCGCGCGCTCGACTGCGGCGGCGCGGGTGTTCCACCTTCTGCGCTCTCGCGCATGCTCATTGCCGCACTCACCCAAGCCGCACCCGCTGAGGATCCGTTTCAGGGTTATCCCCCGTGGCTCGTCATTCTCATCGGCACGCTCGTGGCGGTCCTGCTGCTGTGGATATTCGGCAAGCTGCTGAAGTGGACGATTTGGGTCCTAATTGCGCTGGTGCTGGTCGGAGGGCTCATCACCGCCGGGCGGTTGCTGCTGGAATGAATCGGTGAAGCGGAGGAGCGGAGGAGCGGTTGTCGGTGAGCCGGTGAGGCGGTTGTCGGTGAAACGGTGAGACGGTGAGGCGGTGAGGGGGAGGGTTAGATGATCAGGAGATTGAATGGCGGGAAGTTCGCCGGGGCTGAATGTCTGGCGTCCCGCATCCCGCATCCCGCATCGCGCATCGCCCATCTGCTTCGCGACACTGCATCACTGTCTCACCGCTTCACTGCTTCACCGATTAACCGCTGCACCATTCCAGGCTTGCACGTGCAAAACGCCACGCGTCACGCTGTCCACCCGTGAAATACATTTTCGTCACGGGCGGGGTGGTCTCTTCGTTGGGCAAGGGTCTTACAGCGGCTGCCTTGGGCGCACTGCTGGAGATGCGCGGACTGATGGTCCGGATCCAGAAGTTCGATCCCTATCTCAACGTCGATCCTGGCACGATGAGCCCGTTCCAGCACGGCGAGGTTTACGTACTCGAGGACGGCGCCGAGACCGATCTCGACCTCGGCCACTATGAACGTTTCACCAGCGGAAAACTTTCCCGGCTGAACAGCCTTTCGTCGGGTCAGGTTTACGAGGCGGTCATCCAAAAGGAGCGGCGCGGCGATTACCTCGGCAAGACCGTGCAGGTGATTCCTCATGTCACCAACGAGATCAAGGAGCGGATTTACGCGGGCGGAAAAGACGCCGACATTCTCATCACCGAGATCGGCGGTACGACGGGCGACATCGAGGGGCTGCCGTTTCTGGAGGCAATGCGGCAATTCGCACTCGAAGTCGGGCCCAAGGACGTCGTCTTCATTCATGTGACGCTGGTCCCGTATCTCGCCGCCGCGGGCGAGTTGAAGACGAAGCCCACGCAGCAATCGGTCGCGAAGCTGCGCGAGATTGGCATCCAGCCGCACGTGCTCGTCTGCCGCACGGATCACCCGCTCGATCACGATTTGCGGGACAAGCTCTCGATGTTCTGCAACGTGCCGGTGAAGGGTGTGATCGAGTGCCGCGACGTCGAGCATTCGATCTACGAGCTGCCGCTGGCCCTGCAAAAGGAGGGCATGGATCAGCTGGTGCTCGATCTTTTCGCGCTGAAGAATCCGCCGGCGCCGAAAAACGTCTGGGAGGAAATCGTGCGCCGGATTCTGAATCCGAAACACGAGGTGATCATCGGCGTGGTCGGCAAGTACATCGAACTCCAGGACGCGTACAAGTCCGTCTACGAATCGATCACGCACGCGGGGATCGCGAACAACTGCAAGGTGAACATCCGCCGGATCGACGCGGAGGACCTCGAGAAAAAGGGCGGGCTCGCGTTGTTGAAGGGGCTCGATGGCATCCTCGTGCCCGGCGGTTTCGGCGATCGCGGCACGGAGGGGAAGATCGCGGCGGCGAAATTCGCGCGCGTGAACAAGGTGCCGTACTACGGGCTTTGCCTGGGACTCCAGATCGCCGTGATCGAGTTCGCGCGCAATGTGCTGAAGCTCCAGGGCGCGAACAGCACCGAGTTCGATCCGCGGCCGGTGCATCCGGTGATCAACATGATGGAGGAGCAGAAGAAGATCATCGACAAGGGCGCGACGATGCGGCTCGGCAGCTACGAGTGCGCGCTCACGCCGGGCACGCTCGCGCACAAGGCGTACGGCGTCGATCAGGTTCGCGAACGGCACCGGCACCGCTACGAGGTGAACAACGCGTACGTCGCCCAGTTGCAGCGCGCCGGCATGGTGGTGAGCGGCGTCAACCCGCGGCGCAACCTGGTCGAAGTGATCGAGCTGAAGAATCACCCGTGGTTTCTCGGCACGCAGGCGCATCCGGAATTTCAATCGAAACCGAACCAGGCGCACCCGCTGTTCGCGGCGTTCATCGGCGCGGCGCTGAAACACAAAAAGAAAAGGTAGTTTCGTAGCTAAGCCGTATCATGTAATGGACAACCGCGAATGAACGCGAATGGACGCAAATTCCAGACGAGGACAGAGAGGATTCCCCAACTGAAATTATGGCCACCGTTTGGTTGATTGTTTTCATGCTCCCCAAAGACGCCGGCTTCATTCGCGTGAATTGGCGTCTATTCGCGGTTGAACCGAATTGTTCCGGCTAAGAGGGTAAGCGAGCAACTCGGGTCCACCCTCGCTCTTGCTCAGGTCGCGTTTTTCTCCACTCGCTCCAGACGGTGTGAAAACTCATCAATATAACCTCCGCGTGTCAGTCTGAGCAGCACAGCGAAGAATCCAGGAGCGCGATGGCTGCGTGTATCCGGCTGGATTCTTCGCTGGCGCTCAGAATGACCGGCTTTTTCGCCCGGTCGCTCACCCTCGTGCCACGTTTTCCTCATGCTCTTTGATCCGAAGAAACTCCTGCTCATCGCGGGTCCGTGTTCGCTCGAGAATGAGCGCGTGTGTCGTGACGTCGCAGAGGCGCTCGTCGCGCTGCGCAAGATGCGCCCGGAACTCGTCATCGTGTTCAAGGGCTCTTTCGACAAGGCGAACCGGACGTCGCTCGCCGGCGCGCGCGGCACGGGGATGGAGGCGGGGCTCGCGCTGCTCGCTCTGGTGAAACGAGAGTACGGTTTTCCGATCCTGACCGATGTGCACGAGCGGGCGCAGGTTGCAGGCGTGGCCGCCGTCTGCGACGTGGTCCAGATTCCGGCGTTTCTTTGCCGGCAAACCGATCTACTGCTGGCCGCCGCGTCCTCGGGCCGCGTGGTGAACGTGAAGAAAGGCCAGTTTCTTTCGCCGGCGGAAATGCAGCATGTCACGGGCAAACTTCGCGAGGGCGGGGCGCGCGAAATCTGGCAGACCGAGCGCGGCACGACCTTCGGCTACCAGAATCTCGTCGTCGACATGCGCTCCTTCGCGATCATGCGGCAGAACGGCCACCCGACGGTGTTCGACGCGACCCACAGCGTGCAGCTGCCCGGGGCTGGCGGCGGCAAGAGCAGCGGCCAGCGCGAATTCGTGCTCCCGCTCGCGCGCGCGGCGCTCGCCGCCGGAGCCGACGGGCTTTTCATCGAAACACATCCGGATCCAGCGAACGCGATCAGCGACGGCCCGAACATGATCCCGCTTGCCGAGCTGCCACCGCTAATCGACTCGTGCCTGGCCGTGTGGAGAGCGGTGAGGGGCGGAGGGATGAGGGAGTGAGGGAGAAAAGCGAAAGTGTAGGTGAGAGGGAAAGTGGAGGTGAGAGGGTTTTATCGAGGGCATGCCGTTGGAGGGAGTGAGGGAATGAGGGAATGAGGGAATGAGGGAGTGAGGGGAAAAGTGAGAGTGAAAGTGAAGGTGGCCCCGTTTGTCCTTTAGTCCCTTGGTCCCTTCCTTGGTCTTTGGTCCTTGGTCCTTCCCTTCCACGCTCCTTGACCGAAGCCGATCCGCTCGCACACTTCGCGGCATCTAAACCACGGATGGATACTTTCTTGATTGATGTGCCAATGCCCTCGATGGGCGCCACGGTGAACGAACTTACCGTCGTGGCTTTGAAAACCGAGGTCGGCGCGCAGGTGACGAAAGGGCAGAAACTGGCGGAACTGGAGAGCGACAAATCCGTTTTCGAGTTTGAGTCGCCGTGCGACGGCACCATCCGCGGCATCCTCGTGCGGGCGGGCGACGTGCAGCCCTCGGGTGCGCCGTTTCTGCGCATCGAGACCAGCGATGCTTCGCTGCGGCACCTCTTGCACCAGGCGACAGGGGACAGGGGACACGAGACGGCCAGGCACAATGAACCGGCGGCAGCCCCCAAAGCGCTCGTTTGGACTCCGCGCGCGACGAAACTCGCGCAGGAAGCCGGTCTCGACCCCGTGAAAATCACGGAGATCGAGGCCACCGGACCGGGCGGGCGCGTCTCCGGTGATGACGTAACACGTTACCTGTCGGAGCGGAAATCTTGATGGACGCCGCGCGTCCACCCGGTACGCTGGTCCGCGTTGAGCACTTCGGCAGACACAGTTTGTATTGCTGGCGTCGGCTACGCGGTCCCCGCGAACGTCCGCCCCAACAGTGAAATCCTCAAGGCCTTCCCGCATCGGACGGAGGAGCAGATCGTCCGGCTGACCGGAATACGGGAACGACGGTACGCGACGCAGGACGAGTCGGCGACCGATCTGGCTGGCGTGGCCGTCCAGCACGCCCTGGCGCACGCGGGTATGCACGTGGGTCAGATCGACGGCATCATCATGGCCACGATCATCCCGGATCAGCCGGTGCCGTCGATGGCCAGTGCGCTCGCCCGCGACCTGGGCATTCCGAACGCGCTGGCGTTCGATCTCAACGCGGCGTGCTCCGGCTGGCTGTATGGGCTCGAAGTCGGCCGCGCGCTCTTGCGCGTTGGAACGGCGAAGAACCTGATCGTCGTCACGGCGGAACTGCTTTCGCGCATCACCAACCCGGAGTGCCACGACACGGCTTTCCTTTTCGGCGACGGCGCGGGCGCGGCGATCCTGACGACGGGCTCCGGCGGTCACCGGCTGCACCGGATGGGGCTTTCGGGCGACGCGGAACAGTTCGATGCGATCCAGCGACCCGGTGGCGGCGCGCGGATGCCGTGGCCCGAGGGTGAGAGCGGTGTCGACCGCGAGAGCTTTTACCTCCAGATGAACGGCACCGTCGTTTTCAAGCACGCGGTGATCGGTTTTGCCAACCAGATTGAGGAAACGCTCACGCGGGAAAACCTGAAGCCGGACGACATCGCATGGGTCGTACCGCATCAGGCGAACGAGCGAATCCTGAAGTCCGTGAGCAAGCGGGTTGGTATTCCGTACGAGAAGTTCGTGGTGACGATTTCCAAATACGGCAACACGAGCGCGGCCAGCGTTTCGATGGCACTCGGCTGGGCGGCGGAAGAGGGAATTTTCGCCGACGGTGACCGGATCATCTTCTGCAGCGTTGGCGCCGGGCTGACCTTCGCCGGCGGGTTGCTCGTTTGGTAATCGCGGCGAGGCGCCGCGATTACCAAACGCGGTTTGCGGCCGCGACGGCCGCGGTTTCGAGTTTTGGGTTCTGGGTTCGCGGTCGCGACGGCCGGGGTTTCGAGTTTTGCGTTTTGGGTTCTGGGTTAGGTAATGGTTTTCATGTGTGCATCCTCGTGGTGCATTCGAAAACCTCTTCGCAACGCGAAACGCGAAACCCGAAACGCGAAACCCGCGTTAAACTCAAAACCCAAAACTCAAAACCCAGAACCCAGAACCAAATTCCGGCGTCCGAACTGCGTCAGCTATTCTGAAGTTCGTACGAAAGCACGCTGAGCGCATACGCCGCGGCGGTTTCGCAGCGAAGCACGAGCGGGCCGAGGCTGATGGGTTCGAAGCCGGCGGTTTGCGCGAGGTTCATCTCGGCGGCCGTGAAATCGCCTTCGGGCCCGATCAGCCACACGACCTTTTTCGGCGCCCGGCCCTGGGCGGCGTGGAAGCCGGCGAGGACGGATTTGAGCGACTTGGCGCCGGGGTGGAGGCTCGCGATCAATTTCAGGTCGTAGCCGCGTGACGTCTCCATGAAGGCGGCCGCCTTCTGCACCGGCAGCACTTCCGGAATGAAAGGATTGCCGCATTGCTTCGCGGCCTCGAGCGCCGCCGTCTTCCATTTTTCAATCTTCCGGTCGGAGCGATCGCCATCGAGGTGGACCTGCGTCCGTTCGCTTTCGAGCGGGACGATTCGCGCCGCGCCAATCTCGGTCGCCTTGCGCACAATCGCATCCATGAACTGGCCCTTCGGCAGCGCCTGCCCCAGCGTGATCTCGTAGGGCAGCGGCTTCATCTTCTGCTTGAAACGGACCTTCAGCGCGGCCGCGTTCTTGCGGTCCGACGTGAGTTCACAAATCCACTCGGCACCACGGCCATCGAATGCGACCACGGTGTCCCCCGGCCGGGCGCGGTTCACCGCCACGAGGTGGTGCGATTCAGCGGGCGAGAGTACGATCTCGACCGGCTCGGCCGTGGCCGGTGAACAGAACGCGCGATAGTCCGGCATAGGTTTTCGCCAAGCGAAATCCAAAATTTCCGGAGTTTAAAGCGTGGAGATGGTTTGTCCGCGGTTTGAAACCTAGGTTTTCGCGTTGCGCGAAAACCAAACAGAAAGGGCGCCGGGTTTGTGACCCGACGCCCTTGCCGACTTGAACTGCAAACTATGAACTTCCCAAAAAGAACGGTAACCAACGCAGGAAAGACGCACGTGCCGGGGACGCGTTCAAAAAATCCGCCGCGGTTCTGATGGCTCGGATATTGGCTCGCGTAGGATTGGCTCGCGTACGATTGGCGACCGTAGGTTGCGCGCTCGCCGCGCAACGCGGCGTCCGAGCGTCACTCATGGTGGCAATCCGCGACGGCGTTCAGGACTGGCGCGCGTTCAAAAAATCCGGTGGACACGGAGGGCGGTGAAAGTAGGGTGCGGAGCTTCGTTGCCCGGGTGGCGGAATTGGCAGACGCAGTAGACTCAAAATCTACCGCCGAAAGGCTTGCGGGTTCGACCCCCGCCCTGGGCACCAATATCACAATCGGTTGTTCTAGAGTTATTTGCGGCATTTTAAGCGAGATGGCTGGGCTGGTGTTACAGCAGCAGTTACAGCACGGCGATCATTTGTGTGCCTTCGCGCTCCGTTGTTTTCAGACGTGCTGCGTTGCGGCGAATGGGTTGACTCAGCACGGCTGTCGCCGATGTTTCGGCGCATGACGGCAACCCAAGTCATCCGCCAACTCGAAAAACTTCCGGCGCGCGAGCGTCGAAAAGTTTTCGCTTACGTGGACAGCGCGCTTGAGCGACGCGAGGAAGCCGCAGACCGCAAGGCGATCACCGAAGTTCGGAAAGACACGCGGCCGTCGGTGCCGTGGAGTGAAGTAAAAGCGCGGATCGGGGTGGCGTGAATGGCTACACTGTCAACCTGTCGGCGAACGCCGCGGATTGGCTGGAATCGTGTCGAGACGCGAAATTGAAACGTCGCATTGCGGCCGCAATCGATGGGCTCGGGAATAATCCGCGGCCGTCGGGATGCGTGAAGCTCGCGGGCGAGGATGCCGTGTGGCGCGTGCGGGTCGGTGAATATCGCATCCTCTACGAAGTCCACGACGGGCGGCTCGTGGTGCTCGTGATCCGAATCGCGAAACGCAGCGAGGCCTCGCGGCCTCGCGTGACCCAAGCCTTGTTCGTCGCAATCGGGTTCACGAGAAGGCGAGAAGCCGCGAAGTAGTAGAGTTCGGGCGACGGCCTGATTCGGCTACCGGGAGGTTTCCATGCTCCCCAAAGACGTCCTCTCCATTCGCGTGAATTGGCGTCCATTCGCGGTTGAACTGAATTGTTCCGGCTTGGGGATCCATGATGCATCAAAAAAAAGGTCCATTTCCGAGGGAAACGGTTGCGCGCGAGGGCGGTGAGTTTCTAATCCCTCCGCCATGCGCTTCCCCTCCGCAATTGTCCTGCTGCTCGGCTCCCTCCTTTGCGCCACTGCGTCCGCGGCGGCCTCAAGGCCAAACATCCTGTTTCTCTTCGCCGACGACCAGTCGTATGAGACGATTCGCGCGTTCGGTCACACCGACATCGAGACGCCGAATCTCGACCGGCTGGCGAAAATGGGCACGACGTTCACCCACGCCTACAACATGGGGTCGTGGAGCGGCGCCGTGTGCGTGGCAAGCCGGACGATGTTGATTACTGGTCGCAGCGTTTGGGACGCGGAAGCGATTTATAAGACCACGGACAAGGAGCGGCAGGCGGGCGTGCTGTGGCCACAGCTGTTGAAAAAGGCGGGATATCGAACCTACATGACTGGCAAGTGGCATATCCAGACTGATGCGGCGAAGTGCTTCGATGTCGCGCGACACGTGCGCGCCGGCATGCCGAAGACGGTGCCCGCCTCGTACAACCGGCCGCTCATCGGGCAGCCCGATCCGTGGAGCCCGTACGACAAGCGCATCGGCGGGTTCTGGGAAGGCGGCGAGCACTGGAGCGAGGTCGTCGCCGATGATGTGGCCGATTTCCTCAACGACCCGCGACCGGGCGGCCAGCCGTTCTTCATGTATGTCGCGTTCAATGCCGCGCACGATCCGCGGCAGTCGCCGAAGGAATACGTCGACAAATATCCGCTCGACCGAATCAAGGTGCCGAAAAATTTCCTGCCCGAGTATCCCTACCAGGAAGAGATCGGCTGCTCGACCAAGCTGCGCGATGAAAACCTCGGGCCGATGCCGCGCACCGAGCATGCGGTCAAGGTGCACCGGCAGGAGTACTACGCGCTGATCACGCACATGGACGCGCAGATCGGCCGGATTCTCGATGCGCTGGACAAATCGGGCCAGGCGGCGAACACGTGGATATTTTTCACCGCCGACCACGGGCTCGCGATCGGCCACCACGGCTTGTTCGGCAAGCAGAACATGTACGACCACAGCGTGCGCGTGCCCTACATCGTCGCCGGTCCGGGCGTCGCGAAGGGCCGGAAGAGCGACGCCGCGATCTACCTCCAGGACACGATGGCGACTTCGCTCGAAATTGCCGGAGCCGAGCGGCCGCCGCATGTGTTCTTCCGCAGTCTGCTGCCGCTCCTGAACGGGAAGCAGAAGCAGTCCTCGTATGAATCGATCTTCGGCGCATATCTCGAACTCCAGCGCGCCATCACGCATGACGGCTGGAAATTGATCGCGTATCCAAAGGCTGGTGTCCTGCGGCTTTACCATGTCGCCGCCGATCCGGGCGAGATGACTGATCTCGCGGCCGAACCGCGGCAGGCCCGGCGCAAGGCCGACCTCCTCGCGCGGCTGCTCGCGTTGCAAACCCAACTCGGTGACAAGCTGGACCTGCGCCCATCGCTTGCCCAGCGTTGAGGTGCGGGATCGGCGACGTCGTGCCGGGCTCGTTTCACTTCGCCATCGCGGTCGCGTCCCTGACGCCCGACCGCTGCCTTTGCAATTCCTGTAATTTATTTCCGATGACACGCACTCTCCGATTCTTTCTGGCTGCCGTTCTTCTCACCGCGTCCGGCCTCGCCGCCGACGGGCTGCACCTGCCGGCGAAACCCGGCCCCGCGAACGGAAAGCGGATCGTTCTCATCGCGGGCGACGAGGAGTATCGCAGCGAGGAGACGTGTCCGATGCTGGCGAAGATTCTGAGCCAGAAGCACGGGTTCGATTGCACCGTGCTCTTCGCCATCAACCCTGATGGCGGCTACGTCGATCCCAATTACACGAAAAACATCCCGGGGCTGGCCGCGCTGGATTCGGCGGACCTGCTCATCATCGGGACGCGTTTCCGGCAGCTGCCGGCCGATCAGCTGGCCAGGATCGCGGCGTTCCTGAATGCGGGCAAACCGGTGATTGGATTCCGCACCGCGACGCATGCGTTCACGGGCGACGCGGCGACGGGCGATTTCAAATGGGCGGACTTCGGGCTGAGAATCCTGGGTGAGAAGTGGGTGAGCCATCACGGCCGCCACAAGATCGAAGGCACCCGCGCGGTGGTCGAGCCGGCGAATGGCGCGCACGAGGTGCTGCGCGGAGTGGCGGCCATCTTTGCCCCGTCGGACGTCTACACGGTGGCGAACCTCGATCCGAAGGCCGCGACGATTCTGCTGCGGGGCGCGGTGACGGAGTCGCTCGATCCGGCATCGCCGGCGATTGCGGGGCCGAAGAATGATCCGATGATGCCGCTGGCGTGGTTGCGCGAGTACACGGCGCCGAACGGCAGCACGAAGGGCCGCGCGTTTTGTACCACGCTCGGCGCGTCGGTGGATTTCGCCGACGAGGACTTGCGCCGGCTGGTGGTGAATGCGGCTTATCATCTCGTTCATCTGCCGGTGCCGCAAAAAGCGGACGTTGGCTACGTGGACGCGTTCACGCCCACGTTCTACGGATTCATCCGCGAGCCGGGTTACTACCAGAAGCTGAACCTGAAGCCGGAGTCGTATGCGTTGGGCCAAAGTCCGGCGACAGGTCTGCCCGCGTCGATGACGACCAAGGGGGCGACACCGTCCGACAAGGGTGCGGGGCCGAAGAAAGGGCCGGCCACGAAGAAGGGTCCGCCGCGGAAAACGGCGGCGAAGAAGTCGGACGAGAATGGTACTGCGCCGGGACCGCATGCGCAGATGGATTTTCCGCGGACCGCGGAATCGGCGCGGCCGCAGGTCGTCGCGCCGCCGTCGCGGGGCGAGCGGATCGTTTTCATCGGCAACGGGCTGGTGGAGCGCGACAATTATTACAGCCGGCTCGAGACCGAGCTGCACCTGCGGTATCCGGAGCAGGAATTGTTCGTGCGCAACCTGGGCCGCGCGGGCGACACGCCGGGGTTCCGGCCGCATCCGGCGCGCGTTTCGCAGTGGGCGTTTCCGGGCGCGGAGAAATTTCGCCCCGAGTTCGTGCTGCACAACGGCAAGGGCTTTTTCCCGATGCCGGATCAGTGGCTCACGTTCCTGAAGGCCGACACGGTCGTGGCGTTCTTCGGACTGAACGAGTCGTTCGACGGCCCGAATCGCGTGGACAACTTCGAGGCGGAGCTCGACGCATTTGCGCAGCACACGTTGAGCAAGGCCTACAATGGCCGGGAGGCGCCGCGGCTCGTGCTCGTCTCACCCATCGCATTCGAAAACCTTTCGGCCGAGCGCGACCTGCCGGCTGGCCTCAAGGAGAATGTGAATCTCGCGCTCTACACGGCGGCCATGGAGCGCGTGGCGAAAAAGCGCGGGCTCACCTTCGTTGACCTCTTTCATCCGACACTGAAACGCTACCGCAGCACCAAGCAGCCTTTCACGATCAACGGGTTTGCGCCGACGGATGCCGGATATCGCGAGCTCGCCGTACTGCTGGGCGACGGCATGTTCGGCGCGGCGGCGGGGCGCTCGACCGCGGATCCCAAGATGGTCCATGCGGCGGTGAAGGAGAAGGACTGGCTCTGGAACAACGACTACAACCTCGTCAACGGCGTGCATACGCATGGCCAGCGCTACGCGCCGTATGGCCCGCAGAATTATCCCGACGAGATCAGGAAGACGCGGGAGATGATGGTGCTGCGCGACACGCTCATCCACCAGGTCGCGGCCGGAATCAAAAAGGACCTGGCGGTTGACGATGCGAAGACGCACGCGCTGCCGCCGGTGGCTTCGAACTTCAAGACCGGCGGGGCGATGGGCAGCGGCAACTACGAGCCGGGCGACAAGGTGATCGCGAACCTGAAGATCATGGATGGGTTCAAGGTCGAGCTGTTCGCGTCCGAGCGCGAGTTTCCCGACCTGACGAATCCAGTGCAGATGTCGTTCGACAATCGCGGCCGGCTGTGGGTGGCGGTGATGCCGACCTACCCGCACTGGCGGCCGGGTGATCCGCGGCCGAACGACAAGCTGCTGATTTTCGAGGACACGGATGGCGACGGCCGGGCCGACAAGCAGACCGTATTCGCGGATGGGTTACATCTGCCGATCGGTTTCGAGATTGCCCCCGAGGGCGTCTATCTCTCCCAGGAGCCGAACCTCTGCCTGCTGATCGACGACGACAAGGACGACCGCGCCGATCGGATGGAAATTCTGCTGCATGGTTTCGACACGCATGACACGCACCACGCCATCTCCGCGTATTGCGCGGATGCGTCGGGTGCCTTCTACCTGTGCGAAGGACGATTCCTCCACTCGCAGATCGAGACACCCTATGGCCCGCGGCGCTGCAACGACGGCGGCGTGTGGCGATTCGATCCCAAGAGCTTCCGGCTCGAGCGTTACAGCCAGACGGACGTCAACAATCCGTGGGGGATCTCGTTCGATTACTGGGAACAGTGCTTCATTTCGGACGCTTCGAACGGGCTCAACTGGTGGGGGCTGCCGATCTCGGCAAAGATGCCGTACGGGATCGAGATCGACAAATCGGTCACCTTTGTGCCGAAGCGGTCGCGGCCGACGTCCGGCGCGGAGTTCGTGTCGTCGCGCCATTTTCCCGATCATCTCCAGGGCCAGTTCATGATCTGCAACTCGATCGGGTTTCTCGGCATCGGGCTCTCGTCGACGACGGAGGATGGCGCGGGATTCACCGGCAAGCTCGCGGGGGATCTCGTTTCCTCGAACGATCCCAACTACCGGCCGGTCGATCTCGAATTCGCCCCCGACGGTTCGCTGTATTTCCTCGACTGGCACAACGCGCTCATCGGCCACATGCAACACAACGCGCGCGATCCGAATCGGGATCACGAGCACGGTCGCATCTATCGCATCACCTATCCGGGACGCCCGCTGGTGAAGCCGGCGAAGGTGGCCGGCGCGTCGATCCCCGAATTGCTGGAAAACCTGAAGCTGCCGGAATATCGCACGCGCTATCGGACGCGGCGCGAGTTGCGGGGCCGGCCCGCGGCGGAGGTCATTCGCGCGGTGAAGGCGTGGGCGGCGAAGCTCGATCGGGCGGATCCGAATTACGAGCACCACTTGTGCGAGGCGATGTGGGTGACGTGGGCGCAGAATCGGCCCGACGTCGATCTGATCAAACAATGCCTCGGCGCGAAGCAGCACCAGGCGCGCGCCGCCGCGGTGAGCGTCGTACGGTTTGCCGCCGACAAGATCCCCAATGCCTCGGTGCTGTTGCTCCAGGCGGCGGGCGATTCCCATCCCCGCGTCCGGCTCGAATCAATCGTCGCGGCTTCGTGGCTCGACGATCCCGAGGGCGCCCGGGTCGTCTTCGAGGCGATGAAGCTGCCGCTCGATCAGTGGATGGGGCCGGTGACGAAACAGATCCTGGAGCACACGCTCAAGGATGATGTCGAGGTTCTCCGCACCAGCGGCATGATGGATTTTGCCAACAACGCGAGCACCCGGGAGTACCTGGCAGGCAATTTCAAGTTTCCGCAGCCGCCCAAGACGGAGGAGCAGAAGAGTTATGGGCCGGCGCGCGAGCTGAGCGGCGAGGACCTGCGGGTCTACAAAATTGGGCAGGAGGTTTATCTGCGTGATGCACACTGCGCGACGTGTCACCAGCCGAACGGGCAGGGGATGCCGAATATTTATCCGCCGCTGGCGAAGAGCGACTGGCTCGGCGACGATGAGCGGCTGATCAAAATCGCGCTCAAGGGGCTGTGGGGACCGATCGAGGTTGCGGGGCAGCACTTCGATCCGACGAAGGGCGTCCCGCCGATGATGGGATTCGGTGAGATGCTCAACGACAACGAACTCGCGGCCGTGCTCAGCTACATCCGGCAGTCGTTCGGCAACGACGGCGAACTTGTGACGGCGGAAGCCGTGCGGAAGCTTCGCGCCGAAACGAAGCCGCGGATCAATTTTTACATGGTCGAGGAGATCCTGAAAGAGCACCCGATGGCGAAGTAGTAGCCGGGCGCCAGTGTTGTTGGCGCGAGTCGTTCCGCGGATTGGCGCAGGCGACCAATCCATGGTCACAGAGCGCACAGAGGCAGCACAGAGGACACAGAGTAAATCCGTCCTGGGAGCGCGGGCGTCTCGCCAGTATTGTTCGGCGCAATACGTGCTGTGTGCGGAGCGAAACGCATTTTTGTTTGGCCGGCCGGTGTAACTGCGCACGGT
>JAUSID010000225.1 GCA_030648295.1 Opitutaceae bacterium | reverse complement strand
TGTCGGCCAGCATGACCAGGTGCGCGTAGTTAATCGCCATCAGCGGCGAGAGCAGCAGCTCCTTGGCGTCTTCGAAATTCTCGTTGAGGACGTTGCTGACGTATTCGGGGGCGAACTTCATCCACTAGCAGTATATTGCGGGTCATGAAGCGCGCTTTTTCGGTTTCGCTCCTCGTCGTGCTGGCCGTTGCCGGCAACCAGGGCACCGCGGCGCAGGCCCCGGCCGCCACCATGCAGATGGCGGGGTTGACCCAGCCGGTCGAGATCCTCCGCGACCACTGGGGCATCAATCACATCTACGCGCAAAACGAGGCCGACCTGTTCTTCGCGCAGGGCTACGCAGCCGCGAAGGATCGGTTGTTTCAATTCGAGATCTGGCGGCGGCAGGCGACCGGCACCGTCGCCGAGATTCTGGGGCGGCGCGAGGGCAAACGCGATCAGGGCGCGCGGCTGCACCTGTTCCGCGGCGAGCTGGATGACGAGCTCAATCGCTATCACCCGCGCGGCAAGCTGATCGTCGAATCGTACGTGCGCGGCGTCAACGCGTACATCGGCGAGACCGAAAAGAACACGGCGCTGCTGCCGATGGAGTTCAGGATGCTCGGCATCAAGCCGGGCCGCTGGACGCCGGCAGTGGTGATTTCGCGCCACCAGGCGCTGGCGTCGAACGCCGCCAGCGAAGCGCGCTACGTTCGAATCATCCGGGCGATCGGGATCGACGCGTTGCGCGAGCTGCTCTACTTCCAGGGTGGCAACCCGCGCTTCGAGCTCGATCCGTCGATCGATCCCAAGACGTTCCCCAAGGACGTGATGAGTCTGTACTCGGCATTTCGCGCCAGCGTTGGGTTCAAGCCCGAGGATGTCGTGCCCGAGTTCAGGGGCGCAGCTCCGGTCGCGGATGCCGGCGATCGAACCGCCCCCGATCCCGCAGGGCCTGCGTCCCTCGAGGCCGATACCCGGGATATCGGCTCGAACAACTGGGTGGTGGCCGGCTCGAAGACGTTCAGCACGCGGCCGATTCTCGCCAACGATCCGCATCGCGTGATCGCGGCCCCGTCGCTGCGCTACTGGGTCCACCTGGTGGCGCCGGGCTGGAACGTGATCGGCGGCGGCGAGCCGGTGCTGCCGGGCGTGTCGATCGGCCACAACGAGCACGGCGCGTGGGGCCTGACCATCTTCGGCCAGGACGCCGAAGACCTCTACGTCTACGACACCAATCCCGCCAACGCGAACGAGTATCGCTACCGCGGCAACTGGGAAGCGATGCGCGTGATCGCCGACACGATCCCGATCAAAGGCGAGAAGCCCGAGGCGGTCGAGCTCAAATACACGCGTCACGGGCCGGTGGTGTTCGAAGACCGCGCGAATCGCAAGGCCTACGCGCTGCGCGCCGGATGGCTGGAGCCGGGCGGCGCGCCGTACCTCGCCAGCTTGCGCATGAACCAGGCGCGGAACTGGGAAGAGTTCCGCGAAGCCTGCAGCTTCAGCCACATGCCGTCCGAGAACATGGTGTGGGTCGATCGCAGCGGCGCCATCGGATGGCAGGCCGCCGGCATCCAGCCGATCCGCCGCAACTGGAGCGGCCTGCTGCCGGTGCCGGGCGACGGACGCTACGAGTGGGATGGCTACCTGCCCATCAAGGCGCTGCCGTACGAAGCAAACCCGTCACGCGGGTACATTGCGACCGCGAACAACTTTCTGATGCCGGACGACTATCCCTACAAGGACCTGCTGCAGCTGGAATGGAGTGATGCGTTCCGTTTCTCGCGCATCACCGAGGTGCTCGGCTCAGGGCGGCTGTTCAGCGTCGCCGAGATGACGCGCCTGCAGAACGACGACCTGTCGGTGGTGGCGCGCGCGCTCACGCCGCTCCTGAGGGACGTGACGCTGACCAACCCGCCAAGCGCCAAGGCGCGTGACCTGCTGACGACGTGGAACTTCGTGCTCGATAAGGATTCGGCCGCGGCCGGCGTCTACGAGATGTGGCAGCGGCGCCTGCTCGCTAACACGCGGGCGGTGGTCGTGCCCACCGCCGCGCGCGAAGCCGGCGGCCAGAACCTGGGCTCGACCAAGCGGTTGATCGACTGGCTGCATTCACCGGATCGCCGGTTCGGCGCCAACCCGATCGCCGGGCGCGATGCGCTGGTGGCGCGCAGCATGGACGAAGCGGTGGCCGAGCTGACGAAGCGTTTCGGTCCTGACATGCAGGGATGGAAGTACGGACAGGAGCGCTATCACCACGCGCTGATACCGCACCCGCTGTCGGAGGCGGTCAACGCGGCAACGAAGGCGAAGTTGGAAGTCGGGCCGCTGCCGCGCGGCGGCGACGGCATGACGGTGAGCGCGACCGGCGGCTCAGACAACCAGGGGTCCGGCGGCTCGTTCAAGATCATCGCCGACACCGAAGACTGGGACAACTCGGTCGGGCTGAACACGCCGGGGCAGTCGGGCGATCCCGACAACCCGCACTATCGGGATCTCTTCAAGCTGTGGGCGCAGGGCACCTACTTCCCCGTCGCATATTCACGTAAGAAAGTGGATTCGGTCACGGAGACGATAACGAGACTTACTCCCTTACCGGCAAGCACCCAACAGTAAATAACAGGAGACCAGGAGATCAGGAGTAAATTTTTCTCCTGACCTCCTGACCTCCTGTTAAATCTTTACCCCGTAACGCTCGCGCAGGATCTCCAGGTGGTGCTGTGCATGGCCGGGGATGATCCAGCAGATCGCTCGCGCGCTGACCGACTTGTTGTTGGCCAGCGCCGTCCGCGACAGCGCGGCGTCGTCGAGCGACGCCACCAGCGCGATCGTCGCCCGGCGCACCGCGATCAGCTCGTCGGCGATGTCCGCCAGCCGGCGGTCGCCGTGGGGCGCCGTCTTGGCCCACGCATTCTCGTCGAACCCCGCCAGCGGCGTCTGATCCGCCCGGGCAATGCGCAGCAGCCGGTAGCTGAATACGCGCTCGGCGTCGGCGACATGGCCCACCAGTTCCTTCACGCTCCATTTGTCATGGGCGTAACGATGGTTGCTCTCGTCGGCGGGAACCTTCCGAAGCAG
>JAUSID010000014.1 GCA_030648295.1 Opitutaceae bacterium | reverse complement strand
AGTAGAGTTAGCTTTATAGGTCATGTGCTAGCAAATGCTCATTTGATATTAACGGATAAAGCCAAAGGCACCAGTGCCGAAGCAATCATGCCTAGCTGCCAGCGTAGAATCAGATGCGGACATACTCCCGGACACCGATGGTTCATCCACTGGTGACTCCAGACTCCGCCAACCTGGACCGTCGCCGGAAACGGAAGCCAGCCCAGTCTGCGCCGGACGGACAAATCCGCCGCCTCGACGCCGGTGCGGTAAAAGTAGGACGAGTCGGTGGCCGCCGTCTGGATGTAGTTGTTGATGTTGTAGAGATCGATCTCCTGGTTGTTGTTGTCGAACGCCCGCGTCGTTCCTGGTCGATCGGGCTCGAGGGCGGAAAATTCGATCCGCACCGGTCCACGCAGCGCGATACTCGTCCCATTGAACATTCCGTCCGCCGGGGCACCATAATCAAAACGTCGCGTCTTGTTGAGACTGACACCGGAGTTGAGATTCCATTCGCCGTTGTCGAAACGATAACGAGCGTTAACGCCGTTGCCAATGGCGCTCTGTTTCTGGGAACCGCTGCCGAGGTTGGCCGAGCCGCGACCCGTCGCCCCGTTGGTGAAATCCGGGCCGAACGTCATCCGCGTTCCCGTCGCCGGGGTCGGCGTCCCGTTGGTGCCGGCATTCTGGGTGAAGGTGTTGCTGCTGATGTGTACATAGAGATTGTTGCCCTGCACGCCGAGCGAGAGCACGGAATTTGGAGTCACCCGCCAGTCGGCCTTGACCGTCAGCGATTTTCGGCGCTTGTCCCTCGGGTTGTCCGTCAGCTGAAAACTTTGGAAGTACGGGTTGGCGAAGGAGGCGCCGGTCCCCGTGCCGCCGGCATTCCACGTCGTCGTGGAAATATGCTGCTCATTAAATTGCTGCGCGCTGTCCCCTGAGATCACCACGCCCAGGTTCTTGTTGACCACCCAGGTGGCATCGAAACTCACGCCCGGGTAGATCAGGTACAACTCACGATCGAAGCCGTGCGGCACCTTGGAAAAGTGCATGGCTTTCGAGTTGGCGAACATATTGACGCCCCAGTTCAGCTGGCTGCCGGCCGCGGTATCAAAGGAACTCTTGCTCACGAGGTTCACGGAGCCGCCCATCGAATCGGCGGGGTTCGCCGGAGTCGGGACCTTCGTGACCTCGATGCGCGCGAGATTGTTCAGTCCAAGGTGATTGAGCCTCGTCCTCCGCGTGGCACTGATATCGCCGCCGGCGAGCGGAGCGCCATCGCTGGTATAATTCGTCAGCGCGGAGCCGAACCCCCGGGCGGAAACACCCGCCACTTCGATGTCGCTATATTCGACGGTGAGCCCGGGCACGTATTGCAGAAAGTCGCCGAGATTGCCGCCGGTGATGTCCCCGAAGGCATCCGTCGCGATCACATTCTTGATGTTGGGGGCGGATTTCTGCTCATGCGTGGCAATTTCCTCCGCGATGACTTCGCGCTCGTTCACGTTGAATTTCTGCATCGTGACGACGTCGGACCGTGGGTTCAGGGTTATATCACGGGTGAGACTTCCGCCCGCCGGCACCTCCAGCGTCACCTCCAAGGGTTCGTGCCCCGTATACATCACTTGGATCACGACCGGCCCGCTCGGAACGTTGGTGAGACGATAGTAGCCGAACGGATCGGTTTGCGTACCCAGGTTGGAGCCCTTCACCTCAACCGTCGCGTTTCCGACATATTGGCCCGTGGTCAACTGGATCCGCCCGGTGACGGCGCCGGATGCGGAAGCATCGGCGGCGTGAACGGCTGGAACTGGCGCCAGGCCGAGGCTCAACGCGAACAACAGGGCAAAAACGTGATTTCGTTTCATGGCTCTCCGGGGTGGGACCGACGGTTTGGGGTAGTCGAATAAGACAGCGGCAGGGCGCCGGCTCAGCCGGCGGCACACCGCTCTTCATCACGCTGACGAATCTTGGGGCGGGATCCTTAAAACCACCTGCCGCCGTGATGTCGAGAATTCACGCGCTGCCGGCCTGACGCAGCGCGGCGCCGTGCCAGTCCAGTCAAGCGAACCGTTGAGAAATGCGGGCCGGCGCTCTCCGTGGCGCCGGCCGCATCTGACTCCTCCGCTTACAACGCCAGGATTCGATCGAGTCGCTGGACCATGTCGCGGGCGGTCTCCACGTCGGCGGCCTGATTGCCGGGCTGTTCCGTAATCGCCCAGCCGCCTTTGTAGCCGGCCTTGTCCAGTGCCGCCATCACCGCCGGCCAGTTGGTGTCGCCATCGAGCAGTTTGGGACGGTTCGCGCCCGCCTTCGTCCCCGGCTCCGCCGGCTTCATGCTCAAATCCTTCACGTGAATCTTCACGATGCGTTTGCCGATGACCTGAATCCATTCTTCGGCCGGTGAACCCGTGCGACCCACATTGCCGATGTCGAAATGCCAGCCGACCCACTCGCTGTTGATCGCATCCAGGTAATCCACCGCCTGCCGCGGCTTCATGATGAAATCGTTGCCGACGTTCTCGATCGCGATTTTGACGCCGAGGTCCTTCGCGACGGGAATCGCTTTTCTGATCTCCACAATCGAACGGTCAAAACATTCCTGATAGCTCACGCCGTTGCGCGCGACGCCGGGCACGAGCAGGACGCTCGTCGCGCCGTACGCGTGCGCGTCGTGCAGGCTGTGTACGAGCCCGTCGAATCCAAGCTTGCGCGTGGCTTCATCCGGTGCGGAGAGGGGCTTCACCCAGTGGATGTGGTCGCATACGCTCGCGGCCTTGAGTCCCGTTTCCTTGAGTGCCGCGACGACGTCGTTCCGATCCATCGCCCCCATCGGTTCGACGCCCTCGAATCCCGCCGCCTTCATGGCCCGGAACCTTTCGAGCGGCGTGCCTTTGACGCCGATGGTGGAATACATGATCGCCTTGCGCAGGTTGCGTTTCGGTGCGGCTTGGAGGACGGGGGCAAGAGCGGCCGCGGCCGCGGCGCCCGTGGTGATCTTCAAAAATGACCGGCGGTTCATGACGGCATGATCACAATTCGCGGCGAATGTGCGAGCCTGCGCATGCGGAAAACGGTGCGGCGCTGGCCTATCCCAGGTACCATTGGTTTACATATGATGCGCCGCGGAGCTACGGCTGACTTATCCGGTACGAGCCGGATGAATACGCGCGCAAGGCCTGCCGCGCGCGCCGGAAAACGGCGTGCGGCGACGGCCACGTTTCCCTGGCGCCGAATCTCAGCCGCTGGAGTTCTCGTACGACCGCCGCAAAGACATCCGGCCGGCCCGGTCCGGCGGGTCCGTTCGCGCGGCCCGCATCCAGCGCCCCACGGCGCACCTCGGCGGCGGCAATCTGCCGCAGCCACTGCGACGCCTCGCGGCGAACGGGGTCGCCGCCGCGACCGCCGCCCGCCTGCCACACCGTGCGCCACCAGGCGCGACCAAACTCGAACCAGAGCCAGCCGAACAAAACGATCCCGAGCATCGCGCCGAGCACTTTGATGAATCGCCGGGCGTTCCACGGCGCCATCGCCCACCCTTTCAGTCCCGCGAGCGCCCGCTCCAGCGCCTCACGCATCCGTTTTCCGGAGTTCTGCGTGGCGTCCTTCACCGCGCGCAATGTCTCGACCTGCGAGCGCTGATCGAAGCTGACGATCCGCCGGTACCAGAACACGCGCAGGGAATCGAGCCGCGCGGTCCAGCTTCGATCCATCCGGGCCGAGATTGCCGCCTGGCCTCTGGCCTCCTCGGCCTGGGTGCCCGCCGCCGCACCCAGCGCGTCGGCGCGCAACCAGGTTCCCGTCTCCGGATCGAAGATCTCGCCCCAGGCGTGGGCGTCGGAGTTTCGGATCGTGAAGTTGTTCGAATAGGCATTCCACGATCCGCCCTTGAACCCGGTCACGACGCGGGCGGGAAAACCCGCGGTTCGCGCCAGCAGCACGAACGAACCGGCGAAAAGTTCGCAGTGTCCCGGACCGCGCGCGCCCAGCCAGCGCAGCAGCGGATCGCGCTCACCCGAGGGGATCCGCGGCGTGAGGGAATATTCGTGGTTCCCCCGCAACCACGCGCTGATCCGTTGCGCGGTCTGCATCGCGGGCAGTCGCTCGCCCCCGGTGATTTCATTGAGGTGCCGCTCGAGCGCCGACTTGTCGTCATCCGTCAGCCTCAGTTCGAGCGAAAGATCGGAGGGTCGGAACTGGGCGCGATTCCGCCACCGCTCCGAGAAGGTCTCGTCGCGGACCGAACCGGAAAGATCGAAGTCCTCGACCTGATACGCCGTCATGGTGACGGGGTCGCCCCGCAACGCCACCAGGGCGAGGGTTGCGGCGCCGCGGAAATTCTGCGGCTCGCGAAACCGGATTTTTTCGAAATGCCCCAACAGCGGCAGATAGCGGCTCACTCCGGACTCGAGGAAAAATGTCCAGAATACGGTTGGCCCCGGCCGCGGGATCGCCCGCCCGACGAGAAAGCTCGCCGTGCGTTCCTGATCGAACCGCTCGAGCCGCAGCCGCGACGACAGCCGGAACGTCCCCTGCTCGTACGAATCCAGCACCAGCATCCGCCAGTAGGGCGTGCCGGGAATCTGCGACTGGTCGGACACGTCGACGCTGAGCGCGACGCTGTTGTCCTGCTGGATGTCAGTCACGTCACCGAACCGGATGGTGTCGTTGAAGCCGCTCTTCGCCTTTTTCGAGATGAAACGATCCAGCAGCATGCTGCTCTCGAACTGAAACCGCGGAATCGCCAGGAAGAGCAACGCGGACACGCCGACGACGCCGGCAAACAAGACCACGCCGAACCCCAGCACCCGCCAGTTCGCCACTTCGCGCAACCGCCGAAACAAATGCGGCCAGTTGGTGTGGACCGCCCACGCCGGCGGCACCGCTCCCGCCACCACCGGCGAACCCGGCGGCGCCGCATTCGCCGGGGCCGGGTCCGTCAGGGTGATGATGAGCAGGAATCCAAGCGCGCAGCCGGTGTAGAATAAAATCTGGGCGGCAAACGTCAGCGAGACGGTCAGGACGCCCGCGATGACGATGAGGAAAAGGCCGAGGATGATGATCTGGAGATCATCGCGGCGCTGCCGGTAACTGATTGTCCGATACAGCAGCAACAGCATGTCCAGCCGGACCATCGCCGGCAGCAGCTCCGACCTCAGCCACACATCGGCGGCGAAAAACGTGACGATGGCCGGGAAGGCGAAGGTGTGTACGAACCGCGGCACCCGTGCCGGCAGCGTGGGCCGCACGAGGGCGGCAATGGCGGCGCTCGAGGTCAGCGCCATCAACGTCCAGGCGTCGACATCCATGTAGAACACGGTGCCGACCGCGAGCAGGGTCAGTACGTTGCCCAGCAGCCAGCGCAGCTGGTGAAGCTCGTCCGCGGTGAACTGCGGCCGGCGGGACGCGACGCGGCCCGGGGCCGCCGCGATGGGTTCAGGCGGAAGCGGCAAGCTGGCCATCGACGTAGGCGGCGACTCCGCGCGCTCCTTCGGGCGCAAAGGTCATCACGTTTTGTTTGCCGACGCGTTCGCCCGGCGGGGACATCGCGTCATCCGACGGGCGCAGCACCGCGAGCTGGTCGAGAAACAGATCGAGATCGTGCACGCGCCGGATGCCCATCGGTGGATTGGCATCGAGCGCGACTCCTTGCAGCCGGCCGGCCCGAAACAGATCCTCGGCCAGCGTGGCGACGAAACTGATGAGCACCTCGAATTGCTCGGGATGCGGCCAGACGCCGGCATCGGTACGCAGCCAGAGCGAGTAACCCTCGGCACTCTCGGCCGCGAACTGCCGCACGAGCAGCTGCCGCGTGCGCGCGCTCGCCTTCCAGTGAATCAGCCGGTGGGAATCGCCGGAGGTGTAACGGCGGAGCGCGAGCAGGTCGCCGCCGCTGCCGGCGCGCGCCACACGTTCGCCCCCCGGGGCGCGGCGCGCGGTCGCGATGGCGTGGCGCCGGTATTCGATTGGCGCCGGCCAGACGATCGTCTCCGCGACGAGGTCGCAGCCGATTTCCTTGCGCAGAAATCCAAACGGAAAGAGCGAGCCAACGCTGGCCAGCTCAACGCGGAACCGGCCGCGCCGCTGCGGCTTCATCACCCACTCCACCCGCGTCTCTCCTCCGGGATCGAGCCGGCCGGGCAGGGGTATCCGCACGCGCGCCTCGGCCTTGTCCGCCTGCGCCAATATCGCGCGAACATTGATGTCGCGACCGGTGATGGTCGATTCCGCGCGCTGCCGCTCCTGCGTCTCCACCCCGCGGGCGGCCAGTTCGAACCAGAGCGCGTAAGTCGGCAGGAACGATTTCCGGCTGCGCAGATCCAGCGCGATCACCGTATCATGTCCGGCCCGCAGCGGCGGCGACAACGCCAGCCGCCACAGGACGCCGCGCAGGTTCAGCCACGAAAGCACGCCGCTGAGAATCAGGCACGCGAGCAGCAGCGAAAGCGTGATGAACAGGATGTTGCTGGAGGAATTGTACGCCGCGGTGCCGATGCCGAGCGCCAAAGCGATCAGCACGACGCCCGTCACCGTGGGCAGGATACGATGCGCGCGTTGCGGGTAGACGAGCGACCAGAGGAGCGCGCTCCAGGAGAACCGGCGGCGGCCGCGGCGCGCGCCGGGGCCGGACCATTCGTTGCGCTGCAGTTCGCTCATCGCGCGACGAAGCTCCAAGCTCCAAGCTCGCAAGCTCCAACGAACCTCCAGTTTTCAATGTTTAACACGACTTTGGCAGCTGGTGTTTCTCTGGAGCTTGGATGTTGGAGCTCGGTGCTTCCGCGCGCAGCGCGGTTTACTGCGGCGTGGGGATCGACGCGACGATCCTCTTCAACGCGGCGCTCACGGCGCGCCGCTCCTCCAGCGCGTCGCTGGTCTGCCGCGCGAGGCCCAGCCGGTGCGCGAACACCGGCGCCACGAGTTCCGTGACATCCTCCGGCAAAACGAAGTCGCGGTGGTGAACCAGCGCCCGCGCCTGCGTCGCGGCGCGCAGGGCCACGCCCGCGCGCACGCTCACGCCGGCGCGAAACTCGGACTCGGTGCGGGTGGCCGAGACGATCTTGAGGATGAAGTCGAGCACGGTGTCCTCGACGAACACCTGCTGGGCGAGCGATTGCAGGCCGAGGATTTCCGTGCGCGTGACCACGGGGTTGAGCGCGATGGCATCGTAGCCGCCGCGCGCCGTCCGCAGGATGATGAGTTCGTCACTCGCCTCGGGATAACCCATTCGCAGCCGCATGAGAAAACGATCCATCTGGCTTTCCGGCAGCGGGAAGGTGCCCTCGTAATCAACCGGGTTCTGCGTCGCAAACACCATGAAGGGCGAACCCACCGCATGCGGTTCGCCGTCGATCGTGACGCGGGCGCGATCCATCACTTCGAGCAACGCCGACTGCGTCTTCGGCGTGGCGCGGTTAATCTCATCCGCAAGGACCACATTCGCGAAGACCGGGCCTTTCTTGAAAACAAACTCCTTCACCGTCTCGTCGTAAATCGCGACGCCGGTGACGTCGCTGGGCAGCAGGTCGCTCGTGAATTGAATCCGCGAAAACGCGCAATCCATCGAGCGCGCCAGCGAGTAGGCGAGCGTCGTCTTGCCGACGCCGGGCAGATCCTCGATCAGCAAATGCCCGCCCGCGACGAGACAAACCATCACCTGTTCGATGATGTCATCCTTGCCGCGGATGGTCACTCGCATGTTGGCCCGCAGCCGGTCCAGCGCCTGCTTGGCCTCGGTAATCTGCGCCATGGGGACGAAATCGCTCATTGGTCGTCAACGTAACAAAGCCGCTTACCCGCGCAAACGGATTCACGGGCGGAAGTCGTTCCGCGCGCCGGGTGGATAAACGGCACCCCCACGGGCGGTTCGCAACCTCATGAAGTACCGGAAGCTCACGCGAATTTGATTCCGGTTTTTCGCCGCCACCTGCACCATGCGCACCTCCCGCCATGATGCCCGCCCGATCTCGCCGGTGCCTGCTTCGGATTCTCGCCCTCGCCGTCCTGCTGGCCGGATCGGGCAACGGAATCACCGCGCGGGGGGCCGCGCCGATTTCATCGGTCGCTGAGTTGCGGACGCTGCGCGAGCAGGCGGCGACGCGGGCGCGACGCGTGATTTTCAACAATGATGGCAACGAACCCGTCTACCTGTGCAAGACGTCATCGCCGGCCGAGCTGTTGAGCCATCGCACCACCCCGCTCCGCGGAACGCACGTCGACGCGATCTTCTACTGCACGTGGAGTTCCGGCTTCGGGCTCTTCACGCACGACACGAAGGTCGGACAGGTGTTTGCCACCAAGGAAGGACTCTTCGAGCGCAATCTTGCACCGACGATGCTTGCGGCCGGTACGGATCCGCTGCGCGTGATGACGGACTTTGGCCGCGAGCATGGGATCGAGATTTTCTGGTCGTTTCGGCTGAACGACACGCATGACGGCAGCACCGCGAATTATGGTCCGATCATGTTTCGGGCGAACCGGCTGAAGCAGGAGCATCCCGAGTGGCTCATCGGGACGCCAAAACAAAAACCGAAATTCGGGGCGTGGTCGGCCGTGGATTTCACCCGGTCGGAAATTCGGGAGCTCGCGTTTCGTTTCGTCGAGGAGGTCTGCCACAACTACCCGGTTGACGGCGTCGAAATCGATTTCTTCCGTCACCCCGTGTTCTTCAAGCGCGCCGCGCAGACCGGCACGGCTTGCGACGATGACGAACGGCAGATGATGACCGAACTGCTGCGGCGGATTCGCGAGATGTCGGAGGTGGAGGGCATGAAACGAGGCCGGCCGATCCTGCTCGCCGTCCGCGTGCCGGACTCCGTGGAATATTGCCGCGCCATCGGCATCGATCTCGAGCGGTGGCTGGCCGACGGGTTCGTGGATTTGCTCATCACGGGCGGCTATTTCCAGCTGAACGACCCCGCTTACAGCGTGGCGCTGGGTCGAAAATACGGCGTGCGGGTTTATCCGTCGCTCGACGACTCGCGGGTGCGAGATCCGGACGCACGGAAGCTCCGCGCCTCGGCGGCCGCGTATCGCGGCCGCGCCCTGCATGCCTGGCGCGCCGGTGCCGGCGGGGTGTACCTGTTCAACTCCTTCGACCCGAAGAATCCAATCTGGCGCGAACTGGGATCGGCCGCGACGCTCGCCGCGGCCGACAAGGATTACTTCGGCAGCGTTCTCGGGCCGGGCGCAGCAGCCGGCGGCTCATATCCGCATCAGGAATTTCAGAATGGGTCGCGATTGAATCCGGCTAATCCCATTACGGTGAAACCCGGTTCGAGCACGACGACGGTATTCGCGGTCGGCGACGACTTTCGTGGCCGCGCGCGAGCGCCCGAGGTGAAGCTTCGGCTCCAGTTCAAGCTGGCCCCAGCAATCGAAACCCTGGCGGTAAGCCTGAATGGCGAACCCGTTACGCGCGGCGAAGTGGACGGCGACTGGATCGCGTTCACGATCGACGCCGCCCGATTGAAACCCGGCGCGAACGAGGTGCAGCTCGTGTTAGCGAAGAGCGCGCCGGCGGCATTGTTGACGGATTTGCACTGCACGGTGCGGACGGTGCCGTGATTCCCGGGAGCGCGGGCGTCTCGCCCGCATGGTTTGTCGTGGCACGCTCTGCTGGCAAGCAGAGTGCCCGTGATGGCGCGAAGCGCCGCCCGATCATGGGCGAGACGCCCATGCCACGCGACCGGTGATCGACCCACAAATCGCACGTGCTTCGACACGCCACTCTTGCGGGCGGGACGCCCGCGCTCCCAGGCAATCCGCAATCCGAAATCCGCAATCCGAAATCAGGCAGACGCCCGCGCTCCCAGGACGCTCGCAGTTACGAAAAAAATCACCCCAGTATCTCCAGCAGCCGAACGAACAGCCGGTTCACCTTCGCCTGGTTGTCCTTCACCAGCGCCTTGAACTTCGCGAAGTCGATCTCCGTTCCCTCGAGTCCGTTCGCGTAATTGTCGATCAGCGCGAGACTGTTGTACCGCAGCCCAACCTCGGAGCAGAGATCGGCCTCGTGCGCGGCCGTCATCCCAATCACGTCGCCCCAATCCTTCACCACGCGAATCTCGGCCTTGGTTTCGAAACGCGGGCCGCGCATCTGCACGTAGACCTTGTTGAGGTGAATCGTGAACTCCGGCTCCAGCTCTCGCGCGATTCTTGGAATCAGATTGTTCGCGATGCCGGGGGCGCCGCCCTTCAGCTCGTCGTCGAAAAATGTCACCGGACCCTGCTGGAAGCACACGTAGTCCGAGCACGACACGAACGTCCCGGGTGGCAGATCCTTTTTCAGCGAGCCGACCGAGTTGAGCGAAACGATGTCCTGAATCCCGAGCGTCGCGAGCGCCGATATGTTCGCGCGGTAATTGATCGAATGCGGCGGCAGCGGATACGCGTAGCCGTGCCGGTTGATCAGCGCCTGTTCGCCACGCGATTTGTACGTGACCGTACCGTACTTCGTCGCGATGGTCTTGACCTCCCAAGAGGAGAAAAGCGTGGAATTGACGATGCTCGTGCCACTGATGAAGGCGACTTTCACGCCGCGAATGACGCTTTGGCGGGAAACAATGACAATGCGAAAACCGGCGGTGTCCACCCGCGGCGAAATGAGCCGACGAACGAACGAGCGGTCCACGCCGGCGCGGCGGCGGCTCCCGCCGGTCGCACGGTTCGCGCTGCTGGCGGCGACGCTGGGCGTCGCCGGTTGCGCGACGCAGGGCCCGCTGCACGTCTACACCCTCGGCGCTGGCGGGGAGCGCCCGATTCAAGATCAGGGGAATGACGGCAGCCAGGCTGAGTCGCCGAGCTTCATTGAGCCGGAGGACGTCGTCACGGGTTTCGCCTACGATCCGTTCACCGATCATTTTTTCCTTCGGCTCGCCCCCGGAAACGTGATCCGCGTGGTCGACCGGCCGGCGCGCGCGATCAAGCGGGAGTTCACCATCAGCGGCGCGCCAGAGGACGGCGGCGGCGATCTCGCGGTGCGACCGCGCGACGGACACCTTTTCCTGCTCCACCCCTCCGAGCCGGTGGTGCTCGAAGCCAGCCGGCTCGGGAAGATGATCGGCACGATTCCGCTGGCGGCGCCGGCGGGCCGCCCCATCGGCATCGCCTACGATCCGCCGCGTGATCAGTTGCTCCTGCTTGCGGCCGACGGCCGGCAAGTCACGCGCCAGAACACGGCCGGCGAACGCATGGGGGGGCTGACGCTCGACCGCGAGGCGGGGTCGGCGCTGGCCTTTGACAGCGAACGCCGCGAACTCTATGCGCCCCTCCGCGCCGCGCCAGGAGGCATCGGCGTGTTCGACGAGAATGGCCGCCTTCAACGCACGGTGTCGGCGAAAGAAACGTTCGTCGACGTGGGTCCGCGGTCATTCATCCGGGTCTTTTGAGCACGAAACGGCGGCATCCAGCCTTCACGACCCGCCGCTCCTCGGAGATCGGCAGTGTGCAAGCGCTCGTAAGAATGGTTCGGCTTCACCTTCGCCCCTCTCGATTGCATCACCGCCACAGAGATTGCTAGGCGGAATTCCGCAGGTTCACTGGCCACGTCCACGGCGCAATGCACAGGCGAGGGTCACTGCGACCTCTCTTAAGCGTGGGGACTACGGGGGCTGCCTTGGAGTTTTTCCCCGTCCCCTCCCCTTAAACCCCTCCCCGCCGCGACCCCGTGAGAATCCAGTTTCCTACCAGTGACGGCAGCGAGGAGTTTCCCCTGTCACTGCGCCGCGCGCGTGTGCTGGTACAAAACTTTGCCGTGGTCGTTGTAGTGGGTGAACTCGATCTGGGTTCGGTGGATGCCATCCGCGGGAGTTACGGCCACGTGGAGGAAGCCTCCGCTCGGCGGGTCGTCGGTATAGAATTGTTGGACAAGTGCGCCCGGGTCGGTCGAGTTCGCGTCGCCCGGCGCGCGGCCGAGTCGGGAGTTCTCGCGGTTCATGGCGCCGCACGTGAACTCTTCGTATCCGGTCGCATGCTTCGAGTGATATTTCCAGTGCCGGTCGCCGCAGATCACATAGAACTGCCCCGCCGGGATCCCATTTGCTTTTAGCCAATTCAGGAACCCTTCACCCTCCTGACGGAAACCACCCGGGTTCACATGATTGTCCCGTTTCCGCGCTTCATCCGGACCAATCAGGGGCGAGGGCGATACGAGAATTTTGAACGTCGCGTCACTCGCCTTGATGGTTCGCTGCAGCCAGGCTTTTTGTGCCGGGCCCCAGATCGTTTTTTCCGGGCCGTCGTCGGGCTGGTTTGGAGTGCGGTAGTCGCGGCCTTCCACGAACCAGAGTTGAAGATCGCGGCCCATGCGATGGGTGCGATAGGTCACCGCCTTGGGATCCGCCGGGTCGACGATGGGCACCTGCTCGCGGAATGTCGCGATGCCGAGCTGAGGCGAAGGTTCGTAGTCGCCTGTGAAGTCTGAGTCGTTCTTCCGGAAGTCGTGATCGTCCTTGAGCCAGTAGGTTGGCACCCGAGAAAAAAGCTGAAGAAAACGCGGCATGACATATTGCTCGTGCCACTTTTTTCGGAGCTGTGGCTGCGTCTGGGCGCGCGTTTCCACCGGGTGGTCGTAGTAAACGCAGTCGCCGTCAAAGATGCAGAAATCCGGCTGTAGTTTGATCAGCGGGACGATCGCCGGATAACCGAGATCCCGATCCGCCCCTTTATAGGCGGTCATGCCCGGTGGCGTGGCCCGCGCCGTCGAGGGCGGACCTTCCATGTAGAATCCATAGTTCAGGCAGCTCGTGAGAACAAAGTTCACGGGCGCGGCCGCCGTCGCGGCGGGTAAAGTGCGGAAGCTTCCGGGCGAGCTGCGCTTAGTCTGTTTCGAATCGCTGCCATAGGCGACGCGGTAGTGGTAGAGCGTCGCGGATTGCAGCCCGTCCACCCTGGCTTTCACGATAAAATCACCCGCCGCCGTGGCGTTGACCCACGGCGTTTGCTGCGGATTGTCGAAGCGTTCGTTGGTGGCGATCTCAAAACGAGCTACACCGCTTGTGCCCGGCACATCACCGCCGACTGGCCGGGGACTCGCCGTCAGGCGCGTCTGAAAAATCGCCGTCGTCGTGGTCACTTCGCCCACCAGCATTCCTTGAGCGAGATGGATTTCGGCGGCACCGACTGCCGAGGTGGCGAGCGACAGCGTGAAGACGATCCCCACAATCAACGGAAGTTCGGGAGATTTTTGGCACATAGTTTAGTATTGATAGGTCAGCGTAAACCGGACCGAGCGCGGCTCGATGAGGTCGAATCGCTTGTACGCCACGCCGCGACCCTCCGGCAGAACGAAGTCATTGGTGTCCGCCAAAAACTTCGGAACGATCCCATCTTCGTCGAAGAGATTGAGCACATTCATCTGAAGAGTGAAATGCCCATTCCTCCATACTTTGGGCAACGGTAGCCGGTAACGCAGCATCAAGTCCGCCGCGCGCAACGCCTTTCCGGTTACCAATTCACCGGCGTTCTCCATGCCGATGATGTTCGCGCTCTCGAAACGATAGCCTCCTCCGACGGTGAATCCCTTCAGCCGGCCTTGGGTGAAATCGTAGGCGGTGAACAGATTGAACCGATCGGGACGGAGTCCCCAGCTTTGCTCTTCGAGCAGCTTCTGCTCGTTGGCATCGCGAACCATGTTGAAGATTTCCTGGGCCACAGAAGTTCCCGTGCTTGTCGTCAGCGTGGCTAACGCCGCGTTTGGGCTCCGAGCGGCGAAACCGATCCACTGCGCAATGACGCCTTCGGATTCGAACGCGCTCGGATTGACGACATACATTCCGTTCGCGTTCTGCGTGACACCCTGCGAGATCAAACCGTCCTCTCCGACCTTGAGTCCGTACCAGGGTACAATCTCGCGCATGAAGACATCCGTCACCGTCCGATCGGTCTTCGAGTAGTTCAGCGTCAGGCGCCAGTTCGGTGTAATATTGGCGGTCACACTGAATTCATAACCTTCCGAGATGCCGTCAAACGTGCTCCCGTTCACCGGAGGAGTGAGACCGGTATAGAGGGTCGCCCATTCCGCGGCAGAATAGGGCCGTCCCGTACCGACCAGCACGGTTGCAAACGCATCCATGACGCTGATGTTTCGATTCCGGAAGATGGCGGGGGTGTTGAATTGCAGGACTGACCCTTCCGAGTTGGTTTCGAAACGCAGCGCGCGCGCCGTGATTCGTCCGTCGAACAGTTCGAACGCGATCCCCAGATCGTTCCCTTCTCCCGTCGAGGGAAGCGGCGTGGTGCCATTCGGCACGAGGAAGCGCTGCAAGTCCGGCAGACCGATGCTGCTGGAGTAATTCGCGATGAGCGACACGCCCTTGAAAGCATGATACACGCCGCCGTAGGTGCGCGTGACACCCTTGCTCTTTTGGATGGTGGCTCTGCTGCGATCGGTGAAGTCCACCTTTTGTGTACCCAGGAACGGATCGGGCGCGGTGTGGCCGTAGGTCGTAATCGTGGCCTCGTCTTCACGGTAGCCGACGGACGCCACGAATTTTCCATCGAAGAACCGGCTTTGCGCCACCACCAGCCCGGTGATCGTCTCGAGATCCGCCCCAAAATTTCCGCTGCCACCGGCCACATTGTCGATCCATCCCACATCGTAGTTCTGGCCTCTGACATTGATGGACGAAGGAGCGTCTCTCCAATCCATCGCGCGGAAGGTCGCAGGATTGTTTTCGTCGATGTAAGTTCTCACGTGAATCCGGTTGTTGGCGTTGACTGGATTGGCGTTGAACGGATGTCCTTTCAGGCCCAGCCATGCCCCGACTCGCGTCCCACGTTCCCTCGAGCGCGAGCCGAGCCCGCCGATGGAGTGCGACCCAAATTTACCCGCATCGAATTTATAGGTGAACGACAACCGGTCCTCCCGTCGCGTATCCTTCCGCCAGTCCCGGTTCCAATAGCCTTCCATGAACAACTGGCCGGCGAATGGGTTGGCCGGTCCATTGACGCCCATTGCGGTATTCGGATCGCCACGCAAAATTGGGCCTTGGGCGGGCGGTGTGAAGTGAGCGTTGACTTCTGCCACTTGGAAATTGTGGCCATAGCTGAGGAATAGATTGTCCACGGCCTCCCATTCCGCGGTGTAGGTATAATTGTGAAAATCGTCATCGCGATACTGTCCGGGCCCTCCGTCGTTCACCTCGTAAGGAAAGAAACTTGGATCGTTGATCCGAAGTCGGTCCGCCGTTCGGCCGACTGTGCCATCCGGCGCGCGCACGGCCGCGTTGTTGTAGGTGCCGCTCAGATACGTGCCGGCCGAATCGAAAATCAGGCCGGTGTTCTCCACGATCGTGGCGCGGGTGGTATTGGTGGCATTGCCGTTTCGTGCGACCACGCCGAGCGCGATCATCGCCGCGGTCGGGTTTGCATTCGTGGGGGCGAAAGTCACCGCGCCCACGCCGCGCGCGTTGCGATTGTCGAGCCACGCCAGCACCTCTTCCACCGCAGTGAAAGGCGCCACATTCGCTCGGCGCTCGTGCCCCTTTTCGCCCATGGCGCGCAGCAGCACCTTTCGGTGGGGACGAAACGAAACAGACCCGAACAGACGGTCCTTGTCCTGATAGTCGTCCATCCGCCAGCCGCCGTTTTCCTGATGCACGCCGGCCAGCGATACCGCCAACACCTTGTCGCGGACCTTTTGGTTGAGATCGAATTCCGACCGGTTCCGTCCGTTTGAACCAAAGGAGTATTTGGCGCTCCCACTATTGCGGGAAAATTCCGCGACCTTCGACGTCTGGTTGATCAGGCCGCCGACGTCGCTGATGCCGAAAAGAATGCTGTTGGGCCCGCGGCTGAAGTCGTAGCGACCAATTCGATACGAATCGTCCGGCGTGATGCTCTTGAAATAGTCGAGCGCTTGAGAGGAATCGAGGCCCCGAATCGTGATTTTCCGGGCACCGCCGCCTTGGGCATTGAACATATTGTCAGGTTCGGCCCCGCTGCTGATATTGTCTCCCAGGTGCTGCGATGCACTGACCGAATAGCGGATAATTTCGATGATATCGCTGAGTCCGATATCCCGCAGAAATTCGGGGGTGAAAACACTCACGGACGACGCCGTGTCGCGCAGCGAGGTGTTGATGCGCGTGCCAGAAAGGGTGTTGGTCGCCTGGTATCCGCGATCCAGAGTCGTATCGACCGTGAACGGGCTCAGCACCACAACGTCATTGGCAGGCGGAGGGGCACTGGCGGCCAGGGCGGGTGGTACGAATGGGCCAAGAAAGCTGGCCAGCCAAGGGAGTGAAAAATGGGGTTTCATCGGGCTAGCGGGATCCTCTCGGGGGGTTGAATCAGCGCAGTCCTTGCGACTCGAGAGCGGAACCTCGAGGCGATTGTCGAACGCATCGACTTCGAGTCCAGCTTCTTCTTCGCCGTGAAAGGTTGCGCTCGTGTTGGGGGGAAGACGCGCATCGGTGTCCGGTAATGGAATCACAAATACGCCTCCAGCCGTCGCTTAAACAGCGGTCAGAAGGGCGGGTTAATGGGGAACGCGGCAGAACGAGGTTATGTCTGACCCTTCGACAGATGGCAGTCTGGGGCTGGAAGTTTGTCGAGTGTTCACTTATGACTCTCTGCCACGGATTCCCAATCCTCCCTCATGAGGCCCCCCAATCTCATCGTATTATCACTCGCCGCGCTGCTCAGCTTTGCCGCGACGCTTGCCGGGCAGCTCTCACCGCCGCCGGCTCCACCCGGACCCGCGGCACCGCCGGTCACGATCTCGCGTTCGGCCGAACATCGGATCGCGTCGGCTGCCGTCGGCGATACGTTCGTCGTCCAAGTCCGGTTGCCGGCCTCGTACGAGAGTGACGCCGCGCGCTTTCCCGTGCTCTACGTGCTCGATGCGGACATGTCCTTCGGACTGGCTGCCGACACCGCTGGATGGCTCGCCTGGCGGAAGGAGATCCCCGAGTTGATCGTCGTAGGTATCTCGTATGGCGGCACGCAGAAAGATTGGTGGCAGAAACGCTCGCGCGACATGACGCCGACGTCGGACCGCAAAAAAGTCTGGGGTGATTTTCCGCTGGCCGGCGGTGCGACACGATTCCAGGACTTCCTCGCGCAGGAACTCTTTCCACTGGTCGAAAGCCGCCACCGTGCTCGGGCGGACGACCGCACGATTGTCGGGCTTTCGTTCGGAGGATTGTTCGGCATCTACACGCTCTTCACGCGGCCCGAACTCTTTCAGCGCAGCATCATCGTGGCACCGGCCCTGGCCTGGGACGAGCGGCGCATCTTGGAATCCGAGGCGCAATACCGGACGCGGCATGCGACTCTCTCCGCAATCGTCTTTACTGCCGTGGGCGATCGCGACGACGTCGCGCGAATCGTCAACCCCTGGCACGAGTTCAACCGTCTGATCGCGGAGCGCAATTACGAGGGACTGCGCTGGATGTCGCACGTTTTCCCGGGCGAAACCCACATCTCCGTCTACCCTGCGGCGGTCGCGCGTGGACTGAAGAGGGTGTATGAATCGACCAAGCCCGACTAAACTCCTTCCGCCAAATATCGAATTCCCCGCCAATAAACCACAACTTGCGCGTCGTTAATTCGTGCTCGTGATCGACCGGCTAGACGCGAGATGGGGTCATGCTTTACCATTTACCTTGAGCCGCGAAGACGCTGAGGCAGGGTGGCGCGATGGCGCGCAAGCTGCGGTTGGAATTTCCCGGAGCGATCTACCACGTGATCAATGCGCCTCAGGCGCACAAGTCGCGGAAACTACCGGGCTTGGATTTTTAGGACCGAAGGAGCGAGGGCGGCGTTCGAAACGTGCCTGTTCGATATCCACCTCAA
>JAUSID010000097.1 GCA_030648295.1 Opitutaceae bacterium | reverse complement strand
CGAAAGGGCGGAGCTTTGGGCCGACGGAACCCTCGTCACGCCCTGGGCAAAAAAAACACGCGAGCGCGAGGAAGCGCGCATCGTGCAGTGATCACGGCAGCCACTGACAGCAGGCCTTGCGCCGAACACTATTGGCGGGACGCCCGCGCTCCCGGGGAAAAGCATCACTTGGGTTGCGGTTGCGCCGCCTGGCCCAGCATCAGGACTACGAATACGGGCCGGTGATCGCTCGCCTCGCGGACGCCGTCGCCGTCGTAAATGTGAGCCACGCCGCCGCGGACAACGCTCATCAACGCGGGTGAGACGAGGATCTGGTCGACACGGGAATAGGATTCCTCCCGGCGAAACGCGTGCGTCCACAACTCGCCGCGTGAATCCGCCGCGGGCAGCAGCCGTGCGATTTCGGTTTTCCCGCGCTTTTGCAGGAAACCGACCGTCTTGCTGGCCTTGCCGTCGTTGCAGTCGCCGAGAATGACAAACCGGGATTCCGCCGGACGGGCGAACCGCCGCAGGACATGGTCGCGGATCGCGGTCGCCTCCGCCGCGCGCCGGATCACCGAGCCCGGATCATCGGGCCGCTCCGTCAGCCGGCTCTTCAGGTGAACGGCGAACAGTGTGATCGGGCCGGCTTCGGTGAGCAGCGTCGCCTCGAGCAGACCGCGCTTCACCCGCTCCCTTCCGCCCAGATATGCGAACTCGAGGTTCGTGTGGGTGGTTACCTGCTGCAGCGGCCGCCGGGATAGAATCGCAACGTGGCGGTCCGCGTCGACGGCCACGCCGAGAGTCGCATGCGGGTAGGCAACGCCATCGGTCCGGAGGTCGCGTTGCAGTTCGTCCAGATAAGCCTGCGGGCCCATTTCCTGGAGCACGATAACATCGGCATTGAGGCCGCGAATCGCATCGCGCAACGCGCGCTTCTGCGGCTCGGGTTTCGGATAATCCTTCCGGTAGCCCGCCTCGGTCATCCGGTCGGCCGGGCCGTAATTCTCGATGTTGTAGGTGGCGAGCGTGAGCTTCTCGGCTCGCGCCGTCCAAAGCATTGCCAGGCAGCAGCACAGCGCTGCCACCCTGGGCGCAGCGAAGGATCCAGCACGATCGGCGATGCGATCGCAAAGTTGGATCGTACCCCGGCGCTCCCGCTGCGGGTCAGGATGACAGGCAGCGAAATCATTCGCCTGCGCCATGCAACTCTGCGCCAGCGGTCTCATGTGCGTCTCAGGCTGACATGGCATGGGCCCGCCCGCTCCGCGCCGAATCCTTGATCAGCGCCGCCTCGCGCTCGACGAGCGTGGGATGCGAGTAGTGGAAGCCGCTGAACCACGGATGCGGCGTCAGGTTGGAAAGATTCTTCTGCGCCAGTTTCCGCAACGCGCCAATCATGGCGGCGGGACCATGCATCGCGTCGCGCGCGAAGGCGTCCGCCTGGTATTCGTAGCGTCGCGACAGCACATTCATCAGCGGCGAGAACCAGAACGTGACACTCCCGCTCAACAGCCCGAACAGCAGGAACGAAGGCGCGACCTCGCCCGGGGGAAAGCCGAACGAGAGATTGAACCATGGACTGCGCGCCAGCCAGGCGATCGCGGCAAAGCCCGCGAAAAGCATGACCGCCGAAAGCGCGATCATCTTCGGCACGTGGCCGCGGCGATAATGGCCGATTTCGTGGGCCAGCACCGCCTCGAGCTCCTCCGCCGTCAACTGCGCGAGCAGCGTATCGAAAAGCACGATGCGACGGAAACGACCAAATCCGGTGAAGTAGGCGTTGGAATGACCGGAGCGTTTCGAGCCGTCGATCACCTCAATCGTCCGCGCCTTGAAGCCGGTGCGTTCGCCCAGCGCCATCAAGCGATCCCGCAGCTCGCCCTCCGGCAGCGGCGTGAGCTTGTTGAAGAGCGGCAGGATCAACTTGGGATAAAGCACGAGCATCAACAGCTGAAATCCGAAGACCAGGGCGAACCCCCACAGCCACCACGTGTCGCCCGCCCAACCCACGAGCGCGAGCAGCGCCCAGAGCAGCGGGAAGCCGATGGCGAACACGAGCGCGACGCCCTTGATTTTATCCGTCACCCAAAGTGCCGCCGTGCTCTGGTTGAAGCCATACTTTCCCTCCAGCCGGAATTGCTCCCACCACTCGAATGGCAGGCTCGGAATGGAAAGCAGGATCGCCGCCAGCAGGATGAAGATCGCCCGCGTCCACACCGCGTCCGGACCGCCCCACCCCACGACGCGCGAATAAAGCATGGGCAGAACACCGCCGAACAAAACGAGGACGAGCACCAAGGTGTCGAAAATCGTCGTCACAACTTCGAACCGCGATTTCTCCAGCGTATAGGCGACCGCCTTCGTGTAGGTGGGCTGGTCCATGATCGCGGCGACCGCGGGTGGTGCCGCGTGGGCGTGGCGGCGGACCTCGGCCCGGTTCAGCGCGGACAGGAACAAATCGGCGACCAGCCGCAACGCGATGAGCGCCGCGACGATCCAAAGGACAAGCAACATGGCGCGAGTGGAATCGGTTTTGGGTCACGCGCCAACGAAAACGTAGCCTCATCGCATCCGCGCATGCAGTGGAAAAAACGCGGCGGGTGTGGCGACTCCTTCACGGCAGCCGTGTCCGGCCTCCGGAACGCATGGGCATTTCGCAATTTCGGCGATTTGTGTATTGTTTCGCCGGCGACGATTCCGTCTCCCACCCCGCCTGTGTCCCACCGCCGGCCGAAAGATGAATTGAAATGCAAATTCGCCCCGACATCGTGAGCGCGTTGTGGAAGCTCCCGATGCCAAACTCTCTTTCGAAACCGCTCTCGGCAAACTCGAGACCATCGTCGAATCGATGGAATCGGGCGAAGTGCCCCTCGCCGAGTTGCTGGCGAAGTTCGAGGAGGGCACGAAGCTCCTGAAGATTTGCGAGGCGCGCCTCAAGGATGCCGAATTGAAGATTGAACAGCTCAAAAAGCAGAAGGACGGCAGTGTCGTCTTCGAGAAATTCGACACCGACCGTGAAGCCTGAGCTCCCCCTCGCCCTGCTCCCACCCGCGCCGATGAATGAAGTCCCTGGCACGCCGCCCGCGACGCCGTTGTTACCCACCGTGCACGGGCCGGCCGACATCAAGGGCCTGTCCGCGGCGGAGCTGGCGCGGCTGGCGCAGGAGATTAGGGAGGAGTTGATAACGGTCACCTCGGCCAACGGCGGGCACATCGGCCCGAACCTGGGCGTGGTCGAACTAACCCTCGCGCTGCACCGCGTCTTCGACTCACCGAAGGATCATTTCGTGTTCGACGTCGCCCACCAAGGCTACGTGCACAAGCTGCTCACCGGTCGCGGGGGGGAGTTTTTCCGGAAGCTGCGGCAAACCGGCGGTGCGAGTGGATTCCTTTACCGGCCGGAGAGCGCGCACGATCCTTTCGGTGCCGGTCATGCCGGCACCGCCCTGTCCGCCGCGCTCGGCATGGCGACCGCCCGCGATCTTCGCGGCACGGACGAACATGTCGTCGCGGTTTGCGGTGATGCGGCGTTCACCTGTGGCATCACGCTCGAGGCGCTGAACAACGTCGTGAGCGCGACGAAGCGGCTGATCGTGATCCTCAACGACAACGAGTGGTCGATCGCGAAGAATGTCGGCGCGATTTCGCGCTACCTCAACCGGCTCAGCACCAGCCGCACCTACAACAAGCTCCACCACAATATCGAGGAGTTCTTCAAGAGCTTCCCCGTCGGCGCGGAGATGAATCGCGTGTACCACAAGTGGAAGCGCGAGACGAAAGACTTCATCGTCGAGTCGTCACTGTTCGAAAAATTCGGGTTGCGCTACCTCGGGCCCGTGGACGGCCACAATCTCGACGCGCTGTTGAAGAACCTGGAGTTCGCCAAGCACTGCGACGTGCCGGTGCTGATCCATGTCCTGACCAAGAAAGGGAAAGGCTTGGAGGCCGCGATCGAGCATCCGGAGAAGTTTCACGGTTCAGGGCCCTTCGACCCGATCACGGGGGAGAGCAAGAAACCCGCGGCGGGCGCACCCCCGAATTACCAGGAGGTATTTGGCCAGGCGCTGACGCGCTTCGCGAAAGTCGATCCGAACATCGTCGGCATCACGGGCGCGATGCCGAGCGGCACCGGGCTGTCGCTTCTCGCGGCCGGCGTCCCGCAGCAGTTCTTCGACGTCGGTATCGCCGAGGAGCATGCCGTGCTGTTTGCCGCCGGCATGGCGACGAAGGGCTTCCGGCCGGTCTGCGCCATTTACTCGACCTTCCTGCAACGCGCCTACGACCAGGTCATCCATGATGTGGCGCTCCAGAATCTCCCGGTGACGTTCTGCATGGATCGCGCGGGATTGTCGCCCAACGACGGGCCGACGCATCACGGGCTCTTCGATCTCGCGTATCTGCGCTGCGTGCCGAATGCGACCGTGATGCAGCCGAAGGATGAGGACGAACTCGTCGACATGCTGCACACCTCCCTCCAGCTGCCCGGCCCGGGATTCATCCGGTATCCGCGGGGCGCCGGACTCGGCGTGCGGATCAAGGAGCAACCAATGGCATTGCCGGTCGGCCATGCGGAGGTCCTGCGCGAAGGCTCCAACATCATGATTTGGGCGCTCGGCAACATGGTGCAGGATGCGCTCAAGCTCGCCGATCGGCTCGAGGCCGGTGAAAACATCTCCGTCGGCGTGGTGAACGCCCGCTTCGTGAAGCCGCTTGATCGCACGTTGCTGCTCAGCCACGCGGCCTGTATCCCCCTGCTGGTGACGATGGAGGATCACGTCCTCGCCGGTGGTTTCGGCAGCGCGGTGCTCGAGGCGCTCCAGGACGCCGACTGCGCGACGGCGGTCGAACGGATCGGCTGGCCCGACAAGTTCGTCGACCACGGCACGAGTGTCGAAGTTCTGCGGGCCGCGTACGGGCTGGCGCCCGATGACATGCGCCGGCGCGTCCTCGCCCGCTGGCGGAACCTCAGCGCCGAGCGCGTGGCCGCCGACGTCTGAGCCGGGTCGCGCGCAGCGATCGGTCGGCCACCAGACACAACAACGCCGCGCTCATCGAAGAGCGCGGCGGGAAAGCTGACTTTATCCGGCGAAGCTTACTGCTTGGCCGGCTTCTGCTCGATCTTGCCTGAACCTTTGCACTTCGTGCAGTTGTCGCCCTTCTTTGCCGCATCGACGCAGCACGGGTGCTCGCAGGTCTTGTCCGCCTTCTGGGCCTTCGTGCAGCAGCCGGCGGTCTTATTCTCGACTTTGCCTTCACCGGCGAATGCCAGCCCAGCAAACACGAGCGACGTGATCGCGACCGTGAGGAATGAGGATTTTTTCATGAGTTTACGTTGGGGTGTGGGTTGATGCCGCGTCGCGCGAATGATGTGGCAACGGAGGCGATGCGGCGGAGGCAAAACAGGTACGCCCTCCGAGTCAATACAGGTTCGGCGGGCCGGCGAACCCGGGGCGCATCTCACTTTCTTGCAGAATCACCACCTGGCATCGTGGCCAAGCCTCGGCGGCTGGAAAGCCGCCGCTCCGGCGGAAGGGCGGCTTTCCAGCCGCCCATCCATGGCGCGAGGAGAGCGCCGCCCGGGCAAGAAAGTGAGATGCGCCCTACCCGGCTTCGGCATGACACCCCGCCCTGTCCTGCCGCGGTCTTGCAATCAAGTCGCGCCGGCAATCCGCACCGAGAACGGTCCGGCATCGCCGTGGGGCATCATGGAGGCCCGGTTGGCGGTGAGGAGCAAATTGCAGGGCAGCTGGAAGGCCTCCGACGCGGAGTGGGCGGCGGAATAGCGCTCCGCCTCCAGCAACACGTGGCGCAACTGCGCGGCGGTGGGAAACTTGGCGACATAACACTGCGCCCCGGACACGCGCGCATCGATCAGCTGCTCGGGATCGTCGGACGACGAGAGCATGATGACCGGAACCGCGTCGAGGGCATGCTGGCAGCGTATCCAACGCAGCACGTCAAACCCGCTCATGCCGGCCATCTTCACATCCACGAAGCACGCGAGCGGCGGGGCGGCTCCGCGAAGCACTTCCAGCAACGCGTCGAGCATTTCCTCGCCGTGGCCGAACATCCGCGACGAATAATCGAGCCCGGGCTCCTGGAGCAGCCGCTCGAACATCCGCCGGTCCTCGGTTTCGTCATCGACGCAGAAAACGAGCGGTGGAGTTGGCGGACGCGCCGCCGCGGCGGACGCCGCAGAACGGGCGGGGATATCGGCCGGGCGGAACATGGCTCGACCACACCTTATCGTTTCCGGCGCATTTCTCCATGGGGTAGACTCCTACGACAGCCAGGGGTGTGTGATGGCGGCAGACCGGGGCGATCACGCGCCGCGATTTGCACTTGCCGGCCGGATTCCGCGCCACACGATTCGGCCGTTCCTTCCCTTGGAGTCGCGGGCGTAGTATATCGGCTATTATGTGGGCTTCCCAAGCCTGAGAGGCGGGTTCGACTCCCGCCGCCCGCACCAGTCTGAAGGTGGTCCATTCGTGAGCCCGCTTCCGGGTGTGTTGGCGCGCGACGCGGCGACGTGGACGCGCGAACTTTGCGCTCTAGGTTGGCGGGCGCGCTCGCTGGGATTGCAGTTTTGGTCAACGCTTTCACCAACTCGAGTTTTGTCCCCGCGGGCGATTCCCCGCCTCGTCGCTAGCCGCCACGCGCCCACCGTCGCGACTGGCCGGCCCCGCCATCTTGCCCCCGTTCACGACCAGCCTGATGCAACCCTTCGCGCGGTCACGGGATCGCGCCCCCCCGGCGCGGCGTCAATGGCCGGAACGACCGCATGAAAGAGCTGCTCGCCGACGATCATGAATTGAACACCGACGAACTCTTGGCGAATTCCGCCCTGGTCGGCCGCGGAGCGCCGGAATCGTTTTCCCTCCCGGCGGCCCGCCCACGGTCAAGATTTTCCCCCACCCCAACATGAAACCGTCCGCCCGCCATCTCGTCCTCGGCCTGACCGCCGTGCTCGCGCCCCTCGCGCTCGTCGCGCAAACGACAACCCCGCCTGCCGTCGACCCCAACGAACCCATCACGCTGTCCGCGTTCGAAGTCGCCAGTTCGCGGGACAGTGGCTACCGCGTGCAAAACACCGTTGCGACCACCGGCATCGCCCAGGCGCTCATCGAGACGCCTCTGCCGATCACGGTGATCACCGAGGAATTCATGCGCGACGCCGGCCTGCGGGGTTTCCTCGGCGCAGTGGCTTATGTGAGTTCGGTCGCGACCGACGACCATACGGCCAATGGCAACTATGGTCCGGGCGCCGGCGCCAGCCAGGGAAACTTGAATCGCTTCCGCGGCCAGCCCGTCAACGGCACGTTCCGCAACGGCCTGCGCCTCAGCCACGGCTTCGACACTGAAAACATCGACCGGATCGAGGTCGCCAAGGGACCGCTCGCGGTGTTCGTCGGCGGTGCGACCCTTGGCGGCGAGGTGAACATCGTCACGAAGCAGCCGCAGTTCCGCCGCTTCGGCGAACTCACCTTTTCGGCCGGATCGTGGGACACGTACAGCGTTTCCGCTGACGTGACCGGACCGCTCGACGCCCGCAAGACACTCGCTTATCGCGTGCTCGCGTCCTACCGCGACGCCAACACGTGGCGCGACTTCTCCGACACGCGCACCACCTACGTGAGTCCCCAACTCCTCTGGCGTCCGAACGCCCGACTCTCCGTGCGGCTCGATTACGCGCATCGTTTTGCCAAGGGAAACCTCGTCTCCCAAAACGTCAGCGACACGAGTAATTTCCAAGCCGATTTCGACCGTCCACGTCCCATTCTCCTGAACCTCGGCGTCGCCACGCTGGGTCGGCCGTTCACCATTGCTGAATACCGCAACCGGATTGGCCAGGCGTTCGGCACGTGGCGGCAGGACATATTCGATGCGACGGGACGCTGGGTGACGCTGGGCGAGGGTCTCGGGCTCATCGAGGGAAATTTTCCCGGTGGCCGCGAAGCAAACTCCTTCGGTCCGTATGCCGATTTCGTCGAGCGCACCGATCTGCTCGAAAACGAAAGCACGTTTGCCATCACCGAGTGGCTGCAGGCGCATTTCATCGGCCGCGCCGTGAAATCCTACGTTGCCCACAAGTACTTTTCCTTCAGTCAGCGGCTCATGCCCGCCGGCAACTACAACCTTACGTCCGGTTATCAGGGCCGCCGTCTTCACGAAGACACGCGCGATGCGAAGCTCGAGGCCGTGCTCAAACACAAGGTGTGGATCACCGACTTCACGCTGCTCGTCGGTGGACAATACGGCGACAACAAGAACTACAACGAAGGCGCCGTCCTCGACTACAGCGGCCTCGCTCCGGTGCCCGGCTCCCCGAACGTCCTTGGCACTCCGGCCATCCTCACCGGCGCCAACATCGCCAACTTCTTCGATCCGCGCGTGCACGCGTTTCCCGACAACCGCGCAATCACCCGCTGGCCGAGTGTGGTCACGCCGGCCGGCGTGCAGGCCTACACGCAGACGAAGACCAATGCCCGGGCGGGCTACGCCGCGCTGAGTCTCGGCTTCTTCGATCGTCGCGTGATTCTCACCGGCGGTTTCAGGCGCTCCTGGCTGCACGCGATCAATTCGACGATGGATCGCGATTTCACGCCGCTTACCGGCACATCCAGCGGCAATCCGAGCACCGACAATCACACCATCGGAGCGGTCGTCCGCATCGTTCCCGGACTGAATGCCTACGCCAGTATCAACCAAGGCGAGACGATCCGCACCGGCTCCATGGTCGGCCGGGTGAGCTTCGGGGTGCCGCCACCGCCCCTCGACATCGTCACGCCGGCCGAGCAGGCCGCCAATCGAGCCCCGAACGCGCTCGGCAAAGGCAGGGAGGCGGGGCTCAAGTTCGACCTCTTCAATCGCAAGCTCACCGGCAGCATCGGGTGGTTCGAACTCACCAATGGAAACATCCTCGTCACGGACAACGATCGAAACGCCGCCGACCCACGCAACGTCCGCACCGAGGTTGATCCGAATCCTGCCACGGCTGATCCGGGCCGGCGGCTCCAAGTGTCCTGGAATCGCGCCATCGAGGGCAATACCACGGAGGGGATCGAGACGGACCTCGTCTGGACGCCGCGGCCGAGCTACTCCGTCGTTTTCGCCGCGAGCCACCTGCTCGAGAACAAGATCACGGTCGCGCGCCCGGTCACCGCCGACCCGACGACGCAAAGGACCTATCTCGTGCTCAACGGCCGCGAGCTCGACAACAGCCCCAACTGGATGTTGCGCGTCTTCCAGCAGTATCGCTTCATGCGTGGTGCACTGCGCAATGCGAGTGTCGGCCTCGGGGTCCGTTATCAGTCCGAGCAATCGCCCGTTAACAGCGATACCAACTGGGGCCAGGAATTCCCGGCCTACACCGTCGTGGATCTGCAGCTCGGCTACGCGACGAAGGTTCGCGAACGCCCCGTGCATTTCCAGCTCGGCGTCGCGAACCTCCTCGATCGTGAATACGTCAATGGCAACCGCGCGTGGGCGTCGCCCCACGGATTCACGTTCACGACCCGGCTGCAGTTCTGAGCCGCTACGAATCGGCCTGGGCGGGCGATTCGCGGCGCCCGCTCAGCCGTCCGCGCAAGCGGCCGTTTGGAATCTGCTTCGTCACGTGCAAACCCTTTCCATGAAAACACCGCTCCTCTCGACCATCCTGGTCACGCTTCTCGCGCCGACCGTTTCCGCGCTGCTTGCCGCGGAACAACCGCCCGCGGCGCGGGGCAGCGAGCTGAGCAACTCAGTCTATGTGGTCGCGCTAAAGCCGGATCACACCCTGCAGGTCACGCATCGGCCGAGCGGCACACAGCGCACGTTCACCGGCCGTTTCGTCATTCTCGCGTGCGATCGCGATCCCCACCTCACCTATGTGCGGGCGAGCACGGTGGACGTGCCGGAAGAGGAGCGCGACACGCGTTCCAGCGCCGAGGCCTACGTCGTGCCGCAGTGGGACCGCGCCGACGGCAAGGGGCGCACGCACGATCTCTTCGCCGCCGCCGCCGAAACCGTCGCGGTGAATCCGAGCGCCGCCCGGGCCGAGCCGGGCCGGATCACTTGGACCTACGCGACCAGCCCACGCTTTCAACTGACCGCCGCCATCGAAGTGCCCGAGGGCGCGGCCGAACCGAAAATCTCCTTTGTCCTGAAGACGCTCCGCGATGGCTGGTATTCGGTCGGATATGCCGGCGCACCCGAGCTCGGTGTCGCAAATGTGGATACCATTTACCAATCGCGGATCTGGCAGGAGAAACGGTTTCCCCGGCTCGCCTTCCTTTCCACGGAACGGATGTGTTCGCTGCCCATCACGCTGGTGACGGCCGGCGGCATCACCGTCGGCCTCGCCGCCGACCCGCGCGACGGTCCCTTTCGCATCCCGACCTTCGCCGACTCACGCTTCGGCCTCGCGGTGCGCAATCGCGGCGGTCAGGCCCAGCCGCAGTTCTTCAGTCCGGTGCTGGGGAATTCCACTCCGCAGGTCCTCGCCATGGACCAGGGTCTTGGGCGCAAGCTCGGTGACGCCAAAATCAAGACCAGCCAGCCGTCGCGGCTCAAAGCCGGCGCGCAAATGGCGTCATCGTTCCGGCTGCTGGTGCAGCCCGGTGACTGGTATGCCACGTTCGTTCACCTCGCGCGCTCGTTGTACGAATTCGCCGACGTGCGCGAAAACGTCGGCGGTTCGCTCAACCGCACGCTGGAGAACATGATCGCCTACGCGCTCAACGACACGCACGCCGGCTGGGTCCCCGAGTTCAAGGCGTCCGACTACACGACCGACGTGCCCGGCACGGTGAAAAATGTTTCCGCGCTGCACCCGCTTTCCATTTCCCTCGTCACCGACAGCGAGGACATCTTTCGCCGCCGCGCGCTGCCGATCACGGAATACCTGCTCTCGCGCGAGAAATATCTGTTTGCGACCGATCCCGAGATCAAACGCCAGAATCCGTCGGCGTACCTGCGCGGTCCGGCGGCCGAGGTGTCGGAACTCTCGGCGCTGTTCCTCATGTCGCAGGGCCGCACCTTCGCCTTCCGGCACCTCGCCGAGGCGAACTATGGCAAGCCGCGCGCCCGCAACCTGAACATCGTGACCGGCGCCAGCTGGCAGGACGCGCTCGCGCTTTTTCGCATGACCGGCGAGCGCAGCCACCTCGACCGCGCCGTAACCGGCGCCCTGGCCTACATCGCTGCGCGCATCACGAAACCGCAGACCAATTTCGACGACGTGCAGGCCGAGCTGGGCGGGCAATTCTGGACGGATTTCACGCCGAAGTGGACGGACCTTTTCGAGCTGTATGAGGAAACCCGTGACAAGCGCATTCTCGCCGCCGCCCGCGCCGCCGCCGCGCAATATGCCTCGTTCGCGACGCTTTATCCGGTAATCCCCGCCGGCCAGAACGTGCGCGTGAATCCAGGCGGCCGGGTCGGCCGCTATGCCTACCAGTCGCGGCTTTTCGAGGACCCGAGAAAACTCATCGCGCCGGAGCAGGAGGTCCCCGCCTGGCAGATGGCCTGGAACGGCCTGCTGCCCGAGGCGGCGACGACCTACGGCTCGAACGGCGCGGTGTTCCTTGCGCCACACGCCGCCTATTTCCTGCGGCTCGCGCACCACACCGGCGACGCGTTCTTCCGCGACCTCGGGCGCGCGGCGGTGGTCGGCCGCTACTCGAACTATCCCGGCTACGCCATCAACGGCGAGTTCACGACCGTGTATGCGCGTCCTGACTATCCGGCGCGGCCGCTGCCGGAACTCACCTACAACAATATTTATTACCCGCACATCTGGCCGCAGATCGCGTTCCTGCATGACTACCTGTTTTCCGACTTGCTCGCGCGCTCCGGCGGGAAGATCGAGTTTCCCGCGCGTTACGCTCAGGGCTACGCGTACCTGCAGTCGAAGGTCTACGGCGACCGGCCGGGTCGATTCTATGACGATGCCGACGTGCGGCTGTGGATGCCGGCCCAACTCCTCGAGATCGATGACGTGCAGGTGAACCACGTCACCGCCATCGGGTCGGACCGGTTTTATGTAGCGTTGCTGAACGAGAGCGGGCGGCCCGTGCGGGCCAGGGTTCGGATCAACCCGCTCGTGCTGCCCTTGAATCCCGAGCGCCGCTACCGGGCGCGAGAGTGGCGCGACAACCGCGAGGTCGCCGCGATTGAGATTTCCGGCAGCGGCATCTTTACGGTCGAGATCGCGCCGCGTGGTCTAACGGCGCTCGCGGTCGACGGCGTGAAGGTGCAGACGCAATTCCAACAGAAATTCTTCGCCGGCGAGCGACAGCCACTCGGCCCCCGCAGCTACGTGGAGGCCAATCCCACGTGGAGTCCCGTGAAGGCGAGCGTCATTTCCTTCGGCGACGAATTGGCCGAAGCCTACATCTACCTCCAGGCGACCGGCCGCGAACTTCAGTCCGTGCGCCTCTCGCTCATGGCGGCCCCCGACGCGCCGCCGATCGAGGACCGCAACTATCCGTTTGAATTTACGCTGCCGTGGCCGACGGGAACCAACGAGCTGACGGTAAAACTCTCCGCCACCAACATCGGCGGCAAAGTCGAAGAACCGCTGGTGCTCACCCTACGCCGGGATTGACGGAGAAGACGCGGAAGACACGGAAGACGTGGAAGACACAGACGCGGGAGACCATGAGCTGACTTAAACCATGACTTTTGTTCGCACCGTGCTCGGAGACATTCACCCGTCCGACCTTGGCGTCTGCTACGCCCACGAGCACTTGATCATTGATCCGAGCTTCACCACGCACGAGACACCGGACTTCGAGTTGTCAGATGTGGAGCTCGCTGTCGCCGAACTTCGCGATTTCCGCGCCGACGGCGGGCAATCGCTGGTGGACTCGATGCCCTGCGACAGCGGCCGCAATGTCGTGAAGCTGGCCGCGCTCGCGCAGCGCGCCGGCGTTCACATCATTGCCCCCACCGGCCTGCATCTCGCGAAGTATTACGATCCCGGCCACTGGGGAAACCAATACACCGAGGCGGAACTCGCCGGGCTCTTCGTGGCCGACATCGAAACCGGCATCGACACGCACGACTACAACGGCCCGCTCATCCGGCGCACGCCTCACCGGGCGGGCGTGATCAAGATCGCGACGGATCGCGCCTTCACGCCCCGGGAGGACCGGCTTTTCGCCGCGGCCGCCGCAGCCCATCGCCGCACCGGAGCACCCATTCTCACGCACACCGAGCAAGGCACTCTCGGGCTCGAGCAGGTGTCGCGGCTGCGCGACCTCGGAGTCGATCTCTCGCACGTCGTACTCTCGCACCTCGATCGGAAACCGGAGGTCGCGTATCACTGCGCGGTTCTCGCGGGCGGCGTGAAGGTCGAATACGACAGCGCGTTTCGCTGGAAGCCGGGCCAGGGCAATCCCACCCGCGACCTCGTCGTCGCCCTGCTCCCCGAATTTCCGGACCAGATCATGCTTGGGATGGATGCCGCACGGCGCGGTTACTGGCGCAGTCATGGCGGTGCGCCGGGGATGAGTTACCTCCTCCGCGACTTTTCCGTCGAACTCCGCCGAGCGGGTCTCAACGAGGCCGACCTGCGTCGGATCTTTGTCACCACTCCCGCGGCTGCATATTCCTTCAACGCCCCCGCGCCGCCCCCGCCGTGATCGCACCGCCCACCGCGGAGCGCATCTCCGAGTTGCGGTGTCTCGTGCAGGTTGCGCGCTTGCCGCGCAACCCGCCGAAGGCGGGCAAGCGTGGCGCGGCGAGCGCGCCACCTACCAAAGCCGCCAACCGACAGATGCACCGCCCGTCCGCGCACCTCGACAGAACAGGCGTGCCTTCCGCGGCAGGCGAAGCGACCCTCAGCGGAGAATTTCAACGTAATGAGCACCTCGTCGTCTGCGCCCACCTCACCTCTTGAATTTCCGGACCGGCTGGAAACCGTCCGTGCGGCGCTCAGGGCGCAGGAGCCGGCGCTGCGGACGGTCGCCACCCTCTTCGCCGACGCGATTGCCACCGGTGGTCTCGTCCACGTTTATGCCAACGGCCACTCGCGACTGGCGGTCGAGGAGCTGTGCATCCGGATGGGCGCGCTCACCGGTTTTCATCCCATCCTCCAGGTCGGCCTCACGTCGTTCACCGATGTCGTCGGCCCGAATGGCATCCGTCTGAACCAGGCGCTTGAGAAGGTGGAAGGCCTCGGCGAACAGCTGCTCGACGAATTCGACATCGCGCCCGGCGAACCGCTGCTCGCGGTTTCCGCGACCGGCCAGACCGCTGTGGCGGTCGACATCGCGCTGGCGTGGCGCCGGCGGTATCCCGCGCATCCACTCGTGCTGCTTTGTTCGCGTGAGCAGGCCCGCCAGGGCGCGCCCAAACACACCTCGGGAAAAACATTCTGGCACATCGCGCAGGAAGGCGGCTCCGCTGTGCACCTCCTCGACAACGCAATGCCGGTGGGTGACACCAGCGTGACGGTCGCCGGCCGCACCGACACGTATGCCATCTGCCCGGTCTCGTCGATCGGGGCGCTGAGCATCGTGCAGTGTCTCAACGAACTCACGCTCCGCGAGCTCGACGCCCGCGGCGTGCGGCATCATGTGCTGCGCAACATGCACCTCAAGGACACACGCGACACCTACAATGCCTGGATTCGCGACCAGCGCGCGCGCTACGCCCGTGCGCTGCACAATCCGGCCGTCCCCGCGTCCAGCCGCCGCACGTGATGTTCGCCTACAGCAAAGCGCTTCCGCTCTACGGCGAGTTCGACGTCGCGGTCATCGGTTCGGGCTCGGCCGGTGCCACGGCTGCGATAGCCGCCGGCCGATCCGGCGCGCGCACCATCGTCATCGAGAAGCTGCCATTCCTCGGTGGCACGTCGACGGCGGTGCTCGATACCTTCTACGGCTTCTACACCCCTGGAAAAACCAACCGCAAGGTCGTGGGTGGCATCCCGGACGAGCTCATCGCCGAGCTGCGCGCCATCGGGCCCGTCGTCGAACGACCAAACACCTTCGGCGCGGGCACCGGCATCACCTATCATCCCGACGAGCTCAAGGTCGCGTGGGAGCGGCTCGTGCGCCGGGCGGGCGTGCACGTGCTGCTGCACGCCTTCGTCCAGGATGTGGTCCGACGCGGAGCGCACCTCGACGGCGTGATTGTCGCCACGAAAGCCGGGCTGCAGTTCATCCGCGCCAAGGTGCTGGTCGACGCGTCCGGCGACGCCGACGTTTGCGCGCTGGCCGGTGTACCCTTTGAACTCGCCGGCGCCGAGGCTCCCGCGCAGACGCTGACCACGACCTTCCGCATGGCCAACGTCGACGTGCCCAGGCGAAAATCGCTCAAGAAGGAGCAGCTTCACGCGCTCATGGCCGAGGCCGCCGACACACTCGGCTACAACCTTCCCCGCCGCGAAGGCAGCGATCACATCACGCCGGTCGAGCACATGACGGCGACGATCATGACGCGGCTCGGCTCCGTGGCGCGCCGCCCGAACGGCACCGTGATCAACGCCACCGATCCCGCGCTGCTCGCCGCAGCCGAAATGGATGGCCGCGAGCAGGCGCTGGAATACATCCGCTTCCTCCGCGACCGCGTCCCCGGATACGGGCAGGCGCGGCTCGCCACCTTCGGCGCACAGATCGGTGTTCGGGAGACACGCCGCGTGCACGGCCTGTATCGACTGACCAAGGACGACGTCCTTTCGGCCCGACAATTCGAGGACCAGATCGGGCTTTGCGGCGCACCGATCGAGGACCATCACGAAGGCGCGGACACGAAATGGCTCTACCTTCCCGACGGACAGTGCGTCGGCATCCCCTATCGCACGCTCGTGCCGCGCGACACCGAGAATGTGCTTGTCGCCGGCCGCTGCTTTTCCGCGACGCACGATGCGCACGCGAGCGTTCGCTCGATGGGCCAGTGCATGGCGATGGGCCAGGCCGCTGGCACAGCAGCGGCGACCGCGGCCCGGACGAACACGCCCGCCGGCGACATCGATGTCTCCGCCCTGCGCGACACCCTGCGCGCGACGGGTGCCATTCTCGCATGAGCTGGATTGGCCTCGATATCGGTGGGACGCGACTCAAGGGCGGGCTCGTTGACGAGCGTGGCCGAATCGTCGCGCGCGACGCCGAAGCCACGCGGCCCGGCCAGTCTCTGCGTACGCTCGAACGCCAGCTCGATCATCTTGTCGGTCGGCTCGTCAAGAAAGCGAAAACGCCGCTCCGCGGCATCGGCGCGGCGATTACCGGCCCGGTTGATCCGGAGGTCGGATGTGTTTTCCTGCCGGGCAAGATTCGCGGACTTGATCGCCACCGCACGGTCCCTTACCTGCGGCGCCGCTGGCGGGTGCCGGCGATTGCGGACAACGATGGACGGCTGGCGTGCTTTGCGGAGTGGCGCGCCGGCGCCGGGCGGGGCGTCGACAACCTTGTCGTGTTCACGCTCGGCACCGGCATTGGCTCGGGCGTGGTGCTCGACGGCCGGCTGCTCACCGATCGCCATTTTCAGCGGGGGGGCGCAGTGTGGCCACATGATCATCGATCTCCACGGCCCGCGTTGCCTCACCGGTCCGCAGGGTACTGGCGAGAGCCTCGCCTCGGTGACCGCACTCGTGCAGCTCGTGCGCGATCATGTCGCGCGTGGACTCGCCACGTCGCTGAGCAAGATGCCCACCGACGAAATTCTCTTTCCCAACATCGTCGCCGCCGTGCGCCGCCGCGACCCCGTGATCCGGGAACTGTTCGAACGCTGGCTCGATCGATTCACCGCGGTGCTGCTCAACGCCTACTACGCTTACACGCCTGACTTGATCCTGCTCGCCGGAGGCCCGACGCAGGCCGCGGATGTATTTCTCCAGAAACTTCAAGCGCGACTCAACGCCAGCGCGTTCCGAGTGCCCGTCGGCTACCGGATACCGGTTCGCATCGCCAAGCTCGGTGAAGACGCCGGTTGGGTGGGTGCGGCGCTGCACGCACGCGACAAGTTCGATCCGGAGCAAAGCGCATGAGCACGCGACTGGCAGGCAAAGTATGTCTCATCGCCGGCACGACCGGCATCGCCCGCGCCTCCGCGGTCCTCTTTGGGAGCGAAGGCGCCAGCATCGTGGCCATCGGCCGCTCGCGCGAACACGCCGCCGAACTCCAGGCCGAACTCGATCGCGCCGGGGTGCCGGCCGCGACGCAGATCGACGACCTCACGAGCGAAGGTGCTGCGGCGCGCACGCTGCAATGCGCGCTCGAGCGCTTCGGCCGGGTGGACGTGCTGTTTCACGTCGCGGGAATCAGCGGCCGCTCGTTCGGCGATGGGCCGCTGCACGAGTGCACGGATGCGGGTTGGGACGCAGTGATGACCACGAACGTCCGCGCGATGATGCAGCTCAACCGCGCCTGCATCGTCCACTGGCTCGCCGCGCAGCGGAGCGGCACGATCCTGAACATGGCCAGCGTGCTCGGGTTTTCGTTTTCGATCGAATACTTCGGCACGGTCGCCTACGCGGCGGCCAAGGCAGCCATCATCGCGATGTCGCAAAACGCCGCCGCCACCTACGCGAAGCATGGGATCCGCGTGAACGTCATCGCGCCGGCGCTCGTCGACACGCCGATGGCCAGACGCGCCACGCTCGACCCGGCGATCCTCGAGTTTCTCAAACGCAAACAGCCGCTCACCCAAAAGCCGCTGACCGATCGCGACTGCGCCGAGGCCGCGCTCTATCTATGCAGCGATGCCGCGGCCGCGGTGACAGGCATCGTGCTGCCGGTCGATGGTGGCTGGTGCGTGAGCGGCTGAACGCGAGCTCACTGATAACTTCGCCGGGCATCGAGCGCGCTCTTCAACGTGACCGAGTCCGCGTAGAGCACGCCGCCGCCGCTCGGGAGCCCGAAGCCAATTCGCGTCACCCGGACACCACGATCCTTCGGCAAGTGCTCGGTCAGGAAGTGACACGTGGCTTCACCTTCGACGTCGTTCGGCAGCGCGAGGATCAACTCGTTGACCTCTCCCGCCACGACGCGCTGGCGGAGCGATTCGTAATTCAAATCCTCCGGTCCCACGCCCTGGATGGGCGACAGCTTCCCATGCAGCACATGATAAACGCCGCGATACGCGCCGCTGCGCTCGATCGCGACGAGGTCCGGCACGTGTTCAACGACGCACATAATCGAGCGATCGCGCTTCTCGTCGGCGCAGATGGCGCAAAGTTCGCCCTCGGCGAGATTGCCGCAATGGGTGCAGCGCCGAACCGCCTGCGCCGCTTCCTGCAACGCCGCCACGAGTGCCGGCAGCCGCGCCGGTTTTTCCACCAGCAGGTGCAGCGCGATCCGTTCGGATGAACGATAGCCCAAGCCCGGAAGCTGCTTCAGGTGCTGCTGCAGTTTCTCGAAGGCGGATGTTTTCACTGCGTGAAAACACTACGGTTTTGGCGCAGCCAAAACCGATTCACATTAAGCCGGGCAAACTAAAAGCGCCGGTGACCTTCTGCATCTCCGACTCGTGGTACTCCTTCGCCTGCTTCGCCGCGTCCTGGACTGCGGCGATGATCGTGTCGGAGACCATTTTCGGATCCTCCTTCAGGAACTCCGGATCGAGCGTCAGCGCGAGAAACTTGCCGGAGCCGCTGACCTTGATCTTCACCGCGCCTCCGCCGCTCGAGACCTCGAGTTCCTTGGCGTCGAGCTGCGCTTGCAGCGCCTCGATGCCCTTTTGCATTTTCTGGGCTTGTTTAACGAGTTTGCCTAGGCCGGCCATGGTGAAGATGGGTTGAGGTTGAAAGAGAACGATTGCGCGCAACCGCGCGAGGACTGGCAAGGTCAGAGTGAATCCGTCACACGGGCATTCAACGCGACAACAGAATCTCATAGCCTTCGCGGAAGCTCGGGTACCGCGGTGACCAGCCGAGCGTTGATTTTAGTTTCGCATTCGCGATCACCCGGTCGGGCGTGATCGTCCGCCGCGCCGAGTGCGGTTCACCGGTGAAACTCGGGACCGGGCGGTCGATCCTGGCGGCCAGCCACGCGACCACCTCCGTTTTCGACGCGGGTTGATCATCCGCGACGTTGAAGATCTGGTCCTTGATTCTCGTCGGTGCCGCAAAGCAGGCCCAGATCGCATTCGCGATGTCGTCGCGGTGCGCGAGATTGAGGTGATGGCCACCGACGCCCGGCAGTTCGCCGGCCCGCACCTGATCGAGAACATGATGGCGTCCGGGGCCGTAGATTCCCGCAATCCGCAAAATGAACCAGCGGTGGCAGGCGGCGGTGCTCTCGCGCAACTGCCGCTCGGCCTCGAGCAGGATTCGGCCACGCTCACCCGCTGCCGTGGTCGGAGCGGCTTCGTCCACGACCGCGCCATCGGCCTGTGGATACACGGACGTACTGCTGGTGTAGAGGACGGTGCCGACGGCCCCACGGTCACGCGCCCACGCGACGATCGAGGCCATGCCGTCGACATAGCTGTGGCGATAGCCCTCCACTCCTCCGCTTCCCGCGCTGACGCAGTTCAACGCCAGCTCCGGAGCGTCGGGTACGCGGCCGTGCCACTGGGTGGTCGCGAGGTCGGCGACCACGGCGTTTATGCCCTCAGCGCGCATCAACACGGCGTTCGCGGCATTCCGGGTCACGGCTGTAACCAACATTCCACGACGAAGGGCTTCCGCCGCCACGGCGGCCCCCACATAGCCGCAGCCGAAAATCACCAGCCGCTGGCCTGAAAAATTGCCCTCGGCAGCCGTCGTCATGGTGCTTAGTTCAAAACATGCCCACCGTTCTCGCAATCCTCGCCGACGGTTTTGAAGAAATTGAAGCGTTCACGCCAATCGACCTGCTTCGGCGCGCCGGGGCGCAGGTAACCGTCGCCGCCTGCGCCGAGGGAATCCATCTCACCGGCCGCAGCGGCATCACCGTGCACGCCGATACGATGCTTACCGCAGTGGCCGCGAACAGGTTCGATTGCGTGTTCCTGCCCGGCGGACCCGGCGTCAAACACCTGCGGGCCGATCCGCGCGTGCGCAACATTGTCCAGCAGCACCACGCCGACGGAAAATGGATCGCGGCGATCTGCGCGGCGCCGACCGTGTTGCACGACGCAGGGCTGCTGGTGGGCCGCCGCTACACGGCGCATTTTTCCGTGGCCGAGGAATTGACCGCGATTCGCAGCGGTGAACGCGTAGTGAGCGACGGGCATATTCTCACGTCGCGCGGTGCCGGTACCGCTTTCGAATTCGGCGTGTTGTTGTTGGAGAAGCTTTTCTCGCCCGAAAAGGCGCTCGAAATCAGCCGCTCCGTCTGTGCATAAAGAGCGCCGTCCAGCAGCACACGGCTCGAGTGGATTTCCACTTTGGCCTTTCATGGGTGGGGTATTCACCCTATTTTCCAGCTAGTCGCGTTTTGCCCCACCAACGCGGTCACCGGCGGGAAGTGACGGGGCGAAGCTTCGCTTGAAGGCAGCAACGACCAAAACGACCAAAGCCGTCGGCGAACCGATCGCCCTAACCGCCCAGTCCCTTAGTCCCTTAGTCCTTCGTTCATGTGTGGCATAGCCGGCATCATCGATCCCGCCGCGACAGCTGAGGCGCGCATCGATGTGATTGCTCGAATGCGCGGAGCGATGCGCCATCGAGGGCCGGACGATTCCGGACTCGACGCGCGCGGCGTCGCCACGTTCGGCATGCGACGGCTCGCGATCTTCGATCCCGCCCACGGCCATCAGCCGATGTTGTCTCCGGACCGGCGGCACACGCTGGTGTTCAACGGGGCGATTTATAATTTCCGCGCGCTGCGCCAGGAGCTGGCCTCCGCCTGGAATTTCAAGACCGACTGCGACACGGAAGTGCTGCTGGCGGCCTATGCCCGGTGGGGTGAACACTGCGTCCAGCGGCTGCGGGGAATGTTCGCCTTCGCGGTCTGGGACGACGCGGAGCAATCGCTGTTCCTCACGCGCGATCCTTTTGGGATCAAGCCGCTGTACTTCAGCCACCGCGGGATGCGGTTCCTTTTCGCCTCCGAGTTGAATGCGCTGCTCGTGCCAGGCGCGTGTCGCGCCGAGTTGGATACGATCGCGGTGGCGGATTACCTGGCGTGGCTCGCCGTCCCCGCGCCCCGCACCATCTACCGCGGAATCCACAGCCTGCGGCCGGGCGAATCGATGACGGTTCGCGACGGGCGGATGGAAACGCGCCGCCACTGGGATTTCCATGGCATCGCCCCGCAACCCGCCAGCCGCACGCGGGGCGAATTCATCGCCGGGCTGCGCGAACGCCTCGAGGACACCGTCCGCGCCCACGCGATCGCGGATGTGCCGGTGGGCGCGTTTCTCTCCGGCGGACTCGACTCCGCCGCCGTCGTCGGGCTGATGACGCGGGCGAGCGGCACGCAGCTGCGAACCTTTTCGATCGATTTCTCCGAGAGCGGATACTCCGAGGCGGGCCGGGCGGCCATAACGGCGCGGCATTTCAATACCACCCACCAGTCGACGGTGCTGAGCGGATCGGATGTCGCACGCGACGTGGAGGAGCTGCTGCGCACGCTCGACCAGCCGACGGGCGACGGCATCAACACGTATTACGCGAGCAAGGCGGCCCGCGACGGTGGCGTCGTGGTGGCGCTGTCCGGGCTGGGCGGCGACGAGCTGTTCGGCGGGTATCCATCATTTCGCGACGCACCGCGGCTGGCGCGCTGGCTGCCGCGGTGGCACCACCTTCCGGCCGGATTCCGCGAACGGGTGATCCGGCATCTCGGCGCGGGCGGGACGCGCCAGCGCAAGCTGGCGGACATCCTCCAGCACGCCCGCTCGATCCACGAAATCGAGGCGATGCATCGACGCGTGTTCTCCCATGGCGACCGGCAATCCCTGCTCGGCCCCGACGCGCTGACGGCGCTCGGTGCCTCGTCACCCTTCCACCCCGAGCTCGGGGAGCTGTCGGCCGATCTGGCCGGTGCCGGCGTGTTCGAGACCATCAGCGCATGGGAGCTGCGGACTTACATGGCCGACGTGCTCCTGCGCGACAGCGACATCATGAGCATGCGGCATTCGCTGGAGCTGCGCGTGCCGCTGATTGACCGGCCGCTGATCGAATGGCTCTGGGGCCAACCGGAGGAATTCAAATCCGGGGGCGCGGGCAAGTCGGCGCTGGTGGATGCGTTGCGCGACTTCCTGCCGCGCGGTGTGGCGCAGAGCCCAAAACGCGGTTTTGCGCTGCCGATGGATGCGTGGATGAAACGCGATTTGCGCCCGTTTCTCGACGAAACCTTTTCCGCCCCCAGCATCGAAAAATCCGGCATGTTCGCCGTGCCGGCGGCGCAACAATTGTGGCGCGACTATCTGGGCGGCCGCGACACGCGGCGCTGGTCCCGGGTCTGGAGCCTGGCCGTGTTGATCGCGTTTGCGAACCGGCGATTCGCGAGCGAAAACTCGCGGCTGGTTCTGGAACGGCCGGCCGGGGCAGCTGACCGGCCGGCGACGTCTTCCGTCGCCGCGCCACCGCCCGAACAGGTGAAAGCGCCATCCACCACGCTGCTGCTGGCCCCGGAAATATTCACCTCCGAGGGCGGCATCCCGCGAATCCTTCAGGCGTATCTGCGCGCGTTATGCGAAATCGCCGGGCCGGCCGGAAAGGTGCGGCTGCTGGCGTTGAACGATGCCGCGATCGACCCCGCGGATCTTCGGCGTCATGCGAACGGCGTCGGGGTGGAATCACACGCCTGCAGCCGCGGAAAACTGCATTTCATCCGACAGGCGATCCGCATGAGCCGCGGCTGTGATCGGATCGTCTGCGGCCACGTTTTTCTGCTACCGGTCGCATGGCTGGCCCGGCGGCTCAACCCGCGGCTGCGTTATTATCTCGTAGCCCACGGAATCGAGATCTGGCGCCCGTTCACGGTGAAGGAACGCGTGGCGCTGCGGGGCGCGGAAAGGATTTTCTGCGTCAGCGATTTCACCCGGCGCGAACTGCTGAAACACGTGCCGCTCGCCAACGGGCGCGCCGTGGTCTTGCACAACGCGCTCGATCCATTTTTTGCGATTGAACCCGGGCGGCCGCTGGCGGCATGCGCGCCCGTCATATTGGTGGTGACCCGGCTCACGTATGCCGATCGCTACAAGGGTGTGCAGCACATGATCGAAGCGATGCCGGCGATTCGGGCGGCGATTCCGGCCGCGCAGCTGCGCATCGTCGGCCGCGGTGATGATGTGCCGCGCCTGGAAAAACTCCGCGACCAGCTCGGACTCGGTGACGCGGTGGAGTTCACCGGATACCTCGATGACGAACGGCTCGCCGACGAGATGCGGTCGTGCCGGCTGTTCGCGCTGCCGAGCCGGAAGGAAGGCTTCGGCCTGGTATTTCTCGAGGCGATGGCGAAGGGGCGCCCGTGCCTCGGCGCCCGCGCCGGCGGCGTGCCCGAAGTGATCACGGCCGAGACCGGCAGTCTGATCGAATACGGCGATCTCGCCGGCATCGCGCGCGCGTGCATCGGCGCGCTCCAGCGCGACTGGGATCAACAGGCGATCATGGCGCGCGCCCGGGCCTTTACCTATGCGCCGTTCAAAACCCGACTGCGCGAACTGCTCGCCGCGTGAACCCGCCCGTGGAAGAAATCCCCCCTCCTGCGACCGTGCCTGAACTCGTATTGGAAGCAGGGCGCTCCGACAGCCATTACTGGCGTGACCTGTGGCGCTATCGCGAACTGCTCGGATTTCTGGCGTGGCGCGACATCAAGGTCCGATACAAACAGACCGTGCTCGGCGTGGCCTGGGCCCTCGTGCAGCCGCTGATCACGATGGTGCTTTTCACGTTTGTCTTCGGGAAACTGGCGGGGATGCCGTCGGGCGGGGTACCCTACCCCCTCGTCGTCCTCGCCGGACTGCTGCCGTGGCAGTTGTTTTCCGCCGCCTTCTCGGGCTCGAGCGGCAGCCTCGTTTCGAACGCAAACCTCGTTTCGAAAATATATTTCCCCCGACTGGTCGTGCCCCTCTCGGCGCTGGCGGTCGCGCTGGTGGATTTCGGCATCGTCGTCGCGCTTTATGGGGTCGTCTCGGCGTGGTTCGGCGTGTGGCCGACGTGGCGCGTGGCGTTGCTGCCGGTTTTCATGTTCGTGGCGTTGCTGATTGCCCTCGGTGCCGGGCTGTGGCTCACGGCTCTCACGGTCCGGTATCGGGATTTCCGATTCATCGTGCCCTTCCTGCTCCAGGTCGGCGTCTTCGTCACGCCGGTCGGTTATCGCACCGACAATCTGCCGAACTGGCGGGAACTGCTGGCGTTGAATCCGCTCACCGGCGTGGTCGACGCCTTCCGGTGGTGCCTGTTGGGCGATGGCGTGCAATTCAAACTGCAGCTGTTCGGGACATCGCTCCTCGTGGCCCTCCTGCTGCTCGCCACCGGCCTGTGGTACTTCCGGAAAACCGAACGAACCTTCGCAGACGCAATCTGACATGAGCGACACGGTCATCACGGTCGAAAATGTCAGCAAACGGTATCATCTCGGGATGGTGCGCCACGACACCTTGCGTGACCGCCTGACGCACGCGATGCGCGCGCCGCTGAATCGTCTCCGCGGGGTGGTGGAACCGGATCCGACCGAATTCTGGGCGCTGCGCGATATTAACTTCGAGGTGAAGCGCGGCGAAGTGCTCGGCATCATTGGCCGCAACGGCGCCGGAAAATCGACGCTGCTGAAAATCCTGTCGCGGATCACCGAGCCCACGACGGGGCGCATAAGGATCCGCGGTCGGGTCGCGAGCCTGCTCGAGGTCGGCACCGGTTTTCATCCCGAGCTCAGCGGCCGCGAAAACATCTTCCTGAACGGCGCGATCCTCGGAATGTCGCGCGCGGAAATCCGCCGGAAGTTCGACGAGATTGTCGCCTTCGCCGAAGTCGAGCGATTCCTCGACACACCGGTGAAACACTACAGCAGCGGCATGTACGTGCGCCTAGCCTTCGCGGTCGCCGCGCACCTCGAACCGGAAATCCTGATCGTCGATGAGGTGCTGGCGGTGGGGGATGCGGCATTTCAGCAGAAATGCCTCGGCCGCATGCAAACCGTCGCCCACGACGGGCGTACGATACTTTTCGTCAGTCACAACATGGACGCCATGCTTCACCTCTGCACCCACGGAATCCTGATCGAGGGGGGCCGAATCAAGTCGCGGGGCGAGCCGGCTGCGATCGTGCCGGTCTACCTCAACACCGGCATGAACCACGGCACCTATGAAGCGCAGCTCGACAAGGGCCACGGCATCCTGCGCGTGACGACGGAGCTTCCCACTGAGGCCAGGCCCGACCTCGTCTTCGTTGTTATGTTTCGCAGCGAAAAGCGGCTGAACCGGCCGACGCTCGGCGTGGTGGTCCATTCCGTCGCCGGAGCGCCGCTGTTCGGAAGCAACTCGCTTTTTCATCCGTGGTCCGGAACGACTGGACCGACCGCCGGCGGTACTGCCATAGTCACCTTCAAGGAAGTTCCGCTGTGGAATGGGAGCTATCGCGCGTCGTTCTGGCTGTCCGACGATCGGCGCCCGGTCGATGCGCTCACGGATGCGGTGACGTTCGAAGTGTCGAGCCGTCATCTTCCACTTGGCGCGCCCCCGCCCAAGGAAATCGGCTCGGTGCACGTGCGTGGAGAATGGCGAATAACGTGATGGCGACACCGCCCGTGGCAGAACGACCGCCGGTTGCGGCGACGGATCCCCTGATTCGTCCCCATCTCGATCCGCGACCGGACGACCCGCATTATCTCGTGCTCAAGGATCTGCGGGACTACCTCGAAGGCCGGCGGACCGACGAGGCCGTACGTGTGCTCGATTACGGCGCGGGTCATTCGCCGTATCGGTCACTATTCCCGCGCGCCGAATACCGAAGGGCGGATTGTGAGCCGTACCCGGGACTCGACTACGTCGTCGATGCCGATGGCCGGATCCGCGCTCCCGACCGCCACTTCGACGTCGTGCTCTCGACGCAGGTGGCGGAGCACCTTTTCAATCCGGGTTTCTATTTTCGCGAGGCGTTTCGCGTGCTGCGGCCCGGTGGCCGGCTAATCGTGACCACCCATGGAATATGGCCCGATCACGGCGCACCGCATGACTACCAGCGCTGGACCGCGGCGGGGCTGGCGCGCGACCTGGGACAGGCGGGGTTTGACCACGTGCGCACGGCCAAGCTGACGGGCGATCGCCGCGCGCACCTCTTCCTGCTGCTCGAGGCATGGAACGGCATCGACGCGAAGAAGAGCCCCCGCCACCGCTTGCTCGCACGACTGCTTGCGGGAACGCTGCGGCGCTTTCGCCCGGCGTTGCACCGCTGGGCCGATCGGCGCTTGACACGATTTCGCATCGTCGAGCTCGACGCCACGCACGCCAACGGCCCGCCGTTCTACCTGCTCGTAGCCGCGGAAGCGATGCGACCGGATCCGTCCGCTCCGGCCGGCGGCGCGGCCAACCCTCCCACGACTCATGCCTGAAAGACTCGAACCCGGATCGGCGGCGTGGCGCCATTACGGCCATCAGCACGTCCAGCGGTATGCCTTCGCGACCGACCGCATCGTCGGCCGGCGCGTGCTCGATCTCGCCTGCGGCGTCGGCTATGGCAGCTACATCCTCGCGCAAGGTGCGGGCCGTGAGGTCACCGGCGTCGATCTCAGCGTCGAGGCGGTCGCGTATGGGCGGAAGCATTACCAGCGGCCGGGCCTGCGGATCGAAACGGGGGATGCGCTGCAATGGGGCGCAGGTGAGGAAGTCTTCGATACCGTGGTCTCGTTCGAAACCATCGAGCACCTTCCCGATCCGGCCGCCTTCGCCGTACGGCTGGCCGCACACGTGCGCCCGGGAGGGCGGCTAATCATCAGCGCCCCGAACACGCTCCAGCACAAGCGAGCCGCCATGCCGATCGAGAACCCCTTTCACGTGAGCGAGCCGGACCATGCGACGTTCCGCGGCTGGCTCACCCCCCACTTCGAGATTGAGGCGGAGTGGGAACAGTCCGCCGTTACGCCACTCGCGGCGAGCGCACTCGACGGACTGCACGACACGATGGACTCGCTGCGGCAGCGCTGGTGGCTGCGGGCCGCAAATCGAATCGAACACCTCCTCCGCGGACACCGCCCCTCGGGTGTGGCGGCCACCCCGCGCGCAAACCGGTCGTTGCTCGTTGCGACCGAGCTGTTTCCCTTGCTACCGGAGCGATGGTCGGCATGCGACGTCTTCGTGTTTATCTGCCGCCGTCCGGCGCCCGCGCGCGCGGGCACTGGCTGAACCCACGGCCGCCACCATGCCGGACGTTTCGGTCATCCTCTGCACGCACAACCCGCGGTCCGATTTCCTGGCGCGCACAATCGCTGCGTTGATCGCGCAAACGCTCCCGCGCGACGCATGGGAGCTGCTGGCCGTCGACAACGCTTCCGATCCCGCGTTGCCGAGGTCCACTGTCGAATGGCATCCCCGCGGCCGCCTCTTGCCCGAACCGGCAATCGGCCTGACGAGGGCGCGGATTCGCGGGATCGCCGCCGCGCAGTCGGCGCTGCTCGTGTTCGTCGATGACGACAACGTGCTCGCACCGGATTATTTGGCCCAGGCACTGGCCGTCTCGAGGGAGCGGCCATTCCTCGGCGCGTGGGGTGGCGCGGTCACCGGAGAATTCGAGGTTCCGCCGCCGAGGTGGGCCGAGCCATACCTGCCGTTTCTCGCGCTGCGCGACTCCGCCGCGGAAGCGTGGTCGAACCTGTCGCAAATCTCCGCCGCGACGCCGTGCGGCGCCGGTCTGTGCGTCCGTCGGGACGTGGCGGAAAAGTGGGCCCAACGTGCCAGCAATGATCCGCGTCGTTTACATCTCGGCCGAATCGGCCGCGGACTCGGGGCCGGCGAAGACGGCGACCTCGCGTTCACGGCCTGCGATCTTGGCCTCGGTGCCGGCGTGCTCCCCTCCCTCCGCCTGAACCATATCATCCCAGCCGAACGGCTTACCCTCGCGTATCTCGAACGGCTCGTTGAAGAAATGTCGCGCAGCGAGGTCCTCCTGCGCAGTCTGCGGCAACATGTCGCGCCGCCGCCCCGCTTCGGGATTGCCTCGCGCGTGGTGCGCGCGCTGAATCTGCTCCGCCTGCCCGCACCCACTCGGCGGCTGATTCGCGCCGGCGAGCGCGGACGGCAGGCGGGACACGCCGCGCTCGGGGCCGGCGTCATCTCATGAGTCTTCGCGTCGCTAACATCTCCGCGCAACTCGCCGCCGTCACGATGCCGGAGCGCGAAATCACGCGGCTGCTCCGCCATCGGCGCAACGCCGTGATCTTCGACATCGGGGCCTGCGAAGGCGAGGACTCGATCCGCTACGCACGCCGCTTTCCCCACGGAAAGGTCTACAGTTTCGAGCCGCTGCCCGCCAACCAGGTCCTCGTCCGCGCCAACCTCGCGCGCCACTGCATCGACCACGCCGAGCTGGTGCCGCTGGCGCTTTCCAACCGGCCGGGTGTCGCCACCTTTCACGTCTCCGCCGGTGAACCCCCGGAAAAGTTCGCGGGCGACGACTGGAACTATGGCAACAAGTCGAGCTCCCTCCTGCCACCCGCCGGATCCGAGCCCATGCATGGGTGGCTCCTTTTCCCAACGGAGATTTCCGTCGCGTGTGACACGCTCGATGGCTTCTGCGCCGGACGCGGGATTCAGCGCGTCGACTTCATCCACATGGATGTGCAAGGGGCGGAGTGGCTGGTGTTGCAGGGGTCGCATCGCATGCTTCCCTCGACAACTGCCGTGTGGCTGGAGGTGGCCAACGCCGAGTTGTACCGGGGGCAGCGCTTGCGCTCCGACATCGAGCGATTCATGACCGCCGCCGGGTTCGCGGTGCTCGCCCAGGACATGCGGGGCGTCGAGGGCGATCAATTCTACGTCAACCGCCGCCTCTGGCGCTGCCGAATGCGGCTGGCCGCGCGGCGCGCGACCCAGCTCTTCACCCGGATCCGGTTTCAACTTGGCCGGTTCCGTTCCCGTCTGTCCCCGTCCCCATGATCATTACGCGACTGACCGGCGGCCTCGGCAACCAGATGTTTCAATATGCAGCGGGCCTGGCGCTGGCCGAGCGCCGGCGCACGGTGCTGAAGCTCGATGTGTCGTGGTTCCGGGAATACACCGAGTACGAGGCGCACAACCGATATGCCCTGTCGTGCTTCAACGTCCTCGAGCAGTTCGCCAGCACCGACGAAATCGACCGTGTCCGCGGTATACGGCTGACGCGCACTGAACGTTGGTCGCTTATACTGGCCCGACGGTTGCGGCTCACCCAATATGTTCGACGCATGACTACGCCGGGCGCTAATCACCTCACCCCCGCCAGCGTCGCGAGCGATTTCTTCGGGCAGCCCGACCACAGCTACCTCGATGGCATGTGGCAGTCCGAACGATTCTTCGCGCCGATCGCAAACCTGCTGCGGCTGCATTTCAGTTTCCGCTATCCGGCCCCGCCCGCCGTCAATGAACTGGCGGAGCGCATCCGCCGTGGTCCTTCCGCCGCCGTCCATTTTCGCCGGGGCGATTACACGACGAATCCGGATTTTACCCGCCAGATTGGCGTGCTCGGGCTCGACTATTATCATCGCGCCGTCGCCCGGCTGCAGCGTGGTCAGCCCGATGTCACCCTGTATGTCTTCTCCGACGACATCGTGTGGGCCGAGCGGGAATTCAGACCGGCGCTGCCGCACGTGTTTGCCCGCGTCACGGAACCGTGGCACGCCTACGACAAGATTCGGCTGATGTGCCTCTGCGACCACGCGATCATCTCGAACAGTACGTTTGCGTGGTGGGCCGCGTGGCTGAATCCAAATCCGCACAAACTGGTCATCGCGCCAGATCCATGGCTCGCCGGCCAGGCCAGCGAGTCCGCCGACACCGTGCCGGCCGCGTGGCAGCGGCTGCCGCGTACCGCCTCGTCTGCCGACGTGGGCGCATGAAACAGTTCGTCAAAGAAATCGCGCAGCGGCTTGGGTACATCGTCATCACTCATGGTCATTCGGCCGCGCGTTATGTGCTCGACCCGCCGGCCGGTGTACTGGATGAGGTTCTGTTGCGCGTTTTCCCGACGCTCGAGCGGCGCGCATTCATACAAATCGGCGCGAACGACGGCGTGCGGGCCGATCCTATCCGCCGCCACATCATCGGGCACGCCTGGACAGGATTGCTGGTCGAACCGGTGCCCGCGAATTTCCGGGCCTTGCAGCGGAATTACGAATCCCGGCCGGGGCTGACATTCCTCAATGCCGCCGTCGATCGCGAGGGCGGTGCGCGGACGATTCATTACCTTGCGCCCGAAACCCGCCACGTGCCGGACTGGTTCCACGGACTCGCCAGCTTCGACGCCGAACACCTGCGTCGCGCCACCCGCGAGGTGCCGCTGCCGGCAGAGGCATTCGTTTCGGCAAACGTCCGGACGGTCACATGGCCCGAATTGCTTGCATTGTTCGGCCCGCGCCGGTGCGACGTGCTGGTTATCGACACCGAAGGTATGGACATCGCACTGCTGCGGCTCGCGAACCTCTCGGCGTGGCCTCCCGCGGTCATCGTCTTCGAGCACGGCTGCGTTAGCCGCTCCGACCGACTCTCATTCTACGGGGAGCTGCTTGAGCTCGGTTACGAGCTTGCGACCGCCGGGGCCGACACCGTCGCATATCGGGCCCGTCCAAGGTCGCCACATTCCATTTACGCCGCGTGAGAATCGCCTTCGTCTCCACGATTCTGAACTTCCCCTGGGGCGGCGCCGACACGCTGTGGAATCGCGCCGCCGAGACGGCGCTCGAACGAGGCGACAGCATCTGCCTGGCGCTCAGCGCGTCGACGGCTGGGCACCCACGGGTGCAGGCACTCGTCGCCGGCGGCGCGCAACTCATCATCCGTCCGTCGCTGACAAAGCCACTTTCGTTCCCCGCTCGCGTCTGGCGGCGGCTCCGGGTGCGCGAGGGTGGTGCGATGGTCACTTCGCTCGCCGAGTTTCGGCCTGACCTCGTCATCGTCAGCTGCGGCGGCACCTATGACCTCACAATCGAACCCGCACTGGTCGGCTGGCTGTCGCGGACGAAAACACGGCTGCGCGTGATCGCGAACTGGCAGCATGAAAATCCGTCGCTGACGGACATTGATCGCACGGCGATCAGCGGCGTTTTCCAGCGCGCAGACGTCCTTTTTTTTGTTTCCACGCGGAATCTGGCGGTGACACGCCGGCATCTCCTCGATCCATTGCCCCACTCCCGCGTGATCCATAATCCGCTGCGCTGCGGCTCCGGCAGCGAGTTACCGTGGCCCGACGAATCCACCTGGCGGATGGCGACCGTGTCGCGGCTCGAACACACGAAAGGCGTCGCATTGCTCCTCCACACGCTGGCGGCAACGCTGGGAAACGAACCGGGCTGGCGGCTCGAGATTTTCGGCCGCGGTCCCGGAGAAGAATACCTGCGGGCAGTGATCGCGTCGCTGCGGTTTGACGAACGGGTGCAGTTGCGCGGGCATGTTACGACGCTGCCGGAAATCTGGGCGCACAACCATTTGCTTGTTTCGCCCGCCCTAGAGGAGGGCGTCCCCATGACGATCCCGGAGGCAATGATGTGCGGCCGCCCCGTGCTGGCCACGTGCGTGGGCGGCGCCGAGGACTGGGTGCGCGACGGGGAGACTGGATACCTCTGCGCCGCGCCCACGCTGCCGCTCCTGGCCTGCTGTGTGCGAGCCGCGTGGCAGCAGCGCACGCGATGGCACGAGCTTGGCCGCCGGGCCGTGCTCGACGCCGTCAGCCATTATCGGCCGGACGACTATCTCCAGCTGATCGCCTAGGAATGTTTCGAGCGCTGCAATTTCGATTGGAGGGGCTCACGGCGGCAACGCGGGCGGCAACGCTTCGCCTGGGCGGCATCAACGTAGGCGCCGGCTGTAGAGTCGCCGCCGGTGCCCGCGTCGCACGGACGTGGCTTGGCCGCGGCTGCGGCACCATCGTACTCGGCGACTCATGCGACATCCGCCGGAACGTCGTGATCGAGTCCTGGGGCGGGGACATCCGCTGCGGACGCAACGTCTTCATCGGCCCGCACGCCGTCATCTATGGCCATGGCGGAGTCGAGATTGGCGACGATGTGCTGATCTCGATGCACGTTTGCGTGCTCTCGTCGAATCACGGCATCCCGCGGCATGGCCGCACGATTCGCAGCGAGCCTGACGTCCTTCGGCGCACGCAAATTGGCCGCGATGTCTGGATTGGCGCCGGGGCGGTCATCCTGGGCGGTGTCACCATCGGCGACGGCTGCGTCATCGGCGCCGGCGCGGTGGTGACCAAGCCGCTTCCCTCCCACGCGATCGCATACGGCGTGCCGGCAGCCGTCCGCGGTTACCGGGCCGACGCTTGAGCTGGCCACCCGCAGCGCCGCGCCGCCGAGCCCGCGATCAATTCGCGTGTGGCGCTCCGCATTGGTTGCACGGCAAAGGCGACGCATGAAAGTCTCGGTCATCATCGCCACGCACAATCCGCATGCCGAGCGAATGCAGCGGACACTCGGTGGACTCAGCGCGCAAACGCTGGCCATCGGCGATTGGGAAACGCTTCTGGTCGACAACGCCTCCATGCCGGCCATCGCTTCGCCGCCCCCGAATGTCGGGCCGCCGAACCTCCGCATCGTTCGTGAGCCGCAACTCGGATTGACCTCGGCGCGCCGCCGCGGATTCCGCGAAGCACGCGGCGAGATTTGCGTCTTCGCGGATGACGACAACGTTCTCGCGCCGGACTACCTCGAACAGGTCGTGCGGCTTTTCGCGACCCACTCACGTGTCGGCGCGCTGGGAGGGAAGAGTGTGGCAGAATTCGAGAGCACGCCTCCGGACTGGGCGGTTGAGTTTTTCCCGCTGCTGGCCCTGCGTGATCCCGGCGACGAGGCCCGATTTGCACGTTCGGTGCGCGCCGCCGGCGCGCCGCGAAACGATTTCCCGTTTGACGTCGCGCCGATTGGGGCGGGCATGGCCGTGCGGCGCGAAGCGGTGCAAGCATGGGTGGACGAATCCGCCGGGTCCGGCCTCCCGGATCGACGCGGTGCCGATCTGACCTCGGGCGGCGACAATGACCTCGTGTTCTCGATTCTCCAGCACGGCTGGGAGGTCGCATATTTCCCCGAACTTTCGCTCGCGCACCTGATTCCGGCCGCGCGTCTCGCGCCGGAATACCTTGGCCGGCTCAATCGCGGTATCCAGAACTCTTGGATGCAGGTGTTGACGAAGCACGATGCGAACCCGTGGCCGCCGATTCGACCGTGGTCCGTAACTTTGCGACAACTCAAAGCGTGGTTCGCCTATCGGGCATGGTCATCACCGGCCGCACGCATTCGGTGGCAGGGCGCGTGCGGACACTTTGAAGGCCGGCGCGCGTCGCCGGGAGCGTCTTGAGCTTGACCGGAAAGTTCAGCACCGCCGTGCGCCTGCTGGCGCGGGCCGAGTGGGCGATATTCCGCCGGCAGATCCGCTGGCACTGGCGAAATCACCGGCTCCGAGCGGCTGGTTCACGCCCCTTTATCCACACCACTGCCGGCCACCCGCTCGTGTGTTTTCCCGATTGGCCCGATTCGGTGTGGCAATATCTTCACGGTAGCGATGACAGATGGGAGATCGCGCTGTTACGGAGCTGGCTCGAGCCCGGCGACGTATTTGTCGATGCGGGCGCAAACATGGGCCTGTATGCTCATGCGGTCGCGAGTCATTTTGGGGGAGACGTGCGGGTGCTTGCACTCGAAGCTTCGCCCGCCCTGGTCGAACGGCTGCACGAGTCGGCGCGCTTGCTCGGTGAGCGCGAGATTAGCGCCATACCCGTGGCGGTCGGCGCCGAAGAGGGGCAAGTTACGTTTTATCTCGCGCGAGCAGGAGCCACGACGGTCTCGCAGTCGATGCGGGTCGATGCCACCGAAGCTGCTGACTACGTGGAGCACCTCCTGCCGATGCGAACTCTGGCCGCATTAGCCGGGGAGCATCTCGCCGGCCGGTCGATTGCGGCGGTGAAGGTCGATGTCGAGGGCGCCGAGCCGCTCGCCTTGCGCGGCGCTCCGCGCCACTGGTTTTCCAGTGACGGCGCCGCCTGGGTCGTGGAGATCAACCCGTCCGCGCTCGCTCGAATGGGATTTCGACCCGAAGACGTGTTCACCCATTTTCCCGGCGGCTCGTTTGAGCAGTGGATTCTGCCGAAGTATCCCAAGATCGGGCAACCACCTCCGCGGCCGCGGCGGCTGAAGACGGACGAGAGATTCGACGACGCGCCTTTTTATAATCTGATCGCGTTGCCAGCCGGCAGGGCGGCGGACGCGCGTCGCACGCGAGTGCGACGCTTTTTCACATGAGCAGCTCGGGATTCGTTTATGTCGCGACCGGCTCGGGTTACCTCGATGAGGCACGGCGATCCGCGGAGTCGCTCCGACGGCACCATCCGGGAGTGCCAATTTGCCTGATCACGGACCAGCGGGTGGAACCCGGCGCACCGTTCACGCAAATCCAGCCGCCGCTCGGTCCGGTCGAGCACAAACCGATCGACAAGCTCCTCGCGATTGAGGCGCCTTATGAGCGTTGCGTTTTTCTGGATACAGACACGTTCGTCCTCGATGACCTCACGTCGATTTTCGCCCTGCTCGACCGGTTCGAGCTCGCCGCCCACCAGGATGTGAATCGCGGATGGAACTACACCCTACCCGACGTGCCGCTCGCATTCTCGGAGTTCAACACCGGCGTGATCGCGTTTCGCAACGAGCCGGCCGTCCAAGAATTTTTTCGCGTGTGGCGCGGCCAATACGAGGGGCTCCACCGCGAATTCGGTTTCGTGAACGACCAGCCGGCGTTTCGCCGCGCGCTCTTTCACGCTGCGCTCCGCGTGGCGCCCCTGCCGAGCGAGTTTCATTTCCTCGGCAACTTTCCGAACACCGCGCTGTGGAACGTCCGGTTGATCCACGCCCGGGGCGATTACGCCCAAATCGCCCGCGAAGCGAACGGAACTCTCGGCGGCCGCGCTTATATTCCCAATGTCGGCGTCGTGCCCGCGTTCGCCGGCCGCAAAGGCTGGCTGAAGGTGACGTTGGCAATCTTCTGGCGGATGGCGCGACTGGTCGTGCAACCACCACGGGACAGTGCGGCTGCCAATCCGCGCAAGTGGTGGCTCGACGAACGCACGCCGCCAAAGTCGTGATCCCGCTGCATCCCGCACTCGACATCACCCTTCAGATCAATCTCTGCGCCGGTGATCTGGCCTACGCCGCGCAAACCGTGCCCGCGCTCGTGGCGACCCATCGTCCGTCAGTGCGGGAAGTATTGGTCGTTGCCGACGGCTGCCGTCCGCAATCCACGCCCTGGCTGGATGCCGATCGTCGCTTTCCCGCGACGGACTTTGCCGCGCGAATCGACCGGTTGCGCGAGCTGTGCGCCTCGCTCGAGGCCAAAGGGATTCTCGACCGCACCGTCTGGCTCGAGCCGGATCCGCAAGCATTGCGGTCCTTGAACCAGCGATACGTCGGCATCCGCACCGAACGCTCGCACGATCACCTCGGCCATGCCTTCTCGGCGTATTTTCTCGGTTGGGAATCGTCCCGCACGCGATACATCGCCCATTTCGACGCCGACATCATCCTCTGGCAGCAGCCTGGATTTTCCTGGCTCCGCGCGGCCACCGCGGCCATCGCAAACGATGAGATCCTGCTCGCGGTCAGTCCCCGCATTGCGCCGCCTCCGGCCGGAGATGAGATGGTCCACGTCGAGGCGGCAGGCAGCGGGTGGCTGCCGACGTGGCCGCTGGTTCGCACGGGCAGCGGCTGGCACAGCCCGTGGTTCAGCACGCGGTGCCACTTGATGGATCGCGAGCGGCTACAGCGCATCCTGCCACTCACGCCGGGACGAGGCCACGCGGGAGATCTCCGCGCCGCTCGAATCGATTCGGCGCTGTCGGCACTGTACCGCCGTGGCGTCCTGTCCGGGAGCGGGAGCCGGCTCGGCCGCGTACTTTCTTCACGAATACCCCCGTTTCCGCTGCCGCCGGAAGTGCTGCTGCACGAGCATGCCCAGCGCTCCGGCCGCCGTTGTCTCTATCTGGGTGATCCCCGAGCGTGGTTCATTCACCCTGACACGAAGTCCGATACCTTCCTGCGCCTCCTTCCGCGGTTGCTCGAGGTCGCGGGCCAACGGGGCGCGTGCCCGGCCGCACAGCGCGGCGTGAGCGGGGTTCAGTTCAGGGCATGGGAGGAGTTTTCAATCTGATGCGCGCCACACTGCGAAAGTTCGGGCTGGGCCGCGCCGCGTATCGTTTTTACCACGCCCCCATCGCCGCCGTCCGTGAATCGCTGGCGGCCGGCGGCCCGCTCGAGCAATGGCGCACCGCCGCGGGCCGCCGCGCAATGAAGAAGGCCGCCACGAAGCTGCCGCCGCCCAATGAAGCGGGCCAGTCCCTGCCGCTCCATCTTCTGAGCGGAAACCAGTTCTGGTATCAGACGATATTCTGCCTCTGGAGTTTTACGCGGCAGACCCGGCGTCCCGTCGCGGCGGTGATATACGACGACGGCTCACTCGACGATCACGCACGGCAGGCGATGACGCGTGTGTTTCCACTGGTCCGGTTCAGATCAAAACGGGAATGCATCGAGCGGCTCGACGCGCACCTGCCGGCCACCCAGTTCCCCGTGTTGCGCGACCGTTGGGAGAATTATCCGAACATCCGCAAGCTGATCGACGTGCACGTCGCTGGCACCGGCTGGAAACTCGTGCTCGATTCCGATCTGCTCTTTTTCCGGCGACCGGATTTTCTGCTCGATTGGCTCGAAGCTCCGCGGGTCCCGCTGCATGCGACTGACACCGAGACCTCCTACGGCTACTCGCGTCCCCTGCTCCGCGAGCTGGCCGGCACCGAACTGCGAGAACGCGTGAACGTCGGGCTTTGCGGTCTTCGCAGCGAGGAACTCGACTGGGAGAAACTGGAGTATTGGTGTCGCACGCTGCTCGAGCGCGAAGGCACCAGCTATTACCTCGAACAGGCGCTGGTGGCGCTGCTGACGGCAGGACGCGAGTGCTGCATCGCGCCGGAGGCTGACTACGTGACGCTGCCGCAGCCGCCCGAAGCGCAGGCATGCACCGCGGTGATGCATCATTACGTCGCCGAATCGAAACGGTGGTACTTCCGGCACAACTGGCAGCGCGCCCTGGCGGCGGCACCATGAGCGACGCCCTCGTCAGCATCATCGTTCCGTGCTTCAACGCCGAACGTTGGGTCGGAGCAGCCATTGAGTCCGCGGTTGGCCAGACCTGGCCCGCAAAGGAGATCATCGTGGTGCTCGACGGTTCGACCGATGGCTCCCGCGAGGTGGTGCAACGATATCGCTTCCGCGGCGTGGTCGTTATCGAGCAATCGAATCGGGGCGCAGCGGCGGCGCGCAATCGCGGGCTCGCTCAAGCGCGTGGAGAGTTCATCCAGTTTCTCGACGCCGATGATCTGCTTGCGCCGGACAAGCTCGAACGCCAGCTTGAGGTTCTGGGCGGGCTGGGCGATCGTTTGCTCTCCTCGAGCGCATGGGCGCGTTTTCGCGCCGACCCGGGTGAGGCGCGCTTCACGCCGCAACCAAACTGGCGTGATCTCAGCGGACCCGAGTTTCTCATGCTGCACTATGAAGAGCGCTGCATGATGCATCCCGCCGCCTGGCTCGCTCCGCGCGCGCTGCTCGATCGCGCCGGTCCGTGGGACGAAACCCTGACGCTGAACGACGACGGCGAATATTTTGCGCGCGTGATGCTCGCCGCGGATCGAATCGTCTTTTCCAATACCGCACGAAGTTACTATCGGTCTGATGTACCCGACAGTCTCAGCGGCCGCCGCGATCGACGTTCGCTCGACTCGCTGTATCGATCAGTCGAACTGACCGTCGCGCACCTGCTGGCCGCGGACTCGTCCGCGCGCGCGCGCGCCGCCGCCGCGTATGGCTGGAAGTGGACGGCGTTCGAACTATTCCCGGGCGCGCCGGATCTTTCACGGCACGCCGAGCAGAACTCGCGCAACCTGGGTGGCAGCCCGCGGCCGTTTCCGGCCGGCGGGCGGTTTCAACTCGCGGCCCGGCTGCTCGGCTGGCGCATGGCCAAACGGATCTGCCGGTGAGCGGTATAGCATCGGTGAGGGTGTTCGTTCCGACGTTCCGCCGGCTGCGGTTACTGGAACGGGCGCTGGCATCGCTCCGCGCGCAGAAGCTGACCGATTGGATTTGCGAGGTACATAACGACGCGCCCGACGATCCCGCGCCGGCGGAACTCGTCGCGCGGCTGGCCGACGCGCGGATCAGCTATCGACCGCATCCGCGCAACCTCGGCGGAACGGAAACCTTCAACCTGTTTTTCCGCGCCGCATCCGAGCCGTTTTACGCCATGCTTGAGGACGACAACGCGTGGCAGCCTGATTTTCTCCGCACCATGCTGTCGGTCGCTCGCGAGCATCCCGACGTTACCGTCTTCTGGAGCAATCAGCGAGTCTGGCAGGAGGAACGCGACGGCGTCGTCCGAGACACCGGCCGGTTCGTCCACCCCGACGCGACCGACGCGCAGCCTCGCCGGATCCAGTGGGGACAGCCCGCGCAAATGTGCGGGGCGCTCCATGCGCACAGCGCCGCTCTGTTTCGATCGCGCGCGGGCAACGAGTTCCGGACGCCGAACGTGCCGATCGCCGTGGTCGAACCATTTCGCGAGCGCCTTCTCCCCCACCCGATGGTTTTCGTGCCGCAGCCGCTGGCCGATTTCACGCAAACGCAGACGACGGCGCGCTCCGGGGATCGTGGCGAGTGGGCGGTCGTGCAAACGATGCTCGCCGCCACGTTCCTCCGCCACGCTTCGTATCCAACCGGGCAAATCTGTCAGATTTTTCGGCATGCCCGATCGCGGCGACCGCCAACAACTAGCACGCTGCTCATGGCGAGCCTGATGGATCCGGCGTGCCGGGCGTTGCGCGCTCACGCGCACGCCGTCGACTGGTTGCGGCTGGCTCGCAGTTCGGCGCGATGGCCGCGGATCCTGCCGCGCGTTCTCCGCAGCCGGCGCGAGCACGCCGACTGGTGGGAGTTCCTCGACCGCGCAACCGCCGTGCGTTTTGCCGAGCAACGTCCGGGAATGAGCGCATGAGCGTTCTTCTCTTTCATCCCAGCGTCGCCATCTTCGTGCAGCAGGTTGCACGTTCGCTGCTCGAGGCGGGGCAGCTCGAACGATTCATCACGACCGTTCTCGATGAACCCCGCAGCATCCGCCAGCGCCTGATCTGCGCGGCGGGCCGGCTCGGCGGTCGAGATCTGGGCGCGCAATTTCGCCGCCGACGGCTCACGGAAATCCCGATCGAGAAAGTCGAAGCCCACCCATGGGGTGAACTCATGCGGCTGGCCACGGCCGCGGTCGATCGCGACGGTCGCGCCACCGATTTCGTGTGGGAGAAAACCGAACTCGCATTCGATCGGCTCGTGGCTCGTCGGTTGAACCGCGGGCTGCGCGCCGTGTATGGTTGGGAACACAGCTCGCTCGCAACCTTTCAGCGTGCCCGCGAACTCGGCGTCGCGGTGGTGTATGACGTGCCGGCGCCCGAAACCCGCTTTGTCCAGAAGCTGCTCGCCGCCGAAATCGAGAAGTTTCCTGAATTGCGAACCGCCTACCACCGCCACACTGCCGTCCGCGAGGACCGGCGGACCGCGCGCCGCCGGGCCGAATGGGATGCCGCCGACGTGATCCTCGTGAATTCGCAGTTCACCAAGAACAGCTACGAACAGGCGGGGCTCGACTGTTCGCGCGTCCGGGTCGCAAACCTCGGCGCGCCGCCACCGGTGTCTCGCGAACAAGCGCTCGCGGCCAAGTCGCCCGCGCGCCCCCTGACGCTGCTCTGGGCGGGGACGTTCAGCATTCGGAAAGGTGCGCACTACCTGCTCGAAGCGTGGCGGAGCGGACGACTCGGCCTGCATGCGCGACTGCGGATTTTCGGGTCCAACGCGCTTCCCGATCGCACGCTGCATCCGCTACCCGAGGGAATCGAGTTTCACGGTTCGATACCGCGCGACGAATTGCTCCGCCAATATGGCGACGCCGACGCGCTGATCTTTCCAACACTGTGCGACGGCTTCGGCATGGTCGTAACCGAAGCGTGGTCGCGCGGGGTGCCGGTGATCACGACAGACCGCGCGGGCGCGGCGGATCTTCTTCGTTCCGGAAACAACGGGATGCTCATCCGCGCCGCCGATCCGGCAGCGATTATCGAAGCGGTGGCGTGGTGCCACGATCATCGGCCTGAATTGCAGGCAATGCGTGAAACCGCACTCGCAACCGCGGCAGCGTGGCAGTGGCACGATTACCGGCGCCTTCACGCGTCGATCCTTCGCGACGCTGGGCTGTTTGGGGTGCGGCCGGCCGTGGTCGCTTCAAAACCATGACGCGGTCGGCGCTCGTCTGCATCATCACTCCGGGAAACGTCTCGTCCGCGCCTCGCGTGATCAAGGAGGCGGATGCGCTCGTGGCGGCGGGCCACCGCGTGCATGTTGTTGCCGGCAGAAACTTCGCGCCCGCTATTCCATTTGATGAACAGGTCATCGCACGCTCCCGGTGGGAATACACCGCGGTAGCGGTGTCGTCTGGCGCACGACTGATCACGAGAATGACGCGACTTGCCGCCCGCGCCCGGATGGCGCGAATGCAGTCACCGCCGCCAGAGGTTGCGGCGCGCGCAGTGCATGCGCCATTCGGACCGCTCGCATCCGCTGCCGCTCGTCTCGGAGCCGACTATTTCGTCGGCCACGGACTCGGAGGAATGTCAGCAGCGGCATCTGCGGCCGACACATGCCGGAAGTCGTTCGGCATCGATCTCGAAGATTTTCACGACGCTGAAACCGAAGCGGCAACACGTGATCCGATTGAGCGCAAGGCGCGGCACGCACTCCAACGCGCGCTCCTGCCGCGCGCCCGTCACTTGACCGCGGCAGCACCGCTCATCGCCCAGGAATACGAGAAGCGTTACGACGTGCGTCCAACCGTGGTATTGAATGTTTTTCCGCGTCACGAGGCGCCCGCGACGCCGCCAACTCGACCCGCCTTTTCCGCCGCCAACCCGGCGCGGCTCTACTGGTTTTCCCAAACCATCGGACCGGGCCGCGGACTCGAAGCTGTGGTTGCCATCATCGCGCGCATGCGAACACCCGTGGAATTGCAGCTGCGCGGATTCGCCGATTCCAGCTATGTGGCGACGATGCAGTCACGCGCGCGCGCGATGGGCTTAGCGCGGCCAGTTGCGGAGTTGCCACCCGCGCCGGCCTCGGAAATGGTGCGACTCGCGGCCGCGGCGGATCTGGGCCTTTCGGTCGAGGAGTCGATGCCGTTGAACCGCGACCTTTGTCTGACCAACAAGGTTTTCGCGTATCTGCTTGCCGGCATCCCGCAGCTGCTTTCCCGCACGAGCGCGCAGGTCGCGGTCGCGCCAGAACTCGGGAGCGCCGCGCTGCTCGGTGCGCTGGACGACCCGACCGCCACCGCCGCGATGCTCGACGCGTTCCTCGGCGATGCCACACGCGTGACGCAGGCGCGTCTCCACGCCTGGAAGGTCGCGCAGGAACGGTATTGTTGGGATGCGGAAAAGGAGATCTTCCTGCGGACTATTGGCTCGGCACTGCCCCGCCCGACATGAGCGAGGCGCTGCAATCGAAAATCACCGGATGGCGCCGGACTTTCCACCTGAAGCTGCGGTTTGGGATGTCGAAGCTTCCCATCTGGCCGACCCGCTACCGGCTCACGACGGATGGCCATCCCGATTTCACGTTCTGGTGGACACACGTGATTCCGTTCATGAGCCCGGAGAAAGGTGCGTTCGATTTCGAACTCTATGGCTGGGATGTCCGGGAGCTGCGGTTCCTGCGCCGGTTCCTCCAGCCCGGGATGACCTTCGTCGATCTCGGCGCACATCACGGCCTCTACAGCGTCCTCGCCGCCGCGCTGGTCGGTCCGACCGGCCGCGTTATCGCGTTTGAACCCGCACCCGCGAGCGCACGACGCCTGCGGTGGCATGCAACGCTGAACGGTGTGAATCGGATCGAAGTCCATCGAAGCGCACTGGGCGCGCGTGCCTCGACGGCAACGCTGTTCGTCCCGCAGCATGGAATCGACACCGTCAGCAGCCTGCGACCGCCAGCCGTGGGCGGAGGCGGACCGACTCACCGCATCGAAGTGAACGTCGTGTCGCTCGACGATTTCGCAAGTTCGCGCGACCTGAAAGAGATCGATTTGGTGAAGCTCGACGTCGAAGGCGCAGAGGCCGACGTGCTCGACGGCGCCGCCCGCGTTTGCGCGAATCTCGCGCCGCTGTGGATCTTCGAGGCGCTCGATTCCACGTCGGCAACGTGGGGAAGTTCCGGCCGCAAACTGGTGACGCGCTTCGCGGATCTCGGACACGAGTTGTTCGAGTTCAATCCGGAGGGCCGGTTGCTTCCGCACCAACTGCGCGACGCGTATCCACTCGACAGCAACTGCAACCTGCTCGCCGTGCCGCGAGGAAAAATCGCATCAGTCGACCGCCGGTACGAACGAAGCGAGGTTCGCGCATGAATCCGGATTACGCAGACGATTTCCGCCAGGCATGGTCGGCGCAGCCGCTGCGACATCTCCTTCGACTCGCAGATTTTCAGGCCCAGTGGCTGACGCCCCAACGAGCCACAGATCGGCGCGACCTGCGCCGGAGCGTGGCGGAAGGTTCAAGCATCGTGCCGACGCCAGGATTACTCCGGCCGCCGCCGCATCATTATCAGGGATACCGCGGTCCCTGGATTGAGGATTACTTCTTTCGTCACTGGCTCCGGGTGCACCCTCACACCGAAGTCGTATATCTGCCGGTATTCTGGACCGATCTCTATCTGCACGCCCAAACCCACCGGCTCACGCCGCGGCAATTCGCCGCGTTCGAAAGCCAAATTCGCGAACTCCTCGATCGCCGGGTCGCGGACAATCGCTGTTACTTCACGGTGCTCGAGTACGATCATATGATTTGGGACTGGCACTTGTTTCCGCGGAACGTCGCCGTATTCAGCGCGGGCGGTTGGGGAGACGTGCCGGTGCCGCTGCTCAAGGGCAGTCCGGCGTTCACCTGCCGCGAGAAGAACATCAAATTGTCATTCGTCGGGCGAGTCGATGGGGCCAGCGATGCCACCGGCGTTCGACGGCGGATGTACAACGCACTGCGCGATCACGCGCTGTTCACATCGGGCACCCGATGGCGCGAGGTGATGTCGCGATCGACTTTCAGTCTTTGCCCCCGCGGCCTGGGGCGGGCCAGTTTTCGATTCTACGAAGCGCTGAGCGTCGGCTCCATTCCGGTTTATATATGGGATGACTGCGAGTGGCTGCCGTATCGCGATCGAATTGACTGGACCGAAATCGCGATCTCGCTGCCGATTGGGCGCATCAAGGAACTTCCGGCCATGCTCGCTGCCCTGGCGCCCGCTCGAGTCGCGGCGATGCAGCGGCGAATCGCGGAGCTCTACGATGAGTTCTTCACGCTGGAGGGAATGAGCCGGCAGATCATCGCAGAGGTCGAGCGGCTCGCGGACCGCCTCGCGTTCCGCGAGCTGATGAAGAAGCGGCCATATCCGCCCGGGACCGTGCCCCAGCACGGCATCCCGGAATTTCTGGAGAAATGCGCATCCTCCTGACCGCCGATCCCGGCGTCACGGTCCCGCCCCTCGGATATGGTGGCATCGAACGCATCGTCGACGGGCTGGTACGGCATTACGAATCGATTGGTCACGAGGTCTTCCTCCTGGCCACCGCGGGTTCGACCTCGCCGGCGTCTCGCAGCGTCGATTGGGCTGCGGGCGCGCCCCGCTCCGTATGGTCAACGTGGCAGAATGCGCTGCAGCTCCGCCGTTGGACGCGAGAATTCCACGCCGATGTCGTGCACAGTTTTTCCCGGCTCGCCTATCTTGGGCCGCTGCTCCCCGCGTCGATTCCCAAAATCATGTCGTATCAGCGCCACACCGGTGGTCGTAAAATTGGCATCGCGTCCCGGCTGGGACGGAACTCGCTTCGGTTCACCGGCTGCAGTGAGTTTATCTGCGCGATGGGCCGCCGCGCCGGTGGCCGCTGGCACGCGATCCCGAATTTCGTCGACCCCAGAAGCATCAGGTTTGCGCCTCACGTCGTGGTCGACGCGCCACTCCTCTTTCTCAGTCGCGTGGAATCAATCAAAGGCCCTGACGTCGCCATCGCGATTGCGCGGGCGAGCGGACGCCGGCTGATCATTGCAGGGAATCATGCGGATTGCGGGCCGGAGCGGGTTTATTGGGACGCCAAAATCGCGCCACATCTCGGCCGCGACGGCATCGAGTATGTCGGCGAAGTGGATGACTCGCAGAAAAGCGTGCTGCTTGGCCAGGCGGCCGCACTCGTCGTGCCGATCCAATGGGACGAGCCGTTTGGCATCGTGTTTGCCGAATCACTCGCGGCCGGCACGCCGGTGATCACCTGCGCCCGCGGCGCGCTGCCGGAAATCATCCGGCCCGGAGAAACCGGCTTTTTCATCCGTTCCGTGGTGGAGGGAGTCGAAGCGGTGCGACGGCTGCCCGAGCTCGACCGGGCGGCCTGCCGCGGTGATGCCGAGACCCGGTTCAGCCTCGCGGCGTGCGCGACGCAATACCTCGCCCTGTATCACGAACTCCACAATGCCCGAGCCGGTCGCCAGCACTGACCCGCGAGCGGAAGAGTCGCGCCGCGGGCACGCGCACAGTCCGGTGTCACCGGTCGGACGTTACGTCACGATTGACGCGTGGCGCGGTGTCGCGGCGCTGTCGGTGCTTCTATTTCACAGTTTCGGGGCGTTCTACGATGCCACACTCTGGGCCCCGCTGCACCCGATTAGGGCGGTGGCGTGGCGCGGCTGGCTCGGGTTGCATCTGTTTTTCGTCCTCAGCGGATACTGCATCTTCGAACGACTCCGGGTGGCGCTGCACCGCGGCGAGCGGCCGGGCGCGTTCCTCGTCGATCGCGTGCTGCGGATTTTCCCGGTGTACTGGGCCGCGTTGCTTCTCTCGGTCGCGCTGAACGGCGTGACCCACGCGGTCACGGGTGCGGCCTCGCTGTCGCCCCTCTCGGTGTCGCCGGGCGATTGGCTGGCGAATCTCACCCTGACCCACGTCTTCGTCGGCTCGCCCTCGTTCATCCTCGTTACCTGGACGCTGACGTGCGAGTGCAGCTTCTATCTGATTTCAGCCGCGCTGCTGGCGCTGGCGCGGACGGGTGCCGGGCTCACGGGCAGCTTCACGGCGGGCGCGCTGCTGTGTCTGACCGCATTCGTGATGCCAGCCTCGGGCTGGGCGCTGCCACTGGCAACGTGGCCGGATTTCTTCGCCGGCATGACGGTGTCGTTCGCGCTGGGCGGCCGACGGGCGGCAGCGTTCGCCGTATTGGGAGCACTCACCCTGGCGGCGTGGCTGCCGCTCGAGTATCACGCGTCGGATTCGCGGCGATTTGCTCTCGCCTTCGCGTGGCTGCTGCTCGCCCTGCGCGGCGCCGACGACTGGTTGTCGCGCCGTGCGATGGTGCGCGTTCTCGGTTGGGTCGGTGTGTTTTCCTACTCGCTGTATCTGCTCCACGTTCAGTTTGCCTCGCGGGTGCTCAACCTCGGCACGCGCTTTCTCCAGCCCGCGTCGGCGATGTTCGCCGTGCTGTGGATGCTCGCGATTGCCGCAGCCGTCCTCGGCGGTTGGCTGTTCTGGCGGGCGGTGGAAAAGCCCTGCGAACGCTGGCGCATCGCCCGCCGCCAATCCCGGCTCGCATCCTCGTGACGAAGCGGGTCCTCATTGTCGCCCCGCATTTTGCGCCCGTAAATGCGCCGGATGGGCACCGCGCGAGGCTCATCTTACCGTGGCTGCGCGAGTGCGGCTGGCAGCCGACCATCCTGGCAGTCCGGCCGGAACGCATCCTGGCGCCCCTGGAGCCGGCGCTGATGGATACGATTCCAACTGACATCGAAATCGTCCGCGCGAATGCGTTTGATTCCGTCCGCAGTCGGCGATTCGGGGTCGGAAACCTCGGCTGGCGGTGCCTGCCGTGGCTGGCGCGGGAAGGTTCGCACCTGCTCCGCTCCGAGCGCTTCGATCTCGTGTACTTCAGCACCACCCAGTTTGCGTGCCTGCCCCTCGGCCGTTCATGGCGCCGGCGCTTCGGCATCCCCTACGTGATCGATCTGCAGGATCCCTGGCACAACCCCTATTACCGCCAGCGCGGTGGATCCCCGCCGCCCGGTGGATGGAAATACCGGTTCGCTGCCATGAGCACGTCGCTGTCCGAGGGCTGGACGCTTCGCCGCTGCAGCCATGTCATCGCCGTTTCCCGTCGGTATATTGACGACCTGAAACACCGCCGGTCGTGGTTTGATCCCAGCCTGGCCAGCGTCATTCCCTTCGGGTGGTCGGAAAATGATCAAAAGATCGCGGCGGCGATGCCGGCTACGGTGATCGACGCCGCGCCGACGATTTTGTACATCGGTCGCGTCGGCGCGGACATGACGCGGCTGCTCCGGAAGCTGCTCGCGGCGTTCGCCGAATGGCGGGCCACCCGGCCGGTATCCCCGCGCGTGACGTGGCGGTTCGTGGGCACCAGCTACGCGGGAAGAACGGCGGCGGCGGGCGTTCCGACGCGGCTCGCACAGGAACTGGGACTGGCCGACGCGGTGGTCGAGGACCCTGATCGAATCGGCTATTTGCAGGCCATCGCCGCCCAGCAACGCAGTCACGCGAACCTGATCCTCGGTTCCGATGACGCCTCCTACTCGCCATCGAAACTCTGGCCAACGCTGGCGAGCGGACGGCCCTGGCTCACCTGTATCGATGATCAAAGCACGCTGGCCGAGCTGCTGCGCCCGCATTCGTCCGCCGGACTGGTACTGGGCGGGTCAGGTGCGTTCCTGGCCGGCGAACCACGTGATCGTTTTTACAATTTCCTCGACGAGCTGGCGCGGGGCGGCGTCACTCCCCGCCCGGCGTCGCCTGCGCTGCGCGATTTTCACGCGGACCGGCTCGCGCACGAACACGCTGAGATTTTCAACCGGGTGGTGAATTCGTGAGCGAAACTTCCTCATCCGCCAAAACCGACCGCCAGCAGGCGCGCGCCGACGCGGCGACGCGACAGCGGAGCCGTCGACTCTCGCTGCTCGGGGCGATGGGGGTTGCGCTGCTCGGCGGTTATCGCGTCTACACCACGGAACTCGAGGACCCGGTGTTGATGTCGATGGGCGTCGGAATGATCGTCCTCTCGGCGCTGCCCGCCATTCTGTGGGCACGACGAAGCGAGCGGCAGTTGCCCGCGTTCGAGGTGATGATGCTGACGGGCATCCCCTTCTACGCCTTTCCGCTTTTCGATCAAAACCCAAGCGTCGCATTCTTCTCCAACGACGTGATGCTGCGCGCCGCCACGGCCGTGCTCACATTCCAAGTCGCGACCTTGGCCGTGTATTTCCTGTTGCCCGGGCATGCCGGCCGGAGTTCCCTCTGGCGCCAGTCGCTGTTGCCGGACAGCTATCTGCGCCACTCGCGGGTGGGCCTGGCGATTACGACGGTGTATCAGTTCACCGCTCAATACACCGACCTGATCCCCTACGAACTGGGTAGCGTCTTCCGCGCCGTGTTTTACGGCATCGGCATGCTATGCGCGTTCATCCTCATGCAACGCTGGGGCACCGATCTGCTCTCGCCCGGGGAAAAGGTGTTCGTGGCGCTCAATATCGCGGCGCAGATTATCATGCACGTCGCGACGCTGTATCTCATTGTCGGCGCTTCGCTCCTGCTCCTCGTGGTCATCAGCTACACCAGCGCGAGCCGCCGGCTGCCGATTGCGACCCTGATCATCGGCGTCGGGGTCTTTGCGTTCCTCCACGTCGGCAAGGACGCGATGCGTAAGATTTACTGGCAACCGGGCGCTCCATCCGTGGGCCTCGCCAATCTGCCGAACTTTTTCTCCGAGTGGATCACCTTTAGCCTCGTTGCCCGCGCGGAATCCGACGAGGGCATGGCGTCAAAGCTGCTCGAGCGCACCTCGCTGTTTCACGTGCTGTGCATCGCGGCCGACTCCATTCCCTCTCGCCAGCCTCATCTCGACGGGGAAACCTACGTCAACATCCCCGCCCAGTTCGTGCCCAGGCTCTTTTGGAGCGACAAACCTGGCCCGCACAAGTCGAACTCGCGGCTGGCCGTCTATCTCGGCTTCGTGGTCGATGAGGACGCGGCGCAGAAGGTGAGCATCGCGTTCGGCACGCCCTGCGAAGCGTATGTGAACTTCGGATTCGTCGGACTCGTGCTGCTCGGGGGGGGCTACGGGCTCTTGTTCAAGAGATTCGCGACCCTGACGGCCGCGAGTCCACCTCTCTCGGTCGGCGGTGTCATCATGGTCTTGTTGATGGCGTGGAGCCTCCAGGCGGAGATGACACTGTCCGTCTGGATTTCATCACTCTATCAGGCCGCCGTCGTGCTCATCGGAGTTCCGGTGGGGATCAAGGTTCTCTTTGGCCGCTGACATGTTCCACACGGTCCGACCTCCGACCCGGCTGGCGATCGTGCTGTCCCACCCCACGCAATATTACAGCCCGTGGTTTCGCTGGCTGACGGCGAACACGCGATTGCAGCTGCGGGTGTTTTACCTCTGGGATTTCGGGGTGACCGCTGGGCATGACGCGAATTTTCAGCAGACCTTCAAATGGGACGTCGATTTGCTGGGCGGCTACGAATCCGAGTTCGTACCGAACACATCGCGCGCGCCCGGGCCGGACCGATTCTGGGGCTTCAACAACCCGCAGCTGACGAAGCGGCTCGATCAGTGGCGACCGGACGCCCTGCTGATTTTCGGTTACAAATATGCCAGCCACCTGCGCGCCATCGCCTGGGCGCGAAAACGCCGGATCCCACTTCTGTTTCGCGGCGATTCCCACCTGCTCGGCCGGGCACGCCCGCGTGGGTTGCGCACCTTCGCGCTGCGACGGTTGTATTCGCAGTTTGCCGCCATCACTTACGTGGGCGCGGCAAATCGAGCCTATTTTCAGGCACTGGGAGTGCCGGACGAGCGGCTCTTTTTTGCGCCGCATTCCGTCGATGATCGACTCTTCGCTGCCGGCCACGCCAAGCACATCGCGGCCGCGGCCGCCCTGCGCTCGGGACTCGGCCTTTCGGCAAACACGCGCGTCGTCCTTTTTGCCGGCAAATTTGTCGCCGCCAAGCAGCCGCGTGCGTTGCTCGACGCATTCATTTCCCTGCGGCAGCCGAACACCGCGTTATTGTTTGTCGGAGGCGGCCCCGAACGCGACGCCCTCGTCGAGGGTGCCCGCGCGGCGCCGGCCTCCGCCGTTCATTTCCTGCCCTTTGCGAACCAGACCGAAATGCCATCGCGCTATGCCGCCGCGGACGTATTCGCCCTGCCCTCACACGGCACCTACGAGACCTGGGGGTTGGCGGTGAACGAGGCGATGCACATGGGTCTCCCCTGCCTCGTCAGCAATCGCGTCGGCTGCCAGTCGGATCTCGTCACGGATGGCGAGACGGGATGGGTTTTCGAAGCGGACGACACCCGGCAGCTTCAAGCCCGGTTGGCCGCGGCGTTGACCGATGACCTCGGGCCATATCGCGAGCGCGTGGCGTCGCGTATCGCCGGGTACACCTATCGCGAAACATCCGCGGGGCTGATCCGCGCGCTCGGGAGTCTGGCCGCGCCGGGAGATCGGATGACGTCGTGAAGATTACCATCGTCACCGGTTTCTTCCTTCCGGTCCCGGCCGTGCGCGGCGGTTCGACGGAAAAAATCTGGCATCGTCTGGCGCAACAGTTCGCCGCGGCGGGACACGAAGTGACAATCGTTTCGCGGCGGTGGCCCGGCTTCGCCAACCGCGAAACTGTTGCGGGCGTCCACCATGTCAGGGTCCGCGGCGCCAATCACAGCCGCTCGCTGCTGGTCAACCTGGCCCACGACTTTTTCTGGGGCCTGCGAGTGGCGCGCGTGCTGCCACCGGCGGACATCGTGGTGTGCAATACTCCCATCCTGCCCGCGTGGCTGGGCCGAATCCGGCAGACGTCCGGCCGGGTCGTTGCCGTCGTGGCGCGAATGCCAAAAGGCCACGCGCAGGCCTATGGACGCGTCGACCTCCTGCTCGCGTTGAGCGATGCCGTGGGCGCCGCGCTGCGCGCGGCGAACCCGGGGCTCGCGGACCGCGTTGTCCCATTTCCATATCCCATCGACTGGAACCTCCATGCCCAGGCAGGGGCGAAGGCGGTTGCACCCACACCGCTGACCATCGGGTATATCGGCCGGATCCATCCCGAAAAGGGACTCCGGCTGCTGCTCGAGGCCGCGTCACTGCTGACCAGGCGGTCCGACCTGCCACCGTGGCGACTTGAACTGATCGGGCCTTCGAGCATTCCGCAAGGCGGCGGCGGCGAGGTATTCCGCGACGGGCTCATCGCCGATTTTGCCCCGGTGCTCGGTCCGCGGCTCGAGTTGCGTGGACCCGAGTTCGATCCCGCGGCGCTCGCCCGGCGTTACGGCGGCATCGATGTGTTTTGTTACCCCAGCCTCGCCGAGAAAGGCGAAACGTTTGGGGTCGCCATTGCCGAGGCCATGGCGGCCGGCGCGGCGCCGGTGGTTTCAGCGCTTGGCTGTTTCCGCGAGCTCGTGCACGATGGGCGAACGGGACTTGTATTCGAACATTCAGCACCGGATGCGGCCGAGCGCCTCGCCGCGGTTCTCACGCGCCTGCTCTCGAATGAGAGCGAACGCCGCACCATGGGCGAGCGCGCCCAAGCCCATGTGCGGCGCTATGACTTCGCTGAAGTCTCGCGCCAGGTGCTCGAACATTTTTCCGAGTTGGTCCGGCGTTCGCCACCTTCGGTCGCGCGCGTTCTGCCAACTGCGCCCGCAGATGCGTCCGATATCGTGAAACCCGATGCCTGACGAACCACGGTACCTGGGCCAGGGCTGCATCACGCCGTATCGCCGCCGCGAGATTGCCCTCCGCTGGTTGTGGGCGGCGATCGAGGCGACCGTGTTTCGCTGGAGCCCGCGTCCGCTGCACGGTTTCCGGGCCCGATTGCTGCGCTGGTTTGGGGCGAACATTCCCGATCCATCGCGGGTCGTCATCTTCCCGTCCGCGCGGATTGTGTTTCCGTGGAAACTGGCCCTCGCGTCACGCGCCATGGTGGGACCGAACGTGACACTGTACAATCTGGCGCCAATCACACTCGGACGCGGCGCCACGCTCAGCCAGAACTGCCATCTCTGCGCCGGCACCCACGATTTCCGGCAATGGAGCATGCCGCTAATCACTTCGCCGATTCACATTGGCGATAACGCCTGGCTCGGCGCGGACGTGTTCGTCGGGCCCGGGGTGAGCATCGGTGAACTGTGCGTCGTCGGTGCACGGTCGGTGGTCGTTCGCGATCTGCCGCCGCGAAAAATATGCGTCGGCCATCCCTGCCGTCCGATCAGGGATCGGGAGGAGCCCAAGGCTCAAGGGACCAAGGGACTAAGGGACTAAGGGACCAACGTTCGATTCTCGATGCTATCGTGTACCTTTGTCACCCGCGCGGCTGCGATCAGAACGTGCTCCGACGATTGTGCTTACTTATCCAACCGGTCGGAGCCCTCTCGGGTTCGCTCACTTCGTCCATTCTTCCGCTAGTCCCTTAATCCTTTAGTCCCTTAGTCCCTTTTGAAACTCTGCCAAATCGTACCGAGCCTCGAGGTCCAGCATGGCGGACCGAGCAAGTCCGTGTACGCCTTGAGCCTGGCGCTCGCGCGCGCGGGCGAAACGGTGGAGCTCTTCACCACCGAGCCGGGCCGGCACGAGACGCGTGAGGATCGGGGACTGTCGACCAGAACGTTTCCGCGCGTCTGGCCGCAACGGCTGTGCATTGCACCGCAGCTCGACGCCGCGTTGCAGACAACCGACGCCGACGTCTTTCATCACCACTCCGTGTGGCTGCGCACCCTCCACTATGCGCACCGCCGGGCGAGGACCCGCGGCCTGCTTGTCGTCTCGCCGCGCGGAATGATGAGCGCCTGGGCAATTCGCCATCGGCCCTGGCGGAAGCGGCTCGCGCGCGCTCTGGTCCATCCGGGCGCGCTCGAAGCCGTCGACGGCTGGCATGCCACCAGTGCCGAGGAGGAAGCGGAGATTCGCGCACTCGGATTTTCCCAGCCGGTCTGCGTTGCGCCCAACGGCATCGACGCGCCGGCGGAGGCCGACGTGCAGCGCGGCATCGAGTACTGGCATGAAGTCTGTCCCGCGTCCGCGACCCGCCCCGTGGCTTTGTTCTATTCCCGCTTTCACCCCAAGAAGCGCGTGATCGAATTGATCGATCTCTGGCTCGAGCACGGCCCGCGCGACTGGCTGCTCCTTTTGGTGGGAATCCCGCAGGATTACACGCCGGAAATTCTCGATGCGTACGCCGCCAAGATGTCCGGGGCGGGTCGCGTCGCCGCGTTCTCAGGGCACGATGCGCCGGCGCCATATCCGATTGCGTCGTTGTTCCTCCTGCCCTCTCACAATGAAAATTTTGGCCTCGTGATCGCCGAGTCGATGGCGCACGGCGTGCCCGTGCTCGTCACCGATACGACGCCGTGGAGAAGTGTGCGCGAACGCGAATGCGGCTGGTGCGTGCCGTGGGACGATTACGGCGCCGCACTGCAAAGCGCCACCGCCGAGTCGGCCGGCACGCTGACAGAGCGTGGCCGCCGCGCCCGCGAATGGGTGCTCCGCGACTTTTCCTGGGATACGGCGGCACAACGTGTAGCCGGCTTCTATCACGCGCTGGGCGCACCGAACGCATGAGCATTCACGCGACCAGAAACGAATTGAAGTATGCACCCGGGGTCGGTTCGCGTATTTCCACGGACGCAAAGCCACTGTCGGCACTCGAACAGGTCACGCTCATTCACGTCGGCGTATTCGCGCTCGCGGCGACATGGGCATTCGGCGGGAACGCCGACTGGGTGCAGGTGCCGCTCGCCTGGTGGGGTTCCATCGGTGCCCTGATCACATTGACCGCGATCCAAGATCGGGTGGTTCATCGGCGCGGTTCGCTCAGGATCCTGAAATGGTTCTGGCCCATCGCGGCGTTCAATGCCCTGGTTTGCGCCGGCACACTGAATCCGAGTTTTCGCGAAATGGCCTTCGATACCGACGTGATGCTCGTCAACGTCGGGGCGCGCGCGGGATGGCCGAGTTCGGCCCGGCCCGCGGCGGCGCTGCACCGGCTTTGGGTGTTCGACGCCACCTGGATTACATGCTTCAACCTTGCGTTCGCGATTCGGCAGCGGCGCGCGTTACGTGGCCTGCTGTTGGTGCTGGTGGCGAACGGCCTCGCCCTCGCAATCTTCGGCACGCTGCAAAAATTTTCCGGCGCGAAGGGGCTCTTCTTCGATGCGGTGGCATCCCCCCAGCGGTATTTTTTCGCCACATTCATCTATCACAACCACTGGGGAGCCTTCATGGTGTTGATGATCGCGATGTGCCTGGGGCTCACGTGGCACTATGCCCGGCGGATCAAATCGCGGGACATGTTTCATTCACCCGTGTTTGCCGCGGTGGTCGTGATCCTTCTCCTCGCTGCGACCGTTCCCCTCAGCACCTCGCGCTCGTGCTCGGTGCTCGTGGCGCTCCTGCTCGCCGCCGCTTTTCTGAACTGGATTTTCGAGTTGATCCGGAAGCGGCGGCACTTCCACGAGTCGATCGCGCTGCCCGTCGCGGGCGCAATCGCCGCGGCATTGCTGTTGCTCGCCGGCGTCTGGTTTGTCGCCCGCGAAAGCATCATCAGTCGGACCGCCGTCACGCGCAACCAGATCGCCGACATGCAGGCGCGCGGCAGCGTGGGCGCGCGATCAATTCTCTATGCCGACACCTGGCAGATGGCGAAGGACAAGCTGTGGTTTGGCTGGGGCATGGGTTCGTATCCGCACGTCTTCACTCACTACAACTCGCAAACATCGGTCGATCGGCTGCCGGTGTTCTACCACGACGCGCACAGCGACTGGTTGCAGGCGCTGGCCGAGCACGGGCTGGTGGGTACACTGCTGCTCGGCGCGATGGCCATCGTTCCATTGCTGGGGATTCAGCGCCGGTACCTGACGAGCGCGATTCCACGGTATGTGCTGACTGGATGCGGGCTGCTTGTCCTCTATGCCTGGATCGAGTTTCCATTCGGGAACATGGCCGTCGTGTTGTTCTGGTGGCTCGGTTTCTTCTGCTCCGTCCAATACGCGCGCTTGCACGAGCACGAATCGTCGGTCGAATCCAAGGCCACCCCCAGCGCCGGAGCCGCGCTCACGTGAATCCACGTTGTCCCATTTCGATTCTGATCCCGGCGAAGAACGAACGTTCCAACCTGCCCGCGTGCCTTGATTCCTGCCGGTTTGCCGACGACGTGGTCGTCGTCGACTCCGGCAGCACTGATGGCACGCCGGAAATCGCGACGGCTGCGGGAGCGCGGGTGGTCGACTTTCGCTGGGATGGAAATTTTCCGAAGAAAAAAAACTGGGCCCTCGCCCAGGTGCCGTGGAAACACGACTGGGTTTTCATCCTGGATGCCGACGAACGGATCACGCCGGAACTGGCGGATGAATTGCAGGCGGTCGCGGCGGGGCCGTCGCCGGAACTCGCCGGCTATTATGTCAACCGCCGCTTCTGGTTCCTCGACGGCTGGCTGAAGCATTGTGGTTACTATCCGAGTTGGAACCTGCGTTTTTTCCGCCACGCGCTGGGCCGCTTTGAACAACTCCCGGGCCTGGCCGACACCGGCTCCGGCGACAACGAGGTGCACGAGCACGTGCTGCTCCAGGGTCGCGCCGGAAGATTGCGCCACGAACTGGAGCATTTTGCGTTTCCGACCATCTCCGTGTGGGTGGAGAAGCATAATCGCTACTCGAGCTGGGAGGCGCGGCTTGCGAACTCGGCGGTTGGCAGCGCGGATTCGGCCGCCAGTGCCGCCGCGCTCGACCCCGCGCTCGGCCGAAAGCGGCGGCTCAAGCACCTCGCGCAGCGGCTGCCTTTCCGTCCCTCGCTGCGCTTCATCTACCATTATGTCGTGCAGGCCGGTTTTCTGGATGGATATCGTGGATACGTCTTTTGCCGGCTGATGGCCTGGTACGAATTTCTCAGCGTGGCGAAGGCGAACGAACTGCGCCGCCGCCGTTGACGATGCCCCGGCCCATCTTCCTGAACCGGTTCTATCATCCCGACGAACCCGCCACGGCCCAGCTCCTGACCGATCTCGCCGAGACGCTCGCCCGCCGCGGCTTCGAACCTCTCGTCATCACCGGTCAGCCGCGCGACGGCCGCATCCCGCGGGATGAGACGCGGCATGGAGTGACGATTCGGCGCGTGCGCGGCAGCCGGTGGCGCGAGACGCGTCTGGCGAGCAAGGCGGTGAACTTCGCCACGTTTTACGCCGCGGCCCTGTGGCGGCTGCTGTTCACCGTGCGGCGTGGAGACGTGGTGACCGCCATGACGGATCCGCCGCTCCTCGGGATCGGCGTGTGGCTCGTGGCCCGGATCCGCGGAGCGCGCGTGATTCACTGGGTGCAGGACATCTATCCGGAGATCGCGATCTCACTGGGCGCACCGACGGCGCTGGGCGCATTACGGCCCTTGCGCAATGCGGCATGGCGCCACGCCGACGCGTGTGTCACGCTCGGCGCCGACATGGCATCCGTTCTCCAAGCGGCGGGGGTCTCCGCGCCGCACCTTCACGTCGTGCGCAACCCCGCTCCGGCCGGCGTCACCCGCCAGCCCTGGCCTTCGCGCAGCGCACGGCGCGCGGAATGGCATCTCGCGGACAAGTTCGTCGTACAATACTCGGGCAACCTCGGCCGGGTCCACGCGCTTGAACCCGTGTTGGATGTCGCCGCGGCGCTCCAGGCTGATCGCGAGATCGCGTTTCTCGTCGTCGGCGATGGCGCGCAACGCGCGATGCTGATGCGGCAGGTCCAGCAACGCGGACTGCCCAACGTGCAGTTCCAACCGGCCCAGCCCCGCACGGCGCTCAACGAGTCACTCGCGATCGGCGATGTGCATCTCGTGACACTTCACTCCGGCTGCGCCCGGTACGTTTTTCCGAGCAAGCTGCAGGGAATTCTGGCCGTGGGGCGCCCGGTCATTTACATCGGACCGTGTGACGGCGAACTCGCGCGGCTGATCCGGGAGCATCGCCTTGGCTTCGCCTTCGAACCGGCCGAGAGTGCGGGAATCGCGGATACAATACGGCGACTCGCGCGGGATCCGGCTGAATCCGCCGCACTGTCCGAACGGGCGGCAGATTTCGCCGCCGCGACTCCCGACGCGACCGCAGAATGGGCGGCCCTGCTCGGGCAGACTGGCATCGCGCCCGCGCGAGTTCCTTCCCTCGCAGATACGGGTCCAGCATGAACAGCCGCTCCATCGCCCTCGGTCTCTTCGTCCTCGATCTGCTCGCGACGTTCATCGTTTTCAATGTTGTGAGCCTCCTCCGTGGCGCACCGGCACCGTGGATTCTCGTGCTCTGGCCACTGGCCGTTCCGGCGCTGGCGTTGACGCTATCGATTTACCTCATCGATGGCTACAACGCGCGGACGGACATGCTGAGCGTGGATTACGCCAGCCTGCATGCGATCACCATCGCCGGCGCGACGATCGCGACGATGTTGACCACGTATGTCGTGCTACCCGCCGGTTACGATCTGCAATCCAGCCGCGTCGTCATCGCGTTCAGTTTCATCGGGCTGGTCCCGGTCACGCTCGCATACCGCCGGTTCGTCCATCTGCGCATGCTTGCGCGCCGCGGCGAACGGAGTCTCGTCTTCCTCGGCGATGCGGCGAGCTGTGGCGAGTTCGAGCGGGAATGTCGCCGGATGCGCTCTAGCCAGCGCATCCTGTTCGCCGTCGTCAGCGTGGAGTCGATCCCGCCTTTTGCCCCGAACGGGCCATCGCTGCGTCCTTTCGGGGAAATATTGAACGAGATCGAGAGCGGAAAACTCGCGGTCGAGGCGATCGTGCTCCGCGAGTCGGCGCGCGAGCTGTCGGCCGATGTCGCGCAACGGTTGGTGCAGCTTTACTTCAGGGGTGTACCCACCTACACGCTCGAGCTTTTTCACGAGGTGTACTGGCGGAAGATTCCGCTCTACCGGCTCAACCAGACATGGTTGTTTCAGGAGGGTTTCGAGATTGCGCGCGAACCGGTGTTCGAACGCATCAAACGCGTGAGCGATGTCGTGTTGTCGACGCTCGGGCTGCTGTTGGGCGCGCCGCTGATCGCACTCGGAGCGCTTGCGATTTGGGTCGAGGACCGCGGGCCGGTGTTCTTCGCGCAGACGCGGGTGGGAAAAAATCACGCGCCGTTCCGTCTGACAAAACTTCGTACCATGCGGCCAGCTGCCATTGAACCCGTCGATCCCTACACGCGTCCCGGCGATACGCGGATCACCCGCGTGGGCCGGTTGCTGCGCACAACGCGGCTCGATGAGCTACCGCAGCTCTGGAACGTGTTGCGCGGCGAGATGAGCCTGATTGGACCACGTGCGGAATGGGATCGGTTGGTTGACACGTATGAACGCGAGGTGCCGTGTTACTACTTCCGACACCTGGTGCGGCCGGGAATCACGGGCTGGGCCCAGGTGAATTATCCGTATGGCGCGAACCTCGACGACACGTTGCGCAAACTCGAGTACGACCTGTACTACATCCGCCACTTCTCATTTCTCCTCGATGCGACGATTCTCTTGAAGACGATCCACATCATGCTGTTCGGGAAGGGACGGTGAGGGGGTTCTGGGTTCTGGGTTCTGGGTTCTGGGTTCTAGTGGCCCTTCGATCCCCGGTCTCTGGTCTCTGGCTTCTGACTTCTGACTTCTGACTTCTGACTTCTGACGTCGACGTGAGCGCGCAACCAAAAATCCAAAATTCAAAATCCAGAACCGATTTCGATTTCGTCGCAATCGGCGGCGGCAGCGCGGGGTTCAATGCCGCCCGCGTCGCCGCATCCTGCGGAATGAAAACCGCCGTCATCGACGGCGCACAGCAACTCGGCGGGCTTTGCATCCTGCGCGGCTGCATGCCTTCGAAAACCCTCTTGTACGTGGCCGAGGTCCTCCACCTGGCGCAGAAAGGAAGAACGTTCGGACTGCGCATTCCGTCCGCTCGGGCCGACCTGAAGGCGATCCATGCACGAAAGAAAAAGATCATCGGCGAATTCGCCGATTACCGTTTACAGGCGCTGCAGTCCGGGAAGTTCGATCTGATCCGCTCGCACGCCCGCTTCGTGGACTCGCACACCGTCGAGTTGTCGAGCGGCCGCAGAATCCGCGCGAGGTTTTTCCTCATCGGTACCGGTTCGAAAGTGAGCGTTCCACCGATACCGGGGCTGGCCGAGGCGAAGTTCTGGACTAGTGACGACGTACTGGAGCTGGATTTCATTCCGCCGAGTGTGATCGTCCTCGGCGGCGGCATCGTCGCGTGCGAACTTGCGCAGTTTCTCAACCGGATTGGATCACGCGTCACCCTTGTTCAGCGCAGCCCGAACATCCTGCGCGATCACTCCACCACGGCCTCGGTGGTGGTCCAGCAGGCGTTCGTCGACGAGGGAATCGAATTGTTTGCGGGCACGCAGCTGCAGCAGGTCGCGGCCGAACGGCGCGGTTTCGCCGTGCGTTTCATTGACGACGGGAAACTGATCGTCCGGCGCGCGGCACACCTGTTCAATGCGCTGGGCCGCGACCCCAACACCGCCGGTCTCGACCTGGCCGCCGCTGGCGTGGCGACGCGACCAAACGGGCAGATCGTCACCAACCGCTGGCAGCAGACGAGCGCGCCGCACATCTACGCGGCCGGCGACTGCTCCGGACCCGTTGAGATCGTACACATCGCAATCCAACAAGCGGAGCTCGCGGCGCGGCACGCCGCCGGGGTGAAGAACCTTCGGCCGGTCGATTATTCGCTCCTGCTCAACGTGGTCTTCACCGACCCCCAGCTCGCAACCATTGGCTTGCTGGAACGACAGCTCGAGGCCGCCGGACGGCGGTTCCTCGTCGCCAGCTATCCGTTCAACGATCATGGGAAGTCCATCCTCATGGATGCAAATTACGGATACGTGAAGGTGATCGCCGAGCCGGAACACGGCCGGATCCTCGGCGCCGAGATCGTGGGCAAGGATGCGGGCGAGCTAATCCACTGCTTCAGCGGCCCCCTGGCCATGGGCGCGACGGTTTGCGATCTGCTGCGCGCACCGTGGTATCACCCGACGCTCGCCGAGATCATCACCTATCCGCTCGAGGAAATCGCGGAAAAGATCGCGGTGCCCCTGCCCAAACCGCCGCGCCGGAAACGCCGGCACGCCGAAAAGCGGGCGTAGGAAAGGACCAAGGGACTAAAAGACTAAGGGACTAAAGGACTAAAGGACCACAGACCACGAGACCACAGACCACGGTACGCGCGCGGGATATTGATGCCTTCGTCCCTAAGTCCCTTAGTCCTTTAGTCTTTTAGTCTTTTAGTCCCTTGGTCCCTTCCCAGCGCGAGCAAATCCGGCAGATCGACGCGCTTCTCGTAAAGCGCCTTGCCGACGATCACCCCGTCCAAGTTGGCGTAACGACGCGCGAGCTCTGCAAGTCGGACCACATCCTCGCGCCGGCTGACACCGCCGCTCGCAATCACGCGAAATGAACCTGCGCCAAGCATGGCCTCCTGCGCGGCGAAATTCGGTCCGGTCAGCATCCCGTCGGTGCCGATGTCCGTGTGGATGAGGGTCCTCACACCGAGTTGATCCATGCGTTTCGCCAGCGCGATCGCAGTCATCGCAGCCGTGGCAACCCAGCCCTTTACCGCAACCTGGCCGTTCTTCGCATCGATGCCCACCGCGACTTTTTCGCCGAACGCCTGGACGAGTTCGCCGACGAACGACTCGCTCTCGGCCGCGCGCGTGCCAATCACCACGCGCGCCACGCCAAAGCCAAGGGCCCGCTCGACGGCCGCGCGCGTGCGCAACCCACCGCCGAGTTGAACCTTCATCCCGATCGCCGCGATCGCCTGCACCGCGTCGAGATTTTTCGGTTCACCCGCAAACGCGCCATCGAGATCGACGACGTGTACCCAACCACTGCCGGCGGCGCGAAACTCCGACGCCACGTCGGCTGGATTGTCCGCGTAAATCGTCTCCTGATCGGCGCGCCCTTGCAGGAGCCGCACGCAACGGCCGCCCTTGATGTCGATGGCAGGATAAATGGTCATGGAAGAGATTGAGGGATGAGCGAGCGAGGGACCGGGGGTCAAGCCATCGCACACCTTCTGCAACCAACTGCCCTCAGCTATGCGAACTCGAACGTCGCTTGCCCTTCTCCCTCATTCCCTCCTCCCTTTCATTTCCTTCCTCTTTGCCGTCATGTCCTACAACGTACCTCCGTTCCTCGCCGAGTTGCTTCACGCCCGTTCGCCCTCGGGTTATGAAACCGAAGCCCAGGCCGTCTTCGACCGGCACGTCAAACCCGTCGCGGACACCTATGCCAACGACGCGCTCGGCAACCGCATCGCGACGTTAAATCCAAAGGGTGATCCGGTCCTCATGCTCGCCGGCCACATGGATGAACTCGGGCTCATCATCACGTTCATCAACAAGGACGGCTTCCTTTATTTCGACACGATTGGCGGCCACGACCTCAGCGTGATCTCGGGCCGGCGGGTTATCATCCAGACCACGAACGGCGTCGTGAAGGGCGTCACCGGCAAACGCGCGATCCATCTGATGGATGACGACGACCGCAAAAAGGTCCCAAAGAAACACGAAATCTGGATCGACATCGGCGCGAAGTCGAAGGACGACGCGCTCGAACGCATCAGCATCGGCGATGTCGCCACCTACGATCACGAACTGGAGTTGTTCAACGGCAGCATCGGCGCGGCGCGCGCTTTCGACAACAAGGCCGGCGCCTACATCGTCGGTGAAACCCTGATCCGCCTCGCCCGCGAAAAAAAGCGGCCGGCGGCACGGGTCGTCAGCGTGGCGACTTCACAGGAGGAGATTGGCGTCCGCGGTGCGACCACCTCCGCGTATCTGGTCGATCCGCACATCGCCATCGCCGTCGACGTCGGCCACGCGACCGATCATCCGGATTGCGATAACCGCAAATACGGCGAGACAAAGCTCGGCGGCGGTCCGATCATCTGCCGCGGCGCGAACATCAACCCGAAGATTTATGATCGGCTGTTAACGGCGGCCAAGAAGCTGAAGATTCCCTACCAGCTCGAAGCGGATCCGCGGCCGACCGGAACCGACGCGCGCGCGATTCAGGTTGGGCGGAGTGGCATTGCCACCGGCCTGATCAGCGTTCCGCTACGCTACATGCACACGCCGAGCGAGGTCGTCGATCTCGAGGACATCGAGCGTTGCGTGCAATTGCTGGTCGAGTTCGCGAAGGGCCTCGAGAAGGGCGACTACGCGCATTGGTAACGCGCGGCGCCCGCGCGTTACCAATGCGCGGTCGGATTCGGTTCTGGGTTCTGAGTTTTGAGTTTTGAGTTCCCAAGTCCGCGTCTTCACGAGGGAGCACGCAACGCAAATGCACTCCCAACCCAAAACCCAAAACTCAGAACCCACAACCGGCTGACGAAGTCAGCCGCGTCAGGCCGCGTCCTGCTTCGGTTCGGCTTTGGCGATGCGACGGAGCGTCGGCTTGCGCCGGCCGGCCACGACCGCGGAGTCGATGATGACCTCGGCGACGTCGTCACGCTGCGGCAGCTCGTACATCACTTCGAGCATCAGGCTCTCCATGATCGAGCGCAGCGCGCGTGCGCCGGTCTTCAGCTCGATCGCGCGCACAGCGATCGCCTTCACCGCATCGGACGTGAGCTTCAAGCGAACGCCGTCCATGGCGAACAGCTTCGAGTACTGCTTCACCATCGCGTTCTTCGTCCGCAGCAAAATCTTTTCGAGATCCTCGGCCTGGAGCTGATCGAGCACCGACACGATCGGCAGCCGGCCGATGAACTCCGGAATCATGCCGAATCGAATCAGATCCTCGGGGGCGAGGGCCTTCATCATCGCCTCGGGCTTGAGCGCCTGCTCCTGCTGCGCCCGGATGGATGAAAACCCCATGCTCCGCTGGCCGAGCCGGCGTTGCACAATGGCATCAAGGCCGACGAACGCTCCGCCGCAAACGAACAGGATGTTCGACGTGTTGATCTGGATGTATTCCTGATTCGGATGCTTCCGGCCGCCTTGGGGCGGGACGTTGCACACCGTACCTTCGAGAATCTTCAGCAATGCCTGCTGCACGCCCTCGCCGGACACATCGCGCGTGATGGAGACGTTCTCCGTCTTGCGGCCGATCTTGTCGATCTCGTCGATGTAGATGATTCCGCACTCGGCCTTCTTGACGTCGTAATTCGCCGCCTGGAGCAGCCGCAGCACGACGTTTTCGACGTCCTCGCCGACATAACCGGCCTCGGTCAGCGTCGTCGCGTCGGAAATCGCAAACGGCACGTCGAGGATCTTCGCCAGCGTCCGCGCCAGCAGGGTCTTCCCCGAACCAGTGGGCCCGGCGAGCAGGATGTTGCTCTTCTCCACCTCGACGTCGCTGAACTCGGGTGAAACCGCGGCGGAATCCTTCGTCTGGCCGGAATCGAATATCAGCCGCTTGTAGTGATTGTAGACCGCGACCGAGAGGACCTTCTTCGCGTGGTCCTGGCCGATGACATAATCATCAAGCGCCTTCTTGATCTCCGACGGCTTCACCAGCCGGAATGCCGGTTTCGCGTCCACCGCCGGCGCCTTCACTTCGCGATCGATGATCGTCTTGCAGACGTTCACGCAGGAGTCGCAAATGTACACTCCCGGTCCCGCGATGATCTTCTTCACCTCCGCCTGCGATTTGCCGCAGAAGGAGCAAAGGGTCATGCGCGCGGATTTTGCCATGGCGATAAGGTGGACCGTGGGCTGTGGGTGTCGAGTCGGGAGTGATTCCTAAAGCCGGCGAGTTTGTTTGCGGTTGGCAGTCCGCGCGCAGCGAAAAATTCCGCCCGGGGCAGTCCGTTGGACCGCGAAATGAGCGAAGTGATGCGCCCGGTGGACTCGCAATCAGCGAAAAAGCTCGCAGCCGCCACCTCCTTCCTTCGCGCGGCATTTTCGCCGCCAATCGCGACCGCTTACCTCAGGCCGCAGTCTGCACGACGGCCGCCTGCGCCTCTCGGGTCGACGCGACCACGTGGTCGACGATCCCGTACTCCTTCGCCTCCGGGGCGCTCAGGTAATAATCGCGGTCCGAATCCCGCTCGATCTGATCGGCATCCTTGCCGGTATGGCGCGCCAGCGCCTCGTTGAGCGTCTTCCGCCAGCGCAGGATTTCGCGCGCCGCAATGGCGATGTCGGTCGCCTGGCCGCCCGCCCCGCCGCTCGGCTGGTGAATCATCACCCGGCTGTTCGGGAGGGCGAACCGCTTCCCCTTCGTGCCCGCCGCCAGCAGCACCGTGCTCATGCTCGCAGCCATGCCAATGCAATACGTCACGATGTCGCATTGCAGGAAATTCATCGTGTCATAGATGGCCATGCCACCGGTGACAATGCCGCCCGGCGAGTTGATGTACAGATGTATGTCCTTCTTCGCGTCCTCCATCTGGAGAAACAGCATCTGCGCGATCACCACGTTCGCGACGCCATCGTCGATCGGCGTGCCGATGAAAACGATCCGGTCTTTCAGCAGCCGGGAATAGATGTCCATCGACCGCTCGCCGCGGCCGGTATTCTCGAGGACAATGGGAACGTAGTAGCTGCTCACGAGGTGTGGTTGGGTGGGACCGTTCAGGCCTTCGGCTGGACTGTGCTGACGTTAGCCTTCGAGACGAGGAAATCAACCGCCTTGTCGAAAATGATCGACTGCTGCACCGAGCGCAGCCGATCGCGATCGCTCCCGAGTGTCTTCGCGAGTTTGTCGGGCTTCTGGCCCGAACGCATCGCCTCGCGATAAAGGTAGTTGTTGATGTCCTCGTCGGTGACGGAAATTTTTTCCTGCTCGGCAATTTTCGCGAGCACGAGCTGGAGCTTCACCCGGTTGACCGCGGCCTTCCGCGCGCCGTCGAAGAGTTCCTTCTTGTCCTTCTCGAACTGCTCGGCCGGCACCCCACGGCGCATGTTCTCCTCGATGAAATTGCGCAAAACACCCTGTGTTTCCGCCTCGACCAGCGAATCCGGCACCGGAAAATCCACCTTCGCGGCCAGCTGCTCGGTCACCTGACGGCGCTGCGCGGTGCGGTTCTGATATTCCTTCTGCATTTTCAGGTTGTTGCGCACCTGGGCCTGGAGTCCGGCGAGATCCTCAACCTGCTGCGACTTGAAGAATTCGGCATCAAGCGCGGGCAGAACGCGTTCGCGGATTTCCTGAACTTCGACGGCATACGTCGCCGTTTTGCCGGCGAGCGCCGGCACGGCGGCGAAATCCGCCGGAAACGTGATCGTGATGTCCTTTTTCTCGCCCGTCTTCAGGCCGGCAAGCTGCTTGCCGAGCCCGGGAATCACCCCTTCCTGCATGCCTTCCACTTCCTCCCACGTCTGCGGCACCTTGCCATACAACTGTTTGTCCGGCGCCAGGTCGGCGATCGGCTTGCCGTCGATCGTGCCCTCGTAGGAAAGCTTCACGTAGTCGCCCTTCTGCGCCGGGCGATCCGCCGGCTTGAAATCGGCCCGCTCCGTACGCAGGCCTTGGATCACGCTTTCAACTTCCGCATCGGTCGGGTCGGTCGGCGCGATTTCCGTGCGCAACCCGACATACTCCGGCACCGTGAAGTCCGGCCGCACGTCGAGCGTGATTGTCACCTCGGCGGGCGTACCCTTCTCGATCTTGCCCTCCTGGACATTGACGATGTTGAGCACGTCGAGCTTCTCTTTCTCCAGCGCCGCGCGATACGCCTTCGCCACGACCTTCTGCTTGAACTCGTCGCTGATCTCCTTGCCGTAGCGCTTGGCGACCATGTTGACCGGCGCCTTGCCCGGACGAAAACCCGGCAGCTGCGCGTATTTCGCGATTTCGCCGACCACGGCCTGATGCTCGGCATCGACCTCGGTTGGGTCGAGCGTCACGACGAGATTCTTCCGCGTGGCGGACACGTTGTTCAATTGGACGTTCACGGCAAAGGTTCGGACGGGTTGCGGTTAAAAAGAATCGGTCACGCTACGCCCTGAAGTTGGCCGGTCAATGCGGATTATGCGCGCTTGCGCGCGTGCGGCGCCCGGCGTTTGGTGGCGCAACATGCCGACGCTGCGGGAGATTCTGATCGCTCATTCGCCGGTGCTGGTCCTGGATGCCGCCTCGTCGCAAGTCCAGATAGGCTGGCTTGAATTCGAGACCGCCACGGCGACGCCAACACCACGGATGTCGGCACGATGGGAGCAATCCGCCGACGAGGCGACGACCGCGGTCTTCGCGGGCCTGAGCCGGCTCGGTCGGAACCCGGGCGATGCGAACGCCTTTGTTTTTTGCGACGGACCCGGTTCGGTGCTCGGGATCCGAACAGTCGCGATGGCGATCCGTACCTGGAACGTACTCCGGCCGCGTCCCGTGTTCGCCTACTGCAGCCTCGCACTCGTCGCGCACACGCTCGGGCGGTCCGATACGTCCGTGATTGCGGATGCGCGTCGTGATACGTGGCATCACTATCAAATCGGGCGCGGGTTGCGCCGCGTGCCTGCCAGTGAGCTCTCCGGTGAACTGGTGATGCCGGAAAATTTTCGCCACTGGTCTGCTCTGCCCGCAAACGTCACGCGTGTGCCCTACTTCGTCGCTGAGTTGCTGCCGCGCACGGTCGACGCGGATCAGTTTCAGCCCACGGACAACCCGGACGCGTTCCTGCACGAGGAGCCGAACTACGTCGCCTGGACGCCGCAAATTCATCGCGCGCCCGGCGAACGAATTTAGGACACGTGTTCATTTCGGCAGGCGCAAAGGGGATCGGGCTGCCAGCCTTGCGCGAGCGCGTGGCGCGGCCCATAGCTGAACGCGATGATGCCGCCGCCGTCCTCCTCATCGCGTTCGCTCCGTTGCTGGGCGGAGATCGATCTGGCCGCATTGGAACGCAATCTCCGGTCCATCCGCGCATCGCTGCCGGCCCACATGCGCTACGTCGCGGTCGTCAAGGCCGACGCCTATGGGCACGGTCTGCATCACGCGGCGGCGCGGCTGATGCATGCCGGCGCGGATTTGTTCGCCGTCGCGAACATCGCGGAAGCCGCGGCGCTGCGTGAACTCGGCCCCGGCTGGCCGATTCTCGTCCTGAGTCCGCTGCTGCCCGATGAGGATGCCGCCATTGCAGAGGTCGATGTCGCGCCAACTATTTCCGGGGCCGATGAAGCGTGCCGGTTCGAGGCCGTTGGCCGTGCGGCCGGCCGCACGATTCCGGTACACCTCAAAATCGATACGGGCATGGGCCGCGCGGGCGTCTGGCATGACGAGGCTGCGGCGCTGTTTGCGCGGCTGGGCGCGTGCCGGCACCTGCGGCTCGCGGGCATCTACACGCATTTCGCCAGCCCCGATGACGACCCCGAATTCACCGACGAACAACGGCGGCGGTTTCTGGCCGTCCTCGATCGCTGCCCCGGGCTGAAGCTGGGCGAGCTGTTCATTCACGCGGACAACAGCGCCGGGATCGAATCCATGTCGGCCGGCTCGCCGTTCAATGCCGTACGCATCGGACTGCTCCAATTTGGCGTGCTGCCCCGCCCCAACTCGCTCCTCGCCCAGGCGCGCACGGAACCTGTATTCAGCTTCCGGACTCGCGTCGGGCTGGTGAAGCACCTGCCGCGTGGCACGACCATCAGCTACGGCCGCACGCATGCGATCGCGCGTGACTCCGTCGTCGCGATCCTCTGCGCCGGATACGCGGATGGGTTGCCACGCGCCGCGAGCAACCGCGCCCAGGTGCTCATTCGCGGCCGGCGCTGCCCGGTGCTCGGCCGCGTGACGATGGATCAAACCGTGGTCGACGTGACCGATGCGCCGGGCGTGACCTGCGGCGACGAAGTCGTGCTGGTGGGACGCCAGGGCACGGAGGAAATCACCCTGGCCGAATTCAGCCGCGCGGCGGACACGATCCCATGGGAGACCCTGACCTCGGTGACGAAGCGCGTGCCGCGCGTCTACAAGACGATCCTCGGAGTCTGACCCCCCGGGCTTCGGTCAGCCCGTCGAGGTGCCACGTGAGCCGCCGTTGAAACCGGCGCCGACGCTGAAACTTTTGGCTGCCCAGGACGCGACGGGCGGCTAGCATTTCCCGACCCCGCACACCCGGAATCCGATTTGCTTGAGCTTCGGCAGATCCAGGATGTTCCGGCCGTCGAACATGAACGCAGGCTGGTTCATGCCGGCGAATATCTTCGTGTAGTCGAGTTCCTTGAACTCGTCCCACTCGGTCACGACCGCGATGGCGTGCGCCCCCTTTGCCGCCGCGTAGGCACTGCGGGCCACGATGAGCCGCGGCTCGTCACCCGCGCTGCCCAGCACATCGCGCTTAATCTCGGCCGCGGGCACCTTGGGATCGTACACGACGACGGTCGCCATTTCCGCGAGCAGGTCGCGGCAAACCGAAATTGCGGCCGACTCGCGCGTGTCGTTCGTGTCTTTTTTGAACGCGAAGCCGAACACCGCGATGCGCTTGTCGGCGACGGTGTTGAAGAGCGAGCGCACGATGCGCGTGGCGAAGCGCCGCTTCTGCCAGTCGTTCATCTTCACCACGCTCTCCCAGTACGAAGCAACCTCGGGCAGTGCGAAGTGTTCGCACAGATACACCAGGTTGAGGATGTCCTTCTGGAAGCAGGAGCCGCCGAAGCCGACGGAGGCTTTGAGGAACTTCGGACCGATTCGCGAATCCTTGCCGATCGCATTCGCCACCTCGTCGACGTCGGCACCCGTGGCCTCGCACAGCGCCGAAACGGAGTTGATGGACGAAATTCGCTGGGCGAGGAACGCGTTCGCAACGAGCTTCGAAAGCTCCGAAGACCAGAGATTGGTCGTAATGATTCGTTCGCGCGGCACCCAGTTCGCATAGACGCCCGCGAGCACCTCCATGGCCGCCTCCCCGGTCGGCGTGCGCTCGCCGCCAATCAGGACGCGATCCGGGGAAAGCAAATCCGCGATCGCCGTCCCCTCGGCCAGGAATTCCGGATTCGAGAGGACCTCGAACTGATGGTTCTTTGAGTTGGCCTGTAGGATATCCTTGATCGTCTCGGCGGTCTTAACCGGAATCGTGGATTTCTCGACGATGATTTTGGGACCGACGGCGTGCTCCGCGATCGTTCGGGCGACCGATTCGACGAACCGCAGATCCGCCGCCCGGCCGGCCCCCACCCCATATGTCTTCGTCGGCGTGCTGACGGCGACGAAGATGATGTCGGCACCCTTGATCGCGCCCTTGATGTCGGTTGAGAAATGCAGATTACGGCCCCGGGTCTGCCGCACGACGTCGTCCAGCCCCGGCTCGTAGATGGGAAGCGTGTCGGAATTCCACGCCGCGATGCGTGCGGCACTCATGTCGACGACGCGCACCTGTATGCCCGGCGCCTTCAGGGCGATCATGGCCATCGTGGGGCCGCCTACATAACCAGCGCCGATGCAGCAGATCTTCATGCGGGAAGGTTTTCACTGCGTGAAAACCGAATTTCGAGTTTTTTCCCCGCCCCGGCCTCCCGCCGACAGCTCGCCGCTGCCCTTTCCAAGCCCACCCATCTGCAAACCCGATGTCATCTATTAGATGACAAATGGGCGGTCGTCCCGAGGGGGACTTTTGGGATTTGTCATCTATTAGATGACAAAGTGCGGTGCGAGGCGCCGGTGGTCTGGCCGCACGAATCGGCGTGGCGAGGCGGCGAAAACTTCGAGCGCTGCTAACACCGCGGGGATGCCTCACAATGCGCATCGAAAATTGTGGACACAAAAAAGGCGGGCTCCGTGAGCCCGCCCGGGGGAGAGTGACCAACGCGAGGTCGCGGTTAAGCCGGGGTCGGGGCCGGCGCCGGGCCCATCGGCTCGGGCGATGCCGATTTTTCCGGCACCTTCTTCCCGGACGGAGGCGGCTTGCCGTCCGTCTTCGTGAACGCGGTCGGCACAATCGGGGAGCGAATTTCGCCGAAATGGAGAATCTCGAGGACGTGCTTGCCGTCGAGCGTCTCGTGCTCGAGCAGCGCCTCGGCGAGCTTGTCGAGCGCCTGGCGGTGCGACGTGACGATCTCCGTCGCCCGCTTGTATTGCTCGTCGATGATCCGGTGAATCTCCGCGTCGATCTTGCGCGCGGTGTCCTCGGAAATGCTCTCGTTGCGCGTGATCTCGCGCCCCAGGAAAACCGTGTCGTGATGATCGCCGAAGGCGACCGGCCCGAGCGGGCTCATGCCCCAGTCGCACACCATGGCGCGCGCGATCTTGGTGATCTGCTTGATGTCACCCGCCGCGCCGCTCGAGATGTCGCCGAGCACCAGTTCCTCCGCGATTCGGCCGCCCAGCCCCATCGCGATCTGGTTCAGCACCCGCTTCATCGCGTGGGTCAGGATGTCCTTCTTCGGAATGAACATCGTGCTGCCGAGGCTGCGTCCGCGCGGAATGATCGTCACCTTGTGCACCGGCATGTGGCCATCATCGAGGACGCCCTGCACCAGCGCGTGTCCGGCTTCATGATACGCGGTGAGCTTCTTTTCCTCGTCGTCCATCAGCCGCCGGCGTTCGCGGCCGAACTGCACCTTCTCGCGCGCGTCGTCGACGTCAATCATCTCGACCTTTTTCTTGCTGCGACGCGCGGCCAGCAGCGCCGCTTCATTGAGGAGATTCGCGAGCTCGGCCCCGGAAAGACCCGGCGTGCCGCGGGCGATGATCTGGAGATCGACGTTCTCGGCCAGGCTCACCTTCTTGGCGTGAACGCGCAGGATTTGCTCGCGGCCAATCAGGTCCGGCAGGTCGACGTAGATCTGGCGGTCGAAACGTCCCGGCCGCAGCAACGCGCTGTCGAGCACGTCGGGCCGGTTCGTCGCCGCGATGATGATCACGCCTTCGGTGGTGTCGAAGCCGTCCATCTCGACCAGCAGCGAGTTCAACGTCTGCTCACGCTCGTCGTTGCCACCGCCGAGGCCGGCGCCACGCTGCCGGCCGACCGCGTCGATTTCATCGATGAAGATGATGCACGGCGCGCTCTTGCGCCCCTGCTCGAACATGTCGCGCACGCGGCTGGCGCCGACGCCGACGAACATCTCGACGAAGTCCGATCCGGAGATGCTGAAGAACGGCACGTCGGCCTCGCCCGCCACCGCTTTCGCGAGCAGCGTCTTGCCGGTGCCCGGGGGGCCGACCATGAGGATGCCCTTCGGGATCCGGCCGCCCATCTTCGTGAATTTCTTCGGGTCCTTGAGGAACTCGACCACCTCGGAGACCTCCTCCTTCGCTTCGTCACAGCCCGCGACGTCGGCGAACGTCAGCTTGTCGCGATCGCGCGTGAGCAGCTTCGCGCGGCTCTTGCCAAAGCTGAGGGCACCGCGGCCCGCCTGCCGCAGCTGGCGGACGAAGAGAAAATAAAGCAGCCCGATGATGATGATGAACGGAATCACCTGCGCCGCGATCGAAGTGAGCAGCGTCTGCGTCGGCTGTTCGACGAACAGCTTCGATTTTTGCAGCCGCTCCATGTAGGTATCGGTCAGCCGGCCCGCCGCGCGGAACGGACGAAACGGAGCCGCGGCGTCCTTGCGGCTCTCGCCGAGCACGGCCACCCAGTCGCGCCCCCCGCTCGGGTCCGGCCGGATGACGCTGTTTTCCTTGATGTTCTTCGCTTCGGCCCGATCGACGACTTCCTGGATCGTCAGCATGTCCGGCGTGGTGGTCATGCCCGGCGAATAATAGAGCAACGCCAGGACCGCGGCGACTAGTGCCAGCCAGAAGATTAGCATCTTCGGTTGAAAGCGATCTGGCGGCAGGTTCTTCAGCGCGCGGCGAGACTTCTTGTTGTCAGAATCGGACATTTCGAATTTTTTGGACGAGGGCGAAAGGTGGATGTTCCGGTACGATAAGTCAATTGGCGCGGGGCTGGAATCTACGAGGTGCGTTTCCGATTTCGCGCGAACGCCAGCACGCCCTTGCGGACGACTGCAAACCCCTCCCGGCCAAGGCTGTGTCGCGTCGGTGCTCCGCACCGAATCGCGGCGAGCAAGGCGTCGAACGCCTGCCGTGAAAGCTCGCCCGCCCGGGGCTGTGCCAGCAGCCAGCGATGCAAGGCGCGCCGCCACAGCGCGGCTGGTTTTCCCGCCAGCCGGCTGAGCATGAGGCCGTCGTCCGTATCGAGCAGCGCCATATCGTCGACCCACCCCTCCAACGCCGCATCGTCCTCTTCGAGCAAAGCGCGCGAACGTGACGCGCCGGCGAGCGCGTCACGCTGCGCCGCCTCCTGCCAGGCCGGGATAACCCGACTTCGGATACGGTTTCTAAAAAAGAGCGGGCCGGCGTTCGACGAGTCCTCACGCCACGCGATCCCCGCGGCGCTCAACGCCGCCACGATGTCGGCTTTTTTCAATGTCAGCAACGGCCGTAGGTGGACGCGCCCTCCCGGCATGGGCTGGACCGGCCGCGGCGCCGCCAATCCTCCCGTGCCACTGCCGCGCGCAAGTCGCATCAGCATGGACTCGGCAATGTCATCCTGCTGGTGACCCAGCCACACGACGCGCGCATGCGTCGCAAAAAACGCCATCCGGGCGGCCCGCGCCTGCGCTTCACCCGCGCTGCCATGCGCGCCTTCCCAGCGACCCACGATGAATGGAACGCGCAACGCGGCACACATGCGGCGGCAAAAACGCGCGTCCGCCCGCGATTCCGCGCCGCGCAGGCGGTGATCAAAATGCAGCGCCGACAGCGTGCGTCGTTTTCCCGGCCAGTGCGCCCACAGCAGCAACAGGAGCGCGAATGAGTCCGCTCCGCCCGAAAACGCGACGGCCCACTTTCGGTTCCGGCCCGGACCATCGGCCCACGCGAGCACGGCCGGATCGAGCCGTGAGCGCGGGACTAGCGTCGCGAGTCTTGCGGCGGATTCGGCCAGCGCGGATGTTTGAGGGGCTGTTCTCACCCGTGGTGCCCGGGGATTTCCGCGCTCTCGCGCAAGCCTCATGTGAAACTGAGATACTCGCGGCCAAAATACGGGACGAGCGCGGTCGGAATCTTCACGCGGCGGTCCACGTCGAGATTGTTTTCCAAGAGCGCGGCGATCACGCGCGGCAAGGCCAGCCCGGAGCCATTGAGCGTGTGCAACAGTTCCGGCTTGCCGGTCTGCGCCGACCGGAAACGAATCTGCGCCCGTCGCGCCTGGAACGCCTCGAAGTTCGAGCAGCTTGAAACTTCGAGCCAGCGCTTCTGGCCCGCGGACCACACCTCGAGATCATACTTCTTGGACTGCGTGAACCCGAGATCACCGCCGCACATCAGCAGCACGCGATACGGCAGCTCGAGTTTCTGAATCAGCCGCTCGGAGTCCGCGCGCAACCCCTCGAGTTCGTCGTAACTGGTCGATGGATGCACCCACTTCAGCAGCTCGACCTTGTCGAACTGGTGAAGCCGGTTCAACCCGCGCACATCCTTGCCGTAGCTGCCCGCCTCGCGCCGGAAACAGGGCGAATACGCGCACCGCTTCACCGGCAGCGCGGACTCGTCGATGATCTCATCGCGAAAGAAATTCGTCAGCGGCACCTCCGCGGTCGGGATGGCATAGAAACGATCCTCGGTCGTTTCGTACATCTGGCCCTCCTTGTCCGGCAGCTGCCCGGTCGCGGTCGCGCTCGCCGCATTGACGAAGAGCGGCGGGTTGACCTCCACGTACCCCGCCTTCGTGTTCTCCTCGAGGAAGAACTGGATCAGGGCACGGACGAGTCGTGCGCCGTCGCCGACGTAGAACGGGAAGCCGGCGCCGGTGACCTTCGCGCCCCGCGAAAAATCGAAGAGCTTTTCGAAACCCGGAATCTCCCAGTGCGGAATGGCATGCGGCCGCGGTTGATCGTGGGCGCCATGCAGCGCGTGCACGACGTTGTCCTCCGGCGTCCGGCCCTCCGGCACGCTCGCATGCGGCAGGTTCGGCAGCGAAAGCATGGCCTCGCGAAATTTTTCCTCGGTGCGCTTCAGCTCCGCCTCGCGTTCCTTCGCCTGCGCGGACACGGCTTTCATTTCGCCGACCTTCGCCTGAAACTCCGGCGATCCCTTCGGCAGCGATGCCATGGCGGTGTTCGCTGCCTTCTGCTTTCCTCGCAACGCTTCGACCTCCTGCAATTGCGCCCGCCACGACGCGTCGATGGCCAGCACGCCATCGAGATCGACCTCGAGATGTTTCTTGGCAATGGCCGCGCGGACGAGGTCCGGCGATTCGCGGATGAGCTTGGGATCGAGCATGGTGGAATGGCGCTACGCGCCGGGAGAAGGGAGCAGGGAGAAGGGAGCAGGGCAAACCCTCCACGGATGTGAGATCGAAACCAACTCCGGGAGGTCGGCGTCCGTGGTCTCCGTTTGTCCTCTGTCACCCATCCGAGTAGTGGTGAAAATGAAACCCCGCGTTGTGCTATTTGAACCGCGCGCGGGCGCGTTGGAAACGGGCGTAGACCTCTTTGGCGGACAAAAGCTTCAGGTCGCCGACCGGCGCCTGCACCACCACGTTGCCGGGCGCCTTCAGCGGATACGGGCCGAACAGCCGTGGATCGGTGGGGCCGAAGATTCCGAGCACGCGGACTCCCAGCGCGGCGGCAAGGTGCATCGGACCGCTGTCGTTCGCGATGACCCAGTCCGCGCGTTTGATCAGCGCGGGCAGGGACACGAGGCTGGTGTTGCCGGTGAGGTTGAAGAATTGAGCCGGTGGATACGCTCCGCGGTCATGCACGTAGTTGCTGCCCGCCCAAATCACCTTCCGGTTCCTTTCCTCGCGCAGAATCATTTCAGTGAGCTGCTTGAACCCGTTCCAGCATTTCTCGGCGCGACGGCTGTCGGGGAACATGACGATCGGTTTCACGCCCCCGCGCGCGTCCGCAAACCGCAGGTGCAGGCTGTCGACCTCGCGAAACTGGAGGCTCCCCTGGAGTTCCGGTTTTGCGCCCACGACGGGACAAAACTGAAGCAGGATGTCGATTGCATGGCTGCGTTTGCCGTCCTCCGGCAACGGCACCTTCACATCATAGAACATCCCGGCGCCCTCACGCGCATCGCTGCGTCCGACTTTCTTGGTGGCGACGGTGCGCGACGTCATCAGGCCGGTGCGGAGCAACCCTTGCATGTCGAAGACGCAGTCGAACTTCGTTTTCCGCAGCTCCTTGGTCAGCCGGATAAACGCCTTCACCCCGCCGTTGCGCTCGAAGACATACGCGTGGTCGACCGCCTGACAGGCGCGGACGATGGGCGAAAAAATCTCCCTCACGACCCACGAAATCCGCAGGTCGGGCCGCTGAGTCTTCAGCGACGTGGCCACCTGCAGCGCGTGCACGATGTCGCCAAGCGATGAGGGTTTGATGATGAGAAGTTGGGTCATGACGCATGCCGGCGGAAGCCATCCAACGGCGCGAAGCGCAACGTTTCATGGACTTTCGCAGCAGAAATCAAACGCCAAATCCCGGCTTCGCGCAATGGAGCTGCTTCCTTGAGTTGACTGCGTCCGGCAGGGCAGACGCCGGCCCACATTATAGCCCTGCGCGAAGCCTAGGTTCGAACCACGGATACAGGGTGGCAATACAGCCGCAACGAGGCCCTCCTCGTTCGAGATGGTTTGCCTCGTCGCGTGGGTGCACGCAATGAGGAGGGCGAGTGCAGCTCCTCGGGATTAAAACGCTTGGCTGGGTGGTCGCGCACGCGCCGGAACCGCTGCTGCGCGCATTTGCGGCGTTTTTGGGCGACGTGATTTTCTTCCTTTTGCCGCGCCGGCACCGGCTCGTGCTCTCGAATCTGCACCATGCGTTTCCCGAAAAACCCGCGGCCTGGCATGGCGCGATCGGCCGCGAAAGTTGCCGGCGGCTGATCGAGACGGGGCTGCTTTCGCTGGCCACTCCGTTCATCCCGGAGCGGCGGGCGAGCACGATCATCACGGCGTCACCGGAACTGATCACGGCAGTAACAACCCATCATGCGGAGGCGGCACCCACGCTGATCTGCTCGCCGCACCTCGCCTATTGGGAGGCGCAAACCTGGATGAGCCTGGTGGTGCCGGCGCCATTTCCGGAGTTCGGCACGATCTTCCGGCCACTCGACAATCCGGCCGCCGACGAATTCGTGAAGGCGTCGCGCGAGCGATTCGGGATCAGACTGCTCTCGCGCAAGGAGGGATTTGCCGAGGCGCTGAAGATTCTCCGGCGAAAGGGATTCGTCGGCGTGCTCTTCGACCAGAACGCGGGCATGCAGGGCGCACTGACGACGCTTTTCAGCCGCGTGTGCTCCACCACGGAACTGCCCGGGCTGATGGCGGAGAAATTCGACGCGCGGGTGTACGGAATCTTCCCGCGACGCCGGGGCTTTTGGCGCGTGGAGGTGAGCGTGCAGCGGATTTCGAGCGACGGCACCAGCAATGGCGTGACGATCGCGCTGAATCGCTGGCTCGAGGATTTGCTCCGGAGCGATGACAACCTGTGCGCGTCGTGGCTGTGGGCCCACGACCGCTGGCGCAACCAGGACATGCCCCCGCGCCGGTTTCGGCTGGAAGCGAAACGCAATCTGCTCGCCGCGGAATTCGCCGCGCGTCGGCTTGCGCAGCCGCCCCGCCGCACCCGGATCTGGATCCGGCTGCCGAACTGGCTCGGCGATGTCGTCATGGCCCTGCCGCTGCTCCGCGCCCTGCGCATCGGCCGACCCGACGCCGAGATCACCGTGGTCGCGCGCGCGGCGTTTCTTCCGCTGCTGGAAATGTGCAACGTCGCGGATCGGTTGCAGGCGCTGCCGCCGCGGGGCCCGGGATACTTCGCCCACTTCCGAAAAATGCGCGCGGAGTATCCCGACGTGTGGGTGCTGTTGACGAATTCATTTCGCGGTGATCTCGAGGCGTGGTTGGCCGGCGCGCCGCAGCGATTCGGGATCGTGCGACCGGGAAAACCGCGTCCGCTACTCAGCCATGTTTATCGGCTGCCGCGTGATTTCGACGAGGGGGAGCGCCACCAACTCGAACTCTGGCAGAATCTTTTCCAGCACTTCGGGCTCGTGGCACCGCTGGATCGTACATCGCTCGCTGATCGTAGCGCGAAGCCCCTGCCCTCGCCGGCACCGATCGGGCTCATCTGCGGATCCGAGAACACGCCGGAAAAGCGCTGGCCGGTTGCGCACTGGCGCACGCTGATCGAGTCGCTGCCGGACGATTCGTTTGTGTTGTTCGGCACGGCGTTGGACGCCGGGATAACGGCACAGGTCGCCGCAGGTTTTCCGCCCGAGCGCGTGCACGATCGCGCCGGCCGGACCGATTTGCCCGCCTACGTGCGGGAACTGCAAAATTGTCGTGTCCTCGTCACGAACGATACCGGCGGCCTGCATCTCGCAAATGCGCTCGGTGTGCCGCTGGTCGCATTGTTCGGCCCGACCAATCCGATTCGCACCGGCCCCGCTTTCGATTCACCGGCGGTAATCCTGCAACCGACCGGCTGCCCGCCGACCGGTGGCCGCCGGCTCGCCGATTTGTCGCCCACCACGGTGGCAAAGGCCGTGCAAAATCTGCCGGCCGGCGGAGGCGACAAACCCGCCAACAACACTATTGTCACAGGGAACTCGCAACTCGCGCCGCATTCGCAACCGTGACCAACTCCTTTGCCTATCGAAATCTCGACCCCGACCTCTGACCTCCGACACTGACATCTGACATCCGAGATCTGACTTCTGACTTCTGACCTCTGACCTCGGACCTCTGACGTCTGACATCTGACATCTGTCTCGTCCGCTCGCCCCCGTGCCACTCCTCACTGTCACTGATCTCCGCACTTACTTTCACACTCGTAATGGCGTTTATCGCGCGGTCGACGGCGTCAGCTTCTCGGTCGAACGCGGCGAGACACTGGGAATCGTGGGCGAATCCGGCTCGGGCAAATCGGTCACGTGCTACTCGATCATGGGACTGGTGCCGACGCCGCCGGGCCGAATCGAAAGCGGCACGGCGATGTTCGACGGCGTCGACCTGCTGCACTCCACGCCGGCGCAGGCGCGCGCGATCCGTGGCAAACGCGTGGCGATGATATTCCAGGATCCGATGACGTCGCTGAATCCGTATCTGCGAATCTCGGAGCAATTGATCGAGCCGTTGCTGATCCACGAGAAGATATCGAAGGCGGACGCGCTGCGCCGCGGACTCGAAATACTGGACGCGGTCGGGATCAACGATGCCGCCAAGCGCATCCATTTGTATCCGCACGAATTTTCCGGCGGCATGCGCCAGCGCGTCATGATTGCGATGGCGCTGATCACCCGGCCCGAACTGTTGATCGCGGACGAGCCCACCACGGCGCTCGACGTGACCGTGCAGGCGCAAATTCTCGAGCTGATAAAAAAGATGCAGCGTGAACTCGGGATGGCCGTGGTCTTCATCACCCACGATCTCGGCGTGGTGTCCGGTCTCTGCGATCGCGTGCAGGTGATGTATGCCGGACGGATCATGGAGACCACCGACACGCGGACGCTGTTCTATGGACCGCGCCATCCGTATACGCGCGCGCTCCAGCGTTCGATCCCGTCGCTCCAGCCCAAGGGTGCCGAGCTCTATACGATTCGGGGCATGCCGCCGGATCTTTCGAAGCCGCTGCCGGGGTGTCCGTTCGCGCCGCGCTGCGAATTCGCGCTCGAGAAGTGCGTCAGCAACAACGTGCAGTTGATCGAAGTCGCCCCCGGCCACGCCCACGCCTGTTTGCGCGCCCAGCAAGGAGAGATTTAGGGAAAGGACAAAGGGACTAAGGGACTAAGAGACTAAAAGACTAAGGGACCAAAAGACCACGACCGCGGTCATGCAAAACTTTCACCCTCCGGACCAATGCTCCGAACAACAAAGCATTGGTCATTCGTCATTCGCCCTTAGTCCCTTAGTCTTTTAGTCCCTTAGTCCCTTAGTCCCTTAGTCCCTTAGTCCCTTCCCCATGCCCGACCCGATCCTCGAGCTCCGCGACGTCAAGACGCACTTCCCCGTCACGCATGGTTTTATTTTCAAGCGTCACCTCGGCACGGTGAAAGCCGTCGATGGCGTCACGCTGTCGATTGAGCGGGGCGAAGTGCTGGGACTCGTCGGTGAATCGGGCTGTGGGAAATCGACGCTCGCCCGCACGATCATGCAACTGGTGCCCACGACGGCTGGTGCCGTGGTGCTCGAGGGAAAAAATCTCACCACCGGCACGCTGGCCGAGGTCCATGACGTGCGCCGCGATTTGCAAATGGTGTTCCAGGATCCCTACGCCTCGCTCAACCCGCGGATCACCGTGTTCGACACGCTCGCCGAGCCGCTGCTGGTGCACAAAGTCTGCCCGGCGGCAGACGTGCCCGCCCGCGTAGCGGAGCTGATGCAGTTGGTCGGGCTCTCGCCGCGCTTCATGCAGAAATACCCGCATGAATTCTCCGGCGGCCAGCGACAGCGGATCGCGATCGCGCGCGCGCTCGCGCTCGAGCCGAAGATCATCATTGCCGACGAACCGGTTTCGGCACTCGACGTGTCCATCCAGGCGCAAATCCTGAATCTGATTTCGCAACTCTGCCGGAAGATGAACCTCTCGCTCATCTTCATCGCGCACGATCTCTCGGTCGTAAAACACATCTCGGATCGGATCGCGGTCATGTATCTCGGCAAGATCGTGGAGCTCGGGCCGGCGGTGGAGGTGATCGAACGGCCGCTGCATCCGTATACGCGCGCGCTCATCAGCGCGATTCCGACGGCGAATCCCGATGCTGAACGCAGCCGGCAGCGAATCGTGCTGCCCGGAGATCCGCCGTCGCCAATGAATCCGCCCGCCGGCTGTTCGTTTCATCCGCGTTGTCCGTATGTGCAGGAGAAATGCAAGGCCGCCGTGCCGCCGCTGATTCCCGGCGATCATAATCGCACCGTCGCGTGCGTGCGGATCGGCGAGATCTGAGGCCACGGGATTGGCCTGGCATCTGGAGACAAGTGGCTGCGGCATCCTTGCCGCAGAAGGAATCGGACCGACCATCGATCACCCTCTGCGGCTGGAAGCCGCAGCCACTGGCGGAACAGGAAAGCCAGCGCCGGTTCCCGCTCGACGTGGCGCAGGTTTCACGACGCAATAAAACCGGTCGGTTTGCGCTGGCGGGACGCATGTCGCGGTGTAACTTGCCCGCCCGATGCACCACCCCACCATCGCCCGTCTCCGTATCCCGGCGTGCTTCGCCGCCGCTGTCTTCGCGCTCGCGGCCACGGCGGCGCCCCCATCGTCACAGGACTCCCGATACCATCCCACAACCGGCAGCGCGGACGAACTCGCGCGCTGGCTCGGTCCGCTCGTGCAATCGCCGCGGGAAGCCTTCCTCAAGCTGCTCGACCGCGAGCGCGTTCCCGTCGACTTCCAGGCCGGCGCCGCGACTGAAGCCGATGGAATCAAGCGCGTATCGTTCACCTACATGGCGGAGCCCGGCCAGCGGGTGCCAGGCTTGTGGTATCAACCGGCCGCGGCACCGGCGCGCCTGCCGGTCGTGATCATCCTGCACGGCACGGGCGGAAACAAGGAGGGCATGAAACCGCACCTCGAGACGTACGCACGGGCCGGATTCGCGGCGATCGCGATCGACGGCCGCTACCACGGCGGTCGCAGCACCGCGGGAAAGGGCAGCACGGAATACCAGGAGGCAATCCTGCGCGCGTGGCGCACACCCGGACGCGAGTATCCGTTCTTCTTCGACACCGCATGGGACGTCATGCGGTTGATCGATTATCTGGAGACGCGACCAGATGTGGACGCGAAGCGGATCGGGCTCACCGGTTTTTCCAAAGGCGGGATCGAAACCTATCTCACCGCCGCCGCGGATCCGCGGATTGCCGTCGCGGTGCCCTACATCGGCGTGCAGAGCTTCCGCTGGGCGCTGGAGAATAATGCGTGGCAGTCGCGTATCAGCACAATTCAGACGGCAGTCGACACCGCGGCGAAGGAATTGCACGTGACGCAGGTTGACGCCGCGTTCATCGCGCGGTTCTACGGCCACGTCGCGCCGGGGATCGACGGCGTGTTCGACGGCCCCGCGATGCTGCCGCTGATCGCGCCGCGGCCGCTGCTCGTGATTAACGGGGATTCTGACGCCCGGACGCCGATGCCCGGACTGGTCGATTGCGTCGAGAGAGCGCGCGCCCGCTACCGTGCGGCCGGGCACGAGGAACGGCTCGGCTTCATCGCGCAGAAGCACACGGCGCACAAGGTGACACCCGAGGGGCACGCCGCAGGACTCGCCTGGTTCAAGCGTTGGCTCCAGCCATCCACGACCATGAAGCAAAAGTTGCGGCCATAAACCGTGGCCCAATCTCATTCGTCGAATGTCACGGGGCGCGAGTCCATAACCCTGCTTCTTGATCACGATGTCACCGTTCGATGGCTCGATGAGTAGCGCCGTGTCATCGGTTCCCGGCGCGCAGCAACGCTGTTTCAGCAGCCGGCGGAAATGCGAGCCCTTCGGGTTCTCAAACCGGGTGAATATTCGTTTCTTGAACCGACGGGAATAGCGGCGAATGCGCCCCACCCGTTTGGGCGGGACGGGAAACGCCTTCTGGAGATCGACGATAATCAGCGGCTCCATGTCGTGATTCAGTTGTGTGCCGGCGCGGGTGGCGCTTCCCGCACGACTTCGCGTGCACGCTTGTCCGTCCGCAGCCCAAGAAACACCGGGTGCCGCAGCATTCCATCCTCCGTCCATTCGGTGAACCGCACCTGGCAGACGAGTTCGGGCCGCACCCACGTCACTTCGCGCATGGCGCTGCGATTCATTCCGGCGCCGAACCGCGATTTCCGGCTCATCGGCAGATTGGCGAACGGGCATTCGTCGATGCGCCGTTTCAAAAACTCACGGTGCAGTGACCCCAGCAGCGCATGATCGAACCCGCTGCCCACCTTGCCGGCGTACATGAACTCGCCGTTCGCATAGTAGCCGACCAGAATGGCGCCGAAGTGCGGCCGGCTGTTTTTCGGCGGCGTGAATCCGCCGATCACGAATTCCTGCTCGCCGTGCACCTTGCATTTGAGCCATGCACCCGAGCGGCGATCCGGCTCATAAAGCGATCCCGCAGCCTTCGCGATAATCCCCTCGAGTCCCCGCCGTCGCACTTCGTCGAGGAGTTTATCCGGCGTCGTCTCGAACACCGGCGAGAAGCGGAGCGCCGGAGTGCCTTTTCCGACCAAGGCCTGCAATGCGCCCTGGCGCTCCTCGAGCGGCAGCCGGACGAGTGACCGTCCATCATGATGCAGCAAATCGAAAACGTAGTACACGATCGGGGAGCGCTTCGGGCTCAAATCGCGTTGCTGCAAAAGCTGGAAACGTGAGCGTCCGCCCTCGTCGAGCGCCACGATCTCGCCGTCGATCACCCCATTCGAGAGCCGAAGACTGCGCAGTGCCGCCACGACTTCGGGGTAATCGGCCGTCAGCGGTTTGTAATTACGCGACCACAACTCCACCGCCCCGTCGTTGAGCACCGCGATCGCGCGGTAGCCATCGAGTTTGATTTCCAGCCGCCAGTCGCCTGCCGGCACCGCGTCGACGCTCAGTGCCTTCATCGGTGGAATGAATCGCGCCGGCTCGGCCGGCGCGCGTGACCGGCGGCGCGCGGGCGGCAGCGCTTTCTTTCCTGACGCTTCGGCGGCGGCGGCCGATTTTCGCACGCGCGAGACGGCGTCCGCGGAAGGGTTTCGCGCCCGGGCGGCACGAGTCTTGCCCGCCATGGCGGCGATTGTGGTCCGCAACCGTCCGCCATCTTTCAACGGGGAGAGCGGACGTTTTTGGGTACGGGTCGGCATGCGAAACCGGCGCAGGTGATTGCGGACGGCCGAAACATTAGACCGGTTTCGATGCGAGCGTTCCCATCGTGAGTTGGGTTTGCCACGGCGGTGAAATGAGGCATTGTGCCCAACGTATTCGCGGGTAACCCCAATCCCTGTGGCCATGAAATCGCACGCTGTGTACTCGCTCCTCACCGCGGCGTTCCTCGCTGCGCCGCTCGTCTGTTCCGCGCAACGCGCGTTTGGTTCCGCGCGCTCGAATGACAAGACCTTGTTGACGGGTCCGTATCTTCTTTCGCCCGCCTCGCCGCCGGAGTCGCCGGTCGCCGGACAACAATGGACATTCGTCAAGGCCGCGACACCAGCGGAGGCGAGCCGCGCCGCCTCGGTGATGCGTGCGCCTGCGAGTGCTTCCTCCACTTTGCTTCCCCCAGGCGCGTATTCGCTGAGCGACCGGGCAACGCCACCCTCAAATCCGCTGACGCTCGAGCCCCGTCGCGCGACGCCCCGATTTTCAGTCGAGGGCAATACTAGTCCACAGATTCGTTTCGTTCCGGACAACGCCGGTGCATCAGGGAAACCTCTTTCCGCGGCGGAACGGCGCCAGCGGCTGCAGGCCGAGCGGGAAGCAGCGATCAATCGCCGCGGGGAACTGTCGCTCGGGGGAACTGACTCCGCCAATTTGCGCCGCGCAACGGGACCGCTGCCAGGCGATCTGATTCGATTCGACGCCTACGTGCCAGCGACGCCCACGAGCCTTCCAGGCACCTCGAAGCCGCCGCCGTAACGTTGCAGAGGTTTGCATGGGAGCGCGACCGCCCCCGGTCGCATGGAGATCGTTGCGACCGGCGGAGGTCGCGCTCCCAATTACTCCGGCAATTTTGAATACCAATCGTCACGAGTTGGCCGGGAAGAGGAATGAGCCGCGCTGGAATTGAAGCTTGGGCCCGCGGGAGTTGGTCGCGAGGGCGGCGCCCACGTGCGCTTCCGTGAGCAGGAGAAACGCCTGGTCGTCGTCCATCGCGGCGTTGCCGCGGAATCGGTTGAGTTCCGTCGCCAGCCGGTCGCGCAGCGCCGCGGCCGTATGGCCGGCGATGGCGTTGGCGCTGAGCCAGCCCATCAGGCGCTTTTGGCCGAACTGTTTTCCGGTGGCATTGCGCGTGTCGGTCAGTCCGTCGGTGTGCAGCAGCAGCGTGCAGGGTTCGCCGAGCCGCGCGGTCACGGAATGGTACACCGTGTCGGGCAGCACGCCGATCGGCAGGCCCTGGGTCGATAGCGCAAGCACCGTGTGGTGGCCGGGCGGGACATAAAGCGGCGGACAGTGGCCGGCGCTCGCGGCCGTCATCAGTCGCGTCTGGAGATCGACGTGCACCACCTGGGCGGTGATGAACATGTTGACGGCGGAGAGCTCGGCGAAAAGCAGCCGGTTCAACCCGTGGAGGATCTTCGCCGGATCGTCGCTGCGCGCGGCCAGGCCGCGGAGCAGGCCGCGCATCGTGGCGGCGAACAACGCCGCGGGCACGCCCTTGCCCATCACGTCGGCGACCATCAGGAACAGCGACTGCTCGCCGACCGCGAGCGCGTCGTAGAAATCGCCACCGACTTCGCGTGCGCTCTGCCAGCCGCCCGCCAGCCCGAAGCCCTCGAGCTGCGGCAGTGTGCGCGGAAGCAGCAGGTGCTGGATTTCCTGCGCGATTTCCAGCTCGCGGGTGAAGACGCGCTGGCGGACCTCCTCCTTGTGGTGGCGGAGGTTGACCGTTTGAATCGCGAGGAATTCGGCGAACACGCGGACCACTTCGTCCTGGAGTTTTCCCAGTGGAAAATCACCGCCGCGGCGGCCCACGGCGATCGTACCGACGAGGGCTCCGCCGAAAACCAGCGGGCATACGAGTCCCGTGGCTTCGCGCCCGATCGCCCGCAGCGGCTCGGTGCGATCGGAATCCTCGCGGAGATCGAAGCGTGTGGCCGTCTTGGTCGCCGCGACGGTCACCTCGATGCCGTGCGGTGATTCACCCGCGAGCGGCAGCGGCAGCGGCTCGAACGCGAGCTCCAGTTCGGACGCGGTCGCGACGACGAGCGAGCGATTGTCGGCCGAAAGCAGCCGCAGGACGCACCAGTCCGCCGTCGTGAGATGAAATAGATCGACCAGCAGCCGTTTGCCGAATCCCTCCGCGACCTCGTCGCTCCGTCCCAGTTCGGCGCAGCAGCGAAAGATGGCGGACAGCGTTTCAGAACGAAACGAGAGTTCGCCGGCCAGGCTCGCCCGGTCGCTCTTGGATTCGTTCAGCTGGCGGTGGCTTTCCTCGAGCGTGAGGCCGCTGGCGGCCGCTCCCTCGCGCACCGCGGCGGACGCCTGGTTGGCGCGGCGCCGCTTGCGCATGATCAGGATGTTTTCCTTCGTGCCGCGGAGGTACCGTATCTCGTCCATCACCGATTGGATGATGAACAGCCCGCGGCCACCGTCGCTCAACGGGGAGGGCTGGGGAATCTTCTCGGGCAGCACGAAGCCGGGCGTGTGGTCCGTCACCCGCAGCTCGATTTGGTCCGGCGTGAACAGCGCCTCGGCCACGGGCTGGAGCAGCCGGGCGCGGCCCTGTGCATAGGTGATCGCATTCGTACTGGCCTCGGCGATACAGAGCTCGTACGAAAACAGTTCCTTTTCCGGCACGCCGTGCTCGGCGAGGAAACTCCGGATGGCGCCGGAGACGGCGCGAACGGAGGCCGGGTCGGGCGGGAAAGCCAGACGCAAGGTGGCGGGCCGGGCCGGCTGGAGGAGAGGGGAATTTGTCGGCGGCGCGGTTAACATGCGGCGACTTGCTTGCGCTGCCACTGCGTTACGGAGCCCCTGCCCCGACAAATTCCCAAGCCGGCACTTCGTGCCGGGGGGATGGGCAAGCTCCGAGATCTTCGCCGCGCGTAGCGCGGCCCAAGGATTCGGTCGAGGCGGGCGACGGGGAGGGCAAGGCAATGTTCGGCCGATGGCATGATGTTCGTCGCGAGGCCGACCGGCTCCTACCTTTGCATGATCTCGAAGAGCTGCCGCATCTGGGTCAGTTCGAGCAACTGCTCGACCTCCGGGCGCGGATTGAGCAGCCGGAGGATCATGCCGTTGCGCTGGGCGGTGGCGCGGTAGATCGCAAACAGCGCGCCCAGGCCGCTGCTGTCCACGAATCGGGTCTGGGCCAGATCAATCTCGATGACGGGCGGCGAGCCGGGAAGGGCCGCGCTGACGTCCTCGCGGAATTGGGCCGAATTGACCGCGGTCAATTCCTGAATTTCGGAAATGCGCAGGCACTCCCCTTGATTTTCAATTTTCATGGGCAGCCGGTCGGATTCTGAGGGTTGAAGGAGCCATGGACCATCGGGAGAGCGGCCTAGGCGGGCGGAGTGGAATTCTGCGTTCCGGGCGCCGGCCCGCGCCATCCGGCGATCCATCGCAGCGGCGAGACTGCGGCGACGGCGGGACCGCGGGTACCCCGGCCCGACGAGGCCAGCGAGTGTACCGGTGGCGCGAGCGAACACATGAGAAAGGGATCCGGCACCTGGAGACTCGAATCCGAGCGCCAGTTGGTCAGGCTGCTGCCCCAGGCCAGCGAGGTCGCGACCGCCGTCAGCGGCCCGACAAAGGTGTCCGGACCGATCCAGCTTTGCGTCACGCGGGCTTCGTCTTCGACCACCGAGCGGTCCTCGATGATTGCGCCCGGCCCGACAATCGCGCCCGGCTCGATGAAGACCTGATCACCGATCCAGCACGGCGCGATCAACTCGGCCTTGGGGGAGACATGCGCGCGACGACCGACCCAGATGCCCGGGCGGATTTCGACGACGCGCACGCGCGCCGGTGTGAGCGCGCGCGGCATCCACGCCAGCAACGCCGCAAACCAGCTCGCGTAACTGTCGAACAACGGCAGATCCGGACCGCCCGGCAGGTGGTCCATCGTGATGGTGTCGTGCGGCGCGGGCAGCCAGCCGGGTTCATCCGCCGGGCGGTAACGTGCGGCCGCTTCCGCGGGCGTGGGCTCGACGCTGGTGCCGTGCACTTCCAGCCGCATGCCCCAGCGGGCGCCATTGCCGAGCGCCGTCCGGACGGCGTCCGCGCGGTCAGCGGCGATCACCTGCACGTGGCGGGCGCCGAGCACGGCCAGATGTTCGAGCCAGTGCGTGACGATGCATTCGCCCAGAATCGGAGTGAGGGCGAGCGGACCTTCTTCGGCCAGCTGCGGCACCGCCGGCCGAATCGCAGGACAAATGAGCAACGCTTTCATCAGTATGCCCCCGAGCCGAAGACCACGGCCTTCGGTGTTTTCACCAGGATTTTGAGGTCTCCGCCGAGGCTCTGGCTATCGATGTAGTTGACGTCCAGCCGCACCTGGCCGGGAAAATCGATTTCGGACCGGCCGCTGACCTGCCACGTGCAGGTGATGCCCGGCTTGACGAGCAGCCGCCGGCGATCGGCGAGTGCATAAAGTGCAACCTCCCGCGGTACCGGCGGCCGCGGTCCGACGAGCGACATGTCGCCGATCAGGACGTTGTAGAACTGCGGCAGCTCATCCAGCGAGAACCGCCGGAGCCAGTAGCCGATCCGCGTGATCCGCGGATCGTTTTTGATTTTGAAGGTGACTCCGTTGCCGTGCTGGTTGGTCGCGAGCAGGGCCGCGAGACGCTGCTCGGCGTCGGGCCGCATCGAGCGAAATTTGAACATCTTGAACGGCCGGCCAAACCGGCCGATGCGCGTCTGGGCAAAGAAAACGGGGCCACCGTCGAGTCGTACGAGCGCGGAGATGGGAATGAGCAGCGGGCTCAGGATGAGCAGCGCGGCCAGACTGCCGATCACATCGACCGTGCGTTTGATCGCCTGCGCGCTCTCCACGAACCACCGCCACGCGAGCCGGCGAAGGGCAAAGTGCCGCTTCAGCCGCCACAGGCCCAGACGGGTCTGAAAGATGGCGAAGCGCCTGAGGAGGCGGGGGCTGATGGGCGGAAGAATTTTTGCGTTCATGCGGTGACTCCGCAAAGTTCAGTCGGGCGTGCCGCCGGTGCGGCCGCGGTGCGGGAAAAGAGATTTTCCAGGCCGTCGATGTAGGCGACGAAATTGAAGCGTTCATGCGCGACCTGGCGGCCGTTTTCGCCGAGACGACGCGCGAGCGGCTTGTCCCCGAGCAGCGTGCTGACGCGCGCGGCGAAGGTGGTTCGATCCTTCCACGGCACCAGGAATCCGTTCACCCCGTCGAGCAGCCATTCGCTGATCCCGCCGGCGTCGAAGGCCACAACGGGCAGTCCGCATCGCATCGCTTCGAGGCCCGTGGCGCCGAATGGTTCGGGCCAGAGCGAGCTCATCACCGCGAGCGAAGCGTCGCGATAGTAGTCCGCGATTCGCGCCTGGGGCACGAAACCGGCGAACGTGACCCGCCCGTGGAGCCCAAGACGCGCGCTGAGCCGCTCGCAGTCGGCGCGCTGGTTGCCATCGCCGAGAATCACGCACTTGAAAGGTGGCGCGACCCGGGCGAGCGACTCGAGGAGAACATCGACCCCTTTGCCGCGGATGATCTGGCCGGCATAAACGATGAGGTTGCGGTCGCTGAACGACGGGTTGCCGGCCGCGGGCGCCGCCCGTGGCACGGGCGCGTGAATTTCAATCTGCTCCGGCGCGAACCCGTTTCGCAGCAGTTCGGTGCGCATGTAGTCCGTGGCGACGATCAGCCGGTGCAGATTCCGGTTCTGCTCGATTTCGCGGCGTTTCGCGCGGTAGCTCACCCAGCGGAGCGGAAAGCCGGCCCCGGGGTTGCGGGTGACCGACGCGCCACACGGGAGAACGCAAAAAGCGGAGGCGGCCCGGCGGCAGATTTTGCGGGTCAGGACATTGTACTTGTAACCGCGCATGCAATACAGGTCGTGGTCGTGGACCATGCGGACGACGGGCCGGCCGCTCGCGAGCAGGGCATCGAGCACCGCGGGATCGGAAAATTTGTGCAGGAACACGAGGTCGGGCTCGAACGCGGCGAGCGCGCGCGCGAGGTCGGTATGGCCCGACGCCGGATCAACCGCAAAGCGCTCGGGAAAAACTTCGCGCCAGCCGGCTTCGCCCTGGCTTGGGCCGCTGCCGTGGACGAGGCCGACGACGTGGCCGCGCTGGCCGAGGGCCTCGGCGGTCACGAGTACATTCGCCTCGGCGCCGCCCAAGGCCCCCATCCGTTCATGGACGAAAAGCAGTCGCATGGGCGGATTATGCGCGAATGATTTCCACCCCGCCCGACCGCCGTGCGGGTTCGAACCACTGGCTGGGGAGGGAGCCGGGCGCAAATTCCGGACAGGCCTTTCCGAGGAGAACGCGGAGGTTGCTGCGCGCCCGGGCAATCCGGCTCTTCACCGTGCCGATGCTGATCCCGAACGCCTGGGCAATCTCATCGTAGGTGCAGTTCAGGACGTTGCGACGGGTGAGAATGTCGCGATGGCCCGGGCCCAGCCGCTCCATGCACTGGGCAATCAGGGTTGAGAATTCGGTCGTGGCCGCCTGGTCCACCGGGCTCGGGGCGGGACTGGCCACCAGGCTCGAGAGCGTGGCGGGATTTTCGTCACTGAACGCGCAGTCGAAGGAGCGCGTCGTGTGCCGGTGACGGCGGAAAAAATACCAGTAGCGATTGCGGGACAGATTCACCGCGATCCGGTGCAGCCAGGTGCCGAGGGAGGAGTCGCCGCGAAAATTCACCAAACCGCGGTGGGCGCGGATGAATGTGTCCTGCGCGATCTCCTCCGCGTCCGCACTGTTCCGCAGCAGGGCGAAGGCGACCGAATACATTTTCTCCCGATGACGCGCGACGATCTCGGCAAACGCGCTTTCGTCGCCATCGTCGAGGAACCGGCGTACGAGGGCGGCATCATACTGCGCCTCCCGGCGCGAGAGCGACTCGCGAGCGGTGCGGGCGGTTTCAGAATGGACCGGCGGAGCGGGACGGAAGAAGGAAGTGGAAGCGACCATATCGGAGAATACCTGAGCCCCGGGGGGGGAGCATAGTGGGGTGATGTCCTGACGGGGTTTCCACTAACAGCTTGCCCGACCAGGATCGCCGTTTTTGCCGATCTTTCTCGTTCTCTTAATCGTTCTCTTTCTCCGCGTTGTCGTCCCTCGGTTCGCGATGACAGACCGGGAACGTGTGACGATCCCGCCATTTCGTCGCCCGCCGCGACGAGCTTGATGGCCATGACTACGGCTTGCGCTCCGCCGCGGCCCGGCCGGCGTTATCCCAGGTGGCGCGACCATCGACGTGTGAAAACCCCATGCCATTGATCGTGACGCCTTCCAGCGCGACCGCCTGCGCCGGCACACTCAACCGTATCCACTTTCCGGTGGGCGGCAGTGGCCCCATGGGGTGGCGGCCCGCCGAGCGGTCCTTGCCGTAGGTGAGCGTGTTGGCGCCCCAATAGGCGCGGTGCTCCCACGAGGAGCCATCGTTCCACATCAGCATGATCTCGGTCGGGGGATTCTTCGGATCGAGGAAGACCCACGCGAACAGCACATCGCCGGCATCGATCGCGAGCGTGGCGCTGGCATTGGTGAACCAGTGTTCGTGCACGCCCGCGGCCAGGTTGGACTGGTGGGCGCGCGCCCCGGATTGCGGCGCGGGATTGGCGGCGACCCAGTTCCAGCCGTCGCCGCCGGTCGACGCCGGCACGGCATCCGCGGGCAGGCTGTCATCGAGCCACGCGTCCAGCGCGCTCGCGGCCGTGAGCGTGGTCGCCGCAAACGCGCGACGGCCGTCGGGCCAGGCGATTTCAGCCTCGATCCACTGCGGGCCATTGCTCTTGGGCGAAAAAACGCAGGTGGAGCCGAAAGCCGGCGATTGATCGCGCGCCTCCCAGACGATCCGCGCGCCGGCGAGGCTTTCCCCTGGCACCTCGAGGCGAAGCGTCACGGGCGTGTTGACTTGAAGGGGAGCCTTTGGGCCGACGATATCGGCGCGTAGCGGGCGCCATGCCTTCGTCGCGGCGGCGGTTCGTTGGGCGAGGAACGCGGTCGCGAGCAGTCCACGCGCCTGGTTCACTGCAATGAACTCGGTGGTGACGTTGTAAGCATCGCTCCAGCGATCATAGAACGGGAAGGGCGCGACGGCGGCGTTGTCATCGGGGTAGCTCGCGTCGCGCAACTCGAAGCCATACGCCGGCAGATGCTGGAACGCAGCCTGGAGATTGCCGAGCGGGATCCCTGACGGCGGAAGCGTCCGGCGATCGTTCTGGGCGTAGTGATGCACGATTTCCCTCTGACGGCCGACGCCGAGGCCGGTCAGGTAGGCAACATTTACCGGGTTGCCTCCGCCTTCGTAATTCATCGCGCCAACCAGGGCGTCGAGGTACGCGGGCTTGGGTTCGATCAGATACGCGACCGCCATGTCCGAGGCCTGGTCGAGCGAGTAATACCAGCCCGCGCCTTGTACGGCCTTGGTCGCAATGGGAAACGGGGTGGCGTAGGCGTTCTTCGCGGACCAATCGAGCACGTTGTCCCCCGCGGAAACAATTTCCCCCTCGCAGATGCGGAGGTAGCGGGCATCGAGTGCGGTTCCGGGCAGGCGGCCGGTGCGGGCGGCAAAGGCGTAGCTGCGAATCGCGTTGCCCCAGCCTTCCGACATGCGCCACCAGCCCCAGCGAAAGGTCGTGTAGTCCGCCGGGTTGGGAAACCACGTGTAGAGCTTCTGCTGATACTGGTCGCTGCCGGTCGCGAGGAAAAGCTCGCACGCCGCCCAGGCGAGCTCGTCGTCGTGGGTGTAGTGATCGCCATAGAACGTGATCTTCTGGTAGGCACCGGCCTTGCCGTGCTTTGCCACCGCCTGCATCAGGAACCGCCAGCCCAGCTCGGCCTGCTTCAGGTAGCCCGCCGCGGCCGCGGGAAAATGCCGCCGGAAATTCGGCGACGAGGCACATTGCGCGAGCGCGGCCACCGCCGCGGCCGTGACGGCGGTGTTTTTCGGCCACACCACCTGCGCGTCGCCATGGTCCGGCAGGACGTTCGCCTCGTATTCGCGGGTTTTGGGGTACACGAGGAAATAAAATCCCCCGTCGGCGTCCTGCAGCTTCGCGAGGTAGTCCGCCTCGCGTTTCGCCTCCTGGAGGATGTCGCTGATGCCATCGCCGCTTTCGGGCAGGCCGAGGTTGTCCATCGCCGCGACGCCGGGGATCGAGTCCACCGTGAAGGCAAGGTAGTGGATCAGCTCGGCGCTGTTGACCGTGTACTTGCTGTAGTCCCCGGCATCGTGATGGCCCCCGGAGACATCGACCGTCCCGTGGTTGACGAAAGGATACAGCTGCCTGTTCTCGCGCGTGAGCGGCGGCGCGGTCTGGGCGGGATTGTCGGGGCTGGCTTCGGCGGCACTGCGCCCAAGCGTCGTCCAGGTGAAGCCGAACTGCGCGCCCGGTGAGGGAATCTGCGCCGGCGGGAGGTGGCACGCGCCGTGAGCGAAGCGCGAGAAGGGCAGCGCATTCTCGCTGCCGCAGCGCTGATGATACAGCCCGAGCGCGTACGTGCGGGCGAACCCCATCGCGATGCCGTCGTCGATCAGGAATGGCAGCGAGTCGCCGAGGCCCGCCACCCGGAGCCGGTATTCGCCGGGAATGGCAAAATCGCTGAAGTCCGCCACGAGCACCTGCTGGTAGGGCGGCGGCGTGGTCTTGTAGCCCACGTCGCGCCGCGCCGCGAGGGCGCCGGCATAAACGGATTTGCCCGTGAGCGCGTCCACCAGGGTAAAACCGCTCGCCGCTGAAATCTCCATCTCGCCCATGTCGCCGAGGTAGTAACCCACCATCGCCTTCTTCGGCAGCGACGGGACATATCCTTCCTGGTTGACGTGGATCGCGGGACTTCGGCGTCCCGGATCAAGCCTGGCCGTCAACGTGAGCGGAGGTTTCCCGGCTTCGATGTTGACCACGCGAAGCTCGACCACGGGAGCGCCGGCGTCGGTCGCGATGGGCTGCCCGAGCCGGAGATAGAAATGGGTGGCGACGCGCAGATCGCGCCGGGCGAGGGGGGCATAGAGCACGCGCCGTTTCACCCCCACTGCAACCACCTGTATCCGTCGTCCGGCGACAGTGACCTCGAAACGGGGCGTGGTACCCGGCGTCGCGTCCGCGCGGCCAGCCGGGGTGTTCTTCAATTGCACCCACGACGCGTTTTTTTCCTTCGTCGAAATCGCGGTGAATTCCAGCAGGGAGGGGGAGAGGATCTGGAGGGTCGCATCGCCCACCGCGGGCACATTCAGGGAGTGCGGGTCGACGGACGTGCGGGTTGGGGCGTGCCCTGCGGTCGCGGCTGGAATGGTGCAGACGAGCAGCGAGGCGAACAGGAAGCGGTTGGGCACTAGGTCGGGTTTGACCGGTGTTACGCCGCCCAAGCCGTGGGGTGGTTACCCCCCTGGCCGGACTTCATCTTTCTCTTTCCCTTAATCTTTCTCGTTCTCCCGATTGGGCGGATTCGGAACCGAAGTAGCACGTGTTTCCGACGTTTATTCAGCGATCAACTCCGCCGACGGGTCATCGATTCCCGTGTCGAACGTGGCGAGTTTCAGACCATGCGACGCGGCCACGGCGCAAAGGTAACCGTCGGTGGTTTGGCTATGGCCATCGACCCAGTCCGGCATGACTTCGGCGGGTGGGGGCAGCGTGGTGAGATAGCCGACGCCGTCGCGTTTGTGTTGCCGAAGCATGGCCAGCCCATCGGCGACCGAATAGCCGTAGGCCGCCACCGCAACGCGGACAAAACCAAGCTCGGTCAGCGCGCACGTGGCGAAATCCGCCGGCCGGCGCCGGCTCGCCCACGCGACGAACCGGGCGCGGTCCGCGTGAGCCGGCAAAAGCGCCGCGAGCACGGTATTGACGTCCAGGAGGTATTTCACGGGAAGTCCGCCAGGATGCGTTTGACATCATGCAACCCGAGCTTGGGCGCCCCGGCTGGCATCACCGCATAGGAGAGGCCGGTTTTCCGGTCGGTCTTCATCCGCAGTTTTGGTCGGACCGTGGCGGGTGGCAGCGCCGCGCGGCGGAGGTATTCGGAAAGGCTGAGGCGGTTTGCCCTGGCGGCCGCGCGGATGCGATGCACCTCGGCGGGAGCGGCTTTAAAGGAGAGGGTCGGCATGGTCTTACCGTATTACTGCGCCAGCGCCGGTCAAGCCGGCCGCGGGCGCAACAATTCGTATTGGGAATCGCCGCGGACGCCATGACTGGGGTCATGCTTTACCTTTTACCTTCCTCAGCTTTTCGAGCCATTTGCCGGCCTCATCAGTTGGCTTCTTGCGCAGGTTCCCGACGTGTTTGCTGACGTAAAAATGGCTGCCCATGTCGAGCTGCTCCGCCAGCCAGCCGTTTGACACGTCGGTCGTCGTTTTCAGGCGCGCGGCCACCGCAACTTTCCAAGGCGCCGATTTCTGCGAGACTGCCCTCGCCTCCGCCGGTATGCAAGCGAGCGCGCTGCCCAGCGCTTCGCGCCACCGCGCGGCGCGCACTTCACGCACTCCTTCGCTCTCCCATGCCCGTGCCTCCGTCGCCACCGCGTGATCCTGCAACAACGCCTGCTTGAATTGCTCTCCTCCGATCGCCCACCCGCGGCTCAACGACACATATGCCGCGTTCTTGCCCGCCGGCCCTTCCGCCGCCTGCCAGACGAGGTGGTCGGCGTAGCACTTCCATCCGGCCGTGCGGTCGGGCAGATCACCCACGGCGCTCAACGCGGCCTCCATTCGCAAACGGGCCGGGCGCTGTTTGGGCCGCCGCAAATACCAGTAGCTCGAATACCGGAACTCGTCCAGCCGCCCCGCCGGCAGGATGCCCGCCCGCACCGGATTGAGGTGGATATCGAACAGGCACGTTTCGAACGCTGCCCTCGCTCCTTCGGTCCTAAAGATCCAGGCCCGGTAGTTTCCGCGACTTGTGCGCCTGAGGCGCATTGATCACGTGGTAGATCGCCCCGGGAAATTCCAACCGCAGCTTGCGCGCCATACTGGAACTGGCCGCTCAACCGACCAAATCAAGGTAAAAGGTAAAGCATGACCCCGTCCGCCCCTCCTTCTGGGGCGAACTCGTGTCGCGCCTGGCCGAGCGGGATCTGCGCACGGAGCTGGGCGCCACCAAGCTCACCGAGGAGTTGACCGAGGAGGAGGAGGAGAAGCTCGCCGAGATCGAGGAGAAGTACTGGCGCGAGTTCGAGACCAAGGGCACCGACAACGTGGTGGTGCTGCGCGGGGGCAACGGGTAGGCCGGGCGCTCCGCGCGCGGACTTTTCCGATCCCGCAGACGCGACCGCGCGTCGCACCTGGCCCACTTTCGGCCACGCGTTCGCCTGCGGCTCACGCGCGGCTACGGTCTTCCGCCCTTCGGTTGCCGTCGCCTCTCAGCGCTATGTTCAACATATGACTTGACGGGGCATGTATTCATCCTAATAGAACGTAAGCTTCATCTATTATGTGTTAGTGCCTAAAACCGGGCATTTGGCCCCACATCCCATGAAAACCCCCGTCTTCCTTCGTGGCTCAACCGCGCGCGGTTGGGCGTCCCTCGCGATCCTGTGGATCGCCTTCGTCGTCTCGGTTCAACTCGTCTCCGCTCAGTCCGCCACCCCCGGCTCGATTCGAGGCACCGTAAGCCATGCGACCACGGGTAATCTCCTCGAAGGGGCCGAGGTCTCGATTCCAGCCCTCGGCATGCGCACGTTCACGAATCGCGATGGCACGTTTGCACTCGGCAATGTGCCCCCCGGCTCGCACGTCGTGCGGTTCTTCTACACCGGCCTCGACAGTCAGACCACCCCCTTCCTGGTGCGCGCCGGCGAGACCACCCAGGCGCCGGTGGTGCTCGGCGAGGGTGCGCTGAAACTCGACGCGTTCGTCGTGTCGAGCACGCGCCAGGGCGAGGCCGCGGCGATCACCAAGCAGCGCAACGCCGACAACATCGTGAACGTCGTCGCGATCGACACCTTCGGCGATGTCGCCGATGGCAACCTCGGAAATTTCCTGGTGCGGCTGCCCGGCGTCGGCGCCGAGGAGACCAGCAACGGCGACATCATTGGCATCAAGATCCGCGGGACGCCGGCCGAACTGAGTTCCGTCAACCTCGATGGCGTCCGGGTCAGCAACGCGGTGTCGGGCTTCAGCCCGATGGGCGATCGTGCGACCATGATCGACCATATCCCCGCGGAGTTCATCAAGGAGGTCGAGGTGCACAAGGGCCTCATTCCCTCGATGCCCGCCGACGCCATCGGCGGCGCCGCCAACCTGATCACCAAGTCCGCGCTCGACTTCAAGGAGTCGGTGCTGACCTACAAGGTCGGCGCGAGTTACAACACCTACCGCGATTCGCTCCGGAACTACAAGCCGATCGCCACGCTCAGCTACATGACCAAGGTGGGGCGGGAGCGTCCGCTCGGCGTCACGCTCTCGCTCAGTTACAACGTCACGGAGATGCCGCGCGATCGCATGTCGGTGACACGGCCCGACATCGACGGCCGGATGGGTCAGGCCCGCACCCTCGCCGAGATCAACACGCGCGAGCGGGCCGGCGCCGGGCTGAAGTTCGACTACCGGCTCGACGAAAGCACGACGATCGCGGTGAAGTTCAACTACGCCTTTTACCACTACGAGGGGATGCGCGAAATCTCCGCTGCCAGCTCCACCGGCAACCGGCTCGAGGCTGATTACCGGGTGGTGAGCCGGGCCCAGATCGAAGCCGGGGCGATCCCGCGCACGTCGACCAACGCGGCGGCCGGGGTCGCACCCGGATACTCCGCCGCTTTCACCGAGTTGCTCAACGCCACCTGGACGAATGAAATGGGACGGGTCGTGCGTTATGCCCGCAATTACCTCGGCGAAATCTCCGGACAGAAAAAATTCGGCGGCGATCAGAAGCTCGGTTTCCAGGCTTCCTACAATCCTTCCTGGTTCGACGCCGATCTGCCCACGCTCGTCACCACGCTCACTTCGGGTACGACCACGGCGGCACGGGGAATCGGAATGGCGATCGACGCGCGCCAGAATCGCTCGCGCCCGCTCTTTGTGCAAACCTACGGCACCAGCGTGGCCGCCGGTTCCGACCTCAATCTCTACACCGGAGTGTATTCCACCGGGCGCGGCCGCACCGAGGAGGAGATCGCGAACGCGAAGCTCGACTACACCAAGGATTTCGCGGCCTGGCGGCATCCGCTGCAATTCATGTCCGGCCTCACTTGGCGCCAGCAGCACCGCTGGTTGTATACGACCGCGAAGAGCTGGCGGGTCGTCGGCGCGGACGGCGTCGCGATGCGCCATCCGACCACCGGGATCAACGACGACCTGCGGCCTTTCTACGAGCAGGCGCCGGGTTACGGGCTTTTCAACAACGAGTACGCGCCGCGCAACAAATACGACATCCTCGCGGTCGAGCGCGCCACCGTGAGCAATCCGGCATGGTTTGTGCCGACCACGGCCACCTTTGCGCCGCCCAACTACCGCGAGGCGACCGAGGATGTTTACGCCGGCTACGTCCAGGGCAAGATGCGCCTTGGCCGACTGGGCATGCTCGGCGGCGTGCGCCTGGAGAAGACCGAAATCGAGGCGACCGGCAACCTCAACGACTCGCGCCGGCCCACGGTCACGGCCATCTCCCGCACGCGCTCCTATCGCGACTATTTCCCGAGCCTGCACTTTTCCTACGAGGCGCGGCCCAATGTGGTGGCCCGCGCCAGCTTCTCGACCGGGTTTGCCCGGCCCGGGCTCAGCAGTCTCTATCCCGTGACCACCGTCGTCTACGACGCCAGCGGCGCCGACGGGCGCGTGACGCAGAACGATCCCGGGCTGAAGCCGCAACAGTCGAAGAACTACGATCTCTCGGTCGATTGGTATTACGAACCGGCCGGGCTCCTCTCCGCCGGGTATTTCCGTAAGGACATCACCGACTTCATCGCGTCGAGCATCCGCGAGATTGGCTCCGGCCCGGACAACGGCTTCGACGGGCTCTACGAAGGTTTCGACCACGTCACGACGACCAACGAAGGCAAGGCGAAGATCGAGGGCTTCGAATTGAATTTCATGCAGCAGCTCACGATGCTGCCGGCGCCGTTCAACCGCCTCCGGGTCTTTGCGAATCTGACCGACCTGAAAACCTCGGGGCAGTATGCCTCCGGCGCCTCCGAACTCGCGAAGTTTGTGCCGCGCACCACCAACGCCGGCCTCTCCTACCAGTGGCGCGCGTTCGGTTTTCGCATCGCGCAGCGCTATACCAGCGCCTATCTCGACGGCTACAATGCCACGCCGCACCTGCGCACGCGTTTCCGGCCCGACCGGAAGGTCGATCTCAGTTTCACCTATCAACCCCGCCGCCAGATCTCGTTCTACGTCGATGTGCTCAACGTGTTCAACGAGTGGGCCGACCAGTACAACGGCGGCGATCCCTCCCGCGTGACGTTCAGCAACGTTTACGGCACCAAGATCAACTTCGGGGTGAACGGCCGCTTCTGATTTCCGCCGGCCATGATGTTCGCCGCGGGCCGCCGGTGAACCGCCCCGTTCCACCCACTCCCTTTTCCCTTCCTCGAAATTCCCCTCGCATGATCTCCCCCTCCCTCATTCCCGCCCGCCGGTTCGCCGGCCCGCGGAGCTTTCGCCTCGTCGCCGGTCTCCTCGCCGGGACCGGAGCCGCCGCCCACGGCGCCGCGCCGGACCGATCCATGCCGCCGCCCGAGGTGCTCGCCACCATGTTCCAGGTCCCCGGGCTCCCGTCGCAGCCGGAGAAGATCGAGTGGTCGCGTCTGCCTTCCTACCGCGGTCGCACGAGTGTCGTCGCGCGCGGCGTGAAGGGCGAGTCCGCCTTCATGCACCACCCGCAGATTGTGGCCTTCGACGGGCGGTTTTTCGCGAAATGGAATGATGGATACGTCGGCGAGGACTTCGCCGGCCAGCGCATCCGCTACGCCACGAGCCGCGACGGCCTCCAGTGGAGCGAACCGATCGACCTCACCGGAAGGCACCCCCGGCGCCGCTACACCGCGTGCGGCTTCTGGCTGCGCGACGGCGGGATGTTCGCCCTGGCCGCGCTGCGCGACGCCTCCGACGCCGGCAAGAGCGGCGAGGAGCCCGTGCTGCTCGCCTTCCCCTGGGACGCGACGGTCGGGCGCTTCGGCGAGCGCACCGTGATCGCGAAGGACTTTTTCGCCGGCAACATTCCGCAGCGCGCCCCCGACGGCGACTGGCTCATCCTCGGCAAGGGCGGCGTGGGCAGTTGGGGACCGATGAAATCCGCCAAGGGCGGCGTGAAGGCCCTCGACGACTGGACGATCCGCGATCTCCCGGGCGCGGGAAAACTCGAGGAGGCGGAATGGTATGCGCTCCCGAACGGCCACCTCGTCGCCCATTTCCGCACCCGCACGCCCAAACGTCTCATGCGCTGCTACAGCGTGGACAGCGGCGTCACCTGGACCGAACCGGTCGTCACCAACTTCCCGGAAGCCGGCGCCCGTCATCACGGGCTCCGGCTGAGCAACGGCCTCTACGCCTTGCTCGTGAACCCCAACCCTTCCAGCCGGATTCCCTTCAGCATCGCGCTGTCGCGGGACGGGCTCGCGTACGAGCGCATCGCGAACGTCCGGGCGGAGGTCACGCGGGCGCGCCACGAGGGCCGCGCGAAGAGCGCCGGCTACCACTACATGCGGGGGTTCGAACACGCGGGGCAGCTCTACACCATCTACTCGGTGAACAAGGAGGACATCGAGGTCACGATCGTCCCGCTGGCGGAACTCGCGGCGCAGTTTCGCTAGCATGACGCTGCATCCCGTCGATCTGCTGGTCATCGGCGCCTATGCGGTCCTCACCCTGGCGATCGGCCTGCGTTTTGCGCGGCGCAACCGGACCACCGAACGCTACTTCCTGGGCGGGCGCGATTTTCCGGGCTGGGCCATCGGGCTCAGCTTCATCGGCTCCACCATCAGTTCGATCACGTTTATCGCGTATCCGGCGGACAGTTTCAAAACCGCGTGGCTGCGCATCCTGCCGCCGCTCGCGTTTCCCCTTGTCGTCCTGCTCGCGTGTTACGCGTTCATTCCATTCTTCCGGCGGGGCACGGTGCACTCCGCGTACCACTACCTCGCCCTGCGGTTCGGTCCGTCGGTCTCGCTCTACGCCGCGCTCGTCTACCTCACGATGCAGGTCGTGCGCGCCGCCACCATCACCTACCTGCTGGCCGTCCTGCTGTCTTCGATGACGCAACTGCCCGTGCTCGCCTGCATCGTCCTCGCCGCCGGGGTAACGGCGATCTACACCATCAAGGGCGGGTTCGAGGCGGTCGTGTGGACCGATGTGATCCAGACAATCGTGCTGCTGTCGGGCGCGGTGGTCTGCGTGCTGTTCATCGTGCACGCGCTGCCCGGCGGGCTCGCCCAAGTGTTTTCGGAGGCGTGGGCGGCCAACAAGCTCTCGTTGCGCGATCTCAACCCGGCCACCGGCCAGCTCGAGGCGGTGCATCGCGGCTTCTCGCTCACGGAAAAGACCGCGCTGATGCTCGTTCTCGTCGGGGTGGCCAACTATCTCGCCGGGCAGCTCGATCAGGATTCCGTGCAACGCTGGTGTTCGGCGAAATCCTCCCGCGAGGCCCGCAAGGCGATGTTTGTCCTCGGCTTCGGCGCCGTGCCGATCTGGGCCGGCTTCATGTTCCTCGGCACCTGCCTGTGGACGTACTACCAGCATTTTCCGAGCGAAGTCTCGACCGCGGTCCTGGCCGGCACCCGCAAGGCCGAGGACATCCTGCCGCACTTCATCATCACGGTGCTGCCGCACGGTCTCGCCGGTCTGGTGATCTCCGCCGCGCTCGCCGCCGCCATGGCCAGCCTCAGCAGCTGCATCAACGCGGCGAGCATGGTGTGCGTGAACGACGTCTACCGCCCCTATCTCGCGCGGCAAAAACCCGACGGGCACTACCTGGCCGCCGGCCGGCTCACGTCGCTCGCCATCGCCCTCCTGATGGCCGGCGGGGCGTGGCTGTTCTACCTCGCCTCGACGAAAACCATTCTCGATTTCATCCTGATCGTCACCGCCCTGCTGGGCGGCGGCGCCTCCGGGGCGTTTGTCTTCGGGATGTTCACCCGCCTGGGCGACGCGCGCGCGGTGCTGCTCGGCATCGCCGCCACCGTGCTCTTCACCGGCTACGCCGTCCTCGTGACGTTCGGCGTCTGGCCCCGCCTGTTCAACGCCTACTACACCTCGATCCTCTCCAACCTGATCATGTTCGGCACCTGCTGCGTTGCCGCGCTCCTCTTTCCGCGGCGGGGCGGCGATCTCGCCAATCTCACCGTGTGGGATCGCGCCCCCGAACCCGCCGCCACCCCCGCGGGCTGCCCCGCCTCCCTCCGATGAACTCCTCCTCCCCCCGCGGATCGCCACCCGCGTTTGCCGGGCACTACGACGTGGTCATCGTCGCCGCGACACCTGGCGGCATCGCGTGCGCGCTGCGCGTGGCGCGCGAAGGCCGGCGGGCCCTGCTCGTGGAGCCTTCCGCCCACGTGGGCGGCATGTGGAGCAGCGGCGTGCAGGTCTTCGACACCCGCTACGCCGGCCACCGCTGTCCGGTGCTCGCCGAGTTTGTGGCGCGACTGGAGGAGCACTACCGCCGCGCCTTCGGCGACGGTTCGCCGGAGCATGCGATGGCGCGGTTCGGCGATGCCACCCGCCACGGCGAGCGGCCGCGCTTCGAGCCGCACGTGGCGGAAAAAACCTGCCGCGAAATGCTGGCCGACTGCCCCGGCGTCCGCCTGGTGTCCGGCTTCCGGCCGGAGTCGGTCGGCAAGGAGGGCAACACCATTCGCGAAGTCGTGTTTCAGCCGGCGGGCGGCGCCGGCGACCGCTGGCGCGTCACGGCGGAGATCTTCGTCGATGCCAGCTACGAGGCCGACCTGGCGGCGCTCGCCGGAGCCGCCTTCCGCGTCGGACGCGAGGGGCGCGACGAGTTTGGCGAGCCTCATGCCGGCACGCACTTCACGACCATCGAGCCGATTGGCGACATCGGCCACGCCCTCGCCCGGCGGCTGAACCTGCATTTTTTCAACCGCACCTCGCGGCGGGTGTTCCCCGGGAGCACCGGGCGCGGCGATGGCGCGGTGCAGGCCTACACCGTCCGGCTCGTCCTCACCGACCGGCCGGCCAACCGCAGCGTGGTCCCCCGGCCCGCCGCGTATCTGCGTCAGCGATACCTCGGCCTCCTCGACCGCAGCCCCGAGGCCCACACGCGGGGCTATCCGCTCTCCTCCCACCTCCTGCACGGCCCGCTCGAGGACTTCCGGCTCGCCGCCAACATCCCCAACGGCAAGATGGACTGGCTCGGCGCCAATCTCGTCGGCGGCAACCATGATTACCCCGGCGCCTCCCTCGCGCGCCGGCGCGAGTTGTACCGCGACCACGCCGCCCACGCCCTCGGGCTGCTGTATTTTCTGCAGCACGACCCCGCCGTGCCGGCGCCGGTGCGCGACCATGCGCGCGCCTGGGGCCTGGCCCGCGACGAGTATCCGGATAACGGGCACATACCCCCCGCGATGTATGTGCGGGAGGCCCGCCGGCTCGCCGGCCGGCACGTCTTCAGCGAACGCGACGCCTCGCGGCATCCGCGGCACGGCCGCACCCCGATTCACCCCGACGCGGTGGCCTTCGCCGAGTGGCCGATGGACTCGCACGACTGCCGCCCGGTCCGCCAGCCCGGCAGCGGCAACGACGGCGAGTTCATTCTCGCCGAAGCGACCCTGCCCTCGCAGGTGCCGTATCGCGCGATGGTGACCGACGCCGTCGACAATCTCCTTGTGCCCGTCTGCCTCTCGGCCACGCATGTCGGCTGGGGCACGCTCCGGCTCGAGCCGGTTTTCGTGCACACCGGCGAGGCGGCGGGCGTCGCCGCCGCCGTCTGTCTGCGCGACGGGGTTTTGCCCGGCACGTTGTCCGGCGGCAGGCTGCAGTCGGAACTCCTGCGGCGCCACATCGCCGTCACCTATTTCGCCGACGTCGACCTCGGCCGCGACGAGGCGTGGACGCGCGATGCGCAATTCCTCGGCGCGCGCGGATTCTTCTCCGGTTACGAGGCCGATCCGAACCGCCCGGTGAGCCCCGCGCTCGGGGCCGCGTGGCAGGGCATTCTATCGCGCGCGCTCGCCGGCGACGACGACCCGAACGAAGCGGCCCGCCGCGTGGCCGCCGCACTGGATCCGGCCCGCGCGTGCCCCCCGGAGGATCCCGTCCGCCACGACGATCCCGGCGCGGTGTTGCTGCGCCGCCGGGGCTGGCACGATCGCCTGCCCGCCACGACGCGCGAGGCGTGTCACTTGCTCGGCGATGCGCTCAGGGAAGCCGAGGCCGCCGGGATCTCCGCATAACTGCCGGAGTGCAGGCGCGCCACCGCCTCCGTGACGGTACGCACCACTGCGGCCTTTTCCGCTTCGGTCCACGGCTGGGTCATCGCCGCCGACACGCCCACGGCGGCCAGGAGGGTTCCTTCCGTCGAGTACACCGGCACGCCCACAAGGAAGCGCGCGTTCGGCGCCTCCCAAGCCACGTGACCGCGCGCCCGCGACTCCTCCAAAAACGCCCGCAGCCGATCCTCCGTGCCCCAGCGGCCGGCGCCATACTCCTGGAATGGATACCGGGCCTCGTACGCCGCCTCCTCGGCGGGCGGCCAGAACGCGAGCATGCACAGCGTCGAGGCGTGAATGTAGGGGGCCAGCCGGCGGGTCGCCGAATGCTGCACCACCCCGGGCCGGTTCTTGTCGATCAGATGCACCGCGATCACTTCTCCGCCCAGGGGCTCGGCCAGCACGACGGTGGCGTCGATGCGGGAGGCGAGGTGTCGCACCAAACCCTCGAACTGCCGCGCCATTTCGCGATGCCGCCAGGCCTCAGCCGCCTCGAGCACGCCCGGCCCGAGCAAAAAGCGGACGGGCCGCGACGTTTTTTCGAGATAACGCTGCGCGACCAGCGTGCGCGTGAGGTTGAAGGCCGTGGGCCGCTTCACGCCCACGGCGTCGGCGATTTCGGCGAGGGTCAGGCCGCTGCCGGAACGCGCGACCAGGTCGATGATCATCATGCCGCGTTCCAGGGATTGGACGAGATTGCTGTGAGCCATTGAAAAGGAGGGTCGCCCACTCCGGGAGGATGGGGCAACGCCACAGAATCTCCCCGCCGGGCTGGTATCGACAATCCAGAAGTGGGCCCAGGAAGCGGCGGCGCGTCCGGATCGTTGCATTCTTCCAGGCGGTTCGGCATGGATGAGAGGGAATCATGGATGGGGTCATGCTTTACCTTTTACCTTCCTCAGCTCTGCAAGCCATTTGCGGGCTTTACCAGCGGTTGCGCCGCGTTCGGCGATCCTGCGGCCGACAGGGTGCTCGCGACGGCTTGCACGTGCGGCTCCTGGAGCAGGCTGTCGTGGCCGCCCGGCATGCGGCGCAGCGTCACGCCACCGCGCGCGAATTCATCCCAGCCATAATGCGCATCAAATGAGCTCACCAGCGGATGACCGCGCGTCCGGAAAAGAGTCACCGCTCCGCCATACGGCTGGCAATGGTAGCTCGTCAGCGCCCGCAGGTGGACTTTGTAGAGCTGACGCTGTTCATCGGGCAGTCCGGCGAGATTGACGATTTCGCCGGAACCGGCCTCCGCATCCGTTTTGTCGTTACGCTGCCACCACGCCGCCACCCGGCGCTTGCCCTGCCCGAGCTTCCAGCGCACGTAGTGCCGGCGGATCTGCTCGTCCCAGCCGATGAAATCGATCAGCCAGACGGCGAGATTGACGCCGAAGCGGGCCAGGCCGGCCGGCGACCAACGGAAGCGGTAATAATCCGAGTTCGGGGGCGAACAGTTCATCAGCGCCAGCGTGGCAATTTTCTGCCCCTGTGACTCCAGCTGTCGCGCCATCTCGAACGCGACGTTGCCGCCGAAGCAGTAACCGCCGAGCGAATACGGGCCTTGCGGTTGAAACGTCCGCAACTCGCGCACATAACGGGTGGCCATCTCCTCGATCGTCTCGAACCGAATCCCGCCGGTCGCCCAGTTCGAGCGGAAGACATACACCGGTTGGTCGTTGCCGAGGTGCCGCGAGAGGTTGATGTAGCCCCAGAGCATGCCGCCGCCGACGCCGTGCACGAGGTAGAGCGGCAAGCGGCCTCCGTTCGGCTGGATCGCCAGCAGCGACCGGCCCGGAACCGGCGAGCGATTTTCGCGCACGATGGCCGCCAGTTGCTCGACCGACTGCGCCTGAAACACCGTAGCCACCGGGAGCCGCCGCCCGAAGGTTTTTTCAATCTGCGCGACGAGGCGGATCGCCAGCAGCGAATGTCCGCCCAGGTCGAAGAACCGGTCCGTGACGGCGATGGGCGAAACGCCAAGCACCGTTTCCCAGAGGCTGGCCATTTTTTCCTCCCACAAGTCGCGCGGAGCCGTCGCACCACCCGGTGGTTTGCCGGCATCTGCTTCCGGTGCCCGCAGGGCACCCCGGTCGACTTTGCCATTCGGGGTCAGCGGAAATTGCGACAGAAACGTGAAGGCGGCGGGCACCATGTGGGCGGGCAATGACGTTTGGAGGAATGTGCGCAACTCGCCGGCGGTCGGCGCGGTGCCCCCCGGGACAATGTGCGCCACGAGCCGCCGCCCGCCGGTGGCGTCGGGCGGTGCGGTCACCACACACGCAAGCACCCCGGGATGGCGCGCCAGCCGGATTTCGATTTCCCCGAGTTCCACGCGGAAGCCGAGCAGCTTCACCTGGCCATCGCGGCGGCCGAGAAACTCGATCACGCCATCAGCGAGATAACGCGCCTGATCGCCCGTGCGATAAAGCCGCTCCCCGGTCTTGAACGGTTGGGCGGCAAATTTTTCGGCGGTGAGTTCGGGTTGATTCAGGTAACCGCGGGCAAGCCCATCGCCGCCGACCCACAGCTCCCCCGCGATGCCAATCGGCACGGGCTGCCTCGCCTCATCGAGAATGTACACCTCCGTGTTGGCGATCGGCCGGCCGATCGGAATCGCGCCCTCCACCGCCGTAATCGTGTGGCAGCACGTGAAGGTCGTGTTTTCCGTCGGTCCGTAGCCATTGATCAGCCGGCAAAGCGGAAAAGCGTGCCGCACTTTTTCCACGTGCGCCGGCGAGAGGATGTCGCCGCCGGCGAGCAGCTGCCGCACATGGCGCAACGAGTCCAGCGAATGGTCGACGAGCGCGTGGAAAAGTCCGGCCGTCAGCCAGAGCGTCGTGATGCGGCGGTCGGCAATGAATTGCCCGAGTTCCGCCAGCGACGGCGTGCCCGGCGGATGGACGACGAGCCGGCCGCCGTTCAGGAGCGCTCCCCAGATTTCAAAGGTCGACGCGTCGAAGCCGGCGGGCCCGGCCGGCGGTGGCGGCGCCATAGAGCTCGGCGAGTTCGCGGAAAAAAATTCCCCACGACCAGCCGTCGGCGGCGATGTGGTGCGTGCTCAGCACGAGCGTGTGCTCCGTCTCGGTGGTGCGAACGAGCAGCGCCCGCAGCAGCGGCTCATGCGTGAGATCGAAGGGCCGTCGGCATTCCTGATCGATCAAGGCGCGGACGGCCAACTCGCGTCCCTCGACTGCCTGGGTGCTCAGGTCGATGGCGGAGAACGGGACCTCGCTCGCCGGTTCAACGTGTTGCGTCGGTGTCTCGTCCACGACGACGTAGCACGTCCGCAGGATTTCGTGCCGGGCGACGATCGTGTTAAGTGACTGCTGGAGCGCCGTCAGATTGAGCGGTCCCGCGAGCCGCAACGCGATGGGTAGGTGGTAGAGCGGACTCTGTGGATCCAGCTGATGAAAGAACCAAAGGCTTTGCTGCGAGAATGAAAGCGGCACGCTCGCCCCCGAAGGCCGGCGCGGAATCTCTGGTGCAACGGCGGCCGCGCTGGCATTTGCCAGCAGTTTGTCCAGGAGGGCGCGCTTTGCATTCGAAAGATCGGCGCTACGCGCGAGAAGAGGGCTGGGTGCGACCATGAAGAAAGGCCGCGAGACATCCGTAGCGACATCCCTGACCGGTTTGCGCCGCCGCGGTGGGTGGGGCGAAGACCTCCGTTGAGGCGGAGCAGATGCTGGAGGAGACGGGAGACAGGAGACAGGAGACAAAACGAAACGAAACCCGAAACGCGAAACCCAGAACCCAGAACCGACGGAGTCAGAACCCCGCTACGGTGAAATTTTTGACGCCGGCTGGAAATGCGACGGCCGCGAACAGATCCTTTTCGAGCGAAAGCGAATGCACGGCCAATTTTCCCTCGCCGGCCGGTTGCCCGCCCAAACCAAGCCCGGTCGCTTTCACGCGGGCTTCATGGCGTGTCCACTCCTTGAAAAACTCGTGGAGCGTCGATGGAATCTCGGCGTCAGGATCGGGCGCGAGGATGCATCGCGCGATGTCCCGCCACTCGGGAATCGGCCGCACCTGTTCGGCATCCACTCCGATCTCGCCCACCCAAGTGACCGCAATCATCGCGCAGTCCTCGGTGTGGCTGGCGTTGAAAAAGAGGGAACGCGCATTCGGAGACCTCGCGAGGGACGGTTTCCCGTTCGGGCTGTAGGCGAATTCCAGATCGGCGGGGGCGTGGCCGAGATACCGGCCGAGCAGCGAGCGCAACTTCCCCCGGCCGGCGACGAATCGCCGTCGATGAATGGCAAAACGAAAACGAGCCGCGCGCTCGCGTTCGTCCGCCGACAAGGTTTGGGCGAACGCGTCAATGTGCGCGTCCGACGCAAGCAGGGAAGTGCGCCAGACGTGCGCCTCATCCGGCTCGAGGAAGTGCGGCGGTGATGGCGCTGGCCATCGGTCGTGGGCGGGTGAAAGCATCAGGCGATGAGCGTTGTGGCCGGGAGGGGTTCCGGTTCATTGGCGCGCCGTGCTTCCCCTTCGCTCAGGGCGGAGATGCGCGCAAGGAGCAAATCCTCGATGAGGCTGGCGAGCTTGGCCAGCGTGGGGGCTTCAAAAACGTCCTTCATCGGCAGTTCGATCTGAAACGCTGTCCGGACGCGCGCCACGACGCGCATTGCGAGGAGCGAATGTCCGCCGAGCGCGAAAAAATTGTCCGCCGTGCACGAAGCAGCATTTGACCCGGAACGCGCTGCCGGAGATGTGGGGTGCTCACCCCCGTTCACTTCGGCGCAAATTACGGTCTCAACGATTGAGGCAACCTCCATCCCTCTTGGAAGTCTGCGTCCAAATCCCTAATGGTTGAAATGATCGAAAACAGTCCGGACCGAATCGCTGATTTCAACCCCGCGCCTCGAGACTTTCCCGATCAGATCACGCTTCAGGAGTTGTTCGAGGCGCAGGTCCGGCAACGCCCGCTTCAGACCGCAGTGATCTGCGACCACGATCCTGTTGGGGGAACTTCGACCTTCAGTTACGAGCGGCTGAACGAAAAAGCCAACCAGCTCGCGCATCGGTTGCGCGACGACGGAGTGCTTCCGGGGGATATCGTCGCGATCCTGGCGGAACGGTCGTTCGCGATGCTCATCGGCATCCATGGGGTGCTCAAGGCCGGCGGGGCCTACCTGCCGCTCTCGCCGGAGGATCCACCGGAAAGAATCGCCTACATCCTGGCGGATGCCGGAGTGCGCGTCGTGCTGGTGCATGGCGCCACCGCCACGAAGGAGCCCGCAGATGTGCGGGTGATTGACATTGAGGCCCCGCACGTTTTCGCCGGCCCGATCACCAACCCTGCGCTGGTCAATCGCCCGGACGATCTCGCCTACGTGATCTACACGTCGGGCTCCACCGGAAAGCCCAAGGGCGTGATGATCGAACACCGCTCGGTGGTCAACCGACTCCACTGGATGCAGCAGGCCTACCCGATCGGTGAAGGGGACGTGCTCCTGCAGAAGACTCCTTACTATTTCGACGTGTCGGTGTGGGAGTTGTTTTGGGGGCTGATCGAAGGAGCCTCGCTTTGCCTGCTCCGGCCTCATGGCGAACGCGCGCCGCAGTCGTTGCTCGAGACGATCCGGAAGCATCGCGTGAGTGTGCTGCACTTCGTTCCTTCGATGCTCAGCGTCTTCCTCGAATACTTGGACGGCCGGCCTGAAAAAGTGTCGGGCTCGCTGTCTTCGTTGCGCCGGGTGTTCGCCAGCGGCGAGGCCCTCAGCCCCGCGCATGCACGAAAGTTCAACGACGTGATCGGTGAAGCCACGGGTTGCCGGTTGACCAATTTATACGGACCGACCGAGGCGACCGTGGACGTGACTTATTTCGATTGTCCCACCGAAGGCGATCTCGACTGCGTGCCGATCGGCCGGCCGATTCAGAACATTCGAGCCTATGTCATGCGGGAGGGGAAGCCGATGTCGGTCGGCGAGACGGGTGAACTTTGGCTCGCGGGCGTGGGTCTGGCCCGGGGCTATCTGAACAATCCGAAACTCACCGCCGAACGGTTCGTGGAAAACCCCGCGGTGCCCGGCGAGCGGATCTATCGCACGGGCGATCTCGCGCGCTGGTTGCCCGACGGCAACCTCGAGTATCTGGGCCGCGAAGATCACCAGGTCAAAATCCGGGGCCTGCGGATCGAACTGGGTGAGATCGAAAACAATATCCGGAAATTCCCCGCGGTCGCCGACTGCGTCGTCGTGACGAAAGCGTATTCGGAAAGCATCGTGGTGATCGTGGCCTATCTCGTCGCCCGGCAGAAAATCGATCAGGCGGCGCTCAAGCAGCATCTGCAGCGACTCCTTCCCGAATATATGGTGCCGAGCCATTTTGAGGAAATCGCGGCCCTTCCCCTGACGGCTACCGGCAAGGTTGATCGCAAGGCATTGCCGGAGCCGGTGCCAAGACCGAAAGCTTCTGTCACCAATGGACAGTGAATTTGATATCGCGATCGTCGGCATGGCGGCGCGCTTTCCCGGTGCTCGCAACGTGGAGGAGTTCTGGCAAAACCTTGCGCAGGGAAACGAGTCCATCGCGCGGCTTTCCGACGAGGAGATCATCGCGGCGGGCGTGTCACCCGATGTTCTCACGCGGGCCGACTATGTGAAGGCCGCCGCGGTGCTGGACGACCCTGGATTATTTGATGCGGCGTTCTTCGGATATTTGCCGGGCGAGGCCGCCACGCTGGACCCGCAACATCGGCTGCTGCTCGAACTGGCCCACATTGCGTTGGAAGATGCGGGCTGCGATCCCGGCCGCTATCGCGGCCCGATCGGGGTTTTTGCCGGCTCAGCGATGAACACCTATTTTCTGAACCGGGGATTCGAGGGCGGGTTCGCCGAAAACTACATCCCGACCCTGGTCGCCACCGACAAGGATTTCCTCGCGACCCGGATCTCCTACAAGCTTGGGCTGCGCGGCCCGAGCCTCACGGTGCAGACCGCTTGCTCGACCTCCTTGGTGGCGGTCCATCTTGCCCGGCAAAGTCTCCTCAACGAAGAGACGGACATGGCGCTCGCGGGCGCCGTTTCTGTGCGGGTGCCGCATCGGGCGGGCTATTTCTACGATGGCAGCGGCGTGGTCTCGCGCGATGGACATGTGCGCGCGTTCGACGCCGCAGCCAACGGCACCGTTTTCGGCAGCGGCGCCGGCGTGCTGGTGCTGAAGCGACTCGCCGATGCGCTCGCGCAGGGCGATCGAATTCACGCCGTCATCAAAGGCTCCGCAATCAACAATGATGGCGCGGACAAAGCGGGCTACACGGCGCCAAGCGTGAATGGCCAGGCGGCGGCCGTCGTCGAGGCGCTCGCCAACGCCGGCGTCGATGCGGGGGAGATTTCCTACGTGGAGGCCCATGGATCGGGCACGCCCGTGGGCGATCGGATCGAGTTGCTGGCGCTCACGAAGGCGTTTCGAAATTTCACGCCGCGCACGAGCTATTGCGCGATTGGCTCGGTCAAGACGAACGTCGGCCACCTCGACGCCGCTGCCGGCATGGCGGGAATCATCAAGACCGTGCTTGCGCTGCAGCACCGGCGCATTCCCGCGACGCTGAACTTCACGAAGCCCAACGAGGAAATCGATTTTCCCACGACGCCGTTCTTCGTCAGCGCGAAGGCGCAGGAGTGGCGCGACGACGGACTGCCGCGTCGGGCCGGCGTCATGGCCACGGGGATGGGTGGCACCAACGCTTTTGTCGTGCTCGAAGAAGCGCCGGCCGCGGTCGCTCCGGCCGTCCCCGCCCCATCCGGCCCGCACCTCTTGGTGATTTCGGCGAAGACGCCCACTGCACTCGACGCCGCGGCGCGCAATTTCGCGGACGTGCTGGATTCGCCGCCCGCGAAAGACGCGGATGGCGATTTTCTCTCGCGCGTTGCTCACACGCTGCAAACCGGCCGGCGATTGTTTGCGCACCGGCGCTTTGTCGTGAGTCAGGGATGCGAGGATGCGGCGGGAGCGCTGCGCGGCAAGAGTTCAACCAAGGCGGTTTCCGGCAGCGTGCCGCGGGACGGCGCTCCGCCGGTCGTGTTTCTGCTGCCCGGCATGGGCGACCACTACGTCGGCATGGGACGCGGCCTCTACGAACGCTTCGAGGTGTTTCGCCAGGAGGTCGATCGTTGCGCGCAATTTCTCCAGCCGATTCTCGGCGCGGATATTCGCGACGGGTTGTTTCCACCCGGCGAAGAAAAAGCCGACGCGCCCGCGGTTCCCCGCGGCATCGATCTGAAGCGGATGCTGGGCCGGGGCACGAATGAATCATCGACGCCGGCCGGACAAAATCTGGAGCGGACGATCACCAATCAGCCGGTTTTATTCACGGTGGAATATGCGCTCGCCCGGCTGTGGATGCACTGGGGTGTCGAGCCCGAGCGGCTGGTGGGACACAGCATGGGCGAATATGTCGCCGCCTGTCTGGCGGGAGTTTTCTCGCTGGAGGACGCACTGCGCTTGATCGCAGTGCGCGCGCAATTGGTGAACGATCTCCCGTCCGGTGCGATGCTCGCGGTCATGCTCCCCGAGCGCGATGTGCTGCCTTTGCTCGGCCCGGCACTTTCGATTGCGTTGATCAACGGCCCGAACCTTTGCGTGGTGGCCGGCCCCGTCGCGGCGATCGCGGATTTCCAAAACGCGCTGAAGGAGCTCGGCGCGATCTTCCGACCCGTGCGCAACCGCCACGCGTTTCATTCGCGCATGCTCGATCCGATGGTCGACGCTTTCGCGAATCACGTGGAACAAGTCCGCTTGTCCGCGCCGCGGATTCCTTTCATTTCGAATATCACCGGCACGTGGATCACGGCGGAGCAGGCGGTGGATCCGCGTTACTGGGCGGAGCACGCGCGCTCCACTGCACGTTTTAGCGATGCGCTCGAGCAAGTGTGGAAACTTTCCGACCGCACGTTCATCGAGGTCGGTCCCGGCCGCACGCTCGGAGTGCTCGCCATGCAACATCCCGCCCGCCCGGCGGGCCGAAGTCCCTTGATCGTGTCGTCGCTCCGGCACGACTATGAAAATCAACCCGACGCCGAATTTATTCTCAACAGTCTCGGCCGGCTTTGGCTCGTGGGCACGGACATCGCGTGGGGCCAACTCGAACCACCGGCGGCGCGGCAAAAAATCTCCCTGCCCACCTACCCCTTCGAGCGCCTGTCTTGTTGGATCGGACCCCGCGCGTCCCGGCGCCCGGAGTCGGGGCGCGCCAAAGCCGATCTCGCCGATTGGTGTTACGTTCCCTCGTGGCAACGCACGGATTTTTTCACGGGCGAACCGGGCGAGGAGAAATCCCCGCACCCGCTTTGGTTAATCTTCGCCGACGAGCCTGCCTTGGCCGAGCAACTGTGCGGCCTGCTGGTCGAGCGCAACAGCGACGTGGTCGTCGTTCGCTTCGGCTCCTCGCACGCCCGCACGAGCGAAGATGCCTGGGAGATTCGCCCCGCGTGCTTCGAGGACCACGTCAAGCTGTTCGCCGCGATCAAGGGACGGGCGGCGGGCGGCCTGAACGTGATTCATCTGGGGGCGATTTCGCCGCGCGTGAAACCGCCGGGCGCAGGGCATGATCCGCACAGCGAGGAGCTCGGCTTCCACAGCTTGATGACATTTGCGCAGGCACTCGGTGAGCAGAACATCGGTGCGCCGGTCTGCCTCGCGGCGGTGACGGCCCAGGTGCACGAAGTGACGGGCGAGGAGTCGCTGAACCCTGCCGGCGCCACGGTCGTGGGATTGTCGGGTGTGATTCCAAAGGAATATCCCGGCGTCACCAGCTTCGCGATCGATCTGCCCGATGTCGCTCCCGCGGAGGAATGGGCGCCGCGCCTCCTCGACGAATTCCGCCATCCCGCCAAGGGGCGCGTGATCGCCTATCGCGGACGGTTTCGCTGGGAACGAACGTTTCGCGCAGAAAAACTGCCAGCGCTCGCGATGCGGAGCGGCGGGCAAGCTCCATTCGCAAACGGTCTGAGAACCAAGGGAGTTTATCTGATCACGGGTGGCACGGGCGGCTTGGGCCGCGCGATCGCGAAGCACCTCGCGCAAACGTGTCAGGCGCGTTTGGTCCTCACGCAGCGAACGCCTTTCCCGGCGAAAGCTGAGTGGAAATCGCGCCTCGCTTCGGGCGCCTTGTCCGATTCGGAGAAACGCATCGTCGAAGCGTTGCTGGAAATCGAAGCCCTCGGCGGTGAAGTCGAAGTCCACGCGTGCGAAGTCTCGGACCAGGCTGGCATGCGGCGGGTCGTGGCGGAAATCATGGTCGGGCACGGCGCGCTCCACGGGGTGATCCATGCGGCGGGCATTCTCCGCGAGGGACTGATCCAGCTCAAAACGCGCGACGTGGCCGAGGCGGTCCTCCGTCCAAAGGTGCAGGGCACGGCGGTCCTGTTCGACGTGGTGCGCGATCTCAACCCCGATTGGATCGTGTTGTTCTCCTCGGTGTCGTCCGTCGCGGCCTATCACGGCCAGGGCGACTATTGCGCTGCGAACGCGTTTCTCGATGCGTTTGTGCACTACGCCAACGCGCACGCGGATTTTCCCACGATCGCGATCAACTGGCCGGCCTGGCGCGAAGTCGGAATTCTGACGGAAATGAAAACGCCCGCCGGACTCGAAGGCCGGAGAGAAACGGTGCGGCAGCAGGCAATTCTTACGAAGGACGGCGTGGAAATGTTTCAGCGCATCGTGGCCGCAAAAATGCCGCAGGTCATCGTGAGCCCGCGCGACCTCGAGTTTGTGATCGCCGAGGCGGCCGCGCCATTGCCGGAAGCCGGCCCGCGCGACGACGGAATCGCCGCACCCGCAGCGATGCAACGCACCGGCGTCGTGGACGAACCGCGCGACGAAGTGGAGAAGGCGGTGGCCGCCATCTGGATCGCAGCGTTGAGCATGGCGCCGATCGGGGTGCACGAAAGTTTCCTGGATCTCGGCGGTCACTCGCTCCTCGCGATGCGAATCGTCGCGCAAATTCGAGCGGCGTATCAAATCGATTTCACTCTCCGGCAATTCTTTGAAAGTTCCACCATCGCCGGAACCGCGCTCGCGATCCAAGCGGAGGTGCTGGCCGAAATCGAGAGCCTGCCGGAAGAGGCAGCAAGCAGGCCGGCATCATGAACGCGTCCATGGAACCGCCCGCCGTCGGCCACGCCCGCGCCGGATCGCCGGAGGGGACCACGATTTTTAGAATCGGGGGCGAAACGATGCCGTTTCTCGCCGATCACGGATTCCAAGGGATGATCGTCTTGCCCGGTGCATTTTATCTCGAGCTGGCGCTTCGCGTCCTCGACGACGCTCGCCGGTCGTCCGTCGTCGGGATCACGGACATGAAATTTCTGCAACCGCTGATCCTGTCGGACAAACCGATCGACGTCGCCGTCGATCGCACGCGGCAGGACGAGAAACGCGCGCGTTTCTCGTTTCGCGAAGCGGACACTCGGTCTGCTGGTGACCAACCGTGCGCGACCCTCGAGATCGATTGTGGCGCCAGCGATGAAGTCGGCTCAATCCGTTCCACGTTCGCGCCGGAAATTTTCCAACAAACTGCCGAACAGTCGATCGACAAGAAGGAGTTTTATCGTCGGCTACAGGAAAACGGCAACCAGTATGGTCCGCGCTTTCAAGGGCTGCGCCAGCTCTGGCGATCAGGGCATGAAGTGCTGGCCCGATTGTCGGTGCCACAGACGACGGACACGCCGAAGGAATCTTCACTCGATCCGATCGCAGTCGATGCGGCGATTCAATCGCTGATGGTGTTTGGCCTCGATCGCGGACGGACTCTCGTGCTGCGGACAATCGACGCGGTGTTGTTGCGCCGGCCGGCGGTTTTCACGGATGGCTGGGTGACGGCACGGTTAACATCGGAGAATCGCGATGCGGCAGAAAATTTGGTGGGCGACATCGAGGTGCGCGACGATTCGGGCGCGTGCTGGCTGGAACTCCGCGGCGTGACGTTGACGTCTCTTGACCCCGTCAACGCGGCGCAAGCCATGCCCGGCAGCACGACGAACATCGTCGTCGCGGCTACGTTTACAGTTGAACCCATCACAGACGTTTTTCGGTTTTGGAGCGACACGCTCGGGCTTCACACGCGGCTTGGCTTCGCGCCCTACGGCCAGGTTTTTCAGCAGTTGCTCGATCCGGACAGCGAATTCCGCCGCAATCGCGACGGCTGCAATGTGATTCTCTTGAATTTGGCGGACTGGGCCGCAGAACGTCCGTCCACGTCAATGCATCTGGACAGTGCGAAGGCCGCGGTCTCCTTCCGCGATCTCGATCATTGCACGCTGCCGAACGGCCTCGAAGTGGCACAGCTCAACCGGCACGAAACCGAATATGTCTATCGCGAGATTTTTCAGGATCGCTGCTACTTGCGCCATGGCATCCGTCTGCCCGAGGCCGGGACGGTCATCGATATTGGCGCGAACATCGGACTCTTCTCGCTCTTCGTCCGCAGCGAAACGCCCGGCGCCACGGTGCTCGCCTACGAGCCAAGTCCGGCGGCATTTCGCGCGTTGAAGGCCAATTGCGAGGCTTACGGCCCCGGTCTCCATCCGTTCAACTGCGGAGTGTCGGAGCGTCGCGGCCACGCGTCCCTCACGTGCTACGAAAAGTCGTCCGTCTTTTCCACCTTTCACGCGAATCAGCAGGAGGACCGCGAGGCGATCCGCGCCGTCGCGATGAATGTTGCCCGGGACCAATGGCAGGGAGACGCGGAGCCCGTGGCCGGATTGATCGACGAGCTCCTCGCCGATCGACTGGATTCCCGGATCGTCTCGTGTCCGGTAGTATCGGTTTCCGATATCATCCGCGAAAACAACGTGCGACGAGTCGATCTGCTGAAAATCGACGCCGAGAAATGCGAACTGGAGATTCTCCGGGGAATCGAAGGCGGTCACTGGCCGCTGATCGAACAGGTCGTGGTCGAGGTGCATGATCGAACGCGCGCTTTGCTCGATCAGGTGCAGGAAATTCTCGTGCAGCACGGATTCCACTGCGCCGTGGCCGAGGAAAACCTACTGACGGGTTCGGGTCTGTTCAACGTGTATGCCATGCGGGAACGCGCCGACGCCGCCGATCGGGCCGTGGAAAATGGGGCCGAGAAATTCGCCCGCGAGATTCAGCGCACCGCGGATGAATTTGTTGATGCGCTCTCGGCCTTTACGCGCCAAACGACGTCGCAGACGTTGCTCGCAGTCGTGCCCTGCGAGGCGAACACCTCCGGAACCGACCGCGGGCCGACCTTCGCCCGGATCGAAGGCGAGCTGTTGCGGCGCGTGCGCGAACTGCCGCGGGTTCACGCGCTGGGCTCGCAGGAGATGCTCGCCCGTTATCCCGCCCTGGATTTTTTTCAGGGCGACGCGCGGCAATTGGGCCACATCCCCTACACGGCGGATGGATTCGCCGCGATTGGCACGAGTTTGTTTCGGGTGCTCGCCGCCCTGCGCCGGCGGCCGTTCAAAGTCATCGCGCTCGATTGCGATCACACGCTCTGGCAGGGCGCGTGCGGCGAAGACGGACCGCTCGGCGTCGTCGTGACGCCGGCGCATCGCGCGTTGCAGGAGTTCATGGTCCGCCAAATGGAGGCCGGCATGATTCTTTGCTTGTGCAGCAAAAATCAGGAAGCCGATGTCTGGTCGGTCTTCGCCGGGAATCCCGGCATGGCCCTGAAGCGCGGGCATCTGGCCGCGGCTCGAATCAATTGGTCGCCCAAATCCGACAGCGTGAGATCCCTGGCGGCGGAACTGAACGTTGGCCTCGATAGTTTTATTCTGCTCGACGACAACCCGACCGAATGCGCCGAAGTTCGCGCGAACTGTCGCGAGGTTCTCGTGTTGCCGCTGCCGACGGTTCCCGAGATCATCCCGCACTTTCTCGATCACGTGTGGGCTTTCGATCACTTCACGCTCACGGCCGAGGATCGTGCGCGCACGCAGATGCTCGCGAACAGCGGTCAGCGGGAGAAATATCGGGCGCAGGCGCCCACGCTGGAGTCGTTCATCGCGGGCCTCGAACTGAAGGTCGCGATTTTCACTCCGGAGGCGCGCCAACTCGAACGCGTCGCCCAGCTCACGCAGCGCACGAATCAGTTTAACTTCAGCACGATTCGCCGCTCCGAAAGCGAGCTCGCGCGGTTTCTCGAGAACAAAACCCACCACTGCCTCGCGGTGCACGTGTCGGATCGGTTTGGCGACTATGGCTTGGTCGGCGCGCTGCTGTATGTGGTGGCGGAAGACTGCTATCGCGTTGACACGGTTCTGATGAGCTGCCGCGTGCTGGGGCGGGGCGTCGAACATCAGGTGCTCGCCGAGCTCGGCCGGCGCGCGTTGAGCGACGGTAAATCTCGAATCGAACTCGTTTTTCGTCCGACGGAAAGAAACCAGCCGGCGAAAGATTTCCTCGCGTCGCTGGGAACACGGTGCGCGAGCGCGGAGAACGCGGAGATGACTTTCCGCTTTACGGCGACCCACATGGCTGAGGTGCGTTACGGGCACCCGGCAGTGAGCGACGATGGCACGCGTTCAGCGGAAAACAAAAATGGCGTGGCAAATCTGCCACCGCGGCGTGATTCGTCTGCGGCCAGCCGGCGATTTTCAAAAAAGTTCGAGCCCGCGGCCGGTGAACTGGACGACGCGCACAAAATCGCGGGAGCGGTTGAAGCGCATCGGTTGCGGGCGGCGGGGTTCACGGCGATGATGGCGGGACGCGATTTGTCCGATACGTTGAGCGGAAAACTACTCGGTCTTTGGCGCAAGATTTTGGGCAACCCGCACGTTGGCATCGACGACAAGTTCATCGAAGTAGGGGGCACATCCCTGGCCGCCGTCCAAGTCGTGGCGGCGGTGCGGAAGGAATTGCAGCTTCCGCTGTCGGTGGCCGGCTTCTTCGAATGCCCCACGGTGCGCCTGCTCAGCGAGAAACTCGCGCCTACCGAAAAGAAAGACGTTGCAGCCGATGAGGCGATGGCGCGCGGGACGAGAAGGAAGCAGCGTCTTGGAAGGCGTGGAGAACCTGCCGGGGCCTCGCGGGCGCCGCGGGAAGTCGCCTGAGAAAGAATCTATCATGAAATTCAACACCGTCGGGGTCATCGGAATCGGCACGATCGGGTCGGGCGTGGTGGCCGATCTGGTGCTCCATGGCATCAGCGTGATCGCGGTCGATTTGTCGGAGACGGCTTTGGACCGCGCCCGCGCCGAGATTCTGAAGGCCGTGCGTTTTGCGCCGATGTTCGCCAAAGGCGCCCGGAAGCTCACGCGAGACGAGGCCCTCGCGCTCATCACCTTCACGACGCGCCTCGAGGATGTCCGGGCGTGCGAATTTATTGTCGAGAACGTGTTCGAGGAGTGGGCGGTAAAGCAACCGCTCTACCGCCAGCTCGACGAAATCGCGCCGGCGGGCGTCTGCTTTGGAGCCAACACGTCCTGCATTTCGATCACCCGGCTCGGCCGCGCCACCCGCCGACCGGACAAGGTGGTCGGCATGCACTTCATGAACCCTGTGCACCTGATGCCGACGGTGGAGGTCATTCGTGGTCACCACACCTCCGCGGAGACCATAGCGAACGTCACCCAGCTTTTTGCCCAGCTGAAAAAGGAAGCTGTCATGGTGGGCGACCTGCCTGGGTTCGTCTCCAATCGCATCTCCCACGTCTTCATGAACGAGGCCGCCTTCGTGTTCCAGGATGGCCTTGCCACCGCGGCGCAAATCGACGCGATTTTCAGAAAGTGCTTCGGCCACAAGATGGGGCCCCTCGAAACCGCCGACCTCATCGGGCTCGACACCGTGGTGCGCTCACTCGATGTGCTCTACGACTCCTTTCAAGACCCCAAGTTTCGCTGCTGCCCTCTCCTGCGGAAGATGGTGGATGCCGGCGAATGCGGGATCAAAAGCGGGCGTGGGTTTCATGCCTATCCCGGCGCCAGTAACCAACCCCGCCGGGAACCAAGCTCATGAGCACGAATGATCCAAGCCAGGTGAAGGAAATCGTCAGGAGCTTCATCGCCGCGTCCGTCAACATTGACGCGCTGGGGGATGAGGAGAACCTCTTTGAAGCGGGCATCGTCAACTCGCTTTTCGCGGTGCAGTTGATGACTTTCATCGAGCGCACGTTCGAGATCGAGGTGGGCACGGACGATCTCGACATCGAGAATTTCAAATCGATCGACGCCACGGCGGCGTTCGTCGCGAGAAAACTGGAGACGCGCGCCTCCTGACGGCGCCCGGAACTGAATATGAAGCTGTACTTAACCACCGAACAGCAGCGGCGGAGCGAGGAATTCCAGGCATTCGCGGCGACGCACGTCGCGCCGCATGTGGCCGAGTGGGATTCGGCGCAGGAGATTCCACGCTCCGCGATCCTAGACCTGGGTCGGGCCGGGTATTTGGGCGCGACGCTGCCAACGGAGTACGGTGGGCAGGATTGGGACACGGTGACCTTCGGCCTGCTGAACGAAGCGCTGGGCCGCCACGACTCCGCCTACACGGGCTTCGTCACGGTTCACGCGATGATCAGCATGGCGCTCTTGAAATGGGGCACGGCCGCTCAACGACGCGAGTGGCTGCCTCCGCTCTCCCGAGGGGAAAAAATTGGCGCCATCGCGCTGACGGAACCCGCCGGCGGAAGCGATCTCAATGCCATGACCACGCGCTTCACGCGCTCCGGTCGGGGCGACGAGTTAATCTTGAACGGAGAAAAGAAATGGATCAGCGGTGGGCAGGCCGCGGATGTTTTCTTGATCTTCGGCAAGGTGGACGAAAAGCCCGTCGCCTGTCTGGTGCCGCGGGAAAGTGTCGGACTCGAAGTCGAGCCGATTAGGAATATGCTGGGATTTCGTGCCGCGGGCATGGCCGGGCTGCGGTTTCACGACGTGCCCGTGCCGGGGGCGAACATGGTCGGCAAACCCGGCTTCGCCTTTTCGCACGTGGTGCCCGTCGCAATGCACTTCGGCCGGATCAGCACCGCGTGTTCTGCACTCGGCCTGTTGCGCGGCTGTTTTGAAGAAAGCACCACCTACGCCGCCACGCGCAGCGCCGGCGCGCAACGCATCGGCGATCTCGGGATGATTCAATCCATGATTGCCCGGATGGGCGTCGATCTCGAGGCGACAAAGCTTCTCTGCTGGAGCGCCTGCCGCGCGAAGGACGAGCATCGGCCCGAGAGTTACACCCAGGCCTTGATGGCGAAATATTTTTCGTCGCGCGCGGCGGTGCGCGCGGCGGCCGATGCGATCCAGATCCACGGCGCCGCGGGTTGTCACGAGTCGTCGCCGGTCGCGCGTTTTTTCCGCGCGAGCAAAATCATGGAAATGATCGAAGGCACGACGCAGGTGCATGAACACATTTTGGGGCGAGGCTTCGTGGAGGAGGCCGCGGGCCGGTCGCGACCAGACATTTCGCACGGCAGCCTGTGTCAACGGATTGGAGATCGAAGGCTATTTGACCTCGTAAACCTCGACCAGCGCCTCTCCCGTACCGCCGCTCATGCCTGAGACTTGCGCCGTGTATGCGCCCGGAGGCAGGGTGATCTGCAGGGCGGCGTCCTTGCTGCCGCTGGTGAGACCGACCGCGCCGACTTGGGCAAAGACACTCACCAGCGCCGGGCTCCAGTCGTCGTTCTCGGCGATCTTCTTCCCGGTGCTGTCATAGATTTCCAGCTTCGGATCAATCAACCGATCGGCGATGCCGAAACTGTCGAACAACGTTGGCCCGACGCCACGGATGAGCAGCGTCACGTTGCCGGACCCTCCGATGACAAACCCGCTGATCAGGATATCCGCGCCGGTGCCCACCCGATTTCGCGCCGACAAATTCTTGAGCCGGTTCGAACTCGGGCTGTCCGCATCGTAGCCCTCGAAGAGAACGATCCCCGAACCGGTTCCGGTGATGTGAAGCGTCTGCGCCCCGTTGATCGACTGGAGCATGCCCGCGTCGCGACTGCCGGTCGTGAGCGGAAACGCGCCCAGTTGCGAGAACCCGGCCGCGAGACTGGCGTCCCAATCTTCGTTGGTGGCCATCACGGTGGACCCGCTGAAAACGCGGAGGCGCGGATCAGGCAGAACCTGCGACGCCGTGAAGGATGCCGGAAACGCGGTGCTCAACCCGGGGCCCACGGCCCGGGCCATGATATTTTTTGCCCCGGCCGTGACGAATCCCACGATCAATGTCTGGCCGACGCCGAGGTTCGTCCGGACAGACATGTTGGAGAGCCAACTATCCGCCACCGGAACGATGGGGACCGAACCTCCCACGGTGACCACCGCAGCGGCGCTGATCGCCACGTGTGCGTAGTTCGAAACCGCGACCGTATAGGAGCCTGCATCGGCCACCGTCACTGCCAGCACCACGTAGGTGCTGCTGGTTGCACCTGAGATCGCGCCGCCGTTGCGGCTCCATTGGTACGTCGATCCGCCCGCGTTGGCGACGCCCACTGTCAACGTGAGCTTCGCGCCCAAAGCAAGGTCGACGCTCGCGGGGGGAATCGTGAGCACGGTGAGGCTGGCGGACGGACTAAAGGCGCTGCCGCCATCGCCGAAGGCGGACTGAGAGTAAAAGCCCGCGTTGGCCGCGCTGGCGGTGAGGGTCAATGATGCGCCCGTCGCGCCGGGAATATCGACCCCGTTGAATTTCCACTGGTAGGTTTTGGCGAAATACGCGGGAGCGTTCATCGTAATCGACGTCCCTGCGGTGGTGGTGAGGCTCGACGGGCTGGTCTCGAACAACGGGGGATAGTAATCCGGAGAGACGTAGATCTGATAGTTGATGACCGGCGTGAAGGGGCCCGCCTGGTCCGCTCCCTGCGATGCCCGGATCGTGATATTATATGTGCCTGGCGTGGTGGGCGTGCCGACGATGGACGGCCAGGCGGTTGCGTTGAAATCGCCCGCGGTGGTCCGGCCGCCGAAGCTCAGTCCGGGCGGCAGCGTCCCGGTCCACCGCCACGAAGCCGTCGGCGAACTGAACCCAGTCACGCTAAACCGCACGGCATCCGGCACGCCAAACGTCGCCCCCACCGCGGCATTATAGGGGCTCGGCTCCTCCGAGAATATGTCGGCGGCGTTGGCCGCAAATCGGGGTAGCAATGCGATCAAAGCCATCGCGACCGCGCGCCATGCGGGTGAGCGCAAGGAAACGGAACGCGGCTGAACCTGGGGGAGTGGGACCATGGGAGTATCGAGGCGCGTCGCCTCCCCGCGGTTCCTCTCCCATCGCCGGTCAACGTGGGGTCTGTCCCTACCTGCGGCCCGAGGTCCTGCTAACCGGGAGATTTCCCACCGCGGCAACCGCAACAAGACAATTCAACAGGAGGTAACGGAGGCAACGGAGAGTACAGGACGTGCCGCCTCTGTTTCCTCCGTTTGCTCCTGTAAAAACTCTGGGGTTTGAAATCGTCGCAAACGCGCACAATCCGGATCAATAGCAGCACACCGCGGCCAATGGCCGCAACCGAAGGTTCAGCCAAGACATTTAACCGCAGATAACGCAGATGGCGCGGATAGTCGGAGTATCTCCTGCCTTTATCCGCGGTATCTGCGCAATCTGCGGTTAGTATTCTGTGGTTTGGAAATCGTCGCAAATAGGAACGATCCGAATCGATATCTGCACACCGCAGCCGCCGCAACCAAACCATTTTACAGGAGGAAGCAGAGGGAGCAGAGCAAGCCCGGGCAGACGCCTCTGCTGCCTCTGCGATCTCCTGTAAAATGCCTGGGTCTTGAGATCGTCGTTCTGCTGGTCAGCAGAATGCTCTTAGCCGCATGAACTCGAGGGCAGTGAAGGGCGAAATTATGATCGAGGGCAACAGGACATTGAAGGGCACGAAGAGGGTGAAAAATGCGGGCTAAGAACTCATTGGCACTGAACTCCAAGTACGCTCTTCAACTCGCGCGCGAGCGACGCCACGAACGGATCGACCATGAGCGTTTCGTGCATGCCCGGAACCAATCGCACCGCGACCCGTTCGCCCGCGAGCGCGCGCCAGCCGTGAGCGTAGTCGAACGAGGAGTAAAAGGGATAGCCGGTGGTGCGCAGGAGCGTGATTTTACCGCCGTAGGGCCGCGGATGATACCCGCGCAAAGCCCGCAGGTGGGCTTGCCAGAGTTTCCGCTCGCCCGCCGAGACATCCGAGAGATCGACCAGGAGTTCGACCTCGCTCTCGCGGCGGGGCCTGCGGCCGCCGAGCCAGCGGGAGATTTTCTTTTTGGCCGTTTGCGCTTTCCAACTGAAGAAGCGGAGCCGCGTTTTCACCGGCCATTGCCACCACCGCATCGTCCAGTAGCCCACGTTGACCGTAAACTTGACGGCCGTGCGCGGAGACCAGGTGATGCGATCGTGGCCGCCATTCGCCGGCCACGCGTTCAGCAAGGCCAGCACGCTCACCGTTTCTCCCGCTGCCTCGAGTTGACATGCCATTTCGTAAGCGATGTTGCCGCCAAAACAGTAGCCGCCGAGGCGATAGGGGCCGTGCGGTTGGATGCGCCGCATCTCGTCAAGATAGTGCGTCGCCATGCTTTCGATCGTCGGAAAGGCGGCGAGCTGTTCCGGTTCGCACGGCTTGAAGGCGTAAACCGGTTGCTCGTCGCCGAGCTCGCGCGCGATGTTGGCGTAGCCCCACAGATTTCCTCCGCCCATCGCATGCGCAAGAAAGAGGGGCGGGCGGTGACCTTTCGGCTGCAGCGCCACGAGCGCCAGTGGCGCCGGCTGGCCGCGGGCGCGCATCACCGCTGCGAGCTCCGCGATCGACGGAGCTTGAAAAAGCGCGGCGACGGGCAGGCGGCATTCGAGTGATTTTTCAATCACCGACGCCAGGCGGACGGCGAGCAGTGAGTGTCCGCCCAGATCGAAGAAACGATCGTTTACGCCAATCGGCTTGGTGCCCAGCACCGTCTCCCAGATTTCCACGAGCTGGGTTTCCAGTTGATCGCGCGGCGCGAGGTGGGTTCGCGTCGGATCGGCGTTGACGGCGCCGGCGTCCGGCAAGGCGGACCGATTCACTTTTCCATTCGCGGTGCGCGGGATCGCGTCGACCGGAATAAAGGCCGACGGAATCATCGGCTCGGGCAGCGTCCGTCGCAAAAACGCTCGGAAATCCACGTCGCATTCGCGCTCCACCACGGGTTTGGACACGACGTAGGCGAGGAGTCGTCGCTCGCCCGTGCCGCGTTCGGACACCACGACGACCGCGTCCACGATCCCCAGGTGGGCGCGCAAGGCCGATTCGATTTCGGCCGGCTCGATGCGAAAGCCGCGAATCTTGATCTGGTCGTCGCTGCGACCGAGGTAGTCCACATTCCCGTCCGGCCGGTAGCGGCAGAGATCACCCGTGCGATAGAGGCGGGCGTCGGGCTGTGCCGAAAACGGGTGGGCGATGAATCGCTCGGCGGTGAGCGCGGGCCGATCGAGATAGCCGCGCGCGACGCCGCGGCCGCCGATAAATAATTCCCCCGTCACGCCGATGGGGACCGGTTCCAAATGACGATCCAACACGTAAAGCTCGGTATTCGCGATCGGACGTCCGATGCTCGGACGGGCACGGCGTTCGCGGCGCGTGAACGTGGAATACGTCGTGGTCTCGGTGGGCCCATACAAATCGTAGACGACCTTGATGTGGGTGAGCGCGTAAAGTTGATCCACGAGATCCGCCGGCAGTGGCTCGCCGGCGAGATTCACGGTCTCGACGGACGTGGGAAGGCCGAGTCGCAGCACTTCCCTCATCACGGACGGCACCGTGTTGATCAGCCGGACTTCGTTGCCCGCCGGAAGACCGGGCAGCGCGAGCGGATTTTCGGCGAGGATGATTTTACCGCCGACGCTGAGCGGCACAAAAATTTCGAAGACCGACAGATCGAAACAGATCGAGGTGCCGGCCAGCACGCCCGCGAGTTCGCGGGCACTGAACGCAGTCTCGGCCCAGCGCACGAACGCGACCGCGTTGCGATGTTCGATCGCGACGCCCTTGGGTCGTCCCGTGGATCCAGACGTGTAAATGACATAAGCGAGATCGTGATCGTGCGCGGCGGTCGGGACCCACGACATCGAGTCAACGTCGCGGCTCGACGCCGGCAGTTCATCGACCACGACAATCTTGCCCGAACTGGGCGGAAGCGCTGGCACCAGGCTGCGCTGCGTGGCGACGATGGCGGCGCACGAATCCTGCAGGATGAACGCCAGGCGTTCCAGCGGATAGGCCGGATCCAGGGCGACGTAAGCGCCGCCGGCTTTGAGGATTGCCAGCAGGGTGATCACCATCTCGGCATCGCGCGTGAGAAAAACCGCGACGCGTGTCTCGCGTTCCACGCCCAGCTTGCGGAGATGACAGGCGAGTTGGTCGGCGCGTTCGTTCAGTTCGCGATAGGTGAGACGGCGCGAACCGGCCACGAGCGCTTCCCGCTGCGGGTGCAATACCGCCTGGGCCTCGAACAATTGGTGCAAGCCGGAATCGCGCGGAAAATCCACGTGCGTGCGGTTCCATTCCACCAGTTGTTGGTGGCGCTCCGCGGCTGTGAGGATCGGTAGTTGGGAGATGCGCTGTCGCGAATCGGCGACGATGCCTTCCAGCAACGTTTGGAATTGCCCGAGCATGCGCCGGACCGTGGCCGCCTCGAACAAGTCGGTGCTGTATTCCAGCACGAGATCGAGGCCGTCGGTTTTCTGTTCGGCCACGAGCGTGAGGTCGAATCTCGCCGTGCCCGGATCGATTTCGATCGGCGTCACGCTCAAACCGGGCAGGTGGACGCCGTGGTTCACCGCAGCCTGCAACGTGAACATTACTTGGACCAGCGGCAAATATCCGGGCGTGCGCGCGGGTCTCAGCTCCTCGATCAGTTTGTCGAACGGCAGATCCTGGTGGGAGAGCGCTTCGACGGTGGCCGTTTTGACGTCCTGCAGGAGAACGTGAAAGGCCGGGTCACCGGACAAATCGTTCCGCACCGCCAGGGTGTTCACGAACAATCCGATCAGCCCTTCGGTTTGCGGTTGGGTGCGTCCGGCGGTTGGCACGCCCACGATGACATCAGGTTGCTGCGTGAGGCGAAAGAGCAGCACCTTGAAAGCCGCCAGCAAGGTCATGAACAAGGTGGCGTCTTCGCGCCGGCTCAATTGCTTCAGCGCTTCCACCACCGCGGGCGGCAGCGAATGCCGGGCAAGTGCGCCGCGAAAGCTCATGGCCGCGGGCCGCGGATGATCGGTCGGCAGGTCGAGCAGGGTCGAGGCGCCGGCGAGCTTTTGTTTCCAGTACGCGAGCTGCCTGGCGATGGCCGGGCTGCCGAGCCAGCTCCGCTCCCACGCCGCATAGTCCGCGTATTGGATTGCCAGCGCCGGCAAGGCGGCCGGCTTCCCGGCGGCGAAGCCGGCGTAAAGTGCGCCGAACTCGCTCAGCAAAATGCCCCACGCCCAAAGGTCCGATGCGATGTGGTGGATGACCAGCGTGAGGACATGCTCATCCTCTTCCAGGCGGACCAGCGTTGCCCGCACGATCAAGTCGCGACCGAGATCAAAAGGCCGGCGGGATTCCTCGGCGAGCAGTCGCTGCAGGATCTCTTCGCGTTGGACTGCCGGTTCACCGCTCAGATCGGTCTGGGGCAATGCCACGGGCCCGGCTGCGGTGACGATCTGAACCGGCGACCCGCTTTCCGCGACAAAATGGATGCGCAGGATTTCGTGGCGGAGGACGATGGCGTCCAGCGCCGCGCGCAGAGCCGGAATATTCAACTCTCCCTTCAACCGCAGCGCGAAGGGAATGTTATATACCGCGCTGCCGGGTTGCAGTTCGCTGAAAAACCACATGCGCTGCTGCGCGGAGGAAAGCGGCGCGCGATTGTTTTTCTCGCGCGGAGCGATCAGGAGCCCTCCCGCCCCCGGCCTCGTCTGACCATGCAGCCTTTTTTCCAGCAAGTCCCGTTTGCCCTCCGAGAGGTTCGACCGGCGCTCGAGCAGTTCGTTTGCCGGCGGCTTCATCGCTCAGGGCACCGTGTAGAGTTCGATCATTCCGACGCCGGTGGCGTTGGCCACGCCCATGAGATGCGCGGTGTAGGCGCCGGGCGCCAGCGTGAGGAGCAGCGTGGCGTCGCGGCTTCCCACCGTCAGCGCGAACGCCCCCACGGCCCGTGCGGTCTCGGCGAGGTTCGCGGCGTCGACATCGCTCCAATTGTCGTTCGAGGCGATCGCGGTTCCCACTGAATTGAAGATGTTGAGCTGGGGATCCACGAGCACTCCACCGACGCCGAACTGCGCGAGCGACGGCCCGATGCCGCGGATGAGCACCTTCACCGGAAGCTCCCCGCCGACGACAAAGCCAGCGATGAGGATGTTCGCGGCGGTTCCGACCTGCGTGCGGAGCGAAAAATTCGTCAGGATTGCCGCGGTCGAGGACGGATTCGCATCGTAAACCTCCGCGAGCGCCACGCCGCTGGCGCCGCCAACGCCGGTGACTTGGGCGGTGTAGGCTCCAGGCGCAAGCGTGACGAGTGCGGCGGCGTCCCGGCTGCCCGCGGCCAGCGAAAATGCCGCGAGGTTGGCGGCTGTCGACGAGATCGGCTGACCATCTCCGCCGTCGCCCCAATTGTCATTCTGGAGGAGGATTGAACCCTGGGCGTTGACCACCTTGAGGACGGTGTCACTCAGCGCATCGCCCAACCCGAACCCGATCAGCGCGGGGCCGATCCCGCGGACGAGGATGGTTTTCGTGCCGGAACCGCCGACGACGAATCCGGCGATGAGCGTCTGGTTGCCGGTGCCTGCGACGGCGCGGCCGGAAATATTCGTGAGGTGTCCGGGAATCTGGAGCACCGGAAGTGCGCTCACGGTTGAAATATAGCTGGCGATCAGCGCGACGGCCTCCGCATCGATGAGGTTGCGTCCGAGCGGGGGCATCCGATGGGAATCCGTGGAATTCATCCTCAGGTAAAGCAGCGAACGGGAAAGGCTGCCCGGAGCCACGACCCGCGCGTCGACGATGCCGTGGTTGTTCTCGACCTTTCCGTCGACGATGCCCTGCGCTTCGAGCGGCGTGTCGAAACGCGCATCCCAGAAAGTCTGGCCGCCGTTCGGGCGGTGGCATTGCGCGCAATTGGCGTCGAGGTAGGAGCGGACCCGCGTGACGACGGATGCGGAAGTATCCGTCAATGGGGCCAGGCGCGCGTAATTGGCCATGCCGCTCTCGCTGACCGCCGGATCGAACAGGCCAATGTGGCTGAGCGTGCGGAGTTGGTTGTCGCTCACGCCGGTCGCCGGATAGGTGAGGGTGCCATTGAGCTGCCGCGTTCTCACCCCGATGATGGAATTCGCATTCGGGTTGTGGCAGAGCATGCACTCATGAGGAGAAGGGTAATCCCACGTCTGCGTCCGTGTGCCGCCCGCGGTGGCGATCGTGAGGTTCTCGCTCAGGGCGCCGGGGAGCAGGTCCGCGTCGCTGTTGTCCGCGCGCCATTTGTAGGTCGCGGCGTAAATGCCATTGCCGGAGTCACGCACGATGAGCCGCGTCTCGAGCCTCCGCCGGATCGCCGGATTGCGGTCGTCGACGGGCAACTCGAAATGTTTAATGAAGACCGTGCCCGACGGAAAGGTCCACTCGCCGGTCGGGGAAAAACGGATCGCCGTGCCGGTCGGCACCGCCAGCCAGCGGCTTTTCGCGGCGCCGTCGGACCAGAACGGGACGTTGACGGTGTAGGGAATGACGCCCGTCGCCGGCGCGAGGGTCTTCACATCGGAGAACGCACCGGTCTGCGAAAGCAGCGGAGGCAGCGGAGGCGTGGGCAGGCCGGAATACTGCAGCTTGTAAATGGAGGCGGTCTCGCCCGTCGTGCACATATACAGCTCGCTGTTGCGATCGAGGCCGAACGAAGACAGGCCCCCGATGTATTCGACGCCGGGCGGAAGCGTGGTGAGTTCGGTGAAGATCTGAGTGGGCGGACCGTAGGGATCCAGGAACCAGATGCGATTGGAGATGTTGTCGCCGAAAATGTAGCGGCCCGTGAGCTGCGCGGCGAATTGCGAGCCGCGATAAACGTAGCCGCCGATGACGCAGTTGTTACCCTTGTCGTGCGAATAATTGTAGAACGGCGCCGTGCTCACGCCGGTGATCGAGAACGGTTGGGGCTTAAAACCGGGATGGTCGCCCTCCCGCCAAGGCCACTGGTAGTTGGCGCCCTTCTGAATGAGATCAATCTCCTCCCACCCTCCGTTGCCGACATCCCCGACCCAGACCTGGCCGGTCGTGGGATCCTGCGTCATGCGGTGCGGGCTGCGCAGTCCGATGCACCAAAACTCCTCGAGGATGCCGCCGCTGGGATCGAGGAAGGGATTGTCGTTGGGGATCGAATAACCGGCGCTGTAGGTCGCGGGCCAGCCGGCGGGCGGGGTGGTGGCGCTGCGCGGTTGCCGGCGAATGGGGTGGCTGCGGCTCGGATTGTTGTCCACGTCGATCCGCAAAACGCCGCCGAAGAGCGCGAGATCGATGCGCTGACTTTGGTCATAATCGTCGGCCTGCCCGCCCTCGTCGCCGACAGTCACGTAGAGGAAACCGTCCAACCCGAAGAACATGGCGCCGCCGCCGTGCCACAGGTGGCGATCGAATTGGTTGATTAGAACGAACTCCGAGGAGAGATCGGCGTTGGTGTAACCATCCTGCACCCAGAAGCGTGAGATGCGGTTGTAGGAAGGCGTGGTGCTATGATCCGGAGGCGCGTCGGGCGAACCTTTTACTGGTCCAGGCGTGTATTGGTAGGAGACGTAAAGGAAGCCGCGATTCGGCGAGCCGGCCTTCCCGTATTCCGGATGGAAGGCGAGGCCGAGCAGGCCCGAGCCATTGTAACCCTGGCAGTGCGCACGGAGATCGAGGTAGACGTTCTTGGTCGATGCGCTGGGATTGTTGTCGAAGACCCAAATCAACCCTTGGTCGCCGCCAACGAGGAGACGGTTGCTGTTGGGCTCCGCGACCAAAAAAGTCGGAGTGGCAAACGTCAGGTTCGGAAAGGCCTTCACGGTCTGCCACGCCCCCGCCGCCACAGGCGCACCCGACGGCAGGAGGTTGTTCAGATAAGGGCCGATCGACGGCCGCGAAGTGATCCCGTAAGGCTGGGCAAGGGCGAAAGGCAGGACGAAGCAGGAGGAGAGCAGGCTAAGCCAGATCGCGGCACGGGAGGCAAAGAAAGGGAAAAGCAGGGTCAAAGCGACGAGGGGCTCGACGCGCTTGAGCGCGGCGAGTTGCCGCTGGGGTAAATCCCAGAGCATTTGCTCGATGTCCACGCCCGAGCGCGGCGCGGCCAGGCTGTGGAACAGCATGCCGTGCTGGAGAGGAGTGAGCGGATAGATTGAGTCGGGCTCGACCATGAGGCGCAACGACTCCGACCGGTGATCACCGGTCAACGTGGGGAGGTGAAGACCTACCGAGTCCTCACGGGTGGGGTTGGGTCCGGAAGGCATGTCTCTGGTCCCACCTCACCCTGTGCGTTTGACGAAACATCTGATTGCGGCCGGCGCAGCCTGCTTTTTCGCGATGGGCGTGCTCCGGGCAGTCGATTCCACGTGGAATTATGCCGTGGAGATCACCGCGGCCGGGCAGGTTTCACCCGCGCAGATTGCCCTGGTTTGGAAACAAGACACGAACGGCACGCCGGCAAGTTATGCGGTTTATCGCAAGCCGCCCACCGCGACGAACTGGGGCAGCCCCATTACCACGTTGCCGGGAAGCAGCACGAGCTTTGCGGATACCAATGTTGTGGCGGGCACCATCTACGAATATCAAGTCGTCAAGAACGCGCCGGGCTACAAAGGTTATGGCTACGTCCAAGCTGGGATCAATGTGCCGCTGGTGGACAGCCGCGGAACGGTGATCCTCGTCGTGGACAAGACTTATGTCGCAAGTCTGGCGAGCGAACTGCGGCGACTGGAGGCAGACCTGATTGGCGATGGCTGGGGTGTGATTCGCCATGACGTGGGACGCAACGACTCCGTGGTGAGCGTGAAGAACCTCATTCGCGCGGACTACAGCGCCGATCCTGCGAACGTGAACACCGTTTTTCTTTTCGGGCACGTGCCGGTGCCATACTCCGGCTTGTTGAATCCCGATGGGCATCCCGAGCATCTCGGCGCGTGGCCGGCGGATGTATATTATGGCGATCTGGACGGCCAATGGACGGACAGCACCGTCAATTGGAAGCAGGCCGGGAACTCCGATCCGGCGGACGGCGCCCGACTCTCGAACGTTTCCGGCGACGGCAAGTTCGACCAATCCACCGTCCCGGGGGTGGTGCAGCTGAATGTTGGCCGCGTCGACCTGGCCAACATGCCGGGCTACCTCCAATATCAAAGCCAGCCTTCCTTTCCCACCGAGGACGTGCTGCTGCGTCAATACCTCAACAAAGATCACAACTTTCGCCACGCATTAGTGACCGTCCAACGACGCGCCCTCATCGGCGACTACATCGGCGACAAGGAGGGCAGGGCTCCGGCCGCCGCGGGCTTTCGGAGTTTCGCTCCACTCGTTGGCTTCGGTGCGACCAGTCTTACCAACCTCAATGTCTTATACAATGACGCCCGCGGTTACTGGATCCCGACGTTGAAAACCAACGATTACCTCTTTGCTCTGGGTTGCGGAGCGGGATCCAATGCCACCGTCTCCGGCCTCGGCGATCGGCCTCCCTACAATGACGCCACGACCACGGACATGGTCAGTAACGATGTCCGCGCCGTCTTTGTCATGCTTTTCGGAAGCTGGTGCGGCGATTGGGACCAGCAGGACAATATCGTTCGCTCTGTTCTCGCGACGCCCACCTATGGCCTGGCCGCGGTCTACACTGGAGTGCCGCACTGGTTTCTGCATCCCATGGGGCTCGGTGAAACCATCGGTTACTGCGCCCGGCTCACCCAAAACAATCGCAATCCGGGCCTGTACGAAACCCAGGTCAACGAATCAGCCAATATGATCCACGTCGCATTGATGGGCGATCCGACGCTGCGGCTGTACCCCGTTGCTCCGGCGTCGTCATTGAGCGGCGGATCGGCCGCCGGCCAGGTGACCTTGAGTTGGGTCGCATCGCCCGACGCGTCGGTGGTGGGTTATCATGTCAGTCGTGCTGCCTCCGTGAGCGGACCGTTCACCCGACTCACGGGTTCGCCGATCGGGAGGACCTCGTTCACCGATACCGCCGCGCTGCCGGGTGCGACCTATATGGTACGGGCAGTCAAGCTGGAGAGTACACCGAGCGGCTCCTACTTTAATACAAGCCAGGGTGTTTTCCATACATCGGATGGGTTCGCCGCCGCCACGCCGGATTCCCGCCTGGTAAACCTGTCGGTCCGGTCATTGGCCGGAACCGGCAGCGAGACGCTCATCGTGGGTTTTGTCATCGGCGGGGCCGGAACCTCCGGTTCCATGCCGGTACTGATTCGCGCCACCGGACCCGCGCTTCAGGCATTCGGAGTGGACGGAGTGCTGGCTGATCCGCTTTTGACCGTGTATCGAGACGGGACGGTCGTCGGACAAAACGACAACTGGGGCCAGAATGCCGTTCAGGTATCAGCGGCCGGATCTGCGGTGGGGGCGTTTCTGCTCCCCAATTCCACCAGCGCTGATGCCGCGTTGACGGCGACGTATGGTTCCGGCGCAATTTCGGTCCAAGTCACCGGGGGTGGCTCCTCCGGTATTGCTCTCGCCGAGGTGTACGACCTGACCCCGTCCGGCAGTTACACGGCGACCATGCCGCGGCTCATGAATGTTTCGGCCAGGACGCTGGTCGGCTCGGGTTCGGGGATGCTGATTGTCGGATTCGTCGTTTCCGGCCCGACGACCGCGAAGGTGCTCATTCGCGGCATTGGTCGCGGGCTGGAACAATTCGGCGTGTCCGGCGCGTTGGCGAAACCCCAACTCAGCCTTCGGGCCAGTGACGGCAGTGTGGTGGCGACAAATGCCGGGTGGGGCGGTGATCCTGGCCTCGCCGGCGTGTTCGCACAGGTCGGGGCGTTCGCACTGGACCCCGCCTCGGCCGACAGCGCGCTGCTCGCGACGCTGCCGCCGGGTGCATATACCGTTCAAATCAGCGGCGAGACCGGCGCCTCAGGCGTGGTCCTCGCCGAAGTGTACGAGGTAAGATAGGAAGAACGCGAGACGTTGGAAGACACGGAAGACATGGAAGACATGGAAGACATGAAAGACGTGTAAGACATGAAAGACGTCGAAGAGAGGGTCTCGCGTTCTTCCGTGTCTTCCAGTGTCTCGCGTTCTTCTACGTCTTCCAGTGTCTCGCGTTCTTCTACGTCTTCCAGCGTCTTCAGTTACTCTCTTTGCCGGCGTTGTTCCAGGTCGCGCGGCCGTCGAATTGCGTGAAGCTCATGCCGCTGAGGGTGCGGTTCTCGAGGCCGACCGCACTTGCGGGGACGGTCAGCTTCACCCATTGGCCGGTTGGCGGCAGCGGTCCCATCGAGCGGCGGCCGGCGGTGCCGGTCGTGCCATAGGTGATGTGGTCGCCGCCCCAGAACGCACGGTGCTCCCATGACGAGCCGTCGTTCCACGCCAGCATGATCTCCTTGGGAGCATTCGCGGGATCGATATAGACCCATGCGAAGAGCGAGTCACCCGTGCCGACTTCGAGTGTGGCGGTGGCGCCGGTGAACCAGTGTTCGTGCACGCCGGCCGCCAGATTCGATTCGTGCGAGCGGGCGCTCGAACCCGGCGCGAGATTCGCGTCCGACCACGTCCAGCCGTCACCGCCGCCCGAGCCGGGGCTCGCGCCGGTGGGCAGCGCGCCGCTCACCCAGGTAACAACGGGACTGTTCGCCGTGTACGTGCCGGCGCCGCAGGCGCGGCGGCCATCCGGCCATTCGATTTCAACCTCGACCCACTGCGCACCGTTGGTCTTCGGCGTGATCGAATACGTGGACCCGAACGCGGGTTCCTGATCGCGGGCTTCCCACACCACGCGGGCGCTGCCGATGTCCATGCCGGGGACCTGCACCGTGAACGTCACGGGCGCGTCGAGCGATGCGACGGTCGCGGGCACCGTGATTTGCGCGGCGATGGCTTTCCAGGCGACGTTCGCGCTCGCGGTCCGGGTGGCCAGGAAGCATGTCGCCAGGGTGCCGCGCGCCTGATTCACGCTGATGAACTCGGTGGTGACATTGAACGTGTCACTCCAGCGATCGTAGAAGGGATACGGTCCGGTAGCTGCGTTGTCGCTTGGATACGACAGGTTGCCGAGCTCAGGACCGTATTTTTGGAGATAGTCGAAACTTGCCTGGATGTTGCCGAGCGGAATGCCGGTTTCCGGCAGGACGCGGCGATCGCTCTGCGCGCGCTGGCTGACGATCTCGCGCTGGCGCTTGAGACCGAGGCCGGTGAGGTAGGTGACGTTGACGGGATTCGTGCCGCCTTCGTAGTTCATCGCACCGACGAGCGCATCGATATACGCCGGCTTCGCCTGAATCTGGTACGCGACCGCCATGTCGGAGGCTTGGTCGAGCGAGAAGTACCAACCCGCGCCGCGCACGCGTTTCGTCGCGATGGGGAAGGGTGTCGCGTAGGCGTTCTTGTCCGACCAATCGAGCGCGTCATCACCGGCGGCGACAACCTGGCTTTCGCAATTGGCGAGATATGCGGCGTTGAGTGCGCCCTGCGGCAGCCGGCCGCTGCGCGCGGCGAAGGCGTAGCTGCGAACCGCGTTGCCCCAGCACTCGGACATCCGCCACCAGCCCCAACGAAACGTGGCCGAGTCGGAGGGATTGGAGAACCACGCGAACATCTGGTCCTGGTACTGTGATTCGCCGGTCGCGAGGAACATCTCGCACGCCGCCCAGGCGAGCTCGTCGTCGTGCGTGTAGTGATCGCTGTAGAAAGTGATCTTCTGGTACGAACCCGCTTTGCCGTGTTTCGCGATCGCGTTCATCAGGAACTGCCAGCCGAGCCGCGCCTGCTGGAGGTATTTCGCGGCCGCGTCGGGATAGTGCCGCTTCATCAGCGGCGACGAGGCGCACTCCGCGAGCGCGGCCACCGCGGCGGCGGTGACGGACGTGTTCTTCGGCCAGACCACCTGCGCATCACCGAGCTCGGGCGGGGTGCCGGACTCGTATTCGCGATTCTTCGGGTAGGTGAGGAAATAGAAACCACCGTCCGCGTCCTGGAGCTTGGCGATGTAGTCGGCCTCGATCTTCGCTTCCTGCAGCACATCGCTGATGCCATCGCCACTCTCGGGAATGCCCAGGTTGTCCATCGCGGCGACGCCGGGCATCGAATCGGCCGTGAAGATCAGATAGTGGATCAACTCGGCGCTGTTGATCGTGTACTTGCTGTAGTCGCCGGCATCGTGATGGCCACCGGAGACGTCGACCGTGCCCCGGTTGATGAAGGGATAGAGTTGGTTGGACTCGCTCGTGAGCCGCGGCGCAATCTGCGCGGGGTTGTCTGCACCGGCTTCGGCGGCATAGCGGGCGATCGTGGCCCACGTGAAGTTGAACTGCGGATCGCCTTGCACGGGAATCTGCGCGGCGGCGGTGTGACAGGCATCGTGGGTGAAACGGGTGAACGGCAGCGTATTGTTCGAACCGCAGCGTTGGTGGTAGAGGCCAAGGGCGTAGGTGCGGGCGAAGCCCATCGCGATGCCGTCGTGGATCAGGAACGGCAGCGAGGCGCCGAGGCCGGGGACCTGGAGCTGGTACTCACCCGGGGTCGCGAAGTCGGTGAACTCGGCCATCAACACCTTCTGGTACGGCGCGGGCGAGGTGTTGTATCCGACATCCTGACGCGCGACGAGGTTGCCGCGGTAAACCGCCGTGCCGCTGCGCGCATCCACGATCGCGAATCCCGCGCCGGCGGGAATGTTCATCTCGCCCATGTCGCCGAGGAAGTAGCCCACCATCGCCTTCTTTGGCAGCGACGGCACGTAGCCTTCCTGGTTCACGTGAATCGCCGGGCTATACCGCTGCGCATCGCAGAGCACCTGAAACCGCGTGGTGCTCGTCCACAGCCGGCCGTCGGGATTCACCACCTGCACGAACTCACCGTCGGCGATCGGCGATGCGAGCTGGAGGTAAAGACTGTTTTCGACCCGCAGATCGTACTCCAGCAACGGGGCGGACAGCACGCGCCGCTTGAAACCAACCGCCTGCACGTTGATCGTGCGGCCTTCGACGGTGACGGCGAACTCGTTGGTCGCGGGCGTGGTCATCTGGCCGCTGCTGTTGACGAAGTTCCAATGATTGAGCGGGCCGGCACCGGCTTGTTTTGTGTCGACCAATTTCAACTCGAGCAGCGTCGGGGAAAGCACGTGCAGCAGACTGTCACCGGGTTTCGCCAGCTGGAGCGCGATTCCGTCGATGGCCTGCCGCTGGATCGCCGCGGCGACCGCGCCGGAAGCCGGGATCGAGTCGACCGGTACCGTCACGATGGGAGTCGGGGGTGCAACCGGGGTCGTCGTGATGACGGGCGGTGTGATCACCGATACGACCGGCGTCGTCGGCGTCGTCGGAACCACTGTCGTCACGACCGTGGTGGGCGTCGTCGTGGTTCCGGCCGTGATCGAGCTGCTCTTGCCGGTCATGTCCCATGTCGCCCGGCCGTCGAAGAGCGAAAAACCCATGCCGGTGATGGTCGCCCCTTCGAGACCGATCTGGCTGGCGGGTACTTCGAGTCGCACCCACTGGCCGGCGGCGGGCAGCGCGCCCATGGAGCGGCGGCTCGCGGTTCCCTCCGTGCCGTAGTTGATGGCATTGGCGCCCCAATACGCGCGGTGCTCCCAGCCGTCGGCATTCCACGCCAGCATCACTTCACTCGGCGGATTCGCCGCATCGAGATGGATATAGGCGAAGAGCGCTTCTCCGGCCGCGACGGTGAGTGGCGCGCTCGCGTAATTGAAGAAGTGCTCGTGCAGTCCCGCGGATAAATTCGACTGGTGGGCGAGCGAACCGGAGACCGGCGCCGGGCTGTTCGCGGTCCAGTTCCAGGCATCGCGCCCGTCGGTGAGCTGCGCGGCTCCCTCCGGCACGGCGTCATCGGACCAAATGAAATCGACTGCGCTCACGGCCACCGTCGTGGTCGGTGTGGTCGTCGTCGCCGCGGCGGACGTGGATCGGCCCGAGCGGTCCCAGGTCGCACTCCCGTCAAACAGGGAGAAGCCCATGCCGGTCACGCTCGCGCCTTCGAGGCCGACCTTGCTGGCGGGAACTTCGAGCCGGACCCATTGACCGGCGGCGGGGAGAGCACCCATGAACTGGCGGCCCTCCGAGCCGTCGTTGCCGTAGTTGATCATGTTGGCGCCCCAATACGCGCGGTGCTCCCAGCCGTTGGCGTGCCAGCTCAACATGATCTCCGTCGGTGGACTCGCCGCGTCGAGATAGACGTGGGAGAAGAGCACGTCGCCGGCGGCGACGGTCATCGGCTTGCTCGCGTCATTGAAGAAGTGCTCGTGCTGGCCGGCCAGCAGATTGGATTGATGGGCGAGGGCGCCGGAAGCCGGAGCCGGATTGCTTGCGACCCAGTTCCAGGCATCGCGTCCGTCGGTGAAGGCCCCCGCGCCGTCCGGCAAGGCATCATCCGACCAGACTTCGTCGCTGCCGGTCGAGACGGCGACGGCCGGCGTGTCCACGATCGACGCGGAGCCGGACGTATCCCAGGTGGCACGACCATCGAAGAGCGAGAAGCCCATGCCGGTGATCGACGCCCCTTCGAGTTCAACGAGGCTGGCGGGCACCTCGAGGCGGACCCACTGGCCGGCGGGCGGCAGCGCGCCCATGAACTGGCGGCTGGCGGAGCCGTCGTTGCCGTAGTTGATCGCGTTGGCGCCCCAGTAGGCGCGGTGCTCCCAACCGTCGGCGTGCCAGCTCAGCATCACCTCCGCCGGAGGGTTGTCGGCGTCGAGGTTGACGTTGGCGAACAGGACCTCGCCGGCCGCCACCTGCAGGGGCGAGCTCGCGTAGTTGAAGAAGTGCTCGTGGAGACCGGCGAGCGCTTCGGATTGGTGGGCGAGTGCGCCGGAGACGGGGGTGGGATTGCTGGCCACCCAGTTCCAGAGATCGCGTCCGTCGGTGAGCTCCAGCGCTCCCTCGGGGACGCTGTCATCGGACCAGATTACCTTTTCGGAGATGTCGCCGGCGCCGCGTGCGGCCGGGAGGAGAAACGCGGTCACCAACGCTGCACCGACGGCGATGAGTTTGTTCATTAGACCGCAAAGCATACGGAGATGCCCGGCGGCCTTGTAGCCGTGTTGGTCTGATTACGATGTCAGATGTGGAGGCGTGTTTTGTGGGAAGACACGAAGGGGTTTGTAGGTGTTTGTCTGTCACGCGCGGCCCGCTGCGGGCGCTGGTCCCCCGGCGTTTTTCCGCGACAGCTGCGCGAATCGGGGATTCGACGCAGATGAACGCAGATACCAGGCTACCCGATCGGCTTGATGCTCTTTTTCTGCCCCGGCCTATATCTGCGCCCCCTGCGAAATCTGCGGTTAAAGATCGAGCTTGGCTCGGCCTGAACGCCGGGCCTCCACGAGGCGCTGGTGGCATGATGGCGGAACCAATCCATTTAACCGCATCCGCGTCATCGGCGGGATCAGCGGTGGGGATGGATCGAGAACGGGCCTTCTCTGCCGGTGAGCGTGAACTTACTTCTTCTTGTTCGCCGCCAGCTTCGCCTTGGTCGCCTGCTGCGACGCGATCAGGGACTGCTTCTGTTGATTCGAGGCGTCGGCTTTCGACTGCTTTTGCGAAGCCTGTTTCTGTACGGATTTCGGAGATCTGTCGCCCATGGTGGAATTTTCTTTCGTGTGGGTTGCCTCACCTTCGGAATGTTCGTTTCCCCGAGGGCGTCGGTTCTTATCCGCGAAGCACCCCGCCGGTGCAAGCCCGCCGGCTCGCGGGGAGATGCGCCCGTCGATCCGTTGTTACCGGGATCACCCCATTGTCCGGGGTGGGAGCGTCTGCCATGATAGGAAATGAACCAGTCCGGGCTGCGGATCTGAAGGGTCATGAAACCATGAAGATCCTGCTCGTCTATCCCACGATTGGATTGGGCCCGTCCTACAGCTGCGGCGTCGGTTCGGTGGCTGGCGTATTGAAGGAGGCAGGACACGAGGTTCGCTACCGGCATCTGTCGTCGTTGGAGGAGATCGAACCATTCTGCCGCGAGGTCGAGAATGACCCGCCGGGGCTGATCGGGTTTTCCGCGACCAGCTGCCAGTTCGAGCATCTCAAGCAGATCATTCCGCGCCTGCGGTCGGCGACAAAAGCGATGATCGTCTGCGGCGGAATCCATCCGACCGTGGAGCCGGAAGGCCTCGTGGATATTCCGACGCTCGACGGAATTGTGCGCGGCGAAGGGGAGTATCCGATGCTGGATCTGGCGAACGCGTTGCAGGAGCGCCGGGATTTTTCACGCATTCCAAACCTGTGGGTCCGCCACGAGGGCGCCGTGGTTCGCAACGAGCTGCGGCCGCTGATCGCCGATCTGGATGTGCTGCCATTTCCCGAGCACGACCAGGCGGAGACGCAGCGCGCGATCGACGAGCAGGCCGGCATGCACCGGATGATATTCAGCCGCGGCTGCCGTTTTCGATGTCCGTATTGTTCGAACCAGGTGCTGAGCCAGGTTTACCGGGGCAAGGGCAAGTATCACCGGCTGCGCAGCCCGGCGAAGGCCATCGCGGAAATCGAACGCGATGCGGCGCGACTGAAATTCAAGTTTCTGTTTTTCGACGACGACACGATCACGATGGATGTGGAATGGTTCGAAGAGTTCTTCACGCTCTATCAGGCGCGTTTCAGCTGGCCGTTTTACTGCAACCTGCGGCCTGGCACGCTGACTCCGCCGATGGCGAAACGATTGAAAGCGGCGGGCGCCAAGGGAGTGGCCCTCGGGATCGAGCACGGCGACGAGAAGTTCAGAAAAACAGTGCTCGGCCGCGGCCACAGCAACGAGGACATTCGCCGCACCGTTGATCTCTGCAAAAGCGAAGGCATCGAGGAGGTCTACGGCCAGGTGATGATCGGGTTGCCGCATGAGACCGTGGAACTGCACCTGGAAACAGTCCGGTTGTGCCGCAGCCTGCGGATCATCCCGTTCCGGTATGTCTATCAGCCGTATCCGGGCACATCGCTCGCGCGGATTTGCGCGGAGAACAAGTGGATCCCGGAGAAAGCGATCTACGTGGAACGGCGGGAGGCGGTGATTGATTACCCGCAGTTCAGCCGGAAGCAGATTCAAGCGTGCTTCGACGTATTCAGCGTCCTGGTGCGGCTGAAGTTTCTGCCGTTGCGGGTTCCGTTTCTATCGGCCGGCCGGCTGCTGCAAACCTATCGCTTCCTGACCGCCTGGATGGTGCCTTTGGCGCAGGATGTCTGTCACGCCATCCCGCTGTTCCGCCGCTGGGTGATTTACCGGCCGCAGGCGTGAGCCCGCGGCAACCGCGGGCGGAGGGGCAGAGGGGCGGAGGGGCGGAAGGAGGAGGGGCGAAGGAGCGGATGACAAAACCGCGCCGCGGTTTTAGCCGCATCCATGCGGTCGAAGTGCGTTCCTGCTCCGGTTTCGAATTCACTGAAAGGTGGAGCGCGTTGCCCATTCGACGGGCTCAGGGCCAATTGCTTTATTGAAATAATGGCCTTGAGCTTGTCGAAAGGCTCCCCAACGCGCTTGTCGACTGT